>NZ_AP018268.1:1182985-1368702 GCF_002368435.1 Kalymmatonema gypsitolerans NIES-4073
TGCAGGTGGTGTTTGCACGAAATTTACTAGAGATTTCCGCTGTATTGCTTGGACATTCGCTCGCAACGCTAACAATAAAGTCTAAGTCGAAGCTGAACATATTAACGTAAGTTGCTAGTTAGTGCCTGTAAACGGTATCTAATTGATACAAAAAAACAACAAAAGTGATTTTAGATACATATTTTTTTAATTTTGTACTGAAAAGAAGGCGCTTTTTGATAACTAGCAACTTGGGTTATTAGTAAACAAATCATGAAATAAAAGATAGGAAAATGCAAGACGAATTGAAAAATGTCATCTCTGAGGCTATGGACACTCGCTCTAAGTTTGAGCAAGAACCAGTCAAGCAGATTGCTGAAGCAGAATTATGTGAAGAATTGCTAGAAACAGTGGCTGGTGGTATTTGTACAGGTTGGACTACCCCCATAATATGCCTTCGTTACACTATGTTTCGTAACGCTAACAAGTTAGTGTAAACCCCGCCTTAACAATCTAATAACTACGTGGAAACTCTAAAACGATATAACCCAGTGAGCTTTGACAGCTAATTCTGCCAGATTCACTGGGTTTTATTAAAAATAACGTCTAAAACTTTCAGTTCATTAACTGCTAAATTTTTTTAATTTCTACCTAAACAATTCAAATTATTGGTGTAAGCTTATGCTGAATCAGCATATATCGCTAAGAATTACGGCAATAAGTAAAAAATTTAACGTGCTTTAACCCAAACTGTCTTAGGAAAGTTTTTAAACTCCATGAAAAATTTTAAACTCCTCCAAGGTATCGTTACGTCAGGGGTAATTGCGACAACTGCGGCAATGGGAAGCTTTGTTGCCAAGGTTCAGGCTGCTACCTTCACTCTGCCAATTGAAGCAGCAGCCAAAGCCACAGGAGTTGATGTATTACGAGACCGTTATCGTCTAGACGGCAGCGGAATTACCATCGGTGTGATATCTGATAGCTTTGCCACAGCAAAAACCTTCGATGCCTCTGGCAATCTGGATACCTATACGACCAACATAGCCAATGGTTACCTACCTTCTGGTGTTAATGTCCTAAAGGACTACGCTGAACCTGATGCCCAGGATGAGGGCCGTGCTATATCACAGCTCATCCATGCTGTAGCTCCAGAGGCTAAGTTAGCGTTTTACACAGGTACGGGCGGCGTGGATTCGTTTAGTCAAGCTATTCAAGCTCTAGCAGCTGCTGGAGCGGACATCATCGTGGATGATATCGGTTTGCTTCCCCAGAATACTCCTGATGGATCCTCAAACTTGCTGGATTTAGAGCCTCCGAACGGACTAATTAACCAAGCAATTAACTCGGTATTCAATCAGGGGATTTCTTACATCACTGACGCTGGTAATGATTTTCCTGATGTCCCAATATATGGGCACGCAAATAACCCAAATGCACTAACTGTTGGAGCAGTGTACTACGGAAACGCAGAATCTTACTCAAACCAAGCGTACGGTATTGTTATAGAGCAAGGACAGGTGGAGCCTTTCTCCTCAGAAGGCAACCCAGGTTCCCTAAAACCTGATGTTGTGGCTCCAGACGCGCTGCCAATTTCCTTCAATTTGGCTGGAGGCTCTCGTCCTTATAATGACCCCCGCTTCTTCAGCTTCTTCGGCACCTCGATATCGGCTCCATTTACAGCTGCTGTAGCAGCACTGCTACAACAGGCAAACCCGAACGCAACGCCTACGGAAATCTACAATGCTCTGAGAAATACAGCTTACAACCCTTTGTCAGGCTTCGACTCCAGACGTGGCTTTGGTCTGATCAGGGGAGATCAAGCGATCCTGGCGCTGGGTGTGCAGCCCAAACCGACAACGATCCCTGAACCTTCTGCTGCCCCAGCGTTGTTATGTGTTAGTGTTCTGATTGCTGGTCTACTCCTGAAACGGAATCAACACAAGTCCAAAGCCATAGCTCAGCCCAGTGCTAGCATGACTTTAGTTTACTCAAGGCATAAGCAGTTGCGCGAAGCTTCCTGAAGACACGGCGACTTAAACAAAGGCTACCGAGAGCAGCCTACTCCCCAAGTTGATATCAAACAGGGGTGTGGGCTTCTTTAATTTGTAGGGGCAGTTAATTTGTTGGGCATTCTTTGTCGTTCTATGCAGTACTTGATTGAATGCGCTGCGCGTTACGCCAAACTTGAGGAGTCGTGCCAAAGCTGATGCGAAACTGGCGAAAGAAACACCCTGTATATTGATAGCCCACTCCTTCAGCAATCTGCTCGACTGACTGGTTGGTTTCAACAAGCAACGAGCATGCCTTTGCCATCCGGCGTTCCACAATCCATTGATGCACCGTCTTTCCCGTCTGGCGTCGCATGAGATCGGTTAAGTAAGCGGGCGCGTAACCAACTACCCGGGCTACGTCACTTAAGTTTATTGAAGAGTGATAATTGGCTTCGATAAAGTCGAAAACTTCCTGCAACTGAGGGCTAGCAGGAGAGGATGACTGGGGCTGTGCCGATACAGAAGCAGAAGCAGGAGGTGGTGCTATAACTTGTTGTGGTTGAGCAGCGTACCACTCGCGAATGGCTGCTTGTTTTTCCAGTCGGGTGGCGATGGCACAGAGTGCCCGCCCAAGGGGCGATCGCTCCCAATAATTCTTCTGCCGTAGTAGGCTTGGTAAGATAGTCATCGGCTCCCAGCTTCATGCCAGTACGAACTTCACCCGTGGTACTCTTGGCAGTAAGAAAAATGAAGGGAATCATCGCTGTTACCCGGTTTTGGCGTAACGAGCTAAGAACACCGTAACCATCTAGTTCCGACATCACAATGTCGCAAATTATCAACTCAGGCAAGTGTTCTTGTGGCTTCTTGACGCCGACAAAGTAGCCAGCCTGATCGCCAACGAAAGTTTTAAGTATCAGTACTTGGGTGCAGCATAGGGGAGTAACCTGTGAGCACAATGCGTTTGGGTTTCGGTCAAACTCGCAATTTTTTCAGTTTTGCTTAGTATACAAAAATCTACGTACGCGTAGAAGCCGCCCAAGCGGCTTGTCTTAGAGTGGCGAGGATGAAACGATCGCTGTTTACTCCCATAACAACACTGAAGGAAGCGATTCCGGATATGCTAACCTCTGGAGTTCATAACCGATTCCAGAGGTGCCTTGAAAAAAACCAGGATTGTAAATATCTCCGGAAAGTTCGGAAAACACATAAAAAGCACCAACTTGTTTTGCCCTTGCTACAACCCGTGCTGCCTGTTTTTGCACAGTATTCCACAGATCTGGACACGGCAGCGTTATTTGCATCCTTTTTTTTATGCAGTTCAAAATCTTTTTCTTACTAATATAGCAATCCTATTTCATTTGTAAAAATTGACCTTATTCAGATCTCCGACTTTGCAAAAGTTCTCGCGGATCTTATTTTTTCACAAATCATTTAGGATTGCTATACTCAAATTTGAATTTTAGATAATATAACCTCTTTACCACAATACAATTTCTTTATTTTTGAATCTAAAATGTTTAAATTATTTTTTTAGATGACTCATATATTTTTTATAAACCTTTCTAAAGAAATCAAATTGACGCTCTCTTGTTAGCTAGCTATTCTAGTAAGTGTCAAGAGTAAATTGACATCATAAATTAGAAAATAGGAGACAAAACAATGCAAGACGAACTGAAAAAAGTTATCTCTCAAGTTATGAACACTAACTCTGAGTTTAAGCAACAATCAATTGCACAATTTGATGGAGAATTATCTGATGAAGATCTCGATACAGTAGCAGGTGGTCACGGTCACCACCATGGTCACCACCACGGTCACCACCACGGTCACCACCACGGTCACTGGAAACACTAAGAGTTAGTTTAAGAGTAAGTTCAGCAGGTTGGTAATCACCAGTATCTAACCTGTTCTAACCCAGTGAACCATAATAAAAAACTTTTCTTGGTTCACTGGATCTACATTCTTGATTTAAGTTTAAGTTTGTCAGGAATTAACTTCTGTTATCAGAAGTAATTACCGCCCTTAAATCCTAAAATACGAGGCCGTCTGGTTGCGGATTTTGAGAACTAATAACCTAATGTCAATGTTGCAAGACCCCCATTAAGACTAGGTTTGGCCAATTTCACTCATATCAAATAAAACCGTAATAAACTAGCAAATCTGGAAACTTTACTATGTTAGAGCAAAATACCAACAAATCCTGGAGCCAATTTGAAGCTGAACAGATGAAGGCTCTATCTGATATCTTGCACCTAACCGTAGAAACCACGATTAAGCAAAAAACGCATAAATAAAGTTACATTTTCTTATGGGCTTTTTATCGAAAATAAAGCACTTTGCACTAAGTACTAAGTGCTTAAATAAAATTCAATTTTTCAGGTGCAAGATGTGAGCCTCTCACTAGCCGCGAAAATCGCCGCTAGCAACAAATGAAAGAAGCACATTTTTCTTCATTTTCTGAAAGCCTTGCTATATAAGCGTTATAAAATGTGCATCTTAAGACTTATCTCAGTTCAATGCAGTACTTGATTGATTGCGCTGCGCGTTACGCCAGACTTGAGGAGTCGTGCCAAAGCTGATGCGAAACTGGCGAAAGAAACACCCTACATATTGATAGCCCACTGCTTCAGCAATCTGCTCCACTGATTGGTTGGTTTCTAGAAGCAACGAGCATGCCTTTGCCATCCGGTACTCCACAATCCATTGATGCACCGTCTTTCCCGTCTGGCGTCGCATTAGATCCGTTAAGTAAGCTGGGGCGTAACCAACTACCCGGGCTACGTCACTTAAGGAAATCGGCTGGTGATAATTGGCTTCGATAAAGTCGAAAACTTCCTGCAACTGAGGGCTAGCAGGAGAGGATGACTGGGGCTGTGCCGATACAGAAGCAGAAGCAGGAGAAGGTGCTATGACTTGTTGTGGTTGAGCAGCGTACCATTCCTTGATGGCTGCTTGTTTTTCCAGTCGGGTGGCGATCGCTCCCAATAATTCCTCTGCCGTAGTAGGCTTGGTAAGATAGTCATCAGCTCCCAGCTTCATGCCAGTACGAACTTCAGCCGTGGTACTCTTGGCAGTAAGAAAAATGAAGGGAATCATGGCTGTTGCCCGGTTTTGGCGTAACGAACTAAGAACACCGTAACCATCTAGTTCCGGCATCACAATATCGCAAAGTATCAAGTCAGGCGCGTGTTCTTGTGCTTTTTCGACGCCGACAAGACCGTTTTCTGCACTAATGACATCGAACCCTTCCGCCTCCAGGCATTCTAGAAAGATATTTCGGTTTTCTGCCTCATTTTCAATTACTAAAACTTTTGTCATGTTTCCCTCAATCTTTAGTCATTGTTACTGATTGACATAATGGCAATGTGATTGTAAAAGTGGTACCAACGCCTACTTCACTCTCGACAAACATTTGACCACGATGTATATCCACAAGCTTTTTGACAATTGCTAGCCCCAGCCCACTACCTGCTACATCGCCAACATTCCCACCTCGATGAAATGGTTCAAATAGGAGTTGTTGGTCTGCTTTTGGAATACCAATTCCTTTGTCTTTTATCTGGAAAATAACTTTTTCATCTTGGCAAGAAAGTACCAAATCAACCGCACTGCCCTTTGGAGAATACTTGAGCGCATTCGAGAGTAAATTCGTGAGAATTGGCTGCAGCAATTTTTTATCCATGCAAACTGCTTGACAATCACCTTGACTGACAAAGGTAACTGTATGTTGGCTGCTTTCGCTCAAATTTATTTGAGCTAAGATATCATGGCAGAATTGAATCAAATTAAGTGGTTTTGGCTCGAACTTTAGCTTTTTTGCTTGTGCTGTATCGATGATGAAAACTTCATCCATTAATTGATTGAGTTGTTCAACTGTTGTTTGAACCCGTTGGAGATACTGTAGTTTTTTCTCCTCACTCCAACTGTGACGATGACGTTTCAATAAGCTTGTGGAGAATGAAATCATGTTCAGCGAAGAGCGGAATTCATGACAAATCATGGAGACAAATCGCTCTTTTTGTTCACCTCGTTCTTCTTGTGCTACATTTTCGTCAATTTCTTTTTCTACTTGCAAACGGTTGGTGATGTCCCGAAAACTCCATACTGTACCGATGATTTGCTCACCAAGCCGCAGAGGTTGACAGTATCGCTCGAAAATCCGACCATCTTTCAACTCCAGAGTATCGTAGCCCTCAACATCTGCTTGGCTATCTAGTTCCTGGATACGCCTGCAAAAGTTATCTGGATCTTTCAGTTGATTTTTATAAAAAGTCAGGCATTGATTATGGTTGCGTGACTTAACGAGGAATTCTGGAATTTGCCACATTTGGACAAATTTCTGATTAAAACTAACAATATGTCCCTTGGAGTTGACTGCAACAACACCTTCTGCAGTGGATTCTAGAGTTGCCTGAAGTAAAGAAAGAGACTTTTCCAGTTCCGCCTCCGCTTCCAGACGCGCAACTTTCTCGCGGTATAGTTGCTCCGACGCGTTACGTAATTTAGCAACAAGGTTTTGCGTTCTAGAGTCTAGAGCTTCATTACTCCTGTGTGAGGGTAATAAAGACAGCTTGCGGTTGTTGGTATCGCGAAGAAACATACAACTATACTCCCTACTGTTGTATTTCACATAGATAACGGTAATTTTTACTGGAAAGCTCTGACTTTCCTCAATCTCAAGTGGTCTTTGTACTCATATATACAATTAAACTTCAGAGCTTACGCACCCTTGACGGCATTTCAGGGATTTCAGACGTTGCAAATCTCCCTAACCTCCCTCAAGAAGGCAGGCTTGGTGTAAGTCCTGTGTTTGATAGTTTTCTAGTGCTTTAATAAAACTTGTAGTCATTCCTGTGAGGAATAACCAACAAAACTGTATGCTGCATCAACGACTTTTTGTATAAAAGCATTTTTATGAAATTGAAGAACTTGGTTTTTATAGAAAGGAGTTCTCAACCAGTTCATGAATCTCATTATAAAGTTTCAACCAGGAAAAAATCTCTGAAAAACGTCTTGATTCTTACCGCAACGAATAGATAAACTTCCATTGACTAAAGTTCACCAGATAAGTAAATCTTCTTATAACTTTCGTCATGGTTTATCCTGACTCTCATCCCAAATTATAGAAGTGGCATAAATTGCAAGTTGTGCTCGGTTCTTCAAATTCAAGCGGTTAAATAGATTGGTAACGTAAGACTTCACCGTGCCTTCGGAAATAAAAAGCTGCTGAGCAATCTCGCGATTAGTAGCACCTGTGCCAATTAAGCGCAACACATCTCGCTCCCTGGCAGTTAACTCAGTCAGAACAGTTGGGGTAGATTCGCGATGCTTGGAGGTTGAACTGGAAGATTGAGTCATCAACTTTTCCATGAGTCCGGGGGCTAGCTGCGTATAACCACGATGGACAAACCGAATTGACTCTGCCAATTCTTCAGATGGCATATCTTTGAGCAAATAGCCCTTCGCACCAGCCTGTATCGACTCAGCAATGTATTCATCATCATCAAAGGTACTCAGAACAATGACTTTAACTTTTGGAAAGCGCTGAGTGATAACCCGCGTAGCATGCTTGCCATCCATGACTGGCATCCGCATATCCATCAGTACCACATCTGGTTGCAGTGCCTCTACTTGCTGGATTGCAGCTTCTCCATTGTCAGCCGTACCTACAACTTGCAAATCTGGCTCTAAGCTCAGCATGACTTTGATACCGTTGCGGATAAGACTTTGGTCATCTACTAATAACAAACGAATCATAAAAATGCACCTTCTTTGTAGGCAATAGCTCAAGGGATACGTTGTAAAAAGCGGACGGGATAGGGTTGGGTGTTCAACCAACTCATAGCAGTGAGTCACTATCTTAGTGGGCTTTATCTCTATTAATACTCTCAGTTGAGCTTCTGCACTACGAACAACCGCAATTTTCAGACCACAGGTATACCAATTCTCTTCATCGAATCAGTAGGAGTAAGTAGGTATGCAAACTGACGGGGTGACAGGAAGGCTACAATGCTGGAGGAGTGTCAAGCTCTCCAAGTTTAGCGTTAGCCTTTGAAAAGGATGTCGTACAGTGATAGCAGAATCTCCACCACAATCAGAATCACCACATACCACTCTACTCGCTGGCTACTGCTATGCTGCATGAACTCCAGCACTGTTTGTGCTGTTTGGGAAATGAGATCTAGTTTGCGTTCCAAGGCATTGTGACGCTCACGGATTTCGTATTCATCTTCCAAGCGCAGATATAAGTTTTCTAGCTGTGGGGATTCCCACAGGAGATCCGGCTTATCGATGATCTCTACTCGACCGACAATCTTATGTTGAACTAACAATGTAGTGCCGAGTTGACGCAGTAATTCCCGACTCTGGCGTCTACTCCTGTTTTCAGAAAGGAGACTAGCTGCAAACGGTTCAATTTGATCAAATACAGTAGCTAGGCTAGTTTCATAATGAGACAGCACAACACTCTTAGCGAGAATATCAGCCACTATCTGCAAACGTTCTACACTAAAATCATGCAGTAAAATTGTTCCTTCCTTAACTTTCTCACTCTGTGCAACGTTGAGCTGAACTTCTACCTCTTCTGTTTCCGGGTCAGCAAAAGAGTCAATAACTTGAGACTGGAGTTTAGTCAAGAAAGCTACCTTTTCTACAGGCTCAAGGTTAAACAGGACAACTGCACCATAGTCCAGCAGTACCGCACAGCCGTGTTCACCTACTGTAACCATTACTGGCATAGCCGCCAAGCAAACGTAATTCTCCAATCTTTGTACGTTAATCTTCTTACCAAGGAATAGGGCTTGCGCTCTAAAGCTATCTCTGTCATTAAAAAGGAGTTTTTGCATTGTCGCCTTATGCTATATTCTGGCTGTTAATCTGTGCGGGTAGCGATAGCAATTGATCCGGCGTTGTTAGAAATCACTACAATCTCAGCTTACCAAGAAACGGATTAATTAATCTTTTTTGTTCGCCGAGATTACTACATCCTCATTTTGATAGTAATAGCCAAGAAATTGCTATCGCTATGATTGTCTGTAATTAAACTAATCATAAAAATGTTTTGGTCACGCCACTGCCTGTCAATAGCAAATGTAAGTTGTTTCCCTTTTTTTTAGTTTGTACGTTTTTACTATTTTTTTCATAATCGGAAACCAAAGTAATTTTATGCTTAATTTTGACAAGAGTAAGAATTGTTGAATGCTACGTCACCTACTTTCAAACTTGATGGGTTGTGGAAATACCGTTGCTAACTTTTCAATTCTTTGTGAAATTGTAACAGTATTATGAGGATTTGCAGCATCGTATACTGCGTTGGTGTCAGTAAATTTTGGAAACAGTTTTGGTAAAATTCTGGCAGTGTTCTCATGTTTATAGGCTTTGTTGAGAATACTTGACCAGGAAGAAAAAGGTACAAGCCCCTAAATTTATTTATGGAAAAAGAAAAAATGTATTTCATCGAGTAGGCGCAAGCGTCTACGGCGTCCGCTGACTCAAGCCCCCAACGCGCGGTTATGGGGTTCTTACTTTTGACTTTTGAATGCGTGACTTTTGACTTCCCCGTAAGCGCAAAGCGCACGCACTCGCGAACGCGAGTGCGTGCCCGTTCGCGCAGCGTGTCCGTAAGGACTCAGGGCTTAGGGGCTGACCTATCTTTTCTTACCATAATTTGGTTTCTTCTTTATTCAATAAGGGTTTTGGCGTGGTTGTCACCTCTTCAGGTATGCAAATTAAATGACACACATAATCCTCTCAAAGACTTATTGAGCAAGGCGAGAGTGTAAAATTCATTTTGCCCAGGTACTTATGATCAGGACAAACTTTTGTTCCGGCTCCATAAATACATCCGCTGTTGAAATTCAGCAGCCACCTGAGGATCGGGAATTTTTTTTGCTATCTTTTCTACCAGTTCTAGTTCGCAAATTCCAGGTGAAGACTTGAGCGTTTCCTTCATCAGGAACGAGGCGAACGGTCCGACCAAATCTGTTAGTTGTTGCTTACATTGGCGCAGAAAACTCTCATCAATAATTTGGTAGCTCGATTGCGAGAGATGTCCCCCAGTGGTTTCCACTTGGCTGAGGGTTGAGCTAAACACAAGGGTTACCCGCTCTTCAAACTCAGTTTGTTGAGCGTCCGGGATGTGAGACAACAGCCGCGCAACGAGTTCTTTGCAGTTAAGCACCTGTTGCGTCACTTGTTGAAGTAGAGATGAGGCGAGCGGACCAATATAGTCTGCCAAAATTTGTTCCAACCATGAGGATTGCTCGTAACAAAGAACCAAGCCTCCTGTTGATTGTGTGGCGGTCAAAGCCAAAATATCAGCAGCAATATTGTCTAGTGACTGCTTTTGCTGAAACGGCAGTTCAACCCTAAACTGACGGCTCTTTCTTGGTTCTGTTTCAACATGGAACTGACTGCTCAATGCTTGTCGAAATTCAGCAGCCACCTGAGGATCGGGAATTTTTGCTGCTATGGTTTCTACTAGTTCTTGTTGGGAAATTCCGGGCGAAGACTTGAGCGTTTCTTTCATCAGGAACGGAGCGAACGGTCCCACCAAATCCATCAGTTGTTGCTCGCATTGGCGCAGGAAGCTCTCATCAATAATTTGATAGCTTGAGTTCGATAAATAATCTTCCCTATTGGTTTCCAGTTGGCTGGGAGGAGGGTTTAACTTTGAGGATTGTTCGTTGTTACGACGAACTAAGGCTGCTGTTGGTGGTGCAGCGGTCAAGACAGAGACATTATTATTATTATTATTATTATGGGCAACGTTATTATGAGCAACGTTATTATGAGCAACGTTATTATAAGCAACCTTGATTGGCGATTTCTCTAGTGTCGCTTCTTGCTGGATTGGCAGTTCAACCTTAACCTGACACCCCTTTCCTGGCTCTGATTCGATGTGGAACTGACCGCTTAATGCTGCCACCCGTTCTGCCATCCCTTTAAGTCCGAATCCCTTTGGCAAGGCATTCCGTCTAAACCCCTTGCCATTGTCCGCGACTATAAGTTGCACCCCGCCTGGAATGGTTTTGATCTGAATTTTCACTGCTGTTGCTGCTGCGTGCTTGCAGATGTTGTTCAGAGCTTCTTGCACAATTCGGTAGACTGTGGTATTAACCTCTTGAGGCAGAGCAGCAGACAGGTTTATGCAGGTCGAGATTGATAAGCCAGTGAATTGCTGAATATCTTCTACTAGAGATTCAATCAATTGTTCTAGAGGCTTGTCGGCATTCTCGGTTGCTCGTAACAAACAAACAGACTGCCGTACTTCCTTGATAGCATTGGCACCAAGCCGTTGAGCCTGCGTCAGAAACGATTTAGCTGCTTCAGGATCGAGCCTCCAAAGCTTGAGAGCAGTTTGCAACTGAATATTGAGCGCCGTTAGCGTTTGTCCCAGTGAATCATGCAAATCGCGAGCGATACGTTGGCGCTCTTTAGCTCTAGCGATGTCCTCAATTTGAACTGCACACTGGTGTAGTTGCTCATAGACTGATGAGAGTTCTTCCCAACCCATGCGATCGCTCCCTCGCAATTGAAACTGCGGTACCTACAATCATGCCATGCAGCAACTAGTAGTCTGTCAATTTTAGTTTAAAGGATTAATTTTTTCTATGTATTGCCTTTGCAAAAGGCTCAAAGAAATCTAGCCATCCCTGTTGAACTTCCTTGACAGTCTACTAGCCTCAAACTTTTTATAGTGTATTAAGTTCTACTACCCTTCAACGACTCCCTATTCCGCAAAAATATCTGCCTAATATGAGCTTTGTAAAATTACTTCAGAAAGCCAAAAGTCAAACAAAAGAAATATTTTGTAACTTTTGAATTTTGACTTTTAATTTGAATTGCTACTTACTACTGAACTTCACCAAATTGAGTGAAGATATGTAAAGAGAACTAAGAATAATCTTGAACTCAAATTGGGCACAAAGCTGATAAGTCACCCACTGCGGTAGTCTAGATAAAGTGAATTTATCTCTTGGCTTGACATATTTCTTTATGACATCAGTTATTTCCAGTCCTACTCGCACAATTCGCATAGGTTCTCGCAAAAGTCAACTGGCTCTGGTTCAAACTTACTGGGTACAAGAACAACTCCAGAAAAGCTTTCCAGAGATGTCTTTTGAAGTCCACACCATGTCTACCCACGGCGACAAAATCCTCGATGTTGCCTTAGCCAAGATTGGCGATAAGGGATTATTTACCAAAGAACTCGAAGTGGGGATGCTCAACCAGGAGATTGACTTTGCCGTTCACTCCCTCAAGGATTTGCCGACTCGCTTACCAGAAGGGTTAGTCCTCGCAGCGATTACAGAACGGGAAAACCCAGCAGATGCGTTAGTGTTGCATGAAAAACACAAAGGTAAACAAATTGATACACTTCCAGAAGGCGCTGTGATCGGTACATCTTCCCTACGACGCTTAGCACAGTTGCGGCATCATTTCCCACACCTACAGTTTAAAGATGTGCGGGGAAATTTAAACACGCGTATGGCAAAGTTGGATGCAGGTGAGTACGATGCGCTGATTTTGGCTGTTGCTGGGTTGCAGCGATTAGGAATGGGCGATCGCGTCCACCAAATCTTACCAAAAGAAATCTCTCTCCATGCTGTTGGGCAAGGAGCTTTGGGGATTGAATGCCGTGCTGATGATGCCGAACTGCTATCACTCCTTAAAGCTATCGAACATCCCGAAACACGCGATCGCTGTCTTGCTGAGCGCTCTTTTCTACGTGAGTTAGAGGGAGGTTGTCAAGTTCCCATTGGTGTAAATACTGAAATAAATGGTGATAATTTAACTTTAACGGGCATAGTTGCCAGCGTCGATGGTCAAAAGATTGCCAAAGATACAGTCACTGGTGCGGCTCAAGATGCTGAACAGCTAGGCAAAGAACTAGCACAAATATTGCGGAAACAAGGAGCGCAGGAAATTTTGGATGAAATCTTCACCCAGATTCAACGGGGTTCCTGAGCTGTTCTGCAAACAGATGTGATTAGATAAGAATGAGATCTCTTGCAATCATTCGGTTTCTTTTAAATGAAACCACAGATAAACACAGATAAACACAGATGCTTTATCTGTGTTTATCTGTGGTTTTAAATGTTACAAAGACTTGGATTATTGCAAGCCGTCTACTGATTTCTGTGGCACAGAATGTGAAAAGATGCAATTCGCGTCTTTTCTGTTAGTAGACTTCTAACCTAGGCAGAATCGAGGGACACACAGACTATCATGCGGATTTTATTTGTTGCAGCAGAAGCAGCTCCCGTTGCGAAAGTTGGTGGAATGGGTGATGTTGTCGGAGCACTACCCAAAATCTTGAGAAACATGGGGCATGATGTGCGGATATTCTTGCCTTACTACGGCTTTCTACCAGACAAAATGGAAATTCCCAAAGAACCAGTATGGAGGGGATATGCCATGTTCCAAGACTTTGCAGTTTACGAAGCCGTTCTGCCTGGTACTGATGTTCCCTTGTATTTATTTGGACATCCAGCTTTTTTGCCCCGTCGCATTTACTCAGGAGAAGATGAAGAATGGCGGTTTACATTATTCGCCAACGGAGCAGCTGAGTTTTGCTGGAATTATTGGAAGCCGGAAATTGTCCACTGTCACGATTGGCACACAGGAATGATTCCCGTGTGGATGCATCAATCTCCTGATATCAGCAGTGTTTTTACGATACACAACCTGGCATATCAAGGACCGTGGCGCTGGTACTTAGAGAAAATTACTTGGTGTCCTTGGTATATGCAAGGACACAATACGATGGCAGCTGCGGTGCAGTTTGCAGACAAGGTGAATACAGTTTCCCCAACTTATGCCGAGCAAATCAAGACAGCTGCTTATGGTGAAACTTTAGAAGGTTTATTGTCTTTCATCAGCGGCAAGTTGTCGGGTATTATCAATGGCATCGATACAGAAGTTTACGACCCAGCCACCGATAAGTACATTACCCAAACCTTCACTGCTGATACTTTAGACAAACGCAAGGCGAACAAAATTGCTTTGCAAGAAGAACTGGGGTTAGAAGTAAACTCCAATGCCTTTTTTATTGGTATGGTGACGCGGTTGGTGGAACAAAAAGGCATTGATTTGGTGTTGAATATTCTGGATCGCTACCTGGCATATACAGATGCACAATTTGTTTTGTTGGGGACAGGCGATCGCTACTACGAAAGCCAAATGTGGCAATTGGCATCGCGCTATCCTGGACGCATGGCAACTTACCTACTGTATAACGATGCCTTGGCTCGCCGCATCTACGCAGGTACAGATGCCTTCCTGATGCCGAGCCGTTTTGAACCTTGCGGTATCAGCCAAATGATGGCTTTGCGTTACGGTTCCGTGCCAATTGTCCGCCGCACTGGGGGATTAGTTGACACCGTATCCCACCATGATCCAACAAACCATGCAGGCACTGGTTATTGCTTTGACCGTTATGAACCACTGGATCTGTTTACCTGTATGATCCGGGCTTGGGAAGGTTTCCGTTACAAAGATTACTGGCAGGCAGTACAGCAACGTGGTATGAGTCAAGACTTCAGTTGGTATCAATCTGCCAAGCAATACGTGAAGCTGTATCGGTCAATTTATGGCTTGCCTGAGGAAGAAGAGCAATCGCCACCACAGCAACAGACGCAAGTCAGTGAGTCAGTAGCAACTCACACTCCTGACGAAATTGAACAATTACCAGTCTAAAGTTCTTGTGGGGTAGGCATCCTGCCTGCCCAAAAAATTCAAGGGATGATTGTTGTGGGGTAGGCATCCTGCTGCCTGCCCAAAAAATTCAAGGGATGATTGTTGTGGGGTAGGCATCCTGCTGCCTGCCCAAAAAATTCAAGGGATGATTGTTGTGGGGTAGGCATCCTGCTGCCCAAAAAATTCAAGGGACGGGCAAGATGCCCATCCCACAAGAACACAAAATTCATCCTGCAAATATGCAATGCCATAAATTTAGTAGGGTGCGTTACGGCTTTGCCTAACGCACCAACTAATTTGTATCGTTTGTATCGGCGGTGCGTTGTTTGACTCAGTTAGTGTTGTTTAACCAATGTGATCATCAACAGCGCCATTGCACCCGTAGCAGGTGAGATTAAAGCCGATCGTCCACCGACAAAGGCTGTGATCACAGCGATAGAGAAAGAGGCGTACAGCCCAACTTTCGGATCGACACCTGCGATGATGGAAAAGGCGATCGCTTCCGGAATCAGTGAAGAACGCAACTAACGTACCTGACAATATGTCTGCTTTGATATTGGAAAACCACTCTCGCTGCAAAACTTTTGTATTCAAATCATCCTCCGCTTCAGTTGAATCCAGAACACACGAAACTACACGACAGAAAATCTATTTACGCTACATGCTTTAAAGTTTGGCTGTAGTTAGTGAAGTGACTTTCATAAATTTTCTCCAAAGTCGTCTCCAGTAAGTATCCCGCCATCCTGACCAAGCTGTTATGTCAAGATATTGAAAGAACAAATTTTTTTTAGGATGTTGACATTCCTCTTTCAATCCTGCATACCAGGGTTTAGGAGAATTCGTATAGTGAATAACACAAGGATTCTCAAGCAGTTCATTATAGACTTCTGGTGCCAAAGGACTATCTTGCCATGATTGATAGTCATATATTTTTGGCATTATATTCCATTTCGGGTGAAGTTCTCCCCATTTGCCTGCAAGCACTGCGTTGAGACCATCCTGATCGTTACGCACATATTCTCTATTTTGTTTTACATATTCGATGACTTTTTGACCTATACTCTCATCTCGCCATTTTTTCAAATTAATGACTAAAAGCCCAGAATTAAAGTATTTTTCATCTGGAGAAATACCGAGATCTCTATAGTTTCTTAAACCCTCGGACATTCCTATATTTAACTCAACGTCATCCTGAACTGCTAATACATAATTATCTTCAATATCAATGTCCCATAACTCTGCTAAATCTCCTGTCACTACCATATCGGTATCTAGATAAATTGCTTTCTCAAATTCTTTGGGTAAAAATTCAGTAATCAGAAGCCGATAATAGCAAGTAGGTGTCAGATGCCTAGTCAAAACAAGGTTTTCAAAGAGTGCGTTATCTGGTTTGACCCAGGAAACACTAATTCGTTCTGGGTTAAGCGATTTTGTAATTTTATGTTTATTAAACTCGCTAATTCCCCCATCTAGGACGAATAAGGTTATTTTGCGATTTTTTCTCAGGTTTGCAACTGCTGAAGAAACTGTAACAGCAAGTGGCATTGCATAGTTATTATCAGCAGCACAGACAAGAACAATTGGTTGAATATCAGACTGAACAGACATAAGCTCCATCCTATTCATTCCTACATAATGGGACTTTAAAGCTTTATTCATAACACATTATTCGTTTTTCGGAAAAATAATTTTTACTCTGGTGATGTCCGCTAAGTAAAACGGAAGGATTAGCTTATAATAATGACTTAAACTATCCTTAAACTACCTAAGTGCGTAGAACATATTGGCTAAAAATGACACCTAAATAATACCTTAACGACATCAATTTGCTACCAAGACAAATAATTTTTTATCAAACACATCACTTCAAAAGTTTTGCAAAAGTTTTTTGAATGAGCAAATCAGAAAATTGAGAGCGATCAAACCGTTCTAGTATTCTGGAAGTTATCCAGGTTCCGACTATAATGGCTCCGAAAAGAGAAACCCGCAAAACTTTAATTCCAATCGGTGAATTATCGAACAAAGATGTTAAGGGAGCATCCATCTTTTGGGTGATAAAAACCAAGAGATAGTGAGTCAAAAAAATGTAATAAGACCACACACCTAACTGACTCATTTTGGAAAAAAAGGCAGGCAACTTTTTCTGGAGAAGTGATCCAAGGTTGACAAACCACAGAATAATACCCAGGGCAATTACAAAATCAGCAAAAACCCACCCCCAAAAGCCTTGATATATCAAGGCATTACCAGCGAGCCAGATAAGAAATCCCAGAACACCCATCCAAGGATTTAAGAGTACTTTATGAAAGATGGAAGGGTTTCGCACTAGACCAACAGCTGCTACCATACCAATCGCAAATTCACCAAGCCTTGATGGAAAAAAATCAAAAGCATATTCGTGCTTGAATCGAAAATCGGTTGGAAGTTTATCAAGCGGTACACCCAGCACTGGAAACAGCTTGGCATAATGTCTGTATGCAGTAGGAATACCATCCAACCAGTAAAGTGCGATCGCTCTATAGACAAACTCAACTATGATTGCCATTAAAAAGGCGAACAGCACAACTCTCACGGTTTTGTGTTTAGCGATCAGCTGATACAACCAGGGAAAGGCTAGGTAAAAACTGATAATGAAAGGAATAAACCACAATGACCCATTAGGCTCAACTTTAACAATGGGATTTAACAGGGTTAACTTAAGGAGTAGGGTATTGGTAAGTAACACATCCAAGGGTAATGAAAGTGCATTCAGCAGATTGCGACCTTCAAACAGGTAAACACAAGCCAAAATCAGGTATCCCCAGAGACAAACCATCCAATACGAAGGTAGAACTTTCCTGAACCGCTTCACATACCATTTCTTCCACGAGATGTCTGAATCTCTTTTCAGGCAGGAATAGGTCAGTCCAAATCCACTTAACACAATAAAGACATGAACCCCCTGCCAACCAAACCACTCTGGTCTCCAATGAATCAGAACTATCCAAACAATTGCCAAACCTTTACAAAAATCTAGCAAGCCGAGGACAGACGCTGGTAGCTGGGAAGTATTTTTCTCTGCCTCAAAATTGACCACAATACAACCTCCTAATGGTATACTTGTTCACTAGTTTTCCTTCTTCTTTGTTCACCTAAGGAGTAGGGGTTATGGGATGAAGATGAAGGTAAATAGTCTGCGAACAAAGTACCAGATAAACCCTGCACCTAATCAACTCGAAATGGTAACATTTGCCCAAAAAAATTAGGTTATACCTTGGTTCTCTGTAAACTTACAGCATCTTTGACTTTGCGCGCTTTCAAGAAACCCGACATGAATGGTCGCTCAAAAACTAAGTAAAACAGATAGGCAACTAGTACAGAAATTGTCACACCCGCTACGTAAGATATTACCGCAAACATCCCTGGAGACAATTGCAGGCTAAAAAGGAAGTAACGCACAAGGACTAAGACTGGTCCGTGAATCAGATACAGACTATAGGAAAATGTTCCAAGTGCGAGCGCCCAAGGATGCTCAAATAGGCGCACAATAAGTCGTGGCTTTTTGCGATTAGTTACAGACTCAGTGCTGTCAATAAATAAACAAGCAGCTGCAAGACCAAAAAAACTTTCATTAATCCATATATCTAATCCCAGTTTTCGCCATTCTGTTAAAAAACCAATACAAGTAAATGCAATGGCAAGCGCACGCCACGGTAACGATTTCCTCATTGCGATAAGATTGGGTTTTTCAGAGAATCCAATATCTGCTGCTGCCATCCCTAAGGCAAATAAGCCGAGAAACCAAGGACTAGCTGTTTCAAACAATCCATTCAGGAGATACAAGGGTGCTATTCCAATTAAAAATGCAGCGATGACAACTGAAGTGAGTCCGAAACGCCGCCAAATAGGTAGCAATAACAATGGAAGGAAAAAGTATAACTGCCACTCCGTTGCCACAGTCCACAGTGGTGGATTAATAGACATATATGTCTCTTGGCTAAGATTGTGAACGAGTAGCAGGTGACACAAGACATCAATCAAGGAAAACTTTGGAGAAAATGGACCTGCACCCGCAACTTTATCCCACTGGAAACTGGTAAATTGCTCTAGTGCAAATATTGTTGCCGCTAGAAACAAACAGAAAAAAAGAGCAGCATAAAAAGGTGGCAAAATTCGTCGCGCTCGCCGCTTAATGTAACCAAGTAAACCTCCTGAAACATAACCGCTACGGACTACCGGCAACATCAAAACATAGCCAGAAAGTACAATGAAAATGACAACACTAACGCGACCATATTTCAGTGTTTTCGTAAAAAATTCCAACAATGCAGGTACTTGCTCTCCTATCGATGGTTCAATGTGAACAAGTACCACATATAGAGCTGCAATTCCACGTAAACCATCTAAGTAGCGAAGGTGGGGTTTCTTATCATTAGCTGTTGTTAGTATTTTAGTCATTAGGTTCGTTTCCTACTGTTTTTACTTAAGAACTCTTGTGTTTTTTTTTAGCAGTAGTCTTGAAGTCTAATTAATAATTAACCATCCTCTTTTATAAGAGTTTTTTAGCATTTTTTACCCCCTTCTAGTAAATAGATTCCATATGGGTTTATGGAATTCAGTCATAAGATTATGTAGACCTTACAAGTTCGTTTATGTTCCGGTTTCTGATGGCTCATGTAGGCGCAGCCAGAGCAACATAACTCTTAATAAATGAGTCAATAAAAATTCATGAATACGCTTTTATTCCGGAAATAAAAGTTGGTTATTCATGGATATATAGAGCAATCCTTGTCTGAAATATTTACAAACAGTTTGAACATTCTGCTTGTGCCAGCTAAATTTATAAATCTGTATTTTTTGATAGCAGATTTATAACACAAGTTCAGATGGCTCATGCATATTTTCTCAAATTAGAAAATATATCTAATGAGAGAAAATATTCAATGCAGATGTTATTTAATTGCTAATTTTCGCTGTACAAGAGATGTCTTGTTCGCAACAATATGCTATCGCTCACCAATACGGTTCAGTTAGTCATATTAATCTTTCAAATCCCCTAACACCCTTTTCAAAGGGGCTACATTCTCCCCCCTAAGGCAGAGTTAAAGGAGATTTAGCTTTATCTGAGCCATATTGATTTGCTCACAAGCAAATCTTGTGGTTAGTATTCAATATCTAAGATTGAAAATTCACATTTGTTGGAAATGCGAGATACTACTTCCATCTTCGGAACTGATTCACAACTAAATACCATGACTTCGTCGCCTCATCCATCAAAAGATGAGTATGGATGTTCACATGGTTTAACTGGCTATTTTATGAAGTTGTGCCAACAGTTATTTCAATCAATTATACCTTTTCCACTTATTCCAATCGAGAAGTGAAATTTCCTTACTTTTATCAAGATATAATTATTGAATTTTTCGTATTATTCCCAACTCATGACAAGTACATCAGGGTGGAGTATCGCCAACTTCAGCCATAACATTGAAGTTGACCATCGGAGCGAATATATACACACTTCCCCGACTACTATAACGGCTTTCTTGGAGCCAGTTTTTAGAGTCTGTTTTTGTAAACATGATGTACAAAAATGATTTACATTTTAACGAGTTCGCCTTAATAGCTATGTAAACAGTCTATTAACCTTACTTTATAAGTAATAATCAAAAACTTTGTAAAACATTTGTATGTTTTTTACGATAAATCATAAAGTTTTGATGAAATTCTTTTTGAAAGAAATTAACTAAGGATTCTCTTCAAAAAAACAAGCGTATTAGAGTTTACTGATGACAGGTTAGAAAAACTACACTGTTACCAAATGGGGAGTGGGAAAAGGCGAGAAATCGAGCTTGGGGATACACTATCGTAGTGCTTTGAGCACACCATTATATCTATAGCAGTCCGCTTTGATTTCTGTTCGCTTGCGTGGCGTTAGGTGCTAGCCGTGGCGTCAGCCATAGCCATACTTATTTGCGTAGGTAGGGAACAGGCAACAGGCAAGAAAGCTCTTCGAGTTGTACTGAGTTTTTAAGCGCAAGCGCAGGCACTTTCACAAAAATCTGCGGAGGAGTCCTATAGATCTATTTAAGTACATGAACTGATTGACAAAAGGCACAATCTCTTCAACTGTTACAAGAGTGCAAGCAATTTCAGCCTTCTGGTACTTTTACAGAAAATTTCCTCTTCGTTATCCAATAGCAGGCATAGTTGCGAATTTACCCAGATGACACTCCTGATATTGCAGGCTTAACACTGTAACAGCAAATAACCAAAGACATCCTAAACCATTTTTCTAATGGGCTTTAACTGATGAAAAAAGTTACTGTTTCTCAAATATGTACGTATGGCTTGATAGGGTTAACGTCTTTAACTGCTGTGATAAGTACAAGTACGCAGGTTTTGACTCAGACAGCACAAAAGTCCAATACTCCACAAAAATCTCTTCCTTCTAACTTGATTTGGCCCACTCAAGGGATACTTTCTCAAGGTTTTCGCAGATATCAACATGAAGGAATTGATATCGCAGGAGCATCTGGAACTCCTATTGTTGCTGCCGCATCCGGTACAGTAGTCAAAGCAGGTTGGAACGAATGGGGATTAGGCAATGTCGTAGTCATTAAGCATACCGATGGCAGTATCACAGTTTACGGTCACAATAGTCGCTTGTTGGTGAAACAGGGTCAACAGGTAAGCCAAGGTCAAGTTATTTCTTCCATGGGATCTACAGGTAATAGTACGGCACCTCATCTGCACTTTGAAGTTCGTAAAAATCATCGTTTTGCCGTTGATCCGATGGCTGCATTACCGTCTTTAATTGCAGGAAAAATCCCACAAAACCAGATGACAAGCTCTGCTTCTGTAGCATCCGTTGCAAGTCAATCAATCAGCCAAGTCTCGCCAGCAGAGAAACAGCAGCAAGTTTCACCTTCGCAACCAATTCCAGTGGCTGTGGGCGGTGTAATGGCTGATACTAAATGCAATGGCACTACAGTGATTGAAGGTGAAACAGCAAATGTCTTGGTGAAAGTCTGTCAGGAAAATGGTCAGCTGTTTTATATCGGGCAATTAAAGCAAGATCCAAACGAGCCTGTACGTCTCCCAGCTTGGAGTGTTGGCAGTTCTCAGTATCGTGCAGAGAATGGTACTTTCTCCTACCTCGTTAGCCCTGACAAGGTGGAAGTTTGGCGCAATGGTCAGCAAGTGCGTTCTGATACTTTTTCCACTTCAAAGCAGTTTCAACAGTAAAGTTGGCTATCTGCCCTTACGAATACTACAGATGTAATTCCCGTAAGGGCGCGGCGCTTTATGCGATGGGGGAAGCCCCGCCAAGGCGCTCCGGGGCGAACGCGAGTGCGTGTCCGCTTTCCCTCAGCCCCGCTGGAAGCGATCGCTTCCGTATCAGCCCTTGTATTTTCAACAGCAATCGTGTTTATCCGGATATTTTTTGAAAAATTATTTTTTCTTAATCAAGTTCTAGGTAAAAATCCTTTACGATTAAGGGTAGTCTAAGTTACATTAGACCAAATTCAACAGAAAGCGAAGTAAAACTCTGCATTCGTCAGGGTTCTCTAGTTGAGAGCAAACCCCATAGCTAGAAGCTAGGGGCTTGCAGGATACTGCTACCTGACGCCTACTAATCGTTTAGATTAAGCGTTTAAGTTCTTACCTTGGAATGCTTGCCAGTTCCAAGCTCTAAAACTGGGCGATTAAACAGGGTTACAGGGAATAAACCAGTGTCGTTCGGAAAGTACCGGATCTAAACAAAGTCGAGGCAAACATTACTCTTAGGAGTTCCCGGCAACGGGGTTTTTGGATAAGCCAGAAGGGAAATAAATTTCCCTAAGGGCTTCATCCCCATAAATACAATTTAGGGGCTTCTGCCCTTTGATATTGGTGAATTTTCCAGTATAAAGGAGCTTACTGTGGAATATCTTGCTTATTCTCTCATGGATAGTGCCTACGCAGAGGCAACTAAAGATACGGAATTTAGCCTTCCAGAAATGAAACTGAAACTTAACTGGAACAGAAATTTCAAATCTGCTTGGTTAACTTTTGCGAGCATCGGTGCATTGTTTGCAATTTTAGCTCAGGCTCAAACAGCCTCAGCAGCATACTACGGTCCAGGAAGCAACTATTATGTTAGGACAAACGGCAGTGATCTCATAGTCCGCAGAGGTCCTGGCGAAAATTATGGTGCTATTGCATCTTACCGTAATGGCTCACGACTTCCACGAGTCGTAGCATACAGGAATGGATTTGCTAGGCTATCCAATGGTTATTACGTTGCTGCCAATTGGATTGGCAACAGACCAGGCAGAGGCTACACTCCTGGTCCTGGTGTTGGCGGTCCTACCACTCTAAATTTGGGAGCTGAAGGTTCGGCTGTTGCAAGACTTCAAAGAATTCTGGGAGTCACACCTACTGGATATTACGGTCCGGGGACGCAAAGTGCAGTCCGGAACTACCAGCTAAGAAATGGTTTACGTGTGGATGGAATCGCTGGACCGGAAACGCTAGCTAGTTTGGGATATTAACACGTAAGCTTTCACTCAGAGTTTGGTCTTAGAACCACAATAGCTGGTATTCAACCAAGGTATTCGCGGCATTATTATTTTTCTAGAAAAAATCTTTTCCCCTGTCTGTTTGGGGCAAAAAATAGGCAGGGATTTTTGTCTTTGAAAAACTTATTTAAAATTCATTGAAATTTTTGGTTTGGCTCTAGATGCTGTCAAAATTTCTTATAACGTTTAAATCAGAAAACCCATTGGATAGCTATGGGAGTGACAAAGAACAGCAAAGATACACGTTAGACGAAATATAGGGAAGAGCAAAGAAAAATCTTACTAATCACACTTTCAGAACAAAGGAGAATATTGTGGAATATCTTGCTTATTCTCTCATGGATAGCAGCTACGCAAAAGTAACTGCAGATAATACCGAATTCTGTCTTCCTGAGTTTAAGCTCAGATTCAATTGGCACAAATATTTTAAATCTGCTAAGTTAACTTTCGCTATCATCAGTTCCTCGTTGGCAATTCTAGCTCAAGCCCAAGCAGGATGGGCAGCATACTCTGGTGCAGGTAGGTACTTGGTGAGGACTAACGGCAACTGTCTTAATGTCCGTACAGGTCCAAGCACCTACTATCGCTCTGTGAGATGTTACTCTAATGGGTCACAGTTGCCACGGGTTGTAGGATATAGAAATGGATTTGCTCGGTTGTCTACAGGTAATTACGTTGCTGCCAATTGGATTAACACGAGTTCTGATGGAAGATATACGAATGATCGCGGTATTGGCGATTGCCCTTTAGGGCACTGCGCTCCGCGCAATCGCCTGACTCCAACAAGATCTACTGCTGATAATGGCATTGGTGGTAGCGTCACTTTAAGAAGAGGTTCTCGAGGTGAGGCTGTCAGACAACTTCAGAGAGTTTTGGGTAATGTACCAGTAACTGGATACTATGGTTCGTTAACTGAAACAGCAGTCAGAAATGTCCAAGGAAGAAACGGCTTGCTTGCTGATGGAGTGGCTGGACCGCAAACTCTTAGTTATCTGGGGTTGGGGAGTGATGTGGCGTTGGGGAATATTCCTACCAGACCACCTGTAGAATATACTCCATATCCTACTGCTTACAATGACGACATAACTCTCAGACCAGCTTCTCGAGGCGAGGCTGTCAGACAACTTCAGAGAGTTTTGGGTAATGTACGGGTAACTGGATACTATGATACGGCGACAGAAAGAGCAGTGAGAAACTTCCAGGCGAGAAGAAGCTTGCGTCCAACTGGAGTTGCTGATCCAGAAACTCTCAGTTTTCTGGGGTTGGGGAATTTTGCCACCCGTCCACCTGTATATGATCCTCAGTATCCCGCTCCTGCTAATTATGGCAATAGCGGTACCCTCACTCTCAGAAGAGGTTCTAGAGGTGAAGCTGTGGCAGAACTTCAGAGAGTTTTGGGTAACGTACAGGTAACTGGATACTATAATGCCGCTACAGAAAGAGCAGTCAGAAACTTCCAAGCAAGTGTCGGCTTGCGTGCAAATGGAGTCGCTGGACCCCAAACGCTTAGTTCTCTGGGGTTAGGGAATATTGGCACCCGACCATATTACAGAGATTATCCTGGATATTCTGGATATTCTGGTATTACTGTTGGCGGTCCTTAATTGCGAAAAGGATCTTGAGTTTCAATGACCTTGATGCCTTGTAACTTGCACTTATAAGTCACTTATAAGTGATAATCTCAGCAAAGCCCAAAGTAATTTTGCACAATTTGCAAAATTCGCTTTGCTGCATGACCATCCCCAAAGGGATTAATTGCGTTTGCCATCGTTTCATAAGCAGTTAAGTCAGATAGCAATTCCTCTGTAGTCGTGAATATTTTGTCTGGTTGAGTTCCCACAAGTTGAGCGGTACCCGCATTTACTGCTTCGGGTCTTTCTGTGGTTTCTCTCAAGACCAAAACTGGTTTTCCCAGGCTGGGTGCTTCTTCCTGCAAGCCACCAGAGTCAGTCAGCAAAAGGTGCGATCGCATAATTGCTCCCACCAGTTGAGCATAATCTAAAGGTTCCGTTAAAAAAATTCGAGGATGATTGCCCAATAGTGCTTGCAACGGTTCTCGCACTGTGGGATTACGGTGCAATGGTAAAAGCAACGCTGTATCAGGAAATTTATCCAACACCCGCAAAAAGCCTTGGGCAATATCATGCAGTGGTTCTCCCCAATTTTCACGGCGGTGAACTGTCGCCAGCAAGACACGATATTTCCCCCATTCCAACCCAGGTATATCACAAACAGGAACGCTTGCAGCCACAGTCAACAACGCATCAATCACTGTGTTACCTGTCAGGTGAATTTCACCCAAAACGCCAGAACGTTGCAGATTTTCCACCGCCAAAGCAGTTGGCGCAAAGTGCAATTGAGTGAGTTGAGAAATCAGTCGTCTGTTGGCTTCTTCTGGATAAGGATTAAATAGGTCATCTGTTCTTAATCCAGCTTCTACATGTCCTACAGGAATTTTTTGGTAAAATGCAGCCAAAGTCGCGGCAAAAGCCGTCGTTGTATCTCCCTGCACGAGCACTAAATCTGGCTGACTCTGTTGGAATAATTCTTCCAAACCTCGTAAACTGCGGCAGGTAATATCACTAAGAGATTGCTTTGGCTGCATAATCTCCAAGTCATGATCAGCTTTGAGGTTGAACAGCCGCATCACTTGCTCAACCATCTCGCGATGCTGTCCTGTCAGAATCACTTGAGTGTCAAGACTTGAGGAGTTTTGGAAAACCTGAATGACCGGAGCGAGTTTGATTGCTTCCGGACGCGTACCCAATATAATGTAAATTTGCTTTTTAGTCATGAGTCATTAGTCAAGGGTCAATAGTCAATAGTTAACAATTAATAATTCATAGTCAATGGTCAATAGCCTGAAACTTTTGACTATGGATTTTAGACTCTTGACTCATAAAGCATGAAAAAACCCGGCTTAACCGGGCAGATGTACTGTTTGTCGAATTAAGCAGGATGGTTACGGTTCAATTTCACAAGTTAACGGACAAGCAGCGTAAACGGTAGTCGTTTGCATATTTTCTGCTTCTCCATGCAGCCAACTCAACCATTGGACTTCCTTGGGATGGACTCCTTTAAGAGTTAGCACTCCGGCAGCCATCACAACTGCCATCACATTAAACATGATTAAACCACCTGCAACAAGCAAAACCGCACTCACAGGCATTACCGATTGCAAAACAATTGACAACAGACATCCAACCGTAGCCATCAACACAACTAAAGGAAAACCGACAACCAGTAAGCATACTGCCAATGTAAAAGTCCATATTAAAAAACTTTTGATCATCAACAATGAGTAGGTCTTGCCTAAATTAGACGTTTGAGACAAAGCCATGACTTTTTCTCCAATTCTCCAAATACAAAACAAACGAAACAAGAATTCAAATTCAGAAATCTCTAGCTCATCATGAGCGGGATCAACGATTAGTAGTTCAGTATATAAAAACCAACTGAGAAGATGAGCATTTATTTAATAAACTTTACAGTTAATCTTTCGCAATTATGGGAGCAAATCTAGTATTGATTCTGATAGAAGACTTGTTTCTCGCATCTACCGTCAGGTATATAAGCTAAAAAGTAATCACTCTTAAGGTTTATTTCAACAAGTTGACTTCTCGTATGCTTAACATTTCTTTTCAAAGTCTAGGGTGTTTCTCATAATTCACCAATGCTCTTGAACAGACGTGAGCTCGACAAACCTCTTTCCCCCCCGCCCCTAATCCCCACTATGTCCTAAGCCCTGCGCGCACGCTGCGCACATGAAGGAGCCTGCCCGCAGGGCTTACGGATAGGCTGCGCCAACACGTATGCCTGCGGCACGCTCTGCGCTCAGTGTGCGCTTTGCGCTTACGTGGGGACCCTAGGGGGAACGCATTTTATTTCCTAACAAAAATTAATGAGCATCTCAAAATTATGTAGAAGAATTGCAAAACTGGATAACTTATAAATAAAATAAATAATTGATTTTTTAAATGTCAATATTAACTTAAGTAGGTCGACGTGAATATTTATCGTTGAGACAAGGCAGAGGGCAGAGGGCAGAAAGCAGAAGGGAAGAGGGTTTCAGATAACTTTACTTTCCGTTACATACTTCTGTTTATTTGCGCCTTTCTACTTATCTAAAATAGAGTAACTGGTCAATCTCGACATTCTTGGTCGTTCTACTTGCGCTTAGCAGAAGCTTGATTACAAGCTGGCTCTCGTGGGGCTGAAACTCGTTAAAGTTCCAGCGCCCTACACCAGTAAGAGTTGTTCAACTTGCGGCACGATTGGTCATCGCCACAAGCATGATTTCAATTGTCCGCACGGACACTACCACAATGCAGACTTGAACGCCTCTCACAACATTGCACAGTGGAAAGGCTTCTCTTGTTCTCTGGAGCTACAGAGGGATGCTGCTGTAATGGCTTCATCTGCTATAGAGAATGGGCTGCTTGGCACAGCCCTTAACTTGATGAATGACTAGGTTTATGAAGAAGGAACAGATTCATAGAATCTTGCTAGAACGTACTGCATTATTCCTTGCAGAGTTAGGTCATAGTTTGGAGTCTGCCGTCTCAATGGGATGGTTAGATGAAAAGCACCATCCGCAAGGTAAACCGCCACGGCGTAGGCGGTAGGGTCTAGAAACGGTGTCCTAAGAGAACTGGTGCAATGTTTATCATCACAACCAGTTGCTACTGTCAATCAGACCGCGAAACAGACGAACAATCGTATATTTTGGGGTTTACTCCGATTTACTACGATATGTTGTTACGCCTGGACAACCATATTGACACAGTAGAGTTTAACAGTGAACAGTGAACAGTAAACAGTTATCAGTTAAATACGAGTGGTCGCGCATCCCCCACCATACGCCTGACTGACTGATAACTGATAACTGATAACTGATTTAAGTGTTGAGAATTGTAAATTATGAATTATGAATGATAAAAAATTTCATAATTCATAATATATAATTCATGATTTTTCTCCGAACACGCCCTTGACACTCGACAAACCACCTCTACCCCAACTGTTTAAAGGCATTGCGCTGTTTACACCTGGAGGAGATTTAATTTACTGTATCGACCCCAGTAAGCAAGGTCGATGGCATTTGCACTTGTGCGCTGTATTGCAGGAAATCCTGGACTTACCAGAACCGCCTCACTTTTTAGTACCATGCTACACAGCGACCATAGACCATTGGTTAAATCCGCGCACCCAACAAATCCAGACTTTTGCCGAAGCTTATCCGGCAGTTATGCGACATCAAGCAGTCCTTAACGCTATTTTTGGTATAGGGGAGCTAGCATGGCAATCTGCACCTTGGCAAGAGGGGTTGTGCGATCGCCTAGTATTAACAACATATCGCTCCACATTTCCCCAGCTTTGGGAAGACCACGACTTAGTTATGCGGCTCGATCTTAGTGATCCAACTCCTTCGTACCATCAACCAGTCACATCCGCACAACAACCTCAATCAAAAACAAAGGGCTATGTTCTCCGCTTATTTGTTGCAGGACATAGTGCTGCAACTGAACGGATTTTAAAAAATTTACACGAACTTTTAGAAAAATATCTTGGCAACCCTTATACTCTGAAAGTCATTGACGTATTAACGAATCCAGAACAAGCAGAATCCGATCAAGTTTCTGCAACTCCCACCCTCGTTAAAGTTTGGCCTCAGCCTGTACGGAGAATTGCTGGGAATTTGGATAATGTAGAAAAAATCTTACAAATGTTAGCAGGTCAGGACAACTCGTAAATCAAGTGAAAACTCAAAAGTTAAAACAAAGAAATAATTTTTTTAACTTTTTACTTGGTTCTTTTTACCAAGTCGCGCCCAGAATGCCCACACCACAATGTTTGAAAAGGTGATGGGACTGCCAGAACCGTGGCTGGTCGGTCGGGAGACCCCTTCGGGTGAGTCCTATGCCTTCGCTAATGCCGCTCTTGCGTGCCGTGCCTCCTAAAAGAGGTCGCACGGTACAGGCGATAGCCGTGGTCGTACCCACTAGGCATAGGACTTATGTAAACCCAATCCCCAATCCCTAATCCCCAATCCCCTTCACTTATAACGACGACTCACTTCCTCTAACTGCTTAATCTCATCATCGCCCAATCTCCAACCCAAAGCGCCTGCATTCTGTTTTACCTGTTCGGCTGTTTTCGCCCCAGCAATAGGAATGATGTTTCCTTGATCAATTAACCACCTCAAAGCAACTTGGGCTGGAGTGCGATCGTGCTTGTCTCCTAACTGGCGTAGCAAAGAGATCACAGGCTCAAGTTTCTGCAAGCCTTCTTTACTAAAACGGGAGTCTATCCTTCTGCCATCTTTAGGAGTGTTGTCGCTATTAGCAGTGTATTTACCAGTCAGTAAACCCTGCGCCAAAGGACTATACGCCAAGATTGTTACACCTAATTCACGGGCTGTTTCGAGAATACCATTACTTTCAATCTGGCGAGTCAGCAAAGAATAACGCACTTGATTCACAGCCAAAGGGACTCCACGCGCAGCTAGTATTTGGTGCGCTTCCCGCATTTGCTGTGCCGAGTAATTACTAACACCTACTGCTTCAATTCTGCCGCGCTTCACCTCATCTGCAAGAGCATTCATCAAGGTTTCTTGGCTCATAAAGAAGGTAAAGGGCCAATGCACTTGATACAAAGCAACTCGCTCTAATTGTAGGCGTTTGAGACTATCTGTGAGGGCATCGGCGACAGACTGACCCAGAAATCGCCAGGGAACTGGACCGTATTTGGTTGCAATCTGCACCTGTTTGTCGGTTTTCTTTAAGAATTGTCCCAAAAATTCCTCTGAAAGTCCAAATCCGTAAATTTCAGCGGTATCAAAGAAGGTGACACCAACCTCCAAAGCTGCTGTAAAAGCTGCTTGCAATTGATCTGCACCATAGTGGTTGCCATAATTCCAAAAGAGCTTATCACCCCATGCCCAAGTCCCAATGCAAAGGGGTGTAACAGCCGGACCATTTTGCCCTAGTGTGATAGTTTCCACGTTTACAACATTAAATTTCTTTACACTTCTTTACTTTTCAGTGTATTGTAAAACTTTTCTCAAAATATCTCTCAGAGTGTAGACAAATGATCCGTTGTCAATTCTAAATGAGCTTTTGTCACCTAGTTCGGTTTATCTGCGCTCACCTGCTTACTCGTTGTTAGCTGAATCTTCCCTCACAAGGTTTATCTTGGTTATAAAACCGATGAAAAATCAAATTATATATTCCATGTGAGAAAGTATCTATGGCAAGCGGCGATTTCATTGATTCCCAGGGAAATTCCCTGGCGATGCCAAAGGTCAATGTGTTGACCATGTTTCGGCTTGGCTTATTTCAGATGGGGCTAAGCATGATGTCTATCCTGACTCTAGGAGTACTCAACAGAGTCATGATTCAGGAAATAGCGATTCCGGCGACGCTGGTAGGAGCAGTGCTAGCAATACAATTATTTGTTTCTCCTTCTCGGGTTTGGTTTGGGCAAATGTCCGACGCCAAGCCGATATGGGGCTACCACCGCACGGCTTATGTCTGGGTGGGAGCTGCGGTATTTGCTGTAGCCTCATTTTTAGCTGTGCAGGTGTTATGGCAACTGGATGCTGTGGTCAGTAATGCTGGTGGTTGGGCATGGACAACCCAAACAATGAGCTGGATTGCTCTTCTGGCTTTGGTTTTCGCTTTATACGGTTTGGGAATTTGTGCAAGCGGTACTGCATTTGCGGCTTTGTTGGTAGATATCTCTGAAGAAGACAACCGTTCCAAAGTTGTCGGTGTTGTTTGGTCGATGCTGATGGTGGGGATTATTGTCGGGGCAATTATCAGTTCCAGTTTGCTGAAGCAATTAACACCCGAGGCAACAACAGCGACATTACAAGCATCAGTCAATCGGCTGTTTCTCATCGTACCAGCGATTGTCTTTGCGTTGGGGATTATAGCGACCTTTGGCGTTGAAAAAAAGTATTCCCAGTACACCACTCGTTCTACAGTCATCAACCGAGAAGACAGCATTACCCTTGGCGCAGCTTGGCGAATACTAACAGCTAGTCCGCAAACAGGTCTATTTTTCACCTTTTTAGTGGTGATGACACTGGGCTTATTTATGCAAGACCCGATTTTAGAACCTTATGCTGGTCAGGTCTTTCGGATGCCTCTAGCAGAAAGTACTAAACTGAATGTTTTTTACGGCACAGGTATACTGATTGCGTATGGTGTCGGGGGCTTTTTGATTGTGCCGCGTTTAGGTAAGCAAAGAACTATACGCCTTGGTTGTATGTTAGTGGCACTCTGTGCAGGATTACTTGGGATATCAGGATTTTCTGCTAATCCAGCGTTACTCAAGCTCGCTTTGGTATTGTTCGGTTTGGCAACTGGTATTCTAACGACTGCCGCAATCACCTTGATGCTGGATCTTACAGCACCTGAAACCTCAGGAACGTTTATTGGTGCTTGGGGACTAGCGCAATCTCTGGCGAGAGGAACGGCTGTGGCTGCAGGTGGTGCCATTTTGGATGTCGGACGTAACCTGCTGCCCAACTTGGTGCTAGCCTATGGACTGGTGTTTGCCTTAGAAGCCGCATTAATGCTGCTGGCGATTTGGTTCCTCAACCGTTTGAATGTGAGAGAATTTCAGACAAATGCCAAGCAGGCGATCGCATCTATTTTGCAAAGCGAACTTGATTAATTTTGTTTCGCGCCAAGACACCAAAAACTTTTTGCGTCTTGGCGTCTTTGCGCGAAAATAAAAATATGACTGAATTTTGGACAACAATTCTGGATTTTGCCCAAACCACTACCGCAAGAGTGGGAAAGCAGTTAATGCAAGATTTTGGGCAAGTGCAAGCTCTGCAAAAAGCTGATGGCAGTTTGGTAACGCAAGCGGATAAATGGGCGGATCAGGAAATACGGGATGCCATAGCATCTACTTTCGCTGGTTACGGTATCTTGAGTGAAGAAGGCGACAAGGTTTTTCCTGGTACCGAATGGTGCTGGGTCATTGATCCCTTGGACGGTACAACTAACTTTACTCGTGGGATTCCCATTTGGTCGATTTCTTTAGGTTTGTTGTATCAAGGCACACCAGTTTTTGGCTATGTCTACGTGCCGCCATTGAATCAAGCTTTTCACGGCTACTGGGGAGGTATACCTGAGTTAGAAGCACCAACTGGGGCTTTTCTTGATTGCGCAGAGCGCAGCGCCAAAGGCGAACGACGTCCTATTTATACCAGTAATGACGATCCAAGTGGGAACCACTTCTTCAACCTCTGTTCCCGCAGCACCGCAGCGATACAGAAAGACTTTCCCTGCAAAATTCGGATGCTGGGAGTTGCTAGCTATAATTTCCTGACGACTGCTGCTGGCGCAACATTAGGTGGTGTCGAAGCTACACCAAAAGTTTGGGATATAGCCGCTGCTTGGGTGATTGTCCAAGCTGCTGGGGGAAGCTGGGTATCGTTAAAGTCGGAACCCTTTCCTTTAATACCAGGGGAAGATTATACGACTCGTTCTTTCCCGACTTTAGTTGTCAGTCGAAAAGAATTGATTCCGATTTTTACTCCGTTTGTGGAGAAGGTGAAGATTTGAACCGCCAAGACGCCAAGAAATTAAAATGCACAGATATTGAGAAGGCGATCGCGTAGCATCAATAGCATTAATAGAGCGATCGCCTTTGATGGTTTGATAGTTTTAAGTGAGCGATCGCCTCTGTAACACCATCATTCAAGCTTGGAACTCGGAACTTGGTGTTTGGAACTCGGAACTTGGTGTTTGGAACTCGGAACTTGGTGCTTGGAACTCGGAACTTGGTGCTTGGAACTCGGAACTTGGTGCTTGGAACTCGGAACTTGGTGCTTGGAACTCGGAACTTGGTGCTTGGAACTCGAAACTTCGAGATTAGAGCTTCATCGTTGAGGCTAAAAAGTTAAATTTTATATATCGCGGTTCTCTGTTTGTTGCGATAGACTCGGAACCTCACCCCCTAACCCCCTCTCCGCAAGGCAGAGAGGGGGAATATTTTCCCCTCCTCGCTTGCGGTGAGTCCAGCGCTGCAGGCGGGTTTCCCACGCCCAGGCGACTGGCGTTCGCGCAGCGTCTCCGAAGGAGATACCCGGAGGGGGTGGGGTCAGGGGTGGGGTCAAAGCGTCTGCATCCAAACGAGAATTGCTGTGATATGATTTTTGAGGCTAAGAGCTTAAATTTTACTGCTCTGAAGCCAATTGAGCGCGAAGAATTGCCAAATTTTCACGAACAGTGACAGTATGGGGATGATTCACTCCGAACCGTTGCTCACAAATCTCCAAAGCTTGCACGTACAACGGTTCAGCTTCGTTGTATCTTCCTTGAAAAAAGTAGTGTTTTGCCAGGTTGTTGAGGCTTTGTGCAATATCAGGATGTTCTTCTCCCAACAGGCGTCGCCTTAGTTCCAATATTTGCAGGTGCAGGGATTCGGCTTCGCTATAACGTCCTTCGGAGTCGTAGAGTGCCGCCAGGTTGTTGAGGGTTGTAGCAACGTAGGAATGTTCCTCACCCAGCAGACGTTTCCACAGTTCTAAAGCTTGTTGGTACAGCGGTTTGGCTTCGCTGTAACGTCCTTGGGAGTCGTAGAGTGCCGCGAGGTTGTTGAGGCTTTGTGCGACATCGGGATGTTCTTCTCCCAGCAAGCATCGCCTCAGTTCTAAAGCTTGTTGGTACAGCGGTTCAGCTTGTGTGTATCTTCCTTGGGAACGATACAGTTCCGCTAGGTTGTTGAGGCTAATGGCAACAGATGGATGTTCTTCTCCCAACAAGCGTCGCCACAGTTGTAAAGCTTGTTGGTACAGCGGTTCGGCTTGTGTGTATCTTCCTTGGGATTTGTAGAGCGCTGCTAAGTTGTTCAGGCTGAGTGCGACATCGGGATGTTCTTCTCCCAGCAGGCGTCGCCTCAGTTCCAATCCTTGTTGATGCAGGGGTTCGGCTTGTGTGTATCTTCCTTGTGAATCATACAAAATAGCCAGGTTGTTGAGGCTTTGTGCGACATCGGGATGTTCTTCTCCCAGCAGGCATCGCCTCAGTTCTAAAGCTTGTTGGTACAGCGGTTCAGCTTGTGTGTATCTTCCTTGGAAACGATACAGTTCCGCTAGGTTGTTGAGGCTAATGGCAACAGATGGATGTTCTTCTCCCAACAAGCGTCGCCACAGTTGTAAAGCTTGTTGGTACAGCGGTTCGGCTTGTGTGTATCTTCCTTGGGAGTAGTAGAGTCCCGCTAGGTTATTGAGGCTAATGGCAACAGATGGATGTTCTTCTCCCAGCAGGCGTCGCCTCAGTTCTAATGCTTGTTGATGCAGGGGTTCGGCTTGTGTGTATCTTCCTTGTGAATCATACAAATTAGCCAGGTTGTTAAGGCTTGTGGCAACATCGGGATGTTCCTCTCCCAGCAGGCGTCGCCTCAGTTCCAAAGCTTGTTGGTACAGCGGTTCGGCTTGTGTGTATCTTCCTTGGGAACGATAGAGTGACGCCAAGTTGTTGAGGCTAGTGGCGACATTGGGATGTTCTTCTCCCAGCAGGTGTCGCCTCAGTTCCAAAGCTTGTTGATGCAGGGGTTCGGCTTCTGGGTATCTTCCTTGGCAACAGTAGAGCTCCGCCAGGTTGTTGAGGCTTTGTGCGACATCGGGATGTTCTTCTCCCAGCAGGCGTTTCCACAGTTGTAAAGCTTGTTGGTACAGCGGTTCGGCTTGTGTGTATCTTCCTTGGCAACAGTAAAGTTGCGCCAGGTTGTTGAGGCTTGCGGCGATATCAGGATGTTCATCTCCTAATCGTTTTTTAGTAACTTCTAGACACTGCTCATACCAAGGTACTGCCTGATCATACAATCCCTGACATTCATAGAATCGAGCGTTACCGAGGAAAGCCCAGATTAAACCGTCATCGCTAACGTATTGAATGAGATTCTTCGCGACTTCCGCCAGATGAGGTATGGCGGGAGAGACGGCAGTAATTTCCTCAAGGGTGGGGGAGTGAGGAATTTCTTTGGCTATTGCTATCATTGCTGTGGCAAAAGCTTGTTTGAGATCCGCCCCTTGCCTCCCCTTAAAAAGGGGGGAATCTAACTGCCCCCCTTGATAAGGGGGGTTGGGGGGATCTAAGTCTGTCAACTTCGCTTTAACTAAATTCGCGTAATTCCCCACGGCTCTATAGCCTGGGGATGTAAGCGAGCTAAAAACGAAACGTCCTTAAAATGTTTTTTCGCCACAGGTGAAAGAGTTTTGAGGACAGTTGAGTTTTTAGCAATATTATGTTTTCGGTGTTTCTTGAGATTTTATATATTCTTTTACTATTTCTAGTGGCGCACCACCAGCAGAAATAACGCAGTATGCATCAGTCCAAAAACTTGGGTCTTCTTTCTTCCAGTAAAACTGTTTCAGGTAATCTTCAAACTCCTTTCTAACTATACGACTTGATGCTGATTTGAGAGAACTAATCAATTGTGAAGTATTGTTGTCTGGGTGCGCGTCCACCAATAAATGTACATGGTTTTCTTCGCCATTAAATTCCAATAATTCGCATTTTCTTTTTTCGCAAACACGACTAAATACCTCATGTAATTTAGCGAGAATTGCTTGGTCGATAACGTTTTTTCTATATTTGGTCACAAAAACTATGTGAAACTGAATTTTGAAAACGGCATGAGCGCCTTTCCTTAGCTGGGTTTTCATATTGACAACTGAAATACTGTAGTGTTAGTCTAACATAAGTCAAGAAACTGAAAAGGAGGTGATTGCTGATGGCGTTACGTAGAGCAACTTTCAAGCTATATCCAACAAATAAAGTGAATGCAGAATTACATTATCACCGAAAGTTGCACAAAGACCTATATAACGCCGCAGTATCCAACAGAATTACTTTTTATAAAAAGTTTGGTAAGTCAGTATCTTACTTTGAACAGCAGAACTGCTTACCTGATTTCAAAGAAGTTTGGTATGAATATAAAGTTTGCAACTCTCAGACATTACAAGCAACTTTGAAACGTGTTGATATTGCATTTCAACGTTTTTTCAAAGGACTTGGTAAATATCCTAACTACAAATCAATTAGACATTACTCAGGCTGGACTTATCCGTCATTGACTGGTTGGAAAATACATAGCATTGGAGATAACGGTTATTTAGAACTAGCAAAAATTGGTCAAATTCAGATACGGGGTAAAGCTAGACTTTGGGGTCATCCTAAAGCTTTAGATATCGTTCATCGTAATGGTGAATGGTATGCTTCTATAGTGTTAGAAATTGATGATACTTTGCTTAAAAATAGCCGTTCTTCAGAGAATGGTACAATTGCTATTGATTTAGGTTGTAATGATGCAATTGCTTGGACTAATGGCGAAGAAAATGGTTTAGTTCCTGCACCTCGGTTTTTGAGACAAGCGGAACAAACAATCAAACATTTGAGTAAAAGGAAGCGTCGTAAACGTTCACCAAATTTCAAAAAGAAAGTAAAAGCTTCTAGAAGATGGAAAAAATTTCAAAAACTGGTTAGTAAGTTAAATCGTAAAGTTGCTAACCAAAGACAGAATTTTGTCCACCAGGAAACGACACGGATAATTAGCAGTAACAGCACGGTAGTAACTGAAAAACTAGAAGTTCAAAAAATGAGTGCCAAAGCTAAAAAAGGCAAGCGTAAAAAGCAAAAATCTGGTCTAAATAAATCGATTCTTGATGTTGGAATGGGGATGATAAAAGAATCTCTAAAAGCTAAATTATCAGATATTGGCGGCTTGTTTGTTGAGGTTCCTACTCGTAAAGTGAAACCATCTCAAACTTGCCCTAAATGTGGACATCAAGAAAAGAAGAGTTTAGCCCAAAGAACTCACGTTTGCAATAACTGCGGATATACTCAACAGCGTGATATCGCATCCGCAGAAGTAATGTTGCTTTGGCATTTCAACAATCTACAGGGGTTAGGAACTAGCCTCTTAGACGTAGATGATTCTGGCTCTACTTCAGGCACTCGTAAACGAAAGTCTGCGGGAAGTATGAAGCAACTAGGTCGTGTGAAACGTCAAAAATCTACCCTTACCGGACTGGATGTAGAAACCAGTCCTTCAACGAAGTAAGGGCTGGTAGTTCATAAAATTCCCGCAGCAGTGGATGCAGTTGATAAATTCCCTTTTCCTTCCGCTGTAGCAAATGCAAATTGATCAGCTTATCATCCCGACTTTCCTCTAACTCTTCTGCATCTACATTACGTAAACACTGTTCTACTAACTGCCAAGGTATCGGTGCGGAGGCAAATAAACTCAGCAAACACGCCAGTTGCTTATCGGTGAAGCGCAATGCACCTCTCGCCACCGTCCCGCCATTTCCTGGCGTCTTCATTGTCCCGTTTGTGGTGTTGACTGTACCCGCGCTTCTTGTAATCATCGTGACTCATTTGTTGCGGATGTCCCCGTACAAGAAGTCGTTGATTCTGCCCTTGAATTACTTGCTACCACATCTCTCCCAGACAGATGATTTCTACCTCCTGGAAGTTACACTAACTCCTTGGGAAAGATGCAATACATACAAAAATTTTGGTATCAATTGCTTCATGAGGCAAGCACATCACTGCAAAAGGAGATATTTTGATGAATTTAAAGGCAGTTTGGGGGCTGTTCCAAGAGACATTTAACGAATGGAGTAACGATAAAGCGTCGCGCTTAGCCGCAGCATTATCTTATTACACAATTTTTTCCCTAGCTCCATTGCTGATTATTGTGATTGCGGTTGTTGGTGCGGTGTTTGGAGAAGATGCAGCAAGGGGTGAAATTTACCGACAAATAAGAGGTTTAGTCGGTGATGCTGGCGCACAAGTTATCCAGACAGCAATTGAAAGTGCCAGCCAGCCCAAAGCGGGAACTATCGCCTCACTCATCAGTATTGTAGTCCTCATATTTGGTGCAACTGGTTTATTTGCCGAGTTGCAAGATGCCCTGAATACAATCTGGGAAGTCCAGCCGAAACCGGGACGCGCTATGAAAAACATGGTTCGCCAACGCTTTACGTCGTTCGCAATGGTGCTAGCCATTGGTTTTCTATTACTTGTGTCACTTGTGCTTAGCGCGGTGTTGGCAGCACTGGTTGGTTACTTTAGACATATGGTGCCTGGTGTTGATTTTATCTGGCAAATTGTCAACTTCCTCCTTGGTTTTGCCGTCACCACAGTGCTATTCGGACTCATTTTCAAAGTCCTGCCAGATGTCAAAATTACTTGGAATGATGTTTTAATTGGAGCCGCCATCACCGCACTTTTGTTCTCTATTGGCAGGTATCTTCTGGGGCAGTATCTCGGTAACGGCAGCTTTGGCTCAGCCTACGGCGCTGCAGGCTCAGTCATCGTTGTTCTAGCATGGGTTAACTATGCCGCCCAAATTCTCTTTTTCGGTGCTGAGTTTACCCAGGTTTATGCCAGAAGATACGGTTCTCGTATTGTCCCAGATAAAAATGCCGTCCCCCTTACTGAAGAAGCTCGTCTAAATTTAGGGATGAAACCAAAAAATACGACTGCACAAACAAGAACAAGGAAACAATCTGGCAATAAGTCTAACTTCATTAGTCGTCTCTTGCGGCGCTTTAGCCAACATAAGCATTTAAAGCGTAAAAGAAGCCCTCGGTAATTTTAAAAACTTCTTTTGCATATGTATTTAGTAGAATTCTTGCAAAAGTCAATGTTTTTGAGATGAAACCACAGATGGACACAGATGGACACAGATAAATATCGGTGTTTATCTGTTTCTAATATTAATTAATCATACTTTTGCAAGAAGTCTATTAACCCAATTCAAAGAATTTTACACACTGCATGTACTCCCTGATTGGCGTGGAGCATTACCCAACTTGGTCAGCTACACAAGATTTGTGGAACTTATGCCTATTTCTGTGATTTGACATACTCACCGCCCGCGCATGGTCGGTGATTGTTGACACTTCACTGAGATGTGCTGGCGAACCAGTCTTATAGCAGGGGACGCTTGGACGCTTGGACGCTTGGACTGGGTGAAAAGTCTTTTTGTGTCTAGGTTTTATCATCTGTTGATGTCCTAACCACCTTGGCTGTTGCTATACCTTCTCTCTGTGTCCGTTTAGAGTCGTGGCAATGCCCTGTCCCGACTTTGTTTATATTTTTCGCTGCATTCTCGTCTCGGTCGTGTTCAGTCCCACAATTCAAGCATTGAACCGCCCGAACTTTTAAGCCGAGTTTGCCCCATTTGTAGCCACATTCAGAACAAATCTGGCTTGTTGGCTCCCAGCGACTAATAACATGGAAAACTCTACCAAACTTCTGTGATTTAGCTTCGCATAACGTTCTAAATTCTCTCCATCCCTGAAGACTAATAGCTCTGGCAAGTTTGCGATTTTTCACCATTCCCGACACATTTAAATCTTCCAAAATGATAGCTTGGTTTTCACTAACGACTTTAGTAGATAGCTTGTGCAAGAAATCTTTACGGGTATCCGCGATTTTGTTATGCAGCTTTGCAATTTGAATTCGAGTTTTGTTTCTGCGCTTTGAACCTTTGGGTTGACCTGCTAACTTTTTTTGAAGTTTGCGGATTTTTCTATCTAGTTTTGAATAATCTGGGCTTTCCGCTTTCTCACCATTACTCATTACAGCAAAAGTTTTAATCCCTAAATCAATTCCGAGGCTTTGGTTTTTGGCATCGGTTTGAACGGGTTCAATTTCTACTACAAAACTGAGAAAATAGCGGTCTTCGCAGTCTTTAATAACAGTAACGCTTGTTGGTGCGGAAGGTAAAACTCTTGACCAAATCGGTTTAACGTTGCCAATTTTAGCCAAGTAAACCTCATCCCCTTTGATGGAAAAACCGCCAATTCTAAAGCGTGCTGACTGTTGATTAGTTTTCTTTTTAAATTTAGGACTACCTAGTCTCTTGCCTTTCCGCTTACCCTTAAGGGAATCAAAAAAGTTTTTGTAGGCAACTCCCAAATCCGCAACAGACTGTTGCAACGGGATATTAGAAACCTCAGACAGCCATTCCCGTTCCAATGTTTTCTTTGCTTGAGTAATTACTAAATGAATGCAAGTCGTTATTACTTGGCAACTTCTCAGACTTCTTGCACAAAGCCAAAGCATCATTCCAAACCACACGAACACAACCAAACAACTGAGCTAAAAGCTGTTGCTATTGGTCGTTTGGGTAGAAACGGAATTGATACCTGGCTTTCATGAATGTTTTTAAGGTGCTATATTTATGAGTATACCAATAGATACAGGTTAGTGCAATGACTTTCCAGAAAAAGCATAAGCTCGGATTTACTAGTAGTAGTCCCTTGGATAATGAGCCTATTTGCTTCAAAGGACGCATTGGACAAAAACAAGCACTTAAAGATATTCCTGACTGGCAGAATAAGCTTAGGGATTATGTTGATGAATTAATCAATAAAAAGCCGTCCTTCTAGGACGGGGCTTGTATCCCATTAATTTTGGTCAATACAACTAATCATGACGTGAGTTCGACAGGTTGATTGGTTATTATGGAGAAAACATAATGTCTAACAAAAACCGCAGTTATCTACATATATGTACTTAATAAAATTAAAAATGGGACATTTTTTGTCAAATAGCACAGGACTTAGGAAGTTTCAGATGTCGCACAAACAATTGATATATTGGTGGCAAAAATCGTTTTGTCCCATCATGGTACGTATTGCCACTAGAGTAGTGGTAACGATTTGTCTAACGGCAGGGGTGTTGGGCATCTGGGGAAGCAATGCTCCTGTGAGTCATGCTCAAGCTCTTGTCGCAACTTCTGTTGCAGTCAATACTCAACTGCTCAGCACAACCAGGCACATACAGAACCAACACACAGCATTAAAATCAACAGCACCAGATGTTACTGTGTATCGCAGTCCCGACTGTAGCTGTTGTGGTGGGTGGATTAATCACTTAAAGGCACAGGGTTTTGGAATCAAAGACTTTCCCACACCTGACATTGAAGCAGTAAAACAAAAGTACAACGTGCCAGATAACTTGGCATCTTGCCATACAGCAATTGTTAATGGATATGTTATTGAAGGACACGTACCAGCACAAGACATCAAACGCCTGCTTCAAGAAAAGCCAAATTCGCTTGGGTTATCTGTTCCCCAAATGCCTGTAGGTACTCCAGGGATGGAGATGGGGAATCAAAAAGACCCATTTACTGTGTTTTCCTTTGATAACAAGAGCAGAGTTGCGGTGTTTAATAAGTATTCATAGCAATTGACTTTTGCAAAAAGTCTATTTTTTGCTCTCTTGCAACAGATGCTGTTCGATAAGTTTAAGAACCGCTGCTTCTTCTGGACGCAGAGAGTGGGGTGAAGCTGTTTTTTGATTGGATGCTTCCATAAACTCAAATAATGAGTCATCCATATAGGCATCGAGAACCGCAGGATGGACATAATATTTACGGCAAGTTGCTGGACGATTGCCAAGGTGTTCGGCTACGTTTTTGATAGCCTGAGTCACATTTTTCTTTGCTTGTGTTTGCGATTCAAATCGCCCGATTTCGCATAATTCTTGTGCTGCCAAAACAGTACCACCCCAGGTACGAAAATCTTTAGCAGTAAAGTCTAAACCAGTCATCTCACGCAGGTAATTGTTGACATCGTCAGAACCGATAGGTTGACGGTGTCCTTCTTCGTCTAAATACTGAAATAATTCTTGTCCGGGGATATCTTGACAGCGTTTGACAATTTTCGCCAAACGGCGATCGCTCAATTCAATGTCATGATCCACGCCACTTTTTCCCCGGAATTTAAACCGAATTTTGGAACCGGATACATCAACGTGGCGATCGCGCATCGTTGTTAAACCAAAGGATTTATTCGTTTGGGCATACTCTTCATTTCCCACACGAATTTTCGTGATTTCCAAGAGTTTTACCACAGTCGCCAGCACTTTTTGTTTTGGTATACCCGTAAGCGCCATATCCTCTTCTACTCGCTTGCGGATACTTGGCAGTGCTTCCCCAAATGCTATCATGCGGTTAAACTTCGTTTGAGAGCGTACCTGTCGCCAATGTTGATGATAACGGTACTGCTTGCGTCCTTTAGCATCGCGTCCCGTTGCTTGTAAATGTCCATGTGCTAATGGACAAATCCAGACTTCAGTCCAAGCAGGCGGGATAACAAGAGACTTAAAGCGGTTCAATTCCTCCTCATCACAGATTTCTTTGCCATCTGCATCAATGTAGCAAAATTCCTCATCAACACGCTGACGCTGAATTCCTGGAATGGTATCGCTTATGTAGCGCAATCCGACTATCTTTGCTGATTTAACAGGATCGATCTGGAGTGCAGCTTCAACTTCCTTTTTGATTAATTCCTTTTGAAGCGTTTGCATAGGTGGGGAAAAGCAAGTTTTGAATAAAACATCTCATCTTAATTAAGTAGGACTTACGCAAGAACTCTCTGAAACTCTTATTTCTTCGTGTCCTTTGCGTCCTTTGTGGTTCGTTTCTTGATCATTTTGCGTAAGTCCTGTTAAGAATCTAGCCATTATTAAGCCATATGGTATTACAATTTACCTTAGCGAATGACAACTGCATTGCAATCTACACAAAAGCATACTCATCAAGATACAAACGAGATATAGCAATCCTAAATCATAAGCCCTGAACAAGATCCCCGACTTCTTGAAGAAGTCGGGGATCTGAATAATAAGAAAAACTCTTCAAAAAAAGCCTCTAGAGAAAACTAGAGGCTTTAGTAGTAATTGAGAAGAGAAATGCTGGAGAAGCATTGCTGTTTTATTCTGCCTTATGGCTAGCGAAGTACCCACATCCAGAAGGAGGAGAAAGAAAAGTGTGTCTTGTAAAAGGGACTGGGGATTGGGGATTAGGGATTGGGGTAGTGGTATATCAAACGAAAAATTATGTCCGGGGCAATAAAGACCTAAACATATTTTGGGGCATTTTCCCGGAGCCTGATCCTGAAAAATTGGGCTGCCCTGTATTTTGTTGATCTGTCGGCGTAGTTGCGTACTCGTTCTTTGAGGGCAGCCCAATTTTTTGCGGCAAATTCGACCCCAACAACCGTCCCCAGTACCTAAACTAAAGCATTGGCATTCCTCCCCCACCAACGCGTGTACGTATGGTGGGGGACTCCGTGGCTTCACCAGTTGATACTTTTAAATTATGAAATCACACCCAAAAGGTACAAACTTGAAAGATGTAATAGTATACACATCAAGCAAGTCACTTTTATATTAAAAAGCAAACTTTTGCCAAAAGTCTGGTAAATAGTCTTTATGACTTCCCGCTATTCTCTGTACAATATGACGGTTGTACTCTGTGGCGGACTGTGATTGAGCGTTATACCTTGCCCGAAATGGGCAATCTGTGGACGGAAGCCTATAAGTTAAAAACCTGGCTGCAAGTAGAAATCGCTGTTTGTGAGGCGCAGGCTGAGTTGGGTTACATTCCAACTGAGGCGGTTGAGGAGATTAAGGCAAAGGCGAATTTTGACCCCACTAGGGTGCTGGAAATTGAAGCTGAAGTCCGCCACGATGTGATTGCCTTCTTGACAAATGTTAATGAATATGTTGGAGATGCAGGACGTTACATTCACCTGGGATTAACCAGTTCCGATGTGTTGGATACAGCTTTGGCGCTGCAACTGGTAGCCAGTCTGGATGTGTTGTTGCAACGCCTAGAAGATTTGATTTCGGTAATTCGTCAAAAGGCAAAGGAACATCGCACTACCGTGATGATAGGACGTTCCCACGGCATTCACGCCGAACCTATCACGTTTGGTTTTAAGCTGGCTGGGTGGTTGGCAGAAGTGTTGCGCCACCAAGAACGTTTGAAAATTTTGCGTGAAACGATCGCTGTCGGTAAGATTTCTGGTGCAGTGGGAACATATGCCAATATTGAACCTCGCGTAGAGGCGATCGCCTGCCAAAAACTCGGACTTCAACCAGATGCAGCATCGACACAAGTCATATCGCGCGATCGCCATGCCGACTACGTGCAGCAATTAGCTTTACTCACCGCATCAATAGAACGCTTTGCCGTCGAAATCCGCAACCTACAAAGAACAGACGTTCTGGAAGTTGAAGAATTCTTCTCCAAAGGGCAAAAAGGTTCCTCAGCAATGCCTCACAAACGCAACCCCATCCGTTCGGAACGGTTAACGGGAATGGCGCGAATTGTCCGTTCTCATGCGGTTGCTGCTTTGGAGAATGTGGCACTGTGGCATGAGAGGGATATTTCCCACAGTTCAGTAGAACGGGTAATTTTGCCGGATGCTTGCATTTTGACGCATTTTATGCTGTATGAAATAACCGAGTTGGTGAAAAACCTGTTGGTTTATCCCGAGAACATGGAACGCAATATGAATTTATATGGCGGTGTTGTGTTCAGCCAGAAGGTGCTACTAGCATTAGTAGACAAGGGAATGAACCGCGAGGAAGCTTATGCGATCGTGCAAGAAAACGCTCACACCGCTTGGAACAAGCCAAACGGCAATTTCCACGACTTAATTGTCAAAGATTCTCGCGTTACCCAAAAGTTATCGCCAGCAGAAATTGAAACGTGTTTTGATCCACAGCAACATCTGCGACACTTAGAGCAGGTTTACCAACGACTAGGAATTTAGTCTTGTCGTGAGCGCAAAGAGCGCTTCTTGCCTCGTTCCCAGGTGGAACCTTGCCTCGTTCCCAGGTTCCACCTGGGAATGCACTTCTTGAGGCTCTGCCTCGATAGTCAACTTCAGGAGGCGGAGTCTCCAGGATATCATATGATGTCCGGGAAATTACCGATAATTACAGAACCCCACCCCTAACCCCTCCCCGCAAGCGAGGAGGGGAACTTTGGCGTAGCCACTCATCGGGGTGGGGTTTTGCCTCGTTCCCAGGTTCCACCTGGGAACGAGAAAAATGGCTAAAATTCATTATTTCAAACTTAACGGAGTCCAATCCCCAGAGGGAGTAAAGCTAGCCCAGAAGTAGGGATGTTCATAACCTGGGGTTTTGAGAAACTCAAGCTGTGCTTCTCGCAGTGCTTCATGTCTCCCCTTACCTGCTTTTAACTTTTGATAGTACTTCACCATGAGATCTTTAGTTTCCTCATCGCCCAACGCCCAAAAACTTAATATTTGGCTAGAGGAACCTGCAATAACCAAAGCACGCCGCAACCCATAAACCCCCTCCCCAACTTTGATATCACCGGCTCCTGTTTCGCAAGCTGACAGCACCACTAGCTGAGTCCCGCGCAAATCCAGTCCAGTCACCTCTAAGGCTGTCAGAACACCGTCATCATTGTCTGCGGAAGTTCTGTTACGTTTGTTGATACCAGCTAATGCTAATCCAGAACGCAATAGGGGATTTTCTATCTGTAAAGCTTTTGGCTGTGGTTGTCCGAATTCAGTTAACGATGGATTGAAAGAAAGCTGTTGGTCTGAGTTGACACTCCCCGGACTATCTAAACTTCGCTGTTGGTCTGAGATAAAGAAACCGTGGGTAGCCAGATGCAGGATGCTGGGAGCATGAAGTTGTTTGACAGCAGTTTCTGTCGCTTCTTTACCCAAAAGCAGTTTAACATTGGGGAGGACTTTTTGAATGGCTGCTGCTTCTTCTTTTGTATTGGGAAGCGGTTCAAAATTAAGGGAAGCTAGCTCAGCGGAACGTCGCTTTTGAGAGCCACGCACGTTAGTTAATTTTGGTTTCTCACCTGTAGTTTCCTGTTGTTCGTAGTCGATATCAGCTAGCACCACTGGTTCAAAGCGGCTTTTGGCGGGCAATTGGAACCGTAGCAAATCCCGACCAGAAGTCAGATAAGATACTGTGTACCGTTGAATCAGGTATTGTCCTTGCTCATCTCTAAGTGCTTCAAAAGGAAACAGTGTCAACTGCCCATCGGGGGAAAGTAAGATGTGACGCACATTTCCTAGTAGAGGACGGATGGGTGCCATAACCTGCTTATCCAGTTTCCGGGCAAGTTCCTGTGCTGGTTTGAGAAGCGTGCGGTTTGTCAAGGCTGCTCGTGTATCAATAATAGACTGGTCAATAACTGCAGCTTCTCCCAAATCAACCCATTTCGGCTCTCCAACAGAGTGCAGCACAGCAGCAGCATAACGCTGTTTGCCCCAGCGTTCATTGGGCTTGTTAGCTTTGGCATTGAAAGGTTGATACTGTACAATTTCTACCAAAGCTGCGTCTTTAGGAATATGAGCTTGAATCGCTGCTAACTCTACTGGTTGTATTTCGTTACGAAATTCAGCGCTTTGAGCGCTAATAGCACCTTCCAACCGTTGCCTTTGAGCTTCCAGTTGCTCAAAGGTGGCTTTGTATTTGTCAGGTGATTGTGTTCTTTGTTCTCCGTACACCAGCTTTGATTGCTGCTGTAGGACATTTAACCACTCATCAAATATTTTTTTGATTTCTGGCTTATTCGCCAGTTGAGAACGCAATATCTGGGCGTTGTCAGCCACTGCATCTAACACCAGTCCTTTGCGACGCAGCACTGTGGTGAGTGCTAGCTGCGCTGCTCTTGGGTGGTTGCGAGCTTCTTGGAGAGATAGAGAAATGGTACTATCGGTTGTTCCTGCAAAGGTTCTAACGTAATCTTGTTTTCGTTGTTCTGAACCAACAGCAAAAATCAGCGCTAAATTATTTTCTTCAACCTCTAGCCCACGTTGTCTAAAATCAATAGCGCGGGTAACATTACCCTGTGCCCAGTACAGTCCTGCCAAATTGTTGAGGCTAGTGGCAACAGCAGGATGTTCCTTGCCCAATACCTTCTCAAAGATTGCTAGTGAACGTTGATACAAAGGTTCTGCTTGTTGATAGTTCCCCTGCGCCTTGTACAGTATTGCCAAATTGTTGAGGCTAGTGGCAACATCCGGATGTTCCTTGCCCAGTACCTTCTCCCTGATTGCTAGTGAACGTTGCAACAAAGGTTCTGCTTGTTGATAGTTCCCCTGTGCCTGGTAAAGTTCTGCCAAATTGTTGAGGCTAGTGGCAACATCCGGATGTTCCTTGCCCAGTACCTTCTCGTTGATTGCTAGTGAACGTTGCAACAAAGGTTCTGCTTGTTGATAGTTCCCCTGTGCCTGGTAAAGTGCTGCCAAACCATTGAGGCTTTGTGCGACAGCAGGATGTTCCTTGCCCAGTACCTTCTCGTTAATTGCTAGTGAACGTTGATACAAAGGTTCTGCTTGTTGATAGTTCCCCTGTGCCTGGTAAAGTGCTGCCAAACCATTGAGGCTTTGTGCGACAGCAGGATGTTCCTTGCCCAGTACCTTCTCGTTGATTGCTAGTGCGCGTTGCAACAAAGGTTCTGCTTGTTGATAGTTCCCCTGTGCCTGGTAAAGTGCTGCCAAATTGTTGAGGCTTTGTGCGACATCAGGATGTTCTTTGCCCAGTACCTTCTCGTTGATTGCTAGTGCGCGTTGCAACAAAGGTTCTGCTTGTTGATAGTTCCCCTGTGCCCAGTACAGTGCTGCCAAATTGTTGAGGCTTTGTGCGACATCAGGATGTGAGTTGCCCAGTACCTTCTCCCTGATTGCTAGTGAACGTTGATACAAAGGTTCTGCTTGTTGATAGTTCCCCTGTGCCTGGTACAGTACTGCCAAATCGTTGAGGCTAGTGGCGACATCAGGATGTGAGTTGCCCAGTACCTTCTCCCTAATTGCTAGTACGCGTTCTGCTAAGGGAATGGCAGTACTATACTTACCCGACTGGTACAACTGGTTGACCTGTTGCTCAAGCCGTTTAGCTTCTTCTAGGTCTACTGACTGTTCTGCTGAAGGGGGTGATTGGGGTTGTCCTGTTACTTTGGCGTCAGTCACCAGTAACGCGATGCAAGAGAGCGCAGTCCCGGAGGCGATCGCCACTGCTATTGTGACTGACCAGGACACCAATTTGATACCTTTTGGGGTTTGGGATTTTGACTTAGAGAACTGTCTAGACACGTACTTCTACCCCTGGCTAGTAGTCTGCCAAGGGAAATTTGCTGGGTCATACAGTCGGGTATAAACGCTCCATCTTTCTCCGTGCATCTGTAGTTTGAAAACGCCAATGGACACTTGTACGTTGAAGATTGCGTTGTTTCTCCCAAGTAGCAATTTCAGAGGATAATGTTTGTATATCCGGGATTCGTCGCTCTAAACATTGGCGAGATAAAACAGATAACTCAATCTCTACTTGATTCAACCAACTTGCATGTTTAGGAGTGTAGTGGAACTCTAATCTTTGTACAATTCGACGTGCCTCTTGAGGTTCAAAAACTTCATACAAGGCTGCTGGAGTATGAATATTAAGGTTATCAACTACTAAACGAATAACATCAGCATCGCGGTGATAAATATCTACTAAATCTTTCATTTGTTTTGCAAAATCGTGTTTTGTACGCCGTTGAGTTACTTCAATATGTCTCCACCCTACTAAAGGTTGAAAATAAGCAAATAAATTTACTGTTCCATTGCGTTTATATTCAAAGTCATAGCGTTCTGGTTGCTCTGGTTCAGGTGGCAATGGTTGTCTGACTTCTTCCACCAGTTGATATGAGCATTCATCAAAACAGACTACTGGACGTTTGGGATCATATGGTTCATTGTATAAATCCAATAAATCTTCCATCCGTAAAACGTACTCGGCGTTTACTTCGGGAATGCACCACTGTTCTTTCAGCCACGGCTTAATGTCGTTTTTTTTAGGGTCTGACGAACAGTTTCATCTGAAATCGAATCAACGATACCAACTTCTATTAAGTGGTCTGCCAAAAGTTGCATTGTCCATCTTACCCGTCCAGACGGTGCGTCAGAACAAGCTGTAGCTATCAAAAACGCTTCTGATTTTCCTTCAAGTTTACGAATCTTCGGTGGATGAGGTTCATCAATGAGTGCAAAATCTAACCCACCGATGACAAATTTCTCTCGTGTCCGTTCCACTGTCGTAACATGGACTCGAACAATGGCAGCGATCGCTTGATCTGTTTCTCCCTCAGAAGCCATCAGAAGAATGTTTGCGCGGGTGATGGTTCTTGCCTTGTGCTTACCTTTTTTAATTAATGCTTGCAGCTGAGAAACTTCGTCCTCACTCAAATCCACAATGTACTTCTTTGCCATGCTATTTCCTGATTTTTAAGTAGCTTATCAGTAAGATGTGCTACCCTGCAAAGTTCCCTTGGCAGACTACTAGGTTGGAGAACACCTGATTAAACGATGGCGAATTCAGAAATGCCCCGGACGCGAAAAGTGGTTAAATTCACTTTTTTTCTTTGTAAATAGATTTTACAAAAGATAACCGTAGCGTTTCTGGAATTTTCTCTAGACTTAACGAATGTCAATAAGAATCATTACCCTAAGAACCCCACCCCCGTAAAGCTACGCTATGGCTAACGCCACGCTTCGCTATCACGTCCCCGGACCGCTTGCGGGGAGGGGATAAAGGGGTGGGGTGCAGTTAACGTGGGAACCATAACTAATTAGCCGGACATGATATAACAGGTAAGCAATTAAATTTCCTGAAATATTTTATCTTTTGTAGGGGTCTGGGGGAGCTATAAGACCCACGCCATAATTGCAAGATTTGGCGTGGGATACATGGACTCCCCCAGGTTAATTTAAGGGGAGTTAACCCCCTTAAATTAACATTTAAAGGTTGCTTGGTAGCCAGTAAAGCTAGTATAATACTGGAATGCTGATACTCACCCACCGCTATCGAATCTACCCCGATGCCACTCAAGAGCAGACACTCATTGAGTGGATGGAGATTTGTCGCAGCGCTTACAACTATGCGTTGCGAGAGATAAAGGATTGGTGCCTTGGTCGCAAGTGTTTGGCAGATAGATGCTCCATTGAAAAAGAGTACATCCTCTCCCCAGAGTTGAAATTTCCGAACGAAATTCAGCAGCTTAACAACTTGCCAAAAGCCAAGAAGGAATTCCCCAGATTGGGTGAGGTCCCTTCTCAAGTTCTTCAGCAAGTGATTAAGCAGGTGCACGTCGGTTGGAAGTACTTTCAGGAGAGAGGTTTTGGCTTTCCTCGATTCAAGAAGTTTGGGCAGTTTAAGTCGTTGGTGTTTCCTCAGTTTAAGGACAACCCAGTAACGAATTTGCATATTAAGTTGCCCAAGATTGGGGTAATTTCCATTAACTTGCACCGACCCATCCCTGCTGGATTTGTGGTTAAACAGGTGCGAATCTTGAAGAAAGCTGATAAATGGTACGCCTGTATTTTGCTGCAATGTGATGTCAGTGTTCCAGACCCAGTTCCTCACGGTCATCCTATTGGGGTTGACGTAGGGTTGGAAAAGTTTTTGGCAACCAGTGACGGTGTACTTGTAAAACCGCCCAAGTTTTTCAAACAACTGCAAAGTAGGCTGAGAGTGCTGCAAGGCAGACTCGTGAGAAAAAAGAGGCGGTCGAAAAATTACGAGAAACAACGGATTAAGGTTGCACGGCTTCACCACCAAATCGACAACACGAGGAAAGACTTTCACTTCAAAGTGGCTCATGCACTTTGTGATAGTGGCGATATGGTCTTCATGGAAGACCTCGATTACCGCACCAGCGCTAAAGGAATGTTTGGTAAACATATGCTCGATGCTGCATTTGGTCAGTTTAGAACCATCGTCAAGCATGTGTGTTGGAAGAGAGGAAAGTTCTTTGGTGAAGTTGATGCTAGGGGGACTTCTCAAGAGTGTCCCGAATGCGGTGGTGAAGTAAGGAAAGACCTGAGCGTTAGAGTTCATGATTGTCCTCATTGTGGATATAAAACCCATAGGGACATAGCAGCAGGTCAAAATATCAGAAACCGAGGAATTAAGTTAATTAGTACCGTTGGGCAGACGGGAACCGAAACAGCCTGTGCAGACGATCTACCGGGGATTGAGGTAACTCAATCTAGGCAAGTGTCGAAATCTCCTAAAAAGAGAGCAACCAGGAAACCCAAGCCGTGAGTCTTGGGAAGCCCCCGCTATAATCTTCGATTTAGCGGGGGAGGATGTCACAGTTACCACAGACAACTTCTACGAAGATATCTCCCTCCAAACGGAAATAAATGAGTGATGAATCTGCCTCAATGGTTCCATTTGGATTCTTAAATGGGTAAGACAAGCCTGATAAAATTTGACTCCCACCTTCCTCAATTTTTTTGAGTTCGACTTCTCCTACCCAAAAGCAAAAATCTTGATCATCTATATTTAGAGGTTGGGAAAGTACAAGGTGAACGATTCGATAAAGTTCAATCTTTGCATCACCAGATTCAGAACCAAAGGTAAAGTCAAGACGCAATCCCAAATTTTGAGGAAGTAAGGAAATTCCAACTAGATCAGCGCTTTTTAAATCTTCCAGAAAGGTTGTTATATTTCGGGTAATGCTTGTAGTCATGGAATCACAATTTCTCCAGTACTATGTGTATTGGCTCCAGGGACAAATTGTATTTGGCTACCAAATTGATCGTACTTGCGATTAGTTATGATTCCCACGTTGACTGCACCCCACCCCTCAATCCCCTCCCCGCAAGCGAGGAGGGGAGGTGAAGTGCAGATGATTGCGGGGTGGGGTTCTTCAGGAATGGTAAGTAATCAACCGAACTATGGTTTTACTGTTTAGCGCACCCAGCAGGAGTAGATCCCAAACTATTGCCACCTGAGGTGTGAGAGATCAGCGTAACCTTTCCTTTGCCGTCGAACACCCAACCAGTCGCGGGGACAATCTTCACACTTTCAGCTTTAGAGGGTGGTTTAGCTGCAGGTTTTTCTGAATGCTGCTGTTGCGAAGTGATAGTTGACAGGCGAGTATCTAACCATACCACATCAGTGCTGAGGGCTTCGTAGGGGTTAGGAGGCAAACCGCCGCGTCCGGTAACAATGAGACTAGCCTTTCCGTTCCCAAAGGCAGCACAGCTAGTGTCTATTTGGTTTGAGGTATCGACTACTACTGCCGGCAGTTCCACTAGTCCCAAGCTTTGGTCAGCATCGGGTGTGTTCAGACTGACTTGACCGCCCAGAGTAGGATTTTGCCGCGAAATCGCTGTGATATCATTTGTTATTAAGTTATTCGGGTCTAAATCATCAGGACGTAACCGCTCAAGCTCTTGTCGGCTCAGTGGTGCGATGTTAAAAATACCAGCAGCCCGAATTGTAACGTTTCCTCCCTGACCGCTAAACGCATTGGCGGTGATGTCGCTATTTTCATTTGGGACAGCAACAATAAAGCCACTCGGGGCATCAATGGTGATGTTACCGCCATCGCCGCCAGCACCAGTAGTACCTGCAGTGGCGGAGATTTGACTGCCACGACGCAGCAATAAGACTTCTCCCAAATTTAAATTAATATTACCGCCTTGGCTGGTAGCAGTTTGAGCAGAAATCGAGGCTTTATTGTCAAGAGTCAAAGTACCTGCTCGTAGTGTGATATTGCCTGCATTACCTGAACCATCGCTATTGACTGATATTTTTGCCCCATCTGTAATCGTGACTCGACGGGCAGGGTTAATGAAGATGCTGCCGCCTTGCCCTGTGGAACCAGGAGCAGTGTTGGCGAAGATTCCACTGGTAGAACCTTCGTTAAAAATAACATCCTCTAACCGATCAGTTTCTCCAGGCAGTTGTAACCGTTCCCTCACTTGGGCGACTCGTTCGACAAAATTTGGGTCGCTTCCAGACAGGGTAATGCTATCTCTGACATTGAGTCTTATAGTTCCAGCATTACCAATATTGCGCGTGTTGGTACTCACTTGCCCACCATTAATGGCTTCAAAGGTGCGAGCGTTAATCGTAATGTTGCCTCCACTATCAGAATTAGAGGTAAGAGCAGAGACAATCGCACCATCTCGTACTGCAAATTTATCTGTAGTGACTATAATGTTTCCTGCTGCTCCCGATGTCTCTCGATCGCTGGCAGTAAATATTCCACTAGAAAATCCGCGAGAACTGACCCCAGAAATTGTGAGAGAATCCGAGGCATTGATGCGAATATTTCCCCCACTTCCCCTAGCAGCAGGTAGTCCTCTAAACGGTCGTAAAACAGCAGAATTGATTTCAGCACCGTTTGTTAATTCAAGAGTTCGTGTCTGAATATCAATATCACCTGCTTGACCAACGCCCCCAGGTGCTACAGAACCTATAATGTAACTGTTATTCAGTGAAATTGCGTTATCTACCATTACTGAAATGTTACCTGCATCCCCGCTACTGAAGGTGCTGGAATTGAGTTGAGCTTGATTAGCTAAGGAAAGCGAACCAGATTTTATCTGTATGTCTCCACCATTGCCCACGCCACCAGATTCTATTGTGCTGTAGACTCCGCTAAAACGTCCATTACTGCCTGTACCGTTGAAGGTAATGGTATCGCGGGCGTTAATATTGATATTGCCTGCGTTCCCCTGATCCAAGGTGCTAGCAGCGAGTTGAGCGCCATTGGTTAAAGATAGCGATCCAGTTGTGACTTGGATATCGCCTGCATTACCTACGCCACCAAATTCTACTGTGCTGTAGGCACCAGTGGGATTTTGATTGCTGCCAGTGCCATCAAATTTAACAGTATCGCGGGCATTGATGGTGATATTGCCGCCATTTCCCCGCCCTGAGGTGCTGGAATTGAGTTGAGCGCCGTTGGTAACAGAAAGGGAAGCAGTTGTCACCTGGATGTCTCCGCCCTTGCCTGTACCTTCTAATGATGAGGTAATCCAACTAGAGCGTCCGTTACTCGCTACGCCATCCATATTAATGGCATCACGGGCATTAATGGTGATATTGCCTGCATTCCCCTGCGCGAAGGTAGATAGCTTACCACCATTGGTTAATGAGAGGGTTCCAGTGGTCACCTGGATGTCTCCTCCATTACCTGGATATCCTAAGGTTTGTACGCTGCTGTCACTTCTTCCATTACTACCTACGCCCTCAACAGCAACTGTATCGCGGGCATCAATAATAATTTTGCCAGCATTACCTTGCCCGAAGCTATTAGCATTCAGTTGACCACCATTTTTTAAGAACAATGCCCTAGCATTCACGCGGATATCTCCACCATTACCTACACCATTACTTCCCAGTTCAGTGTTTGCACTGCTGCCAAAAAGTTTATCCTTTGCTATGCCTTCAAAGGTAACTGTATCGCGGGCATTAATGGTGATATTGCCTGCATTCCCCCGCCCATTTGTAGTGGTAGATAGTGCTGCGCCATTGGTAACAGAAAGGGAACCTGTTGTCACCCGGATGTCTCCTCCCTTACCGATACCACTTAGCAAACTGCTTTGAATACCACTAATTGCATCGCCCACTACGCCATCTAAATTAACTGTATCGCGGGCATCAACAGTAATATTGCCTGCGTCACCTTGCCCCGTGACATTGGTAGTCAGTCGAGCGCCATTAGTCAATGAGAGTGAGCCAGTTGTCACCCGGATATCTCCTCCCTTACCAACAGCTTGTCTTCCCACAGTGCTTGAGGCAAAACTATCACCGTCAAAGCTAATGCGATCGCTCGCATCAATCGTGATATTTCCGGCGTCGCCTTTTCCTAAAGAATCGCTACTGATATAGGCACCATTGGTTAATCTGAGCGAGCCTGTTGTGATCTGGATACCTCCTGCTTTGCCCGCACCTTCAGGGTTGACAGCACTAATGATCCGGCTAAATATGCCGTTGCTCCCCACACCATCTAAGGCGATCGCCTCACGGGCATTGATGGTGATATTACCTGCATTCCCTTGCCCTAAGACTTTGGTGTTGAGTTCAGAACCCTCAGTAAGTGACAGGGAACCAGTTTGAATCTCAATGTTACCGCCATTGCCCTCTGCCCCAGTTCCCACGCTGCTAAGAATGGCACTATTAAATCCGTCCTTCACCCCAGCAAGAGTTACGCCACCACGGACATTAATGTTGACATTGCCCGCATTTCCACGACCTCCTAGGAGGTTATTCTGGGTATCAGCCTCACGCAGTAAGGTTTGTAGTTGAGCGCCATCTTTTAAGGACAGTGAAGATGCGGTGATATTAATGTTGCCACCATTACCTACTCCTCCAGTTCCTACATTGCTATAAATGTCGGCAAATGAGAGCGAGACAGCGTCAGAAGCCAGGATTGAGACATTGCCAGCATCCCCTTTTCCAAAAGTGCTGGCACTCAGATAAGCGCCATCGGCTAAGGAAACTGACCCCGCTGCAACATTGATATTACCTCCCTTACCTACGGCTTGCGATTGTACGCTACTGGTGATGGCACTGCCGAATCCGTTTTGATCCACTCCCGCCAAAGTCAGGGCATCGCGGACATTAAGATTTATGTTGCCACCATCCCCTTGCCCAAAGTTGCTAGTATTTAGGACACTACCATTGATAAGCCCAAGTGACCCAGTAGTGATATTGATGTTGCCACCTTTACCTACAGATGTTGCTTGGGGAACATTGGCAATAAAGCTGCCATCAGTTAAAGTCGTTGCCCCTGTTGCATTAATATCAATATCTCCCGCCTTGCTTTGAAGCGTACCCAATCCTGTGTCGATTCCTGCCCGTAATTTACTTTCTCCTGCCAAACTCAAGTTTTGAGCATTGATGGCGATACTCCCGCCATCTGCACCACGGACATTGACCTCAGCCGCATTCGTTAAGGATATATCGGCGCGAGCAATTTCATTAGGAACACTGAAACTGAGAGTATTGTCCGCCACATTTAGTCCCACGACTCCCGGTGCCGCCAATCCTGCCAAATCAATGCGACCACCATAAGCCCTGAGTGCGCCACCTTCAATGTTGATGTTTCCACCCCCCAGCAGCAAACTCTTGCCGTCTGGTACTCTCAAACCCGTGACTTCAACGCCTGCTGGATTTGTTCCTGCGGCGGCTTGAGAACGGTTGATGATGGCAGTCGGGAGTTGATTGAACAGCAAAGCTGAAGGGTTTATTGTCAGCAGTGGAGTGGGTGCATTCGGATTATCAGCGCTGAAAATGCCAATAGTGCCAAATTGGATCGCATTTGCCGTTGTTGCCACAAACGAACCGCCAACATTCAGACTGGCATTGGGACCAAAGATAATCCCATTCGGATTAAGCAGAAACACGTTAGCTGCACCGTTAGCGCGGATGAAACCATCAATGTTAGATATCGACCCACCTGTTATCCGGCTAATGATATTTTGAATGCTAACAGCATTATTGAAAAAAGCTCCGCTACCGGTGGGAATAGAGAATTGTTGGAAACTGTGGAAAAGGTTGTTTCCTGCTTGTGTTCCGCCAGTAATGATGTTTATGTTACCAGAGGGAGTGACAATAGAATTATTGGGTAAAGTTCCATCTGGTGTAATTTGAGCAACGCAATGTGCATTGAAAGTATTCGCACTAGCGATCGCAACCCCTAACAAGCAGCCCCAGCAACCTATCCTAGACATTATACCTCAGTTTTTTACAGCGTTTACATGATTACTCAGTAAACCACAACTAGTGGTACTTGCCGTAGTAACTTTAACAACAGGGCTTAACTTTCAGTAACAAACAGAACTTGGTATTGTTCAAACTTATGGAGCTGGTTAGAAAACGTGAGTTCGATGAATTTGATTTGACCTCGCTTCCATTCCTCTCCCCTGCAAGGGGAGAGGCTTAAGACTCTGATTTTTACGTTGCTCCTCCCTCTCCTTGTAGGAGAGGTCCGTTGGGTGGGAGAGGTGTATCGAACTCACGTTTAGCTGAAAGCAGAAGAAGCCCCACACTGTAACGGTACTCCGTTCAGCGTTGGGATGAATTCTGGGCATTGAGGAATTGACCGACGAGTGATATTGAGCGTAGCTCAATGCACAATGTTGGTCGATGACGAATTGCCAATCTCCGTATTGGGCAACCTGTCAACAAGCGTCTTCCACAATTTGAGTAACCGTCTTATCTTTGCTTGCAGCATATAATCGTAACTTATTTAATCTTTTTTCTGACATCCTTACATTTCATCTTGTTGTCTTCATTTTATACTACCCAATGTTGTCACATTTATGCTAAGATTGAGGAGTACAGGTTAAACAAAACTAATAGCTAACCGCTTCCTGTACGTTGTACCTTGACAACTCAGAGTATGGGGTTCCATTCAGTAACTAGACTATTCGTAGTCGCTTTTCTGTGGATGGGTAAAACTCTGACAGTACTAAGGTGTTTGAACATTTTTGTACTTGTTCAACTGTGCGGAGGGGCATCTCGTGCAGTCTAAACAAAGCTCAGTTAATGTCCGACGGGATACCGGGAGTCGCTGAGAAGCCCACACCGTAATCTTTGATTCGGTGTGGGAGTATGTCACAAAGGGCACATTTTGCTTGAGGGATAGTTCGCAAACCTAGAAATCGGGCGATCGCCGTAAGGCGTGGCACCTGTGCAATCGCGATTCGGGGCAGTGTGCAAAAGCGCGATCGTAATGAAAAAATTGTCCAAGGTAGCACGGCTCGTGTCGCCCAAGCGACAATGCCTATAAGTGTTCATTCAGGCATGATGTTACTGTTTAGCGCACCCAGCAGGAGTAGATCCCAAACTATTGCCACCTGAGGTGTGAGAGATGAGTGTAACCTTCCCTTTGCCGTCGAACACCCAACCAGTAGCGGGGACAATTTTTATAGCATCAACTTTAGACGGTGGTTTAGCTGCAGGTTTCTCTGAGCGCTGCTGTTGCGATGCGATTGGCGTTCGCGTAGCGTGTCCGTTCGGCGAAGCCGTGCCGAAGGCATAGGACTCAGCCACTGCCCTCTGGGCAATCGTTGAAAGGCGAGTATCTAACCATACTACATCAGTACTGAGGGGTTCGTAAGGGCTAGGAGGCAAACCGCCGCGTCCGGTGATAGTAAATTTGTTTTTTTCTGTATCAGAATCTGTGCTAGCAACGGCAGCACAGCTAGTGTCTATGATGTTTGATATATCAGCTAGTACTGTGGGCAGTTCAACAGATTCCAACCTCTGCTCAACATCCGGTCTATTGATTGCTATTTCGCCACTGATTCCACTTTGAGAAAAAGCAGTGATGTCGTTGTCTTCTGTCAATTCAAAGCGAGGCTCAATTCCAAACAGACCAGACGTGTTAATCTCGATTTGACCACCTCTGCCACTGAATGCATTAGCGGTGATGTCACTATTTTCCCCTGGAACAGCGACAAGCAAAGGTGTATTGATCGTAATGTTGCCGCCGTTACCACCAAGTTGTGCAGTACCCGCGTTGGTGGAAATTTGGCTGTTGTTACGCAGCAGGAGGAAGCGATCAGTGTTAAGATTGATGTTGCCACCATCAGCATCACTTACAGATTCAGATTTTATAGTGCCTTGGTTGAGGGTAAGTCGAGAAGCGTTGATGTTGATATCACCTGCAATTGCTCTACTAATCTCTGAATCGGCTGATATTTTTGCACCATCACTTACAAGTAGAGAATTCGTGTTGATGTTGATATCTCCACCATTACCAAAAGTTCCTGGAAGGCGTTGGTATTGACTAGCAGCACTAATAATACGGGCTTCGGAACCTGTCAAAGAAATTGCGTCTGCATTGATAAAGATGTTCCCTGCTTCTCCTTGTCCTTGGGTTCTGGTGTTAATTTCATGGTAGCCAGAAACGGATAGAGTACCTGTATTAATTGTTATATCACCGCCTCTTCCAACCGCTTGAGGTTCTACCTGGGTATAAGCACCACCGCTAAATCCTTTTAAATCACTCTTGAATGTGACACTATCTCGCGCATTGATGATAATGTTACCTGCATTACCACGAGCTTCCGTGTCAGCACGCAAGTTAGCACCAAGATCTAGCAGTAAGGAACCTGTTGTAATCCGGATATCTCCGCCTTTACCGTTTCCACCTACACCCCCTCCTTGTCGTTCGGAAGCGGAAGTTACTTCAGTGAACATATCAGACCCTTGCACTAGGGCTACTTGGTCTCGTGCCTCAATGATGAGGTTACCTGAATTACCTGTTCCTGCTGTGCTTGTATTTATTTGAGAACTATCTAAACGCAAAGTGCCAGTTTTTATGACTACATCACCACTATTACCTACGCCTCCAGGATTAACATCACTCGCGAATATGGTTCCTCTAGCGTCAAGGTTGGTTATACCAAGATTAAGATCGCCTACTCCCGTTAAGGAAACAGTATCACGGGCTTCAATGAATATTCCTCCAGAATCTCCGCGTCCATTAACACTTGATAAAATTTCGGCTTCATCACTCGCAAATAGTGAACCTGTGTTGATGCTGATACCCCCACTGTCGCCTACTCCTCCGGAACCAACATTGTTTAAAATTAAACTTCTGCCTTGTCCAGATAGAGAAACAGTGTCACGGGCTGTAATGGAAATTTTCCCCGAATCTCCTCTACCAAAGGTGCTAGAACTGATTTCTGCACCATTTTTGATAAAAACATTTCCAGCTTGAATGTCAATATTTCCACCACGTCCTACAGCACCAGAGTATACATCAGTATACGAGCCACTTCTATTCCCATCAAAAGTCACTGTATCCCTGGCAATAATCGTCACATTGCCCGCATTACCTTGTCCACGAGTAAAGGAATTAACTTGAGTGCCATTTTGTACTGTCAGGGAACCAGTCGTAATGTCAATATTTCCAGCATTACCTACAGCATCACGCTGAACATTGTTGTAAACACCGGCTGTGTCTAATGAAATTGCGTCACGGGCTGTAATGGAAATTTTCCCCGAATCTCCTCTACCAAAGGTGCTAGAACTGATTTCTGCACCATTTTTGATAAAAATATTTCCAGCTTGAATGTCAATATTTCCACCACGTCCTACAGCATCCTCGTATACATCAGTATACGAGCCACTTGTATTCCCATCAAAAGTCACTGCATTCCTGGCAATAATCTTCACATTGCCCGCATTACCCTGTCCACGAGTAAAGGAATTAACTTGAGCGCCATTTTGTACTGTCAGGGAACCAGTCGTAATGTCAATATTTCCAGCATTACCTACAGCATCACGGATCTGAACATTGTTGTAAACACCCCGTGTGTCTAATGAAATTGCGTCACGGGCTGTAATGGAAATTTTACCCGAATCTCCTGTACCATAGGTGCTAGACCTGATTTCTGCACCATTTTTGATAAAAACATTTCCAGCTTGAATGTCAATATTTCCAGCATTACCTACAGCATCACGCTGAACATTGTTGGAAACACCGCCTGTGTCTAATGAAATTGCGTCACGGGCTGCGATCGCAATGTTACCAGCATTCCCTTGTCCAGCTGTGCCAGCAACGATTTCAGCGCCATCGGTTAAGGACAAGGAACCAGAGGAAATAGTAATGTTGCCACCATTGCCCGTTGCTTGCGATCGCACATTATTGAATATATCGCTCCGTACAATTTTTATTTCCCCTGTAGCATTGAGGCTAATATCTCCCGCCTGACTACCAACTGACCCCAAGCCTTGCCCTATTCCGGCATTTAGGGTACTTCCTCCCGAAATATCTAAATTGCGGGCATTGACTGCAATACTCCCCCCATCAGCAGCTTCTACATATACATTAGCGCCATTGGTGAGAGAGACATCTGATCGCGTGACGTTATCAGGAAAGCCCAAGCTCAAATTGTTGCCGTCTACCTTTAGCTCCACAGTTCCAGCAGAAGCTAATCCTCCCAACTCGACTCGACCACCATAAGCATTCAGCCAACCACCATCCATGTTGACATTGCCACCTACTAGCAGCAAACTCTTACCATCTCCAACACGTAGACCCAAAGCCCGAAATCCAGCAGGATCTGTTCCTGCTGGTGCTGTTGAGCTATTTTGGATGGCTGCAGCGATTTGGTTGGAGACTAGAGCAGAAGGATTGATTGTCAGCAAGGGTGAGGGGGCTTCTGGATTAGTAGCGCTAAAAAAACCTATATTGCCAAATTGAATTGCATTAGCGGTGGATGCAACAAACGAACCACCGACATTCAAACTGGCATTAGGTCCAAAAACAATGCCGTTCGGATTAATCAAAAACAGGTTAGCCGTCCCTAAGGTGCGGATCAACCCATCAATATTAGAAAATGACGTACCTGTGACACGACTAATGATGTTCGCAATGTCAAGCGTATTGTTAAAGAAAGCTTCGCGACCAGTGGGAACAGAGAAATCTTTGAAACTGTGGAACAGATTACCGCCAGCTTGTGTTCCGCCAGTGATATTGATGGTGTTACCAGAGGGAGTGACAATAGAATTATTGGGTAAAGTCCCATCCGGTGTGATTTGAGCAACGCAATGTGCATTGAAAGTATTTCCAAGTGCGATCGCAACCCCTAGTAAGCAGCCCCAGCAACCGATCCCAGACATCACACCCTCAGCTTTTTACATTATTACTCAGTAAACCACAATTCGTGGAATTAGTATAATGCTAATAAGCGAGTAACCCACAACTATTAATACTCTCTTCAACTGCACCCAATGCCAAAAGTGTTGCCCGCTGCGCCTCACTTAAACCCATAACTCCAGTAATATTCATTCCTTCATAAGGTCTGGGACTTCTGAGAATTTTTAGACACTCGCCCGTTTCGATATTCCAAAGCCGGATGGTCTGGTCTTCGCTGCTACTAGCAAGAAGGTGAGAATCGATAAATGCGACTGCATAAATCCATCGTGTGTGACCTTGAAGAATTTTCAAGCACTCGCCAGTTTCCACATTCCAGATTCTCACAGTTTTGTCAGTACTTGCACTTGCTAGCACGCGACCATCTAAACTGTAAGCCACACTCACAACAGCGCCAGAATGTTCATGCAGAGTTGAGAGACATTCTCCAGTCTCAACATCCCAAATTTTTATCGTTTTATCTTCACTACCGCTTGCGAAGGTTTGTCCATTTGGACTAAAGACAACTGACCAGATTCCATGAGCATGTCCTGTAAATGTTTTGATGCACTGTCCTGTCTGCACATCCCAACCTCGAATCAGGAAATCAGCACCAGCACTAATCACGAGTTGACCATCGCGACTAAAAACAGTTGAGACAGCAGCGGTATCATGTTGAAAAACCTGCAGACATTCCCCACTATGCACATCCCATATTCGCACTTGTTTATCACTACCAGCACTCGTTAGGTGTCCATCGGGACTAAAGGCAACTGAAAGCACCCAGCTTGTGTGTCCTCGCAAAATTTGTAGACACTCTCCAGTTTGAATATCCCAAATTCTTACCGTTTCATCAGAACTACCGCTTGCCAAAGTTCTTCCATCTGGACTGAAAGCCACAAAGCGCACCCAGTTTTTATGACCCTCTAAAGTTCTGATACACTTGCCAGTATTGATGTCCCAAAGTTTGACTTTTTGGTCTTCACTACCACTGGCTATCATCGGGAAGTCGCCAAGATGATTGCGTGGAGAGACGGCTAATGCCCAAATACCGCTACCATATCCGTAAAAGGTGCGGAAACATTTTCCTGTGCTAATGTCCCAGAGTTTAATAGTTTGGTTGTCATCACTGGCAATCAAATGTTGTCCGTTGGGACTAAAGGCAAGCGATCGCAAAGTATTGGTGTGTCCTTGTAATGTTTTAATACATTCTCCAGTATGAATATTCCATAGTCGGATAGTTGTGTCACCACTACCACTGGCAATGGTCTGACCGTCACTACTACAGACAACACACCAAACATGGTTTGTATGACTTTGAAGCGTTTGCAGACATTCCCCTGTTGACACATCCCAAATCCTAACAGTGGCATCTGCACTACCACTCACCAACATTTTACCATCTATACTAAATACTACAGACCAAACATCATGACTGTGTCCACGCAATGTTTTCAAACATTCGCCAGTATTCACATCCCAAAGTTTAATCGTTTGGTCTAAACTTCCACTAGCTATAGTTCGACCGTCAGAACTACAGGCAACACAGCCAATCCAATCCGTATGTCCTTGCAATGTTTTTAAACACTCTCCACTCTGGATATCCCACAGTATGATTGTTCGGTCAATACCGCCACTGGCAAGGATGGGATGATAGTCACTTGAATTTGGCTGTTCAAACAAAGCCGCAGTCCAAACAAAGGAATTATGCCCACGAAATACTTGCAAACATTCACCTGTTAAATTCCACTGCTTGACAGTTTGGTCGTCGCTAGCACTAAATAAGGTGCGACCGTCAGCGCTAAACACAATCGACCTAACCCAGCCTGCGTGTGCTTCCCAAGTCAAACATTGTTGTCCATCTGTTGCTTGCCATAGGGAAATTTTGCCGTCAGTATCCCCAGTTGCCAGAAGACAACCATCTGGACTGACTGCTACTGTGAAGATGTAGCTCAGATTTGCAGTAAACGTAGATTTTGCGAGATCTGAATGAGCAAAGTTTGTCTGATGTAAATCTACACCTTTTAAATCTGCTTGCCAAATTGTCAAACCAGAAAAGTCATGACCATCTAAATCTACATTTAGCTGCCGAAGCAAATTGATAGTATTTCCACCAATATAACCTGTATCAGTTGGTTTATTACCACGCAGTGATGCAAGAATTGTCATCAACTGAGTTTCAATTCGAGTTACATTGCCAAAGATACAAAGTAACTGTTTAATAACAGGGTTCAGAATGAGGTAAATCTGAATTTCTTTGATATAGTCTTTTGCTGTAGCTTTGATAAGAGCATGAGTTTTGAAAAGGTAAATTGTCTGTGTTTCTACTTCGGTACACACCTGTTGAATCAGGCGACTGGTCATGTACTCCATCAATACAGGTTGCAGCGTAAATGTAGAGACGTTGTGTACAATGTCTTTAGCAATTTCAATGAGCGATCGCCTTTCCAAAGCTTGCAGTGCTTCTAGTAATTGAGAACTGGAAATAGGGGAGAGTAAATCAGCTTGTATTTCTGCAAAAGCCACAGGTTCACGGTTAATTGCCAACCAGTACATAATTTCTTGTTCAATGGTTGACAAACGTTGAAATTGCTGAGCAATTATATCTTGAATATCACCAAATACGACTGTACCTTGAAAAATAAACCTAGAAATATTACTATCAAATAAATCTCGAATCGTTGTCGCTACAATTTTCAGTGCCAGCGGATTCCCTGCGTAAGATTGAATTAAGTTTTGCCAGTCATAAGTTGAGCCAGTGAAATGTCCTTTACAGCGAAAGATTTCTTGTCCGTCTGCTGTTGATAAACCAGATAATTGCATAGACCGAACAGGTAATGTTTCACCTTCGATGATTGCAACTTCTCTAGGCTTTTCTCGGCTTGTTAGCACTAGGCAGCTTTGATGGCGTGACTCACCAATTCGCTTAAAAAGTTCGCCATATTCTTCATATCCTGTGCGGTAGTGTCCTGTACGAGTGCCTAGTTCACTGCTGCATAGAATTGTTTCTGTATTATCAAGAATAACAAGACAGCGATGTTTTTGTAAATAACTCAACAGTAGAGAGATTTTATCACTAACAGAGTCTGGTAAATTGGTTTCCTTTTGTTGTGAAATAAATTGAATCAAGCCAATCAGCAGTGGTTCAATTGTTGGCGCATTGTGGAGCGATCGCCAGACAACAAACTCAAATTGCTCTTGTAGTTTTTCCCCCAGCTTCACAGAAAGAGAAGTTTTTCCAATTCCACCAATTCCTAATATTGCCACTAATCGACAACGGTCTTGGATAATCCATTGCTCTAAAGTTACCAGTTCTTGAGAACGTCCGTAAAAGATAGAAACGTCTATCGCCTCACCCCAGTCTTGTAAGCGAGATGAGGAGGATGAGGGAGATGGGGGAGAAATTTCCAGATCCCCTGCTTCCCCTGCTTCCCCTGCTTCCCTTATTCCCCTTTCCTTGGGGTTACGAGAACACCATCTTCTCAAGGCTGAACGGAGGTTATCTTTGGTTACTTTCTCGCCCATAACTTGAGAAAGCATTTTCCAGAGCCGAAAGCCTACAATTTTGATGTACTCGGCATCATAACCGAATTCTTCAGCAATTTGAGGATAGGTTTTACGTTCCCAAGACTGTCGAAAAATAACTTCTTGCAAGTCATTTAAAGATGCTGTCTCAAGAACAGTTTCAACAATGGCTAAGGCTTCTTCTATTGTCATTGGTTGCAAAGAGTACTAACTAAAGCTAACTGAATGTTGTAACTTTCAATAACTTTTAGTTACTGCAAGGACTATGGGATTTTTTTTACTATGCATTCAGTTGTTGATTCCAAGTGAACAGCAACTATAACCATACTTTATCACTGTAATCATTTTAAGATATGACCACAACCTTACAACGTCGCGAAAGCACAAACGTATGGGAGCGGTTCTGCGAGTGGATCACCAGCACCGAAAACCGCTTATACATCGGTTGGTTCGGTGTTCTCATGATTCCCACACTGCTTGCTGCTACAACCTGCTTTATCATTGCATTCATCGCTGCTCCTCCGGTTGACATTGACGGTATTCGTGAGCCTGTTGCAGGTTCGTTAGTATACGGCAACAACATCATTTCTGGTGCTGTTGTTCCTTCTTCCAATGCGATCGGCTTACACTTCTACCCCATCTGGGAAGCAGCTTCCTTAGATGAGTGGTTGTACAACGGTGGTCCATACCAGTTGGTAGTATTTCACTTCTTGATCGGCGTATTCTGCTACTTGGGTCGTGAGTGGGAATTGTCTTACCGCTTAGGTATGCGCCCCTGGATTTGCGTCGCATTCTCTGCTCCTGTTGCAGCAGCAACCGCAGTCTTCTTGATTTACCCCATCGGACAAGGTTCCTTCTCTGATGGTATGCCTTTGGGTATCTCTGGTACATTCAACTTCATGTTGGTGTTCCAAGCTGAACATAACATCCTGATGCATCCCTTCCACCAATTAGGAGTTGTGGGTGTGTTTGGTGGAGCTTTAATTTCTGCCATGCACGGTTCTCTTGTGACCTCTTCCTTGGTGCGTGAAACCACCGAGCAGGAGTCCGCGAATTACGGTTACAAATTCGGTCAAGAGGAAGAAACTTACAGCATAGTTGCTGCTCACGGTTACCTGGGACGCTTATTCTGGCAGTATGTCAGCTTCGACAACTCACGTTCTCTGCACTTTGTTCTGGCTGCTTTGCCTGTAATTGGAATCTGGTTCACCGCCTTGGGCGTCAGCACAATGGCATTCAACCTCAACGGATTCAACTTCAACTCTTCGGTAATTGACTCTCAAGGTCGTGTAATTAGTACTTGGGCGGATATCCTCAACCGCGCCAACCTGGGCATGGAAGTGATGCACGAGCGTAACGCTCACAACTTCCCCCTCGATCTAGCTAGCGGCGAGCAAGCACCTGTGGCTGTGACTGCGCCTGCTATCAATGGCTAGGTTCCTCAAGATTTAGATTTCGTGGTCTGTTTTATAAGTGCTTAATTAATGCGTCCCGCTTGTGGGGCGCTTTTTTGTGCCTAACTTTAATACAAAAGCTTAGCATTTGGGTATCCTTGTTGAATTTCATCCTTCTCAAAGCACCCCGTCGTCAGGTCTTCAACCATTGATAATTTGTTCCACTGAAACAGAAACTTCAGGGAATGTAAGAGGTTGAATCGTTGCCGTAGTGAGTGTGAATTTTGAAGTGTACTCTCCGTCAGAAGGTTCTCGAAACACCACCAAGTGTAACTTTTTGAGGTTGACGACCCAGTATTCTGGGATACCAACTTCTGCATAGATCTTGCTTTTTGTCTCTAAATCTTTCTCTAAACTAGAGTTAGCATACTCAATCAGCCAGAAAATATTTTCTGGATAGGGGTGATGCTCTCGATACTCACGCCCTAAGCGTTGGACAATGGCAATATCTGGTTCGGGTTCGGAGTTGTTCGGTAGCGTAATTGGTTTGGCATGACGAACCTTAGCGCGTTCAGTCAATAACCTTGCTAAATACTCTCCAGCTTCATCACTAGAATAAGCATGAGGTTCCCCCTCCGGCGACATTTCTACAATTTCTCCCTTAAGTAGCTCAACTCGGCGATCGTCCAAAATACCAGCAGCAATCATGCGGTGATACTCGTCAATCGTCCACTTGGCAGGGATAACGGTCATGGCAATTGATTCCTCCCAATGATTCGTTTTTATCTTCTGATGCTAATGTACCTAAAACAAAAAGCTTACAATTATGATGGCTTATGATGACTTCTAGCAACAACTTTAACAAATAGTAAAATGGATCAACTTATTTCTTACGTTAATGGAAAATATCTTCCATTAGACCAAGCTTCTCTTCCACTTAATGATTTAGGAATTGTCAGAGGCTATGGAATATTTGATTATCTCCGCACTTATAACAAAGTGCCATTTAGACTACGAGAACACGTTCAAAGGCTGCAAAAATCAGCAGAATTAATTGGCTTAAGTTTGCCGTGGTCAACTGAGAAAATAGAAGGAATTACTCAAGAAACACTTAAGCAGAACAATCTCCCAGAAGCTAGCATTCGGCTTGTCGTGACTGGCGGTTCTTCAGCCGACTTTATTACTCCTCCCGAACAACCAAGTCTAGTGGTTATTGTCACTCCTGTTGCCCAATATCCAGTGGAATATTATGAAAAAGGGGTCAAAGTTGTCACTGTGCCAATAGAACGGTTCATTCCTCAAGCAAAAACTCTGAATTATATCTCTGCGATTATGGCACTACAACAAGCAAAACGTGCTAATGCTATTGATGCACTGTATGTTAATCAGCAGAGCCATGTATTGGAAGGAACTACTACAAATTTCTTTGTTTTTCGAGGCTCTCAGTTGATTACGCCAAAAGAAAATATTCTAAATGGTATTACAAGAAATGTTGTGTTGGAACTTGCGAAAAATCGATTTGAGATAGTTGAGCAACCAATTTATTACAGCGATTTGAATAGTTGTGATGAAGCTTTTATAACATCTTCCACGAAGGAGATTATGCCTGTAGTTCAAATTGATGACCTACAGATATCTAATGGAAAACCGGGAGAAAAAACTCAACTTCTCATGCATTTATTTAACAATTATACTAGTTTAGGTAAAGTATAAACATAGACGATTTAAACTACTTAAAATATGCTGTGCGTATGCGTGCGCGCCCGCTTTGCGCTTACGGGCGATCGCCTTTGCCACAGAAGCGAATCGCGATCGCCCTCGTGCTTCCCACTGCGCTCCGCGCGATTGGCTTTGCCACTGCCCCTTGGGCGATCGCCACTCATCCAGTGCCGTAAGACATCATTGGAGAAAAAATATGGAGACAAGCATGATTGGAATGTCTGCACAACCAAAGCCGCCCGTTGCGCCTGTCAAACCGGTTACAGACGACTACTTCGGCACGAAGGTAACGGACAATTACCGTTACATGGAGAACTTTAACGATGAAGAGGTGCAACAGTGGGTGAAAGCACAAGCTGACTACACAACTAACGTGCTCAAACAACTGCCTGGGCGCGATGCTTTTTTCAACCGCATGATGGAATTAGAGGCTTCCGTTCCGGCAAAGATGGACTGCGTGTTGCGGCTTGCCAACGGCAAACTTTTCTACCTCAAACGGGAAGCACAAGACGATGTGTGGAAACTTTACCTGCGGGACGGCATGAACGGCAGCGAAATTCTCTTGGTCGATCCTGAACAATTCAAACAAGAAACAGGCAAGCCCCACGCGATAAATAGCTTCATCCCGTCGTGGGATGGCAAGTATGTGATGTATGCTATTTCAGCAAGCGGCTCGGAAGAGACTTCGCTGTATGTGATGGATACTCAAACTCTTAAAGATGTAGACAAACCAATTTCGCGGCTGCATTACGGTGGAAGTTGGTTACCCGATAACCAGTCGTTCCTCTACACCCGCCATCAAGAGATGAAAGAAGGCATGGCGATAACCGAGAAGAATCAAAAGAGCAAAGTCTATTTGCACAGACTTGGCACGGATGTAGAACAAGATACCCTTGTCCTTGGTCATGCAGTGACTCCTTTGATCGACGTTTCCACGGTAGCATCTCCATTTATTATCACCGTTCCAAATTCCGACTATGTATTTGCGGTCATCCTCTACGGTACCCAGAAAGAGCTGGATCTCTATATCGCAACCCTTGCTTCATTCAATCAAGGAACACCCGAGTGGAAAAAGGTCTGCGATGCGATTGATGAAGTAAAACTCTTTGACGTGCATGGAGAAGACCTGTATTTGCTGACGCACAAAAATGCGCCTCGCTACAAGATTGTCAAAACGTCGTTGAAAAACCCTGACTTTTCTGGTGCTGAACTCGTCATGGCAGAAAGCGACCAGAGTATCGAAATAATGGTTGCCGCTCAAGATGCGCTTTATGTGCTGACAAGCGACAATGGCATTAACAAAGTCATTCGCATTGCTTACGACGGTAAAGCAGAACCACTCAACCTGCCGTTTGATGGCACAGTCGATTTTTTTGGAAATGACCCCAGAGTTTCAAAAAATGATTCCAGAGTGGAAGGAATTCTGCTGGCTATGACCACTTGGACGAGATTCTACAGCATCTATGAATACAATCCAAAAACAGAAAGCTTTGTGGAGACAGGTTTACAACCAAAAGGTAAATATGATGCACCGGATGATTTAATTGCTGTTGAAGTTGAGGTGAAATCGCATGATGGAACGATGGTACCACTGTCTATTGTCCACAAAAAAGGTATCAAACTCGATGGCTCAAATCCATGCTGGCTGACTGGTTACGGGGCTTATGGCTTCTCCCTGTACCTACCGTATCAACACCAAGATTATGCGTGGTACGAAAAAGGCGGCATAATGGCATTTGCTCATGTGCGCGGTGGTGGCGAAAAAGGGCGAGAGTGGTATCGTGCTGGATTTCAGCAAACCAAACCGAATACTTGGAAAGATTTTATTGCTTGCGCTGAATATCTGATTGAACAGAAATATACCTCACCTGCAAAACTGGCGGGCGAAGGCATAAGCGCAGGCGGTATCTTGATTGGCAGAGCCGTAACAGAGCGTCCTGACCTCTTTGCTGTGGTAATTCCACGGGTGGGCGTCATGAATGCGATTCGCTTTGAAACAACGCCAAACGGCGTCAATAATATTCGTGAATTTGGTAGTTGCCAAACGGAAGCCGGGTTCAAAGCACTCTACGAAATGGATGCGTTTTTGCACGTCAAGGACGGTGTGAACTATCCGGCAATGATGATTACGCACGGCATCACTGATCCAAGGTGTGAGCCTTGGCAATCAGCAAAGTTTGCAGCGCGGGTTCAAGCCGCCTCAGCCAGCGGCAAACCTGTCTTGCTCCGCATTGACTACGAAGCAGGACACGGCGTTGGCTCAACCAAAACGCAACGTCTCCAAGAACGAGCCGACATTTTCACTTTTATAAGGATGGCAATTCGGGATCGAGGACTAAGCTGAAAATCCTACAATTTGCAGACCCTAAGACGCTGTCCACCCGCCATCAACCTCAATAATTTGCCCTGTCACATAGCCGCATGTGGCAAGGAAAAATGCTGCATCTGCCACCTCATCAGATTGACCTGCACGCTTGAGCGGAAGTTTGGCTTTTGCTGACTCAGCCAAATTTTCCACCTGTTCCTTTGACAAATTAGATTGGATGTCTGTGTCTTCGATATATCCCGGTGAGATAGCATTCACGCGGATGCCTCTAGGACCTAGCTCAACCGCAAGGGCACGTGTCATCGAGTTAACAGCACCACAAAGGGCAGAACCCGCGCTATAGTAGGGCAGTCCGACGGTGGCTGCAATTCCAGAACAGAAGATAATAGCACTCCCCGGTAGCATTTTGGGTACTGCATAGTGCGCTGCCGCTAGTTGACCAAAGAAACGTCCTTCAAAAAGAGATTTAGCTTGTGCCACTGGTACCGTATCAATTGCACCAAAGTGTGCTGCACCAGCACAAGTCACAAGAAGATCCACCCGTTCCAGTCCTTCAATAAGCCGCTGCACCTGTTCAAAATCAGAGACATCGGTGGGAATTGCAACAGCAGAGTCTCCGATGCTCTTGGCAGCTGTTGCTAAGCGTTGCGGCTGTCTGCTTGCCAGAATGACTTTTGCCCCAAAAGATGCAAAACGTCTTGCTATTGCGTAACCAATTCCCGCAGAACCTCCTGTTACAACAGCAATTTTTCCTGTAAGTATTTCTTCCATACGGTTTCTTTTAACGCAGTATCAATTTTTATAGAACTTTATTTCATGAAAATACTTTGTCATTCTACCTTTATTACTCAACACGCAAGTCGCTGCTTAATTGTCATTTGCTTTAGATTGGGCTAATTTGTGCGCTCTGGTGAAGCGCGATCGCATTCTGGCACTGCGCTTTGCGCGATCGCATTCTGGCACTGCGCTTTGCGCAATCGCCTACACCGGCTCCTTCGGAGCATCGCGACTTGCGACGCTTGTCCTAAAAAAGCGATTTCTTTGGCTGTGCGTTCTACATCAGAAGCAGCAGCGCTACACCCAACTGCACGTGCATAGCGCATTGGCTCTAAGCATTCATTCCACTCATCCCAATTTCTGACATTCCACAAAGATGCCCTTTCGTTGACGCCTGCATGACTCATCAGTTGAAACAATAAATATAATCTTTTTACTTTGATTGCGGAATTTAGAACAGATATTGTGTGGTAATAGGTAAATAGAACACTGTTAGACGAGGTAGTACATAGAGCCACTCACTGCAGGTACGATTGTGCGCTAGGGCACTGCCCGAAGCGCAATCGCGCTTGTAATTCTAACAAGTCATATCGATTCTACGGAGCCTTACACGCTTTGGAGTTTGTCCAGACTCGACGTATGTAAATGAGAAATTTGCTCTTCTTCTGTTCTATTTCTATTGCATTCGTGCATAAGTTAATTTCGGTTTCATCTATAAGAATTTAGTATAAGTGTTTCTCATTTAGTACCTTTTTGGGCTATTTCGCATAAACTTTTACCCTTGTTCTATGGACTCAACCCAACCAATTCATGGTAATAACCCAGATGTCAAAACAATTTTAATTTTGGCAGCCAATCCGCAAGGTACTTCGAGGTTACAACTGGATAAGGAAGTACGGGAAATTGATGAAGGGTTGAGACGAGCTTCTAAGCGCGAGCAGTTTAGGTTAGAGCAGAAGTGGGCAGTACGTCAGCGTGATTTTTACCGAGCAATTTTAGATTACCAACCTCAGATTGTTCATTTTAGTGGGCATGGTGCTTCCGTTGATGGCATTGTCTTAGGAAATGAAGCTGATGAGCCAGCGTTTCTCAATGCAGATGCACTGGCAAGTATGTTTAAGTTATTTGCCACCAAGGGAGTTGAGTGCGTACTTCTCAATGCTTGTTATAGTGAGGTACAAGCAAAAGCCATTAGCCAACACGTCAACTATGTGATTGGCATGAACCGAACGATTGGGGATAAAGCAGCTATAGCATTTTCTGTGGCATTTTACGATGCTTTAGCCGCTGGACAACAGATAGAGTTTGCTTATGAATTAGGTTGCTCGGTTTTAATGAGTTATTTAGAGCAGCAAACTCCAGTTCTTTTGGAAAAAGACCAAATTAGTATTATCCAACCATTATTTGACGTTATTCCTCCCAATCCATATCAAGGCTTAGCTGCATTTACTGAAGTTGATGCTGCATTCTTTTTTGGACGGGAAACGTTTGTCAATGGTTTACTAGAAGCCGTCAACCAACAGCCCTTGGTAGGAGTAATTGGTCCTAGTGGTAGTGGGAAATCTTCTGTGGTGTATGCGGGGTTGTTTCCCCAACTGCAGATTTCTGGCAACTGGCTGATTGAATCATTTCGTCCTGGGGATAAACCATTTTATCAGTTAGCTTCTGTCTTAGTGCGTTTATTAGAACCAGAAACTGGGGAAACTGCACAACTGCGAGAAGCTGTGGGATTAGCAGCAGATATGGAACTTGGGAGAATCACTTTACCTACGGTGATATCTCGGATTAATGAACGCCAGACTGGTAAACGCTTGTTGCTGTTTATAGATCAGTTTGAGGAACTTTACACTCTCTGCCAGAATAAGGAGGTGATTGAACATTTCGTTGATGCACTGTTGGCAGCGATTCATCTGGACAACTTCACACTCGTTTTTACTTTAAGGGCTGACTTTTACAACTTTGTCCTTGCATATCGTCCATTCCGTGATGCATTGCAACAGTTTTCACCTCAATTATTAAGTTCGATGAATCGCTCAGAATGCAAGAGAGCAATTGAGCAGCCAGCCCAGAAAATGGAAGTCCAATTAGAAGCACAATTAACAGAACGAATTTTAGATGATGTCGGAAATGAGCCAGGGAACCTGCCATTGCTGGAATTTGCCCTCACCCGACTTTGGTCATTGCAGCAAAAGCGCAAGTTAACTCATCAAGCTTATGATCAAATTGGGGGTGTAAAAAAAGCTTTGGCTAATCACGCCGAGGAAGTTTATAAGCGACTGGACGAAACACAGCAAACAATTGTACCACGAATTTTTGTGCAATTAGTACGCCCAGGAGAAGGAACAGAAGACACTCGTCGCATTGCCACTCGTGCAGAAGTTGGAGATGAGAACTGGGGATTAGTGAGTTATTTAGCAGGATACCCAGCCCGTTTGGTTGTCACTGGACGCGATGAGAAATCCGGAGAAGATACAGTAGAAGTTGTCCATGAAGCCCTAATCCGTGAATGGCTGACTCTGCGAGAGTGGATGAACGCTAACCGTCAGTTTCGCGTTTGGCAAGAGCGGCTGAAAGTGGCGGTGCTGGAGTGGAAGAATAGTAACTATGACTCTGGGGCATTGTTGCGGGGTGTGCCATTGGGTGTGGCTCAAGAGTGGTTGCACAAGCGAGAAACGGAAATGACACCCCAAGAGCGAGATTTTATTAGTGCTAGTGTACAGCAGCGTTCTCAAGAGCAAGAGGAAAAAGAGCGCAGGCGGCGACGTGTCAGAAATGGGCTGATTGGTGGTTTAGTTGCTGCTCTAATTTTATCAGGATTTGCTTTTTCGCAATGGCAGCAAGCAGAAAACCGACGAATTAATGCAGAGATTTTAGTTCAAAATCTCAGAGCAGAAAGTCTTTTTGCCTCAGATTCTGAACTAGATGCTTTATTATTCGGGTTGAAAGCTGGGGTAAATGTGAAAAAACATGGTAATGCTATTGATTCGGATAACCGCACAAAAGCAATTGCTACTTTGCAACAGGTTGTTTACGGATTGAAAGAACACAACCGATTGGAGGGGGAATACGGTGTGGCGTTCAGCCCAGATGGTAAAACGATTGCTACTACTAGTGATGACGAGACGGTGAAACTGTGGGATATATCAGGGCAGTTACTGCATACCCTAAAGGGGCAATACAGTGTGGTGTTCAGCCCAGATGGTAAAACGATTGCCACTGCTAGTGATGACAAGACGGTGAAACTGTGGAATATGTCAGGGGAGGAACTGCGAACACTGAAGGGGCATAGAGGTGTAGTCAATAGTGTGGCGTTCAGCCCAGATGGTAAAACGATTGCTACTACTAGTGATGACAAGACGGTGAAACTGTGGGATATATCAGGGGAGGAACTGCGAACACTGAAGGGGCATAGAGGTGTAGTCAATAGTGTGGCGTTCAGCCCAGATGGTAAAACGATTGCTACTACTAGTGATGACAAGACGGTGAAACTGTGGGATATATCAGGGCAGTTACTGCATACCCTAAAGGGGCAATACAGTGTGGTGTTCAGCCCAGATGGTAAAACGATTGCTACTACTAGTGATGACAAGACGGTGAAACTGACGGTGAAACTGTGGAATATGTCAGGGGAGGAACTGCGAACACTGAAGGGGCATAGAGGTGTAGTCAATAGTGTGGTGTTCAGCCCAGATGGTCAAACCATTGCCACTGCTAGCGGTGACAGTACGGTGAAACTGTGGAATCTGTCAGGGGAGGAACTGCATACCCTGGAGGAGCAAGACGGTGTGGTGTTCAGCCCAGATGGTAAAACGATTGCCACCGCTAGTGGTGACAGTACGGTGAAACTGTGGAGACTGTCAGGGGAGGAACTGCATACCCTGAAGGGGCATAGCGCTAGAGTCAATAGTGTGGTGTTTAGCCCGGATGGTCAAATCATTGCCACCGCTAGTGGTGACAGTACGGTGAAACTGTGGAGACTGTCAGGGGAGGAACTGCATACCCTGAAGGGACATAAAGCACCAGTCTTTAGTGTAGTGTTCAGCCCGAATGGTCAAACCATTGCTACTGGTAGTTTAGACAATACAGTAAAATTGTGGAATAGGTCAAGGCAGTTACTGCATACCCTGAAGGGGCATAGCGATAGAGTCAGTAGTGTGGTGTTCAGCCCGGATGGTCAAACCATTGCCACTGGTAGTGATGACAGAACGGTGAAACTATGGAATCTGTCAGGGCAGTTACTGCATATTCTGAAGGTACATAGCAGTTTTGTCAGCAGTGGTAGTGATGACAGTACGATGAAACTGTGGGATGGTGTGTCAGGGCAGTTAATTAAGACCGTGAAGTTACATACCGGTGAGGTCACAAGTGTCGTGTTCAGCCCGGATGGCAAGACGATTGCTGCTGGTACTGATGACAATACGGTGAAACTGTGGAATCTGTCAGGGCAGGAACTGCATACCCTGAAGGGGCATAGCGATTCTGTCAATAGTGTCGTGTTCAGCCCGGATGGAAAGACGATCGCCTCTGGTAGTTCTGACAAGACAGTGAAACTGTGGAATCTAAACGGGCAGGTCCTCCAGACTTTTAAGGAGCATGGCGGTGAGGTCACAAGTGTCGTGTTCAGCCCGGATGGCAAGACGATTGCCACTGGTAGTTATGACGCCACAGTGAAGCTATGGAATCTAAACGGGCAGGTACTCCAGACTTTTAAGGGGCATAGCGATTCTGTCAATAGTGTCGTGTTCAGCCCGGATGGCAAGACCATTGCCACTGGTAGTTGGGACAAGACCGTGAAGCTATGGAATCTAAACGGGCAGGTACTCCAGACTTGGAAGGAGCATAGCGGTCCTGTCTTTAGTGTGGTGTTCAGCCCGGATGCTTCGACGATCGCCTCTGGTAGTAATGACGACACAGTCAAACTGTGGAATCTGGATTTGGATGACTTACTAAAACGTGGTTGTGCTTGGATTTCTGACTATCTGAAATACAACCCCAATGTTAACAAAGATGACAGTCACCTCTGCGATGATATTCCTAACGCCCCAAAATCTCCAACTGTGCAGCAGCGCGGCGTTTCCTCTCCTCTGGGCGACGGCAGCCCCTTTGGGGAAGTCAAAAGTCAAAAGTCAAAAGTCAAAAGTAAGAATTCAATATTTCTTTTATTTTTTACCTTTTAACTTTTAACTTGTTCTTGGAGGCGATTGCGCGGGGTACAGGGCAACTTGGGTGATCGCCCGAATGGCACTGCGCTTTACGCGATCGCACTCGTAGCGCAGGGCAACTTGGGCGATCGCCCACTTCAAAGACCATAAAACCAAACAAATAGACGACCTCATTACCAACGCCGTCACAGGTAAAATAAATGTGCGCCAAGTCCCCATTCCCTAACCCCAGAAACCATCATGAAACAAATTCCCCTTGCAGAACTTCCCGAAACCGTCCAAAACCTAATTAACCAAGCTCAAAAAACAGGCGAACCCCTCACCATCATCCAAAATGGTGTCCCCTTCGCCATCATTTCCCCCATGAAAACAGTGAACAGTGAACAGTGAACAGTACCAGCCGCTGATACTGCGGGTACTTGATAACTGGTAACTGATTTAAAACTAGAAAACTGGCTCATACCTAATGAAAAAAGCTAACAAGTTCTGATTCCCTCACTCCAGAAAACACCATGAAACAAAAAACCTATCAACTTCCTCTAAGATGAAAAAAGCGTCTGTGATTCTCCCCTTAGCTATCCTAGGTTTTAGCAGTGTAGTTGTTAACAGCCAAGAAAGCTCCTCGCCCAATACTTACACGAAATCTGTTAGGCGTGAAGTTTTAGCGAGTGGTTATCCCACTCAAGACGAAAAGCAGATTCTTGAGCTTGTACGCTATACCATCGCACCAAGAACAAAACTCCCTACTCATACTCATCCGGGAATGCAGATTGAACGAGTAGAGGCGGGTACTTTAACTTATACTGTTGTGCAAGGAGAGGCGAAAGTAACGAAAGCTAATGGTACACAATTGATTCTTCAAAAAGGGAAAACTATACAGCTTACAGTGGGAGATTCTTTAATTGAACCTGCCGGAATGGTTCATTATGGAGAAAACCAAACAAACAAACCGGTTATTCTATTGTCTGCTTCTCTATTTAATACTAATCAACCAAAAGCTATTTTAACCAATCCTGAAAACAGATGAAATTGTCGCAACTTCAGCCTCAATTCCTTCTATCCAAGGAAAGCTTCATTTACGATCCAAGTTTTAAAACAGTGAACAGTACCAGCCGCAGTGAGAAGATTGACTTGGGACATCTTGATAACTGATAACTGATAACTGATAACTGGTAATTCAGGACTTACGCACTTTACAAATTAACCATCATGTGGGGAACGAAACTTCGCCGTTCGTCCCGTTGCCTCGTTCCCAGGCAGAGCCTGGGAATGTAATTAGGCGAGGCTCTGCCTTCCATTAAATGGGGAGGCAGAGCCTCCTTAAAGAGCATTACAAGGCAGAGCCTTGTAACGAGAATGTCATGCACAGTCTGCGTTGTCCGTCAATGCGTAAGACCTATAATTGTTAAAAGTCAAAGACTGTACACACGCTCTTTGTGCTAGAGAAAACTCTTGTGGCTGTGCGTTGCACGCACATTCTACCTTTATCCCAATTTCTCACATTCTACAAAGATACCCCTTTTGTGTAGTGCTACCGTACGGTTCTACAATAGTTCAAATGAGCGCAAAAATTTCCCGTTTTTATCTCACTCCTGCATAAGTTAATTTTACTTGCACCTAATTAGCAAATAAGTCTGACTCCCATAATCAGGTTTTTTCAATGCGATCGCCTGCGGCACTGCGCTCCGCGCAATCGCTCGATAAATGACACCAAATTCTACAGCAGTTGATACCCGAAGTGAAGAAAATTCTGATTTTATCAGCTAACCCACAGAACACCTCTAAGTTACGTCTGGATGAGGAAGTCAGAGAAATTCAGGCGGGGTTGGAACGTGCAAAAAAGCGATCGCACTTTGAAATCATTACCAAATGGGCAATACGAGTAGACGATTTGCGACGCGCTTTGTTAGATTACGAACCGCAAATTGTGCATTTTTCCGGACATGGAACGGGGAGTGATGGCTTGGCGCTGGAGAATAATTCTGGAGAATTGCAACTTGTCAGTAGTCAATCCTTAGCAAGGTTATTTAAGTTATTTCAAGACAAAGTAGAGTGTATCTTACTGAACGCCTGCTATAGTGAGGAACAAGCTTTGGCGATTCACCAAAACATAAATTGTGTGATTGGGATGAGTCAAGCAGTCGGCGATCGCGCAGCCATTAAGTTCGCCATTGGATTTTATGATGCTATCGGTGCAGGCAGAAACTACGAAGATGCTTTTGAATTTGGTTGCACTTCGATTGATTTAGAGGGAATTCCCGAGTCAGGAACACCTGTATTAAAATCTAGAAACAGCAATCAAGACACAATTCTTTCCACCACTTCAAGACAGCCCATCTTTATCAGTTACAAGCGCAATGTTGAACCGGATGAACCTGTCGCAACTCAAGTTTACCAGGAATTGTCACAACAGTACAATGTCTTTATTGACCAAAGAATACTGGTTGGCAAACGCTGGGCAGAATGCATTGAAACAGAACTCAAGAGTACTGATTTTCTCATCGTTTTCCTTTCTGAACAATCTGTTAATAGCGAGATGGTGCAGTGGGAAATCTCCCTTGCGGTAGAATTAGCACAATTGCAAGGAGGAAAACCTGTTATTCTCCCAGTGCGTTTAGCATATCGAGAAGCGTTTCCCCATCCCCTCAGCATCTACTTGAACCACATCAATTGGGCATTTTGGGAAAGTCCGCAAGACACACCGCGTCTTATAGAAGAGTTAAGGCAAGCAATTAATGGTGGTTCCCTAAGCATAAACCAACAAGCTAAGACTCATTTACTCAAGATAAGTGAACCTGAGCAGTTACTCCCACCAACTCCATTTGCACAGCCAGTGGAGTTAGAAATGCCATCCGGGACGATGAAACCTGTATCTGCGTTTTATGTGGAACGCAATGCAGACGCGATCGCACTAAGAACCATCGTACAGCTTGGCGTAACGATTCCCATCAAAGGACCCAGGCAAGTTGGGAAAAGTTCATTATTGATGCGGATCATTCAAGCTGCGAGAAATGCGGGTAAGCGAGTTGCTTATCTTGATTTTCAACAGTTGAACAATTCTGTACTCAACGATGAGGAAGGATTCTTTCGTCACTTCTGTTCTTGGATAAGCGATGTGCTGGAACTGGAAGACAAAGTGGAGGAGTCTTTTCGTCTCAACTTAACCACGATTCAGCGTTGCGATCGCTACTTACAACGCCATATTTTAAAAGGGTTAGGTAGTCCATTGGTATTGGCAATGGATGAAGTCGATAGAGTTTTCGACACCAATTTCCGCAATGATTTCTTTGGAATGTTGCGTAGCTGGCATAATAGCCGTGCGATTTATCCTAGTTTAGACGAATTAGATTTAGTACTCGTCACTTCTACAGAACCTTATCAGTTAATTGATGACCTTAACCAATCTCCGTTTAATGTGGGGCAAATCATTGAACTAGAAGATTTTACACCCGAACAGGTTGCTGAACTCAATCGTCGTCATGGTTCACCTTTTGACGCCAACTCGCTTCAACAATTGCTTCGCTTGCTTGGCGGACATCCTTACTTGGTGCGGAAAGCGCTGTACTTAGTCGCCAGCGGACAAATCACTCCAACAGAATTATTTACCAATGCTACTGCTGCTTCTGGACCTTTTGGAGACCATCTGCGGCGGCTGTTGTCACTCTTATATGATAAGCAAGAATTGATACAAGCTTTGCAGCTTGTCATCAGTCAAAATATCTGTCCGGATATGCAAATATTCTGGCGGTTGCGGGGTGCTGGATTGGTACGCGCTTCCGGACAGTCTGCCTTGCCACGTTGTCAATTGTACGCCGAATATTTCCGGGAGAATCTGCATGGCTGATGCAAGCATTTACACTGTTGGTGGAACAGTACAGACAAACCGGAGTGGGGTTTACATTCAAAGACGTGCAGATGAGGAACTGTTAGCACTGTGTCGAGAAGGAAAATTTGCTTACGTCCTCACACCACGCCAGATGGGTAAATCCAGTTTAATGGTGCGGACTGCTCGTCAACTGAGAACTGAAAAGATTGATTCAGTGATGATTGACTTGACGGGGATAGGGACACAAGTCACAAGCGCTGAACAGTGGTATCTAGGTTTACTCATTCAGATAGAAGCACAATTGATGCTCGATACCGATGTACACCAATGGTGGCTTGCACACGCGCATCTCGGTTTTACACAACGGTTGACAGAGTTTTTTCAGCGGGTATTGTTAGTTGAAATTACTACTCCAGTGGTGATTTTTATTGATGAAATTGATACCACTCTGAGCCTAGATTTTACAGATGATTTTTATGCAGCTATTCGCTATCTCTACGTCTCTCGTGCTTTTTTCTCAGAATTTGAGCGGCTTTCTTTTGTCTTATTTGGTGTCGCAACTCCCGGTGACTTGATACGTGACTCCAAGCGGACACCGTTTAATGTTGGTCAGCGAGTTGACTTGACTGATTTTACCTTCACTGAAGCAAAACCGCTAGCAGAGGGATTGGGGTTGTCAACTCCTAAAGCACAGCAGGTGTTGCAGTGGGTACTCTTTTGGACAAAAGGACATCCATACTTAACGCAGCGTCTTTTTTATATTATTAGCCAGCAATCCCAGAAAAATTGGTCAAAAGCCGATATTGACCGCATAGTGAGTAGCACCTTTTTCGGTGCAATGAGTGAGCAGGATAATAACTTGCAGTTTGTGCGTGATATGCTGACCAAACGCGCACCAGACAAAGCTGCTGTTTTAAGCATCTATCGCGAAATTCGGCGAGGAAAACGCCCCGTTGCTGATGAGGAACAGTCAATTATTAAATCTCACCTGAAATTATCGGGTGTGGTTAAAAGGAAGAATGGGATGTTGAAAGTGCGAAATCCCATTTATCAACGAGTGTTTAATTTAAAGTGGGTCAATCAGCATTTACCGTTGAAATTACGGGATTTCTGGGAGCGTTATAAGCCTGCACTTCCTTCTGTTGTGGGATTGTTGTTTGTATTTTCAGTTTCAATGGGAGCGTTGGCGCTATATGCTAACACAGAACGTCTGAAAGCTGAAAAACTCCTCACAAATTCAGGGGTTTTAACTCAAAGTCTGACGACAGAAAATCTTTTTACCTCGGATTTACAACTAGATGCTTTATTATCCGGCTTGAAAGCAGGGAAAAATTTGAAAAAATATGGTGATGCTGTCAATGCCGATAACAGCACAAAAGCAATTGCTACTCTGCAACAGGTTGTTTACGGATTGAAAGAACACAACCGATTGGAGGGGCATAGCAGTATTGTCACAAGTGTGGTGTTCAGCCCGGATGGCAAGACGATTGCCACTGGTAGTCTTGACGGCACCGTGAAGCTATGGAATCTAAACGGGCAGGAACTCCAGACTTTTAAGGGGCATAGCGGTTATGTCTGGAGTGTCGTGTTCAGCCCGGATGGCAAGACGATTGCCTCTGGTAGTGGTGACAAGACAGTCAAACTGTGGAATCTAAACGGGCAGGTACTCCAGACTTTTAAGGGGCATAGCAGTTCTGTCAATAGTGTGGTGTTCAGCCCGGATGGCAAAACGATTGCCACTCGTAGTCCTGACAAGACAGTCAAACTGTGGAATCTAAACGGGCAGGTACTCCAGACTTTTAAGGGGCATAGCAGTTCTGTCAATAGTGTGGTGTTCAGCCCGGATGGCAAAACGATTGCCACTCGTAGTGGTGACGGCACCGTGAAGCTATGGAATCTAAACGGGCAGGAACTCCAGACTTTTAAGGGGCATAGCAGTTCTGTCAATAGTGTGGTGTTCAGCCCGGATGGCAAGACGATTGCCACTGGTAGTGGTGACGGCACCGTGAAGCTATGGAATCTAAACGGGCAGGAACTCCAGACTTTTAAGGGGCATAGCAATTCTGTCAATAGTGTCGTGTTCAGCCCGGATGGCAAGACGATTGCCTCTGGTAGTGGTGACGGCACCGTGAAGCTATGGAATCTAAACGGGCAGGAACTCCAGACTTTTAAGGGGCATAGCCGTGAGGTCTCTAGTGTCGTGTTCAGCCCGGATGGCAAGACGATTGCCTCTAGTAGTCTTGACAAGACAGTCAAATTGTGGAATCTAAACGGGCAGGAACTCCAGACTTTTAAGGGGGATGGCAGTCCTGTCTTAAGTGTCGCGTTCAGCCCGGATGGCAAGACGATTGCCTCTAGTAGTCTTGACAACACCTTCAAACTGTGGAATCTAAACGGGCAGGAACTCCAGATTTTTCAGGGGCATAGCCGTTCTGTCAATAGTGTCGTGTTCAGCCCGGATGGCAAGACGATTGCCTCTGGTAGTTGGGACGACACAGTAAAACTGTGGAATCTAAACGGGCAGGTTCTCCAGACTTTTAAGGGGCATAGCCGTGAGGTCTTAAGTGTCGCGTTCAGCCCGGATAGCAAGACGATTGCCTCTGGTAGTTTGGACGACACAGTAAAACTGTGGAATCTAAACGGGCAGGTTCTCCAGACTTTTAAGGGGCATAGCCGTGAGGTCTCTAGTGTCGTGTTCAGCCCGGATGGCAAGACGATTGCCACTGGTAGTTATGACAAGACAGTGAAACTGTGGAATCTAAACGGGCAGGTACTCCAGACTTTTCAGGGGCATAGCCGTGAGGTCTCTAGTGTCGTGTTCAGCCCGGATGGCAAGACGATCGCCTCTGGTAGTCTTGACAACACCTTCAAACTGTGGAATCTAAACGGGCAGGTACTCCAGACTTTTAAGGGGCATAGCAGTTCTGTCTCTAGTGTCGTGTTCAGCCCGGATGGCAAGACGATCGCCTCTGGTAGTCCTGACAACACAGTGAAACTGTGGAATCTAAACGGGCAGGTACTCCAGACTTTTCAGGGGCATAGCCGTGAGGTCTCTAGTGTCGTGTTCAGCCCGGATGGCAAGACGATCGCCTCTGGTAGTTGGGACAAAACAGTCAAACTGTGGAATCTGGATTTGGATGACTTACTAAGACGTGGTTGTGCTTGGATTTCTGACTATCTGAAAAACAACCCCAATGTTAACAAAGATGACAGTCACCTCTGCGATGATATTCCTAACTAACGCCCCAAAATTTCCAACTGTGCAGCAGCGCGGCGTTTCCTCTCCTCTGGGCGACGGTCAGCCCCTTTGGGGAAGTCAAAAGTGAAGGTAACAAGTCAAAAGTCAACACGACCTTTACCACACCGGATTTTAATTTCCCCATCATCATTAAAATCTGACATATTAAGCTGAACCACCTCAGCCCGTCGCAGTCCGGCACCCGGCAGGATAGCGATTAATGCAGCATCACGGAAACCCGCGGGAGTGCGATCGCCAAAACAAACCTGCATCACTACAACAGGACTTACGCAAAGTCGAGAATGTCATACTGTTCGCGTAGCGTGCCGAAGGCATACGAAACGGAGTGTAGCGAAGTATCAAGGGAGTTCTGAGTCCCAAGGGGACACGCTGCGCGTTCACGAAGTGTGCGCTTTGCGCTTACGTTTCGCGCTTCGCTACACTCAGAATGACACTTTTTCGTTAAAATGCGTAAGTCCTGTACAAGCTAAGTCCAGTAGAGAATTTTAGCATTGGGAAAGCGCCGTCCAATCTCACCCTCAAAAAAGCGCTTCATCATCTTCATCGTGTCATTATCATAGACATACTTTGTGCCGCCAAACTTATTTCGCTTGACACTGCGTTTGTCTTCGTCCATGTCTAGTTTTGAATGGGGATACCACGTTTGCAACACTTCTTTTGAGCCAGGTGTAAAGCGGTGCGAGATGAGTTCAAAAGTGAGGTCACAATCAAAATCTAGTGCTTCGCTAATCTCGTCAAATAGACGACCATAATGCATCTGCCAATCATCTATATGCATAATAGGCGCAATGACCAAACCTACCGGATACCCGCCACCACCTCGTTCTGGTGGGAGCGCTAACCGTCGCAATGCCATCAGCCGTGATGGTACGGACGCTGTACCACCTTCAAAACGACCGGAAACAGGCGCAGCATTCACACTTATCCGGCAGCGTGTATGACCATTGTGTGGCAAATTGAGTAGCTCATCCACAGCATCAAACTTTGACACCCATCGTAGATGCGCGTCATCACGAGTGCCAAAGTAGCGGATACATTCAGCAAGGCTTCCTGTCAGATGCTCGATGCCTAAAGGGTCAGTATAACAGCTAACTTCATAACTTATTGGTTTCCCTGATTTCTCGTAAGCTGCCAAATTCTCTAATATTTCCGGCAAGTTAGCAAACACGCGAATGACTGGCGGACCTTGCAAGCTACCTGCTAAGTAGCAATATTGACAGTGCGCTGGACAGCCTTCCGCAAGATGAAATTGCCAGTCAGCCGATGGTGGGATGGGGCTGAGTTTAAAGGAACTGGGCGGAGCGGTGACAACTGCAAGAGTGCGTTTGGCAATATCATAAGTGTCGCGTTCAGATTCTCCACGCAAACCTGTGAGGCGATTTCGCGGTAACTCTTGTATAGGTAAGTTTAGAGACTGTACGCGTGCTAATATCTGCTGTCCCCACGGTTCAGCGATCGCAGCTGGTGTGAACAACACCTGCTCTGGCATCCATAATTTTGGTTGTCGCAAAGGTGTGTTTGGTGTCAGAAGATTGTCTGCAATCATTTATCTTGCTAATTCTTCCTAAGAAATGTAGGTATCAAGGCTCAACAGCAGAAAGACACACTTGTGCCAAATATTAAATTTCCGTTATGGCGGTTCTCAATTAAATGCATTCCTAATTATCTTGTGGGATGAGTGTCTCGCCCGTCCTTGATTGCAGGACAAGCAAGTAAAAAATCATGTGTGTAGAGACGCGCCATGGCGCGTCTCTACATTGTGTTCGTGATAAGGGTTCTGGTGTTATCTGAACCGTATTGTCATATAACTCTATTTTAAAGCCCTGAAAAACGGGTTGGTACCTATAAATAGAGCGGGTTATACCCAACTAAAAGTAGTAATTTTCTACTGAAATTATTGCTAATACCATTTCACGTTAATCGCGATACATTTAAATTGTGTAAAGACGCGCCATGGCGCGTCTCTACACTACCGATTTGTATCATCCTTCTCAGGTTTTGTCACGAGGAATATTACGCGGGTATGTCAGTTTCCAGCTTTGTGGATCTTTTAATTGGTTGTACATACCTTGCACAATTAACCTGAAAGCGGTTCGAGTTCTAATGTAGTCTCTTATTAAATGCGTACCTGGCTCAGCAAAAATCCCATCAACTTCTTGTAACGTGCCAAATGGCTTTTCACAGTAGCTGCCAGCACCTTTTACTGTTAAGATAAAAAATGGAGTTTCCTTGTATTTATCTGGAACCATAAAGATTCCATAAACATGATGTTCACCACGCCACGGCTGAACAACAACCTTGGTAGCATACACATCGTATTTTCCAAATTTTGGTCTAAGAACTACTTTTGTGTTGCAAACAGAATCATCTACAGGAAACCATAAATAAAATATTGTCAAGCTACTTAGGAACAGAAGCAATAAAAAAATATAGTTTTTCTTATACCACATAAATTTAAAGAATTCGTAATTCGTCATTACTAAGTTAATAACGAATTACAAATTATGGCATAAAGACTTGACTACAAAAGCCCAACCATGTGCAGCAGACCGTGACCTGTAATCAGTTCGATAATCAATGCTATGAAACCAAGCATAGCAATACGACCATTCCAAACTTCTGCACTACTGGTTAGACCCCACTCCCAACGCTCTGGCGGGTAGATTTTGACCTTTTTCTTCATTTGGCTAACTTGGGAGAGTTTTAAACTGGGTGATTTTAACGCATCAATCACCAAATCTGCCAATGCCTTAATAAATACCGGATGAGTATTAAGGGCAGGTACGCGGCGGAAGTTGTGAATTCCCGCTTGTTCTGCGACTTCCCGATACTCAATGTCAATTTCTTGCAGTGTCTCAATATGTTCTGAGACAAAACTGATAGGCACAACGACCAAATCTTTGACGCCTTTTTCCGCTAGTTCTGGGATAGCATCCTCTGTGTAAGGTTGTAGCCATTCCACTGGACCCACGCGACTTTGGTAAGCTAAAATATGCGGATTTGGTCGATTGAGGGTTTGCATAATCAAATAAGTGCATTCCTCAATCTCTTGCTGATAGGGGTCGCCTGCTTCTTCAACATAGCTCTTGGGAACGCCGTGAGCGCTGAAGAAGACATGAACCTCGTTGGGATTGGCACACTGGTCTAGTTCCTGGGCTATCAGATCCGCCATTGCTTGGAGGTAGCCTGGTTGTTTGTACCAGGAATCAATGACAGTGTAATCAATCACCTGAAGTTTTGGGTTTTCTTGCCAAAGTCTTTCTAAAAGACGGAAGCTGGAACCACTGGTACTGATAGAAAACTGGGGATACAGCGGTAATATCACAAGACGTTCGATGTTGTCTTGGGTAATTTTGGCGATCGCCTCTTCGGTGTAGGGATGCCAGTAACGCATTCCAACGTAAATATTAGCGTCTTGCCCCAAGGCACCCAGCTGTTCTCTCAACGCTTCTCCTTGAGCTTCGGTAATGCGTCGCAACGGCGAACCGCCCCCTATTTGCTTGTAGTTCTCCTGAGATTTACTGGTGCGCCTTGAGGCAATAAACCAAGCTAAGGGTTTTTGCAACCAACGAAAGGGTAGGCGAATAATTTCTGGATCGGAAAACAGGTTGAACAGAAAGGGTCCGACGTCCTCTAATTTGTCGGGACCACCGAGATTGAGTAATAAGACGCCTACGCGACCCATAGCAATTACAATCCCCGCAATTTTTCAGGTTTTTTACTAATGTTAACAATATATCTTGAATAAATATCCAAAATTAACGACAAGCAAAGAGGCTGTGCCTACAATTTTAAGGCATTCTAGTTACCGCTACCAGTGCCTGTATGATGGCATATCACGTCTGGCGGTTCTTTTGTGTACGCCGTGAAGCGCGTTTGAGGCAATTGACAATGCTTGGGTTAACAATTCATGCAGACACCAAAGTTCTGGATTTATCTTGCGGTAGTAGTCAAGCAACGCAATTCTTTATAAAATATTCACAAAATGTAACAGCGCTAGATGCTTCGACCTTATCCTTATCCTTGAAACGGGCGCTGCAGAATGTTCCAGCCGCATCCTACGTGGAAGCTTTTTTTGGAAGATCTGCTTTTTGAGAACTTTACCTGAACTTTCCAGACTTTATCTGTATTGATAGCCATTAGTTGCTTACAGATAATAAGAGCAACTGACCCTCGCAGAGTCCTTATGAGTGCATAAGTCAATTTCAGCGACATCTATCAAAGATGTAGTGGAAGAAGTTTAGAGAAATTTGTCTAAACTCTAAAATTTTATTCCTTTTTGTCCAAAATCCAATCTAGTAAAGCAAAATTTTGACTCATGATTATCAACATATTTGATGTCGTCAATTCTTATCGAGATATCAGTCCTGACTTACTTGCAGCAACTTTAACACCAGAGGAGCAACTATCATCCGACTTCCAAACTCATGTAAGAGCAAATACAGGACGTTGTCATTTTAGTGATATGTATGTGTTTGGTGACAGCCTCTGTGATATCGGTAATGCCTTCGATACCACGCAAAAGGCATTAGGAGAGGGGCGTCCACCTTCACCACCCTACTTTCAAGGACGCTTTTCCAATGGTCCAGTATGGGTAGAATACCTCGCAACATTACTAGGATTAACTTCTAGGAGGAATACTAACTTTGCCATTGGTGGTGCAAATACAGGTAGCGATAATACCTTCATTCCTAATAATCCACTAGGTCTACCAGGATTGCAGCAGCAAATTAACAGTTTTATTGGAGGCTTAAAGGCAGTCAATAGGCTTGCTGACTGTGAGGCAGTTTATATAATATGGGCGGGAGCTAATGATTACTTAGGCGGTGGCTTGACTCAACCTGCCATACCCATTAAAAATCTATCAGATGCTGTCGCATCGTTGGCTGCTGTTGGCGCTAAACATATCATGGTGCTTAACTTGCCAGACTTGGGAGAACTACCTGCTACACGCAAGAATAGTCAACAATCCGCCCTCCTCAATGCGTTAACTCGGGAGCATAACGTCGGTTTAGCCAAATCACTTAGCTCTCTAAGTCTAGGTTCTGATGTAAATATCATTCTTTTCGATGTTCATTCACTATTTAATCAAGTCCTCACCAATCCAACAAAATTCGGTTTTACGAATGTGACTGACTCTCAACTTGACCAGTTAGAACATCTTCAAAATTACACTGATAAGTTCTTATTCTGGGACGTTATACATCCCACGACAACGAGTCATATCATATTTGCAAAATTTGCCTTTTCGTTGCTTGCGCCGGCAGTTGAAGCAAGGCTATCAAATGACCAGTATAATTTGTCAAATCTTTAGTCAAATCTTTAACAGTAGAGGCAGTAGAGATGGGTGGGTATTTCATAAATGCATTACGTCTTGAATTTCCGTTTCATACAGCAAAATTGTTGTCTCCGGACCTACCCTACCCGATTCTGGTGGCGGTCCCATTTCCATCTCAACGGCATAAGCCCACATACCTGAATCTATTTGGCAATTCAAAATTTTTCCCATACCGCCAATAAAGGAAACATGCTGATTTTTGCTAAACATAGGTTGTTTTGTCTTCATTTCAAGCATCTTTGTACACCTGTCTGTTTTTGTTTTGATGAGTTATTCGTGACCCAATGCTGTCGTTAGTTCACGTATCAATGCAGCAAAATGACAATATTAGAATATGGTGCATGACAGCAAGCGTAACGCACTAGAATTTAAAGAACTAGAAAGTTAGTTGTTGCTAACTTGCTTTAGATAATTAGGTAATTTCAAATCATTTACTGTTTTGAAAATGCAATAAGATTTTAGCAAAGACATAACGTTTCGACCTATGATTTCATTTAATGGAGATTTAAGGTTTTATGCAGAATTAGAGCCAAGCAATAATCACTACAAAAACCTTAGTTGTATTTCGATAATATTTCCCCTTTACAGTCCTCATGCCTGCCAAGAGACTTAAACTGCATACATCCCAAAGGCTGATTTTGGATTGAGTGTGTATTGATAAACACAAATCAGTACAAATAAGTCATGTGTACTCTTCCTAACGCCTTCTAAATACTTGCAGCGCCCGTTATCTCTACTTCTTTAGGTTTAACAGCCAATAAGAGTGTAGCTTGGGGGGAACGCAGATGTACTACTTGCAGATGGGTATATTCAGGTTTCTTCAACAAGACAGGATACTCTTTTCGCCGCCTGTGGTAAGTCTGAAGCGCCCACAAAATAATCGAATCTCGGCTAAAGGTTTTTTTCCAACTTTCGCGGTTACCATTGCAGACTTCCTGTTGCGTCACAACTCGATGAAACGTCCGCCATACCAACTGCTTCATCACAACCCACAGCGGATAATCTAACCAGACAGCTGTGTCAGCCTTTCCCCAAACGATGTCGCGTACCAGGCTGTAATTGCCATCTACAACCCAGGTATTGCTTGCAAGTGCCTGAGAAACTCGTTCACGCATCACATCATCTGGGACTTCTATCCAGTTAGGTTCCCAGTGCAACGTATCCAATTCTACATGGGAGATGGTAAGACGCTGGGCAATTTGCCGTGCTAAAGTCGTCTTGCCAGATCCAGTTGTACCTACTACAGAAATTCGTTGCATCGGTGATGTGATAACAAAGTGAATGAATTTCCCATGGTGAATGCTACTGTGGAGGGCAGAGCTTCAGGAGCGATTGGCTCCGCCAGTGTCCCTTGGGCGATCGGTACAACAGTTGCTGCTGTCAATCCTAGGATGACATCTCAAAAGTGTTCAGATTGCGGTGCAATTGTAAAAAAATCTCTTTCAACTCGTACCCATAAATGTGCTTGTGGTTGCGAGCTACAAAGAGATGTGAATGCAGCGATAAATATTCTGAATCTTGCAAAAGCTAGGGATGGGCAATCCCGAAGTAACGCTACAGGAGTCGTGACCTCTACTCTTTTTGGTGAGACAGCGCTGCAGGAGGGTTTCCCGACAGCAGGCGACTGCGTAAGCGCAAAGCGCAGGCTCCGCCAACGCGTAGCGTCTCCGTTCGGCCTCAAGCCGTGCCCGTTCGCCCTTGGCGTGCCGCAGGCATAGGGCTCAGGAGATACCCGAAGGGCGCAAGCCAGGCTCACGCAAGTTGCGACGTAGAGTGTAGAATCTCCGTGTCTTTAGACCAGGGAGTGTCAAGAAGACCAAGGCTCACGAAAGCTGGGATAAAGCGTCAATCCACCATCAATAAACAGGGTTTGCCCGGTAATATAAGCAGCTTCATCTGAGCAAAGAAATGCCACAGATGCTGCCATTTCTTCTGAGGTTCCAGCACGACCCATAGGAATATTACTCTCAACTTCTGCCTTTGCCTCAGGGTCGTTAATCCATGATTTGTTAATTGGTGTAATAGTCGCTCCTGGTGCAATTGCATTCACACGAATGTTATTGGATGCGTATTCCAAAGCCAAGGAACGCGTTAGGTTTTCCATCCCTCCTTTGCTCACGGAATACCCAACATATTTCGGTTTGGGAATGATTTCGTGAACGCTGGAAATGTTAAGAATTACACCACCGCCGCTACGAGAAAGAAAATGTTTAAGCGTTTCACGGGCGCAGATATACGCACCTCTAAGATTTACGGCAACAACTCGGTCAAAGTCTTCAATTTTCATTTCATGAGCTGCCCCCTCAATTTGAATGCCAGCATTATTGATTAAAATATCAAGCCTGCCAAACTTTTCCACAACAGCAGCCACCATTTTGACGACATCTTCTTCTTGGGAAACATCAGCTTGGACTAGAAGACTTTCAACACCACAACCTCGAATTTCACCGCAGGCATTTTCTACCATTTCCTCAGTTTCTTTGGCATCTTCAGGATTTTTGCGGTAGTTAATGGCAACATTTGCACCTTCTTGAGCAAATCGAACTGCAATTGCTTGCCCAATTCCTGAACTCGCACCCGTCACCAACACATTTTTGCCTTTCAAACCTTTCATCGCGATTGAACCTCCTGAATAAGTTACGTAATGGGGAATTGGTAGAAGTTAGCTAATGAGGAGTAGTTATCATACTCATCATTATCGACTAATAAGTAGTGACTCATAATTGAGAACTTTATTGCAAATTAGCAGGGGGATTCTCAGGAACAACCCAATAGTAGATGGTGTGCTGACGAGCCGAACCCTTTACCCGCTCTACACGCTCAGGTTTCCACTCCCCCATATCAAAATCGTGGGAAATAATCCGTGTACCGGGTTTGAGTTCCTGCAACAGCTTTGGTCGCAGTTGCACATTGACACTAGGTAACAGATAGAGCGTTACCACCGTTGCTTGACTCAAATCAGTTTGGAAAAGGTCTTGTTGTAAAAAAGTCACGCGGTCACTCACTCCTGCCTTTTGAGAGTTTTCTCGACTTCGCTGAACTAACTCGGGATTAATCTCTATACCAGTAGCACGACTCGCACCGTATTTCTGCACGGCAGTAATTGGAATCCGCCCATCACCGCTACCAAGGTCATAAAGCACATCGTTACTTGACACATTTGCCAGTTGCAGCATTCGGTCAACGACTTTTTCAGGTGTCGGAACGTAAGGTACATTAGCCTGACGTTCTTGAGGTTGTGCAGTGGTGGTTGGTACTTGGGCTTCTGCTTCTGCTTCAAAATTGCGTTGTTGAGTACAACCTGTAAACATCAAGCTAGTAACACTCACACTTACAACTAATAATCCAAGCATTCGATGTAACTGCATATAAGCTCTTTAAATTTCGAGTTACTGAAATTTTGTTTATGATTGCCGATGATTAGCCAGAAATAACAGCGGTACACCAGCTAACACCACTGCTACTCCCGCAAGCGCACCCACTCCAGTATATGCAAGGCTGGAGTAAAGCAAATAACCACAGATAAGGCAAAAGAGTATCGGTGTTAGGGGGTAGAAAGGTACGCGAAAGGGTCGGAATACATGGGGTTCGCGTACACGTAACACGAGCAGCGACACGCCGCTGAGTAAGAAAAAGAACCAAAACACAGGGGCGGTGTAATCCACCATCGTTTCAAAACCTTTGCGCGTCAAAGTCCCAAATAACACCAAAAAAAGCGTTATGGCACTCTGCACCAGCATTGCTTTTGTTGGTGTACTCGAGCGATTTCTCCAGTCTCCCATAAAAGAAAACAACGCAAAATCTTGCCCAAGTGCATAGTTGCTACGAGCACCCGTAAAAATCGTGGCGTTGATTCCACCCAAGGTAGCAACTGCAACCAATAAGCTGATAAACACAGCACCAGGTTCACCAAAGGCGCGGCGCATCAAAGAAGCTGCGACAGCTTCTTGTTGTGCCATTCCTGATAGTCCTAATCCGGTGATATAAGCTATGTTGATCAACAAGTATATTGCTGTAATAATGCCAATACTCCACAGGAGCGATCGCACCATATTGCGTCTGGTGTTTTGTAACTCTGCGGAAATGTAAGCCGCTTCATTCCAACCGCCGTAAGACAGCAATACAAAAACCATCGCCAAACCGAAATTTCCTTGGGATGTCGGTGCAGCAGACACTACAGGTGGTGGAGTGAAAACTAAACCAGCAATAATAACCAACACTAAGCCGAGTATTGTGGCAACTGTTAGCCATTTTTGGGTGGATTTACCTTGTTGGATACCGATGATATTGACAACGGTAAAAATAACGATGACACCAGCAGCGTAAATAGATGGGGAATAATCACCAAGTCGCCACAACTGTGAGATATAGTCCCCGAACATAAACGCCAAAAGAGCAATAGAACCAGTTTGAATCACCGTCATTCGCGCCCAAGCAAATAGGAACGCCCAATTTTTGCCAAAAGCACGCATGAGGTAATGATAATTACCACCAACATGGGGATATGCTGTCGCTAGTTCGGCGTAACACAAAGCGCCAATCAACGACATTGCACCACCCAATAACCAAACAAACAGCGCCATCGTGGGACTTTCCACATTAGCGGCGACTAGGGATGGTGTCTCGAAAATACCAGCACCGATAACAACGCCAACGATAAGGGCGATCGCGTCTTTTAAGGAAAGCCTCCCTTGCGGCGCGACTTTGCTTGCAACCACAGTATTTGGTAAAGGATAATTTGTGCGTTTGCCCACTTCGGTACCATCCCAGTTGGATAAAAATTTCCTGGCATATTGACTGAAAGTGTTGCAGGCGAAGGGATTAATAGCTTCCTACCAAGGTGGTAGACTTTAAGCGAGCGAATTCATTTCATACTGAAATTTAGAGTTTTCTAGTGGCGCTTATATAAGCCGAATAGAGGACCAAGAATTGCCCCGAAGACGAAGCCTCCTGCGTGCGCCCAGTAGGCAATCCCGCCACTTTCCATACCAACGTTGGTACGAGCCTGTAAGCTAGCGATACTATAGAAGGCTTGCTGGACAAACCAAAACCCAAGAAAGAAAAATGCGGGAAGTCGGACTGTAGTCAAGAAAAATCCCAAGGGAAGTAAAGTCAGAATTTCGGCTTTTGGGAAACGGAGAATGTATGCACCTAAAACTCCTGCGATTGCGCCACTAGCACCCAAGGAAGGAATTGTAGAATTCTGTGAGAAGAACCACTGGGTCAATGCTGCCAAAACACCGCATGTTAGATAGAAAATGAGATATTTCACATGACCTAAGCGGTCTTCAATGTTGTTACCAAAAATCCACAGAAAAAGCATATTCCCTGCCAAGTGCAAAAAACCACCATGCAGAAATTGAGACGTAATTAAAGTCATCCATTCTGGTATCAGTGAATTTTCGCTTGCTCTGGGACAGGTGGTTGAAAGTTGGCACGGTACTAGCGCTGCAACCCGGAAAAACTCTTGCAATTGTTGCGGTGTTAGACTCAGTTGATAAAGAAAAACAACGATATTAGCAATAACTATCCCGTATGTAACAAATGGGGTAATTGTTGTAGGGTTGTTATCTCGCAGGGGAACCACGGTTGTTTTTCCTCATAATGACCATTCTTTGAATCTTTACTTTGAATCTTTAGAAGTTGTAGCCAACTCCCACTAACACCCCAACATCAGTTTCATCAATAAAACTGACATTCACTCCACCCGTTGCTGTAATCTGTGGGGATAAAGGAACATCTACACCACCAGAAATTAATGCACCAACAGTGCTATCTCTGCCCGTAGAAATTGCCACACCGCCGCCAATATAAGGCGCTATATTCAGTTGGGTGACTTCCAAATTTTCTTGGGGAAAATCTACAGTCAGTGGAATCAGAAAGACTGTGTTATCGCCAATGACAGCAGCCGGACGTGCAGACAAGTTTCTGGTCAGTCCAATTTTGCTAATGACAGTAAATGCACCTTCACTTAAAGTCGTATTGCCAGTCAAACCAATATTACCACCAACACCAATATAACTAGGACCAGAGCGAGTGGTTCTCCCAGGAGAAACAACTTGAGCAACCTCTGTTGATTCAGTCTGAGGTGTAGTTGCTGTGGATGTTTGTTCTATTTGAGATGTTGGTGCAGTTAGCAAAGCAGATGCAGAAGTCAAAGTCGTGCCAGGAGTTTCACTGCTGTTTTCTTGCTTTTGTACTACATTATCAGAATTATCAGAACTAATAGTAGTATTAGTAGTATTTTCTGCACGAACTGGCATCATACCAACCAAAGTCACAGATGTAAGAGCTAGTAAAGTAGAAGTGTGTCGCCAAAAAATATTGTTCATGTCTGTTTTTTCTTGTTCATTCTGTTGTCTCTAGTTTGGATAAGAAATGTGATTAGAAAGTGACCAAAAAAGACAGAAATAAGAGTTAATAAGAATAAAATTCACTGAAACTTTAAATATCTTATTTGATAATTTATAAAGTTAGAGTTAATGTACGGATAAATAAAAACATCTAGTTCTGCCTAAAGTTGTAAAATAAGTCTTGCTACCGATAGATAAATAAAAACACCTAAAACATCAACCGCAGTGGTAATAAACGGAGCTGACATCAAGGCTGGATCTAGACCGAAACGACGAAACAAAAAAGGTAGGGCAGAACCTGACACCGAGGCTAAAATAGAAATTGCAAATAGGCTAATTCCCACGGAAAGCGCCACTCCCCAATTGCCTTGGAGAAAATAAGCCCATATCGTCACTACTGTGGCTAACATTAACCCCAGAATTGCCCCAGCACTCGCCTCGCGTCCAATCACGCCTACTACCCTTTTGGAGCGAATTTCCTGAGTACTCAATCCCCGAATGACGACTGTTGAAGACTGCGCTCCAACATTACCACCTGCGTCAATTAACAATGGAATAAAGAAAGTCAAGGCAACAACTTGCTCTAAAATCGCCTCTTGATTTTGAATCACCACAGCGGTAGCCGTATTAGTCACCAGCAGCAGCAGCAGCCAAACAACACGTTTACGAGCAACAACAACTAGGTTTGTTTGGAAATAATTGTCGCCACCAGACTGAACACCACCCAGAGTGTAAATGTCTTTTGTTGCTTCTTGCTGTAAAACATCAATAACATCATCAACAGTCACAATACCAACTAAATGCTGCTCGGTATCTACCACAGGTAGGGCAACAAAGTCATAGTGCTGAATGATTTGTGCCACTTCTTCTTGATCGGTGTCGGTGTGGACAAATACCACTTCCCGCGTCATGATTTCACTGACCGTTTGCTCTGGCTGTGCAATGACTAAATCTCGTAGGGAAAGAATTCCTGTCAGACGGCGGTGACCATCAGTAACATACAAGTAGTAGATAATTTCCGTGGCGTTTGCTAAACTGCGAATTCGCTCCAAGGCTTGGGCAATTGTCATACTTTCCTTAAGCGAAATATATTCTGGGGTCATCAGCCGCCCAGCGGTACCCACTTTATAACCCAAAAGTAAGGCAGTTGCTTCGCGTTCCTCAGGACTGAGTTGTTGAAGCAGCCGCCGGACAACTTTAGCGGGTAACTCCTCAAAGAGTCGCGCTCGGTCATCCGGCGACATTTGATCTACAATGTCGAGGACATCTTGATGCTTAAATTCTGTAATTAAGGACTGTTGTACACTGGGGTCGAGATATTCATAAACTTCAATCGCCTCCTGCTTGGAAAGTAAGCGGAAAGCGATCGCCTGCATAGCTTCTGGTAACCCTTCAATTACTTCAGCAATATCCGGTGGTTGTACAGGTACAAGTAGCGCTTTTGCTCCCTGCAAGTTTTCTTGTTGCAGCAGTGCTTGTAGTTGCGTTCGCACTAACTCCACAAGTTCTTGTCGGGAATTCGCTCCTGGTGAAGAAGAAACTTGATTCTGGGTCAAGGTAGAGTCCCCCCTTAATGCAGACTTACATAAAATTGGTAGACTGATATTTGATGTGCTACAGAAAAATCCCTAACCCCCGCTTATCCCCAGATAGCAGTCTAGGAATATGGGGGTAAGGAAGAATATCAACTGTGACATCAAAAAAGTGAATGAGTCATTCATCTGTTTGATTCACAGTTGCTCCAATCCGCACTAGTTATCTTTAGTATTGACATTAAATGTGAAGAGAAAATGACAACGACTAAGAAAAAACCAACTATATTAAATAGCATTTCTGACAAAAAAACCCAGCAGTGTAGAAACAAGTGTCAGAACAACTGAAGCTAACAACGCAGGTAGGAAACCAGCAACTATAAAACCAGGAACGAGGAATCCTACTAGCCAAAGCATGAGTGCGTTAACGACAAATAGAAACAAACCTAGCGTCACAATGGTGAGGGGAAGCGTCAAAATGAACAAAACAGGTCGAACAAATGCATTGACTAACCCTAAAATCAATGCTGCAATTGCGGCTGTGCCAAAAGTATCAAACGTAAAGCCTGGTACAATATAAGCTGTCAGCAATAGTGATACAGCTGCAACTACCCAAGTCAGTAAGAAGTTTACTATCAACATGGTTCAAATCTCGTCACTGGTTAGAGTTTGATAGCGAGTTGCAATTAAGCGATAGTAAATGAAGCTGATGGGAAGGTGCTACCCATAAGGCTAGACATCCGTAGGGCATCTACACACAAAAGCCCTATTTATTGCCCCATCAGTTCCAACACGTATGGGTTTTCAACCCACAACACACAACATATAGTTAGAGGTCACAAGGAGTGATAACCTTTTTCTCTAGCTATCTTTAGTGTTGCCAAGAAATGTGAGCAGAAAATGACAGCGACAATTGCTGCAGCTACTTGAGTGGTAGAACAATTTGAAAAGTTGACCCTTCCCCGGCTGCACTTTTGACGCTAATCTTACCGCCGTGTGCTTGAACGATTTGTTGGGCGATCGCCAACCCCAAACCAAACCCGCCAGTTTTACGGGAACGCTTTTTATCGACTCGGTAAAATCTCTCAAAAATATGCGGCAAATCAGTTTCAGGAATCCCAATCCCATTGTCTACGACTTGAATGACAGCCTGACGTGACTGGGTGAAAAGCCGTAACAGCACTTTCCCCTCAGCGTTCGTATATTTGCAGCCGTTGCTAACCAAATTAACCACTGCTTGACGCAGCAACTCTGGTTCGGCTTGCACTTTCACATTCTCAGGGGGCAATTCGCAAGTTAAACTGATATGTTGTGCATCTTCTTGTGTTGCATAGTTGTCTACTAGCTGAATAAGCAAGTTGTTCAAATCAACTGCTTGCAACGATTGCGGAGGTAATCGTCCTTCATGACGCGCCAGAAACAGCAGATTATTGATAAGGAGACTCATTGACTTGCCGACATCAACGATTTTCTCGTAGCGCTGACGTTGTTGGGCGGGATTGCTAGATGTAGATAGTAAGCCATATTGGGCATTGCTGATAACTGCTGCTAGAGGCGATCGCAATTCATGAGAAGCATCAGCTGTAAAGCGTTGTAGCTGTTCGTAAGTCTGACGAATCGGTTGCATTGCAAGTCCCCCCAAGAACCAACCAGCCAAACCTATTATCCCTAAGGTCACTGGTACTGTCACAAGCAAAACCAGCCGTAACTGAGCCAGATCATTTTGAGTGGATGTCAGGGGCATTGCAACTTCGAGATAACCGATTAACAGATTATCTTGGTAGACGGGTAGCGTTAACTGACGAAGCCAGATAACAGTAGGCATTGCCTTCGAGGAGTGAAGCTTAGTCTTGATTGTATGAAATCCAGGGGTCATTATCAACTGCGCTCTTGGAGTCGTACCAAAAAATTGCACCAGTTGCCCTTTGGTATCGTACCAACGCGCATATACAAATTCAGTACCCACTGGTGGCAAATTACTCCCTAAAAGCGGCACATTTTCTAGGTCTAACTGTCTCTGACGCAGATCATACCTGGCGTTTACCGCCATCACTCTGGATTTTTGGTAGAGTAAGCGATCTAAATCCTCTAGCTCGTCTAAGACTTTCTGGTAGTAAAGTACTCCGGCAAAAACGACCAAAATACTCCCCATCGTTAGGGTAAACCATAAAGCTAGATTGCTACGACTACGATTAAACATAACTAGAGACCAGAAGCTAGTATCATGCAGAGGGAGAATTGTAATACTTGGTTTATCTAGATTGTAATCCGCCTACTCGTTGCCTATTCGCGCTTGTTGCCCTATGTCCTTGTCCCGTTGGTTGCTAAAATTACAGTCTTTCAAACTAGAATTTTTGCTGCCTGTACCACTGCTTTTAATTGCTTTTGGACTTGGTGGTGAACCGTTGACAAACCTGCTATTGAGCCGTTACTACGGTACAGTAGACAAGCTCCAAGCTGATACACACACGCTAACAATCCAGCTTCTGGTCAATGTGCGAGTCATCAAAGCTGAAATTGAAAAGGAGCGTAATGACACTATAGTTGAACTGAAGACTACCAACTCTGTACTCAAAAAGTTACAATTCAAGTTTCCAGCCACAGAATTAAGCTCTATTAAAGGCATGATTGCTGAAGAACTGGGAGTGTCTGCGGAAGTAGAAACTCTGCAACCTAATACACAAATGCAGGTGCAGCTTGCAGTCAAGGCGCTAGGAATCCTAGCTGAAATCGATAAGGAGCAGGGGTTTACCAAAGTTGAGGTCAACACCGCAGACTCTGTACTCAAAAAGTTAGAATTTGAGTTCCCAGTCACAGAATTAAGCTCTGTAAAAGCGATGATTGTTCAAGAACTAGGACTGTCTCCTGAAAATGCCACGATGTTAGTCAGCTATCGACTAAAAAGCTAGCAAGCATTCAAAATACTTTCTAAGAGCCCACTCTCCCACTCTCCTCAGGAGGTTTGAGGCTATAACCCATGCCGTAGACGGTTTTAATCCAATCTTCTGCACCAACCAACTGCAACCGATGCCGCAACTTACGTACCAGTACAGTTAAAGCATTGCTTTCGGGTTCCATACCCCACTCCCACAATGCTTCTTCTATTTGATTGCGAGTTAAAATCTGATTGGGGTGACGCATCAAATACTCTAGCAGTTGAGCCTCGCGGGGCGATAATTCCACACTAGCGTCACCCCGTTCCACTGTTAACGTAGTTAGATGCAGTTGTAAATCTGCCATGCGGAGGGTTTCTCCCTGCCATAAGGGCGTTAGCGAAGCTCCTCCTACGGAGGCTCGCCGCGCCAAAGCACGTACCCGCGCTAAAAGTTCCACAAGATCCGCAGGTTTGACCAAATAATCATCTGCTCCGGCATCTAAACCTGTGACTTTATCTGGGGTAGTATCCTTAGCAGTGAGCATCAATACAGGCGCGGTTTTACCTGCTTGGCGATACTGACGACACAGACTCAACCCGCTGATTGTCGGCAACATCCAATCTAGTATCAACAGATCATACTCTTTGGAGGACAATAGCCATTGTGCGATTTCCCCGTCTTCAACGCCATCGACAATGTAGCCAGCTTCCGACAGCACACCCTGTAATGGCTCTAATTGTTCGGGGTCGTCTTCTACTAGTAAGATACGCATAAGCCTTTTTGGTGACCCGTGTTTGCTATAGAACCGCCTTGCTCATAATACAAAAGCCTAAGACTTCCCACTTCTTCCAGCAGTTAGATTATCTTGAGGTAGTGAGCATCACATACCAGCCGCTAGCACGTTTAACAATCCGAACCTTACTGGCTATAAATACCAGCCTAAGAGACCGTAAGCTAACCAAAGCAACACAAGGGAGAAGTAAGGAAATCTGCTGAAACCAACGTTCCTAACAATTTTATGTCCTTTTATATCAAATCCGGTTAAATGCACATACTAAAACAACTATTTGTTTGCGGCCACCAATGGTAGCAAGTTAGACCATGAATTAGAGCGTGGTGATTAGATAGCACTTTGCAACGTTGAAATAAAGCTTCTTCTAGCTCATCTAAGGACTTAAAAGACTCGTTTGCGATTGCTTCATTTGTAAGCGGCCATAGTCGTTCAGCTGGTTGCAGTTCAGGGGAGTGCGAAGGCATTAAAAGAATATGAATGCCTTCAGGGACTTCTAAGTCTTTACTAGTGTGCCATCCAGCTTGATCCATCGTCAAAAGTATTTGTTTGTGCTTGCCAACCTGAAAATGTTTAGCAAAGTCCGCTAAAACAAGATTAAATATGTCAGTCCGCACGTAAGGTAAAATCCACCAATAAGTTTCACCCGACTGGGGATGTACAAAACCATACAACCATAGCCACTTATATCGCCAATTAACTGTAGCAATTGGCTGTTCTCCTGATGGTGCCCATACAGTTCGCAATACAGGCTTTAGCCCCAAGCGATGTTCATCCATTGTCCAAACTTCGACGTCGGCATCTGGATTTTCTGTTTGTATTGTTTGTGTCTCCAGTGCCAACTTTTTTTTCCAAGATTCTTGTTCCTCCCAAGAAGTTTCCTCATGATGTGGGCGAGGCACCAAAGGGCGCATTTTCAGACCTCTCAAATATTCCCATCCACGTTGAGGTGACACTTTTCGACCCAATAAATCACTTATCCACGCTGCCACCTTGGGACCATTCCACAAACCTCCATCTCCAGGTTTTGATTGTAAAGCCTGCCACAACTGTGCTTGCTGGACATCATTTAGTAATGGTTCCGCTCCGGGATTACTCTGTCTGCGGTCTCCGAGCATCTCTGGTCCATAACGGTTATAACTGCGGACTAACTCATAAATCCATGAGATTCCATATCCTGTTACTGAAGCAACCTCTGCTGTGGTTTTTCCTAATGCCAATAACCAAATAGTTTGGTAATGAGTGCGTGCGATCGCATTTTTTGATTGACGATAGCGATTTTCTAGTTCGTCAATACTTAGGTGAGGCTCTAGAGAAATCCGTCTTGGCATATACTCCGTAACTAAATCTCAACACAGCATTATACCATGTGCAATCATCCGGATTTGATATTATCGGGTGATGCGGAGGATTTTGTCCTGCTGTGGCGGGCAATTTCCGCGCCCGTCGCAGTTACTGGTTGTAACATATAATTCGCCATCCGGTCCCATGATTGCCTCTCGGAGTCGCCCCTGTTTACCTTGCAAGTACACCTCATGCAGCTGGACTTGTTGGGGTGACTTTGGATTGAAGGCGACACGGTGCAGGTGTTGGGAGCGGAGGGTAGCAATAATTAAGCTGCCTTTCCACTCAGAAATCGCATTTCCTGTATAAATTGCTGCCCCACCTGGAGGTAAAGCTTGACGCCAGACGATGGACGGAGTAACAAGTCCTTGTCTTGATTCGCAACGGTAGATGGTGGGCCAGCCGAGGTTGTCGCCTGCTCTTGCTACACTAACTTTATCGTGACCGCTTCTGCCCAACTCACCACTCGGACCGTGGTCTGTTACCCATAGGATTGATGGATCAGCCCAATCAAACCCCTGAGTGTTGCGAATACCAGTAATATATACGGGATTTTTCGGGAACGGATTGTCTTGCGGCACTTGTCCGTCAGGCGTCACGCGCAGAATTTTACCTGCAAGGCTATTAACATCCTGGGAACTTTGGGGGTTTCTGGCATCGCCAGTCCCAATGTAGAGCATTCCATCAGGACCAAAGCGGATGCGGCCACCGTTATGATATTGCGCTACAGGAATATTGTCGAGAATTATTCTATCTGGCGAAGCACTGAGTCCATTCTGGGATAGTCGCCATCGTTCGACGCGATTGACCTGCGACCCATTTTTGTCAGTGGTGTAGTACACGTAGAAAAGTCGGTTTTGGGCAAAGTTTGGATGAGTCGCAATGCCAAGTAAACCATCTTCGCCACTATCTGTAACATCAATGGTGGCTACTGGCTTTTGGACAAGTTTACCATTCCGCACGAGGCGAACCCGTCCTGGTCGTTCAGTCACTAACATACCTTGATTTGGCAGAAAAGCAATTCCCCAAGGAACTTCAAGACCTGTTACCACTTCTTGGGCCCGCACCTTTACTCGTCCTTGTGAACCGAAGTTATCTTGCACTAAAGTACACGCTTGATTCTTGGTAGAAGTTTGTTGACTGGCTTGTTGAGTTGTTTCTGTTTGTTGATTGTTAGCGTTTGCGGATTCAGATGTTGGTAAGGTGCAAGAAGAAATTCCCAAGCATACCATGCCAACAAGTAATTTGGCTGCAAGTATTCTTGTCAGGTTCATGATAATTTTCTCCAAAAAATTGCTGCTTGCATGGTCTTTGAAATAGCTAAATAATTAATTTCCCTAGTTCTAGGATTTGTTGCGAATTTGCTAGGGATGCAGTTGACGGCTTGACTGTGTAGTCACCATGAATACCATTAATTCTATAGATATTTTGTCTGTCGCTGAGTTTTATAACCTCTATCCACAGACCTGACTTGAAAAAAGGCAGCTATGCTGAAGGGAAAACAGGTTTTTTCATCCGTTCTGGTGTACGGAAGTACATGATAGCTACTTGGAAATTAGGCGCTTTCACTTTTTGGTCACATTTATTGTCAACACTGATGACACATTAGACAATGGCAATAGCCTTGTAAGTTCGTCAGAATTTATTGAGAGGTAAAATGGTTTCCAATCAACTCCAGCACGCCGTTGGTATATTTCCTAGCCGTAGAAGTGTGCTACAGGCGCTCAACGAATTGAGCAGTAGTGGCTTTCCAATGAAGAAAGTTTCTATCATCACTAAAAAAACCAAAATCGATGAGCAATCTGATGATGTTGACATGAGTGAACCTGCTCTCACTTCATCTGAAGGTGCAGTTGCGGGTGCGATCGCTGGTGCGACGACAGGAGGTTCACTTGCCTTAGTTGGGGGTTTGGCTGCTTTGCTCATTCCTGGAATTGGTCTGGCGCTAGCAGCAGAATCTATTTTACTCATCCTTGTAGGCACTGGAGCAAGTGCAGCAGCTGGCGGTCTTGTTGGCGCACTACAGGGTTGGTTTGTTCCTGAAAAAATCGCCCAACTGTATAATGAGCGAGTCTTCCAAGGCGATTATTTGATGACGCTAGAAGGCACAAACGAAGATATTCGTCATGCTGAACCTGTTTTAAACCGCTGTGGTATTCAGGAGTGGCGCGTTTTTGACATTCCTAGAAATTGAAGCAATTGAGTATGAAATTGATAACGATGCTCTACCAGCTAAACAAGCTACTTACGTACCTAACTTCCTTTGTTTAAAGTAAAATAATAAATCAAAGAACATCAGGAGTTACCATGTACGTGCTAATTGGTGGAGCAGGTTTGGTAGGGCTATGTTTAGCACAGAAATTGGTAGAACTAGGACATACGATAGGTGTGATTGACATTGACCCTAACGCTTGTCGTTATGCCCGCGAACAAGTGGGAGCAATGGCTTTTGAAGGCAGTGCTGTTAGTACAGAAGTGTTGTTAGAAGCTGGGATTCGTAAAGCTGATGCCCTAGCAGCCGTTCTCCAGGATGATGCTTTAAACTTAGCAATGGTAACTCTCGCCAGACACTACGGTGTTCCCCATATTCTGTCTCGGATGCGCCACCCCGATTTTGTGGAACCGCTGCGTTTAGCTGGAGCTAATCATATTATCAGTACCGTCGATCTGGCAGTTTCAACAATGGTGAATTCTATTGAGTATCCGCAAGTAGAATCAATGATGCATTTTGAGCAGGGACAGATTGAGGTTTTAAAACTTTCCATCTCAAACAATTGCTATGTTGTCGGTCGTAGCGTTGCCGAAATTGCTCAGGATTCCCGGTTTCCTACTGGCTCTTTAATAATTGGCTATCAACCCCATCCCCACGAAGATTTAATGATTCCTAACGGCAGTACAGTACTGGAACCCGATTCAACTGTGTTAATTGTGACTAAACCAGGGACATTACATCAAGTCATTGATTTTATCGAAGGTTGTAAATGATTAATTTAAATGAAGCTATATCCGCTTTTTTATTCAGCGATCGCTGTTATTGTACTGACATCCTGCACATCGCCAGAGAAGCCACCGCCAAAAGCTGATACTAATCAGGTCTCTCAATCTCAAAAGGTGGTAATTTTGGATGAAAATTTCAAGACAGTGATCGGTCAAACTATTTATGTCCCTGTCTACTCGCACATCTATCATGGGGATGGGAAAAGAATTTTCAATTTAGCGGCTACTCTCAGTATTCGTAATACTGATTTGACCAACCCTATCATCATTTCTTCTGTGCGCTACTATGACTCAAATGGGAAATTAATTAAACAGTATTTGGAACGCCCGATTCAACTTGCTGCCCTAGCTTCTACGGATTTTGTTGTAGATAGAACTGACACTAGTGGAGGTTCAGGGGCTAACTTTATTGTGGAGTGGGTAGCTCAAACAAAAGTTTCTGAGCCTCTGGTTGAAGCAGTGATGATTGGTACTGACTTGCAACAAGGAATTTCCTGGATCAGCCCTGGCAAAGTTATTAAAAGTCAAAATAATGACAAGCGCTCATCTTCTCTACAGGGTGCTCTCAAGAGCGACTAATCATCATCTAGTTTCAGCAATTGCTCGTCAATCTTTTGTATCCGCCCTTGGACAATTTCTTCTGAGAGGATTCGCTTACGCATTGCCTCGTTAAGCGCTGCTTTCTCTGCTAGCAATAAACGGCGACGAATAGCATCGAGTTTTGTGTGTTCGCCTCTGTTTTCGTCAAACTCATTCGGGCGACGATTATAGAATTCCCGCAGTGTCCTTTCTGCTGCTGCCACTTGCACTTGATAAGCAGAACGCATCTCCTCATAGACAGATTTTGGCAACACTCCTGACTTCAACAGGCTGTCTAATTCATCTTGTGCTGCTTTACCCGCCATTAGCTGGGCTTGCAATTCTTCAACCTGTTGCTGAGCCTCTGAAAATTTAGATAATTTTAAGCGTTTTACCAGCCAAGGCAAACTTAACCCCTGACCTACTAATGATACCAGCACACTACCGAAGACTAAAGCGATGAGACCCTCTCGCCCCGGCAGTGTGGTGGGTAAACTCAACGCCAAAGCCATTGAGAGCGAACCTTTGATGTTGCCTAAAAAGAGTAAATGTTGCCAGCGCAATGGAATTGGGCGGTCAAACCAACGAACTCCTGCTAGCAGCGGATAGATTGTAAGAACTCGCGCTGCTTGATACGCCAAAACTGCAAGGAGAATTCCAGGTAAAGCCCTCCAGAGCGTTACCAGGTCTATTTCTACACCAATCAGTAGAAAAATAAAGGTGTTGACAGTAAAACTGGCATATTCCCAGAAACTCAACAAGGTAATGCGACTAGAAGCAGAAGTATTGCGAGAAAGCCCAAAATTCCCGAAAATTAATCCAGCTACAACGACAGCCACAGCACCTGATACACCTAGAAATTGCCCAACCTGAAAAGTTCCTAATGCAACTGCGACCGTCAGTAAGAGACTGCTAAGGGGATCATCTAAACGGGTAAATATAGGTATGCTCAAGTAGCCCAAGACTAACCCCACTCCGCAGCCTCCTAAAGCGATAAATAGTAGCTGTTGGATTCCCTGTAGTAACGTGAGCGAACCTGTCGAATATACTTGCAAAATCAGGTTGAACGAAACTAGGGCAGCGGCATCATTGAATAGGGTTTCTCCTTCAACGATGGTGGAAAGCCGGGAGGGCACCCGTATCTCCTTAAAGACAGCAATCATTGAAACCGTATCAGTGTTTGCTAGAATCACTCCTACAAATAGAGCAGGTATCCAAGTCAGTCCCAGCCCAAATTTCAATAGGACGGCAATAATACCACTGGAAAACACAGCCCCTGGACCAGCTAGGAGGGCAATCGGTTTAAACGTGCTTCTTAGGCGGCTGATATCTGTATTGATACCAGCTTCAAATATTAAAATCGGCAGGAAAAGATTCAAAACAAGGGTTGGATCTAAACCAATGGGACGAGACAATAGTTCAGTGATTGGCAGACCTGCCAACACTAAACCTGTAACGTAGGGAACACGAAGCCGCCGCGTTAGCAGAGCAACGCCGGTGGCTAGGAGCAGGAGAATAATTGAAACAGTGACTAAGGAAGCAACATCCACTTTGGTTTTGGAAAGTTATTTTGACTTCTGCGATAAACGTTGCCAAAAAGGTGTACAAGTGTCAAAAAAATTTTGTCACACTTGATAGAGAGTGTTTGAGCCATTGTTATAATAGATGGTTTTTGAAGAAAATATTGGATTGACGACCTGTCTAATTTTTACCCTGCAAAGTTCCCTAGTACTGTTGAAATCCCTACTGGAACCGACGCCGGATATCGGCGCTTTTTGGGCGATTGTTCCAAAGCTATAGGGTAGCGTCGCCTTCTGGAAAATCTTCCTGGAGAAAAGGAGACAATTCCTGATTCAGCCGACCTGCTTTGACAAATTCAGCGTAGGTGTCTGCCTCAATCGACAGCAGTTCTCCCCGCAGCTGTTCAGCCGTAAAGTTCCGCAAATTAGGATACTCATTTTGTAGTTGGTCAATCTCTTGTTGCAAACGGTTCAACTCCCCTTTGACCAGCGTTTCCTGGTAGCGGTAAAACTCTGGTTCAACACCCGGACGTTCCTCTACTTGATTGAGGTATTGCAGAACACGATTGAGCGCAGCCAAACGCGCGATCGCTTCCGAATATCTCTGACGCAGAGGTTGATCCCCCAAAAGATTGAGTTTCTCCAACAAAGGTTTAACAGTCAATCCCTGCACTAGCAAAGTAAACAACACTACCCCAAAAACTGTGGCAATGATTTCCTCCCGTTCAGGCAGGATAGCAGGTATACTCAATGCCAGAGCAATGGAAACTGAACCTCGTAGTCCGCCCCACCAAAGTACCGTTTGGTCCTGTAAGGGAATGGACGAGTTAACGAGGCGATTACTTAGGCTGCTTAGAGCGTAGATAGCGATCGCCCGTGTCAAAATCATCGCTCCCACGGTTACGGCAATAATTCCCAAGTTTTCTCCTAGAATGGCAAAGTGGATCTGATCGCCAATCAGCAGAAACACAATGGAGTTGACAAAAAACGCCAGAAACTCCCAAAACTCAGTCACAATAATTCGGGTGCGGGGGTTCATACCGATGCGAGAGCCAAAGTTACCTAGGATTAAGCCTGTGGTAACTACCCCAATCACTCCCGAACCCCCCAAATCTTCGGTAATCAGATAAGTGCCGTAGGCAGAAACCAGAGTTAATGATTGCTCTACCAATGGCAAATCGAACCGTTGAGTTAGATAGGAAATACCAAAACCAATGAAACCGCCGACAGCAATACCAATACCAACGACTGAAAACAATTGAACTAAAATCGACTGAATCGCCAAGTTAGCAGTACCTAGGGGAAGCGCCACCAAAAAACTGAAGGCAACTACCGCCATACCATCGTTAAACAGGCTTTCACCTTCCATCAACGTTGTCAGACGACTTCCCACACCCAGTTCTCGAAATAACGCTGTCACAGAAACGGGGTCAGTAGCAGATAGACTTGCCCCAACCAGCAAAGCCGTAGTTAACGACATTCCAGTGAGTTGATTTAACCCCAAGGCGATTCCTAAAATCGAAATCACTACCCCTAGCACCGCATACAAGCAGATGGGAACTAAATCTCGCTTCAAATTCGACCATTTCAAATTCCATGCCGCTTCAAATAAGAGTGGTGGTAAAAAAATTGACAGAATCAATTGCGGAGAAAGATTCACGAGGCGGACATCGACAAAAGCCAAACCTAAGCCCACAATTACCAACAACAAGGTATAAGGAATCTGGCGAAACCAGCTAAAAATCTGCGGCAGCGTTGCTACACTTAGAGATACTGAGAGTACCAAAAGAAATTGCTTTAGATTGTCTTCAATGATGACTGAAGATTGCACCGACTCAAGCGCCATAACAATTCTAGGCTCCTTAATTGCCACATTAAACGGATTGTCCTCAATTATGCGGTACTGAGGAGATGTAATTCACCTAGTACAGGATTGCACAATATGGTAACGTTATGGATTTATGAGAAGCTGTACTAAGGAAACTTTCTGCTAGAAACTCGCTTGAGTTCAAGTGCTGCATCGCTGTCACTTTTTAGTCACATTGATTTCCAAGACTGGAAACATCAAGAAACTTCTACAGGTTGACAAAGCGGTTCTATATTACCTTTTTAACTTATGAGTTAATCAGGTTCAACGCCAAAGATTTCCTGTACACACAACTCCTCCACGGTATTCTCTATGTTGGATCTCTGGTACAAAAACGCTGTCTTGTACTGCATTGATGTCGAAACCTACATGGACGCCAATGGCGATGGTGTCGGTGACTTTGAGGGACTGACTCAGCGACTAGACTACATCGCTGGGTTGGGAATTACCTGCATTTGGCTCATGCCATTTTATCCTACTCCCAACAAGGACAACGGGTATGACGTGATGGATTACTACAACGTTGATCCCCGTTTAGGTACGCTTGGGGATTTCGTTGAATTTACACGTCAGGCGTATGAACGCGGTATCCGCATTATCGTTGACCTGGTAATCAACCACACTTCCGACCAGCACCCTTGGTTTCAAGCAGCTTGCAAGGATGAAAATTCAAAGTACCGGAATTATTATGTGTGGTCGAAAGAGAAGCCTGAAGACATAGAAGAAGGAATTGTTTTCCCAGGTTTTCAAAAGAGTACATGGACTTACAACGAAGAAGCGGGAGCGTACTATGCTCACCGATTTTATGACCACCAAGCTGATCTAAATCTTACCAACCCTCAAGTGCGTCAGGAAATCCAAAAAGTCATAGGCTTTTGGCTTGCTCTAGGTGTATCCGGCTTCCGGCTTGATGCGGCTCAGTTTTTAATTGAAATACGGGAGAATAAAACCCAATTTAATGTCGATAGTCTTTACATCTACCTGAAGGAGATACGGGACTTCCTTTCGTGGCGACGTGGGGATGCGATTTTGCTAGCAGAGGTAAATGTCTCCGTGGATGAACTTGTACCATACTTTGGGAACGGAGACAAGATGCAAATGCTCTTCAATTTTATTGTCAATCAGCACTTGTTTCTTGCTCTCGCCCAAGAAAAGGCTGCCCCACTTGTAGAAGCGTTGAAATCACTGCCGAATATTCCTGAAATTGGTCAGTGGGCGAACTTCATCCGCAACCATGACGAACTGACCCTTGATAAACTCTCCGACGCCCAACAAGACGAGATTGCAGCTGCGTTGGCACCAGATAGAGAACAGATGTGGATTTTCGACCGGGGTATCCGCCGTCGCTTCGCCCCAATGGTTGACGGTGACCCGCGTCGGCTGCGGCTTGCTTACAGCCTGATGTTGACCCTACCTGGTACTCCTGTGATCAATTATGGTGAGGAACTTGGAATGGGCGATGACTTGTCCCTAGAAGAACGCAACCCAGCTCGCACGCCAATGCAGTGGTCAAGTGAGGCGAATGCAGGCTTCTCAACAGCACCTCCCGAAGAACTGGTGCTTCCCGTAGTCAAGGAAGGGAAATACAGCTACAAGCACTTGAATGTTCTTGAGCAGCGTCGTGACCCCAAATCGCTCCTCAACTGGATGGAACGCGCCATCCGGATGCGTAAGGAATGCCCAGAGTTTGGTTGGGGGAAATACCAAATCATCAGTGCAGACAATCCTTGCATTTTTGCACACCGTTGTGAGTGGCACAGTGGTGTTGTCATCGCCGTGCATAATTTAGCGAATGAGGCTTGTACTGTAACACTTGAGCTAGAAGAAGGCGACGGGGAACGCCTGATAGATTTACTTGGAGACCAGCCCTACGAAGCTATTGACGGTACTTCTCACAATATCCAACTTGAGGGCTATGGCTATCGTTGGTTTCGTGTTGGCTGTCAGCATCTCTAGGCGACAAAATTGTTGTAAATTAATGAAAGGCGATGGAGCTCGCCGTAACCGCCTTTTCATGTTTGTATTAATGCAAAGGCTGATGGCTCCTACTTTTCCGGCTTGCTACGGAACGGTAGGGCTGTATGCTTTGAACTTCCGGCTTGCAAGTCACGCTTACCCATTGGTGATTCTCAAGCTGCGTGATGTTAGAAAGCTTTCTTTGGATTTTACTTGTAGGCTTTTTCGTCGGACAAATCGCCCGACGGCTGAAAGCTCCTGCACTCGTAGGCATGATTTTAGTCGGAATTCTACTAGGTCCGCAAGTTGCTGACGTAATTAGCCCTGATGTCCTCGCAGCGTCAGATCCCTTGCGAAAGATAGCTGTGATGGTAATTTTGATGAAGGCAGGGTTAGGGTTAGACCGAGAAAAACTGGTACAGCAGGGAACAGTAGCATTACGATTGGGGTTTATGCCTGCTGCGTGTGAAGCTGTGGCGATCGCCCTAGCTGCGATGTGGATTTTAAAGTTCGACTTTCCGACAGGGCTGTTGCTGGGTTGCATCATTGGGGCGGAATCACCAGCAGTTATTGTCCCAGGAATGCTGCGACTGAAAAGCCTGGGTTGGGGGATTGCTAAAGGGATTCCCGATGCCATCCTAACTGGAAGCGCCTTGTCAGATGTGTTACTACTGCTGGTGTTTAGCTTGTTGCTGAACTTTTTGGCACAAGGAGCAGCAGAGGTTACATTACCTTTTGGCTTAACCCTAAGTGCGGTTCAACTTCTTCCCTTTCAGATTATTTGCCAGATTGTTCTGGGAGTCGTGCTGGGTTGGCTGACAGCACAAGTTTTAGTTTTGCTGCTCGTGAAGCAGAACTGGACTCAAAATGCGGTGCAGGACACGCTTGTAGCGGCGAGTTTTGCATTGTTGCTTGTGGTTGTAGCAGAGAAGTTCCCCTATTTCTCTGGCTATCTGGCAGTAATGGCAATCGGATTTTTCTTGATTGAGTTGGATGCTCCTTTAGCACGGCGGTTGCGTCAGGGTTTCGATAGCTTGTGGATTATAGCAGAAATTGTTTTGTTTGTGTTGTTAGGCACAAGTATTCAATTGCAAGTGCTGGAAAAAACTCTGCTTTCAGGGTTGTTGATTCTGGCGGTGGGTACACTCATTGGACGTGCTTTAGGATGGTACTTGTCTACTTTGGGGAGTAACTGGAATCGGCGGGAACGGCTATTTTTGCTACCAGGGAACTCTGCAAAAGCGACCGTTCAAGCGGCAATCGGAGCGATTCCCTTGGCACAGGGGATTCAGGGTGGAGAGACGATCCTGGCGATCGCTGCATTATCTATCCTGGTTACTGCACCTATCGCAGCTTGGGCAATTCCTACATTTGCACCAAAACTGCTAGAACGGGGTGAAGTTGATCCAACCAAGGTAGCGATCGCCCGTCGCATTGTCCTGTTAGCCGCTGTTGATACCTCCTCCCTCGCTACTCAAGTGTTGACTAAAGCTGCCGATCTTGCCCGTCGTAGCGATAGCGAGGTCATTGTGTTACACGTCATTCGCACGACCGATCCGCAAGGCGTAGAGCATCTGCGCTCAAAAGTTCAGCGACTTCTTGCAGACATTCGCCACAAGTTTATCACCGCCACAGGCTCAGTCCCGGAGGAAATTATCCGCTTTGCTCAGGACTATCGAGTCGCTGAAATTGTCATGGGAAAGCGAGGTCATCAACCTTGGAATCAGGTTCTGGTAGGTTCTGTTTCTCAAGCAGTACTTGAATCCAGCCCGATTCCCGTCATTTTAGTTGAAGATGACCGATTGCCTGTTCGACCTCAGTAACAATTTACTTTTTTGCTATGCTAAAAAGCCCTGCGATTCGCACTCCTGTTGCTATCAGTCTCGGCGCAATTGCCGGAGCGCTCTCGCGCTATTATCTTGGTTTATGGTTCAATCAGCTTTTCGGTACTGAGTTCCCCTACAGCACCCTCATTATTAACGTTAGTGGTTGTTTTGTCATGGGTTTGTTTACCACACTGGCACTGGGACGATTGATAACAATTCATCCTGATGTCCGCCTGCTAGTCACTACAGGTTTTTTAGGATCTTATACCACGTTCTCAACTTATGAGTTAGATACAACCAAGTTGCTTGAACAACCCAGTATAGAAATTGATTTGCTCTACTGGTTCGGTAGTGCGTTCTTAGGATTGTTAAGCCTCCAGATGGGGATTACTGTGGCTGAATTTCTCTGTATCAAAAAAGAATCATGACTCAATGAACTACCCCGCCGCTCCCGGCGGACGGGGTTTCACCCGGTTCCGCCACGTGGTTGAGTTTTTGTCTCCTCATTTGCCCAAGTTGCTTCATCGATCCGGTATTCTTGCGTAACTCCGTCTTTGAAGTAGAGCTTAGACATCCGAGACTAACGAGGCTAGTTCCTAACCCCGGTTGTTGATTGGTGACAACGTTGTACATCACCATTGCACTGCCACTATCACGAGGCACTTCAAATCCACAGTCTGGGCAGGCATGTCTGCAACGCCTTTTTTTCAAGCATTGAACGCATAGAATTCTAGGTCTTGTAGGAGAACCATTTAATCGTTACAAGCAGTTACTAACCCAAGGTAGTAACCTGGTAGCGCAAATTTTCAGCTTCCTCCACAACTTTTTCCATTCCGCCTTCGGCAATCTTTTTAACGTAATTAATTTTTACTTCCTCTAACATATCCACCAACCAAGATTGAATTTCTTGCAGGTTATGCGTCTTTTGTAACTCTTGTTCTAAGGAATATCTAAAGTTTGTTATGAGATTATCAGTTAGTTTGGCACTAACTGGGTCTTCTAGAGTTTTTATTAAGCTGCTATAGACTCTTTGAGACATATCTTTAGTTAAATTTTCTGTCATTTGGGTGGGTAATTGACTCAAACCAGGTATATTTTGTATTTGTTGATATATTGGAGATTCGTTAAGGGTACTTTCAATAGTGTGACGCACTAAAGCTTCTAGATGCGGTTGGACTTGAGGTAAAACATCATAAACACTGATGTTGAATAACCGAGTAGCTATAGCTTCTATTTCGTTGGTGTTATTGACTTCAACGTAGGGACGGCGCGTTTCAGGATGAAACAACCAACGTGCCAAATCACCCCGACGAATCGCATCTTGCATTTGGTCAATTATTTGAATCCCTACCATCTCAGTGAGTTCCCCAGCAAAACTAAGCGCAAAATCATGGTTCAATTGCGCTCTTACTGGTTCAAGATTTAATAAATGAGCTTGGTAAAGACGAATAGTGACTGGAATAACGCGCAACCATCGCCAGAAGGGAAGTAACAAAAATAAATCGTACCAACGGCGTAGCATAGCTTCTAACCAGTTCAAGTTGGGATTGTGGCGACTGATATAAAAAGTACGCGACAGATATTCTAGGGCAAAAATAATGACAAACGGTAAATCAATCAGCCAGAAAAGATTTACGAAGTTACCGACTTTGTCAATATCTCTATAGTAATTAGTTTCAATGAGAGGTCGAATTTGAGAATTGAAAAAATTGATTTCTGATTGCCAACGCTGCTGCGACAGATAAGTTTGACTCCAAAAAGTGGCAAAGGCAGCCCTAGCAGATTGTTCATGAGTACGCAAGCGTATTTCATTTTTGATTTTTGCTAGAGTACCACTTTTATTTGCAACGTCAAAAGGATTATCCTCAATTATTTGACTGCTGAGAACACGCAATTCACTAAGCAAACTTGCTGCTTGGGGTGAGTGCAAACCAGTTTGCAAAACCTCTTCTTGCAATTCGTTTACCTTGTAGAGATAGTTTTGTGTCTCTGGATGGGGTTCAATGCCCTTAACTGGGTCATAAATTCGAGTTAAAGGTGGCAAGGCTTGCAAGTAAAAATCACGCAAAGCCACATAGGTCAAGTCAAAAAAAACTAAACTCAAGTTGATGAGTGCCACGATGGCAATGCATCGTTCAAACCAGCGGTTACGACGGACAGGAGATTTTTTTATAACTAGTGTTGATGTCATGCTAAAAAATCTAGTTATTTTTATTCAAAATCAAAACACAGTAATTCTAAATGCCTCGGATTTGAGATTAGGTCTTTTGCTACTAAGTAACCACCAATAGTCCAGGTTTGATATATCCTTGCTTCTTTGCCAATCAATCGACCGTTCTTACCATCATAGTATTCTGGCCATTTATCCTGCATTAAACGAGTTTCAGCAATCTCAATAGCTTTGTGAGCAAGCTCTAGACGATTTGTTTTTTGAGCCGCAGCTACTAGTAGCCAGAGTAAAACTGGCCAATTACCACCATTATGATATGACCAAGGGATATTTTTTGGATAGCATCCTGTGACGATTCTCCACTCCATACCTTCGAGTGCTGGAAAGCAGATTTTCATGGGCATATATCCCACCAAATCACAAGAGCGTTGCTCAATTAAATTCATAATGCTCTGAGATTCCTGCTCGCTTGCCAGAGAGGTGATAATTGCCATCATTGCCAGACCGATGAGCCCAACGGCGATGGAAAACTCCAGCCAAAAGCTTCGTTGTTCATTCGGCGTGGGAGGGTAAAAAAGCAGAATCAGTAGGGGGAAAAGAATAATGACAAGATACGCCGCTATCCAAGATGCCCCTATGACCACAGGATTTTTCATCAACAAACTTCTCACTGGCGGGTACCTCCTAACTTTGCCGTTGTGATGAAACTTGCGCTCGCCTGTTGACTTCCGACCAGTTGACAACATTCCACCAATTCTCTAAATACTCAGCACGGCGGTTCTGGTATCTAAGGTAATATGCGTGTTCCCACACGTCATTACCCATAATTGGATACAAACCTTCCATAATTGGGCTGTCTTGATTTGGTGTCGTTGTGATTTGCAGTTGTCCTTGGGGGCTACGCACTAACCAAACCCAACCACTACCGAAACGATCGCCTCCCGCTTCATCAAACTGTTTCTTAAATGCATCAAAACTACCGAAGGTCTGATTGATTTCTGTAGCTATCGTTCCCATTGGTTGTCCGCCACCTTGAGGACTCATAATTTGCCAGAAAATCGTGTGGTTAAGGTGCCCGCCACCGTTGTTGCGTACCGTTGTCCGAATGTCTTCAGGTACACTGTTCAAGTCGCGCAGCAAAGCTTCAACGCTTCTGTTCTGCAACTCAGGATGCTCTTTCAAAGCCTCGTTGAGGTTGTTGACATATGCTGCATGATGCCTATCATGATGCAGTTTCATCGTTTCTGCATCAATCGCTTTTCCTAGTGCGCCATAGTCATATGGCAATGGTGGTAGCTGTGCGGGGGAAGCACTCAAGTCCTTGTCAGGATAGGCTATGGGGGAAGAAGTAGCGGGGGTTTGTGTTACTACAGGTGTCGCTGTGGGAGTCTCTGCGGGAGATGGTGACTCTGCTACTGGTGTTGGTTGACAAGAAGCTAACAGGATAAACACAGCAGTTCCCATTAGTAAATAGCTGATTTGTTGTCGCAAAAACTTTCTCATGAACTCTAACTTCCAAAGGAATATTCTCTACAAATCTTATGCTTTTTATCATTAGACATCTAGGAATGCTTCTCTGTTCTTTGTTGATTAAGCAATTGGTGCCACAAGTCTCAAGAGGATAGAGTTAATAATTGCCAAAGCAATTGAACCAATTAGAGCGCTCCAAATCCCCCACCTTAAGCTAAATCCTGGTACTAAATACGCAGCTAAAGCAAAGATGATTGCATTCAAAATAAAGAAGAATAAACCCAAGGTAACGATAATAAAGGGAAAGGTAAAAAAGGTCAAAATGGGAAGCAGGATAGCATTCAAAATTCCGAAAACTGCAGCAGAAATCAATGCTTTGCCAAAACCGTCAATTTGCACTCCAATTGGCAATCTAGCAATAATCAAAAAACTGACAGCAGTGACTAGCCAAGTCCAAATCAGTCCAACCATAATAAAAACTCCCTATTGGCAATAAGCTTTTGTACGTACATTATTAAAGGTAATAAAGAGTCAAGAGCCAAGAGCTAACTTTAATCACTCTAGGCTTTTGACTCTCAAGGAGTGACCAATTGTTTTCTATTTCGAGTATCGACGATAAATGTGAATAGAAAGTGACAGCAAGGAGGACACGGAGAATATCTCAATCTCTGCGCGTCAGATACGTATCATGGTTTCCGCCGCGTTTTGTGCTACTTACTTTCACCGATATATGACACTTATATGGCACTTGGTAAATTACGCCGTTGGTATCGTCTATAAATAATAGCAAACCATCGGGTGCGATCGCCCGCAAGGGCTCGGCTCCCAAAGCGAGCCGAGCCTATGGGGGGCACTTCCTGCCAATGCCCAAAGGGCACGCTACGCGAACGCGCGCAGCGCACTGTCCGAACGCGAGTGGGTGTCCGCAGGACTTACGCCGCAGGCGTGCCCACGGTGAGGGACATACGGCGATCGCCCACTTCTAGATCAAGTCTTTAAAATGAAAAATAAATCATGTACCTTGGGGCATATAACAAATTAGATACTTATAAAAGTTAACAAAAAGTGAATGTCTTCATAAAAATATTTTTCATAATTAAAAGTAAACATCTTTTATAGAAGATTGGATTAAGAAACGCTTTACACAACCTACTATAGTTAAGAATGGCTAAGTGTAATTTTCAGACATCTACTTAAATTGGGAATTATCTGGGGTTTCGCCCCTAACTTCCTCTATTTGACCAACTTGAAAAATCAAAGTGAACGGCTGACCCATTTCTTTTTTTAAAAATTCTTCTAAAAGCATCACTTGTCTTGGTGTGACAGGTTCCCTAGTGCGAACATTCAAACGAACTTCCGGCGGATTTGCTAGCCAATTCACATCACTATCTAGTAATATCACTCGTTGAAAGGTAATAGTTCGATTCACTAGAGCTCTTTTTAGGCTGGCTTCAAGCCTGGCTTGCCTAATCAACTGAAAAAAGCTCACGCTTAAAGGAATGACGAGTATTGCTGTAAAAGCTAGTGTCCAGCCAAGGACTTTACGCGCACGCTTCAATGGAGTATAACCAGTGACCAAAAAAGTCAGCATACAAGAAAGAGTAATTCCCAGCAAATTTGTCAGATAAAGTAGGGTTGCACCGATACTAAGCGACCAATTTGTTTGTGATAAACCCAAACCCACAACACATATCGGTGGCATAAGAGCAACAGCAATGGCAGTACCAGCCAGAGAACCAGAAATTTTTGGCTTAACTTTAGCAAAACCACTAATTCCTCCAGCTGCCACTGCAATTCCTAAGTCTAGTAAATTAGGTTTAGAACGGCTGATAATTTCGCTGCCAAATTCTGGAAGTCCTACAAAATAACCAACTAACAAAGCCAAAGTGATTGCCAAGGCTGTTCCTACTACAATTGCAGTCAAAGCTTTCCGGAAAAGGACAACATCCCCTTCTAAAGCTCCAAATGCTAACCCTCGAATTGGTAACATCAAAGGAGCAATTATCATAGCACCGATAATGACAGCGGCACTATTAGAAAGTAATCCTAAAGTGGCAATGACACAGGAGCCTAAAATCAACACGAGATAATTTATATCTATAGTTGATTCTTCTAAGAGTCCGCTTCGTATTTCCTCTATTTCATGCGGCGCAACTCTTTTGTTTTTAAAATTATTAAAACTATGGCGAATATTATTGATGTTTCGCAAAATACTATCCCTCATTCACGAAAAAGGCTGTAGACGAAAATTAAGATATTATGTTCCAACTCCTCTATTAATTTCCTCAGAATTGTTGTTGCATTTTTAAGAAAACATCATAATTATAAATTTTATTCATCTGACTAGAGTCAGAATAGTTCATTAATTTCCATATTTTAAAAATATGAAAATTAAAAGATGAAAAACATATTTATGTCATAACGCAACCTGCATAAATAATAGTTATGCAGCGTTAGAAAAAAAGATAGATTCATCCAATATATTACTAACCTTAGGTAGAGATATTTTTTGATAGTTTCCATTAATCTAAGCAACACTCCATAGGAAAAAGGTGTGATGAATTTTCAGGAATCAGTATCAGCAGTATGGGTAAAACTTCAGAAAATGCTTGATAGTTTCATCATCATGCTGCCTAATATTGTATTGGCATTGGTCGTCTTTGCGTTATTTTGGTTCGCGGGTAGGATAGTTCGGTTTGCTGTCAAACGCCTAACTCGGAGGTACCGCCATGCACGTAATCTGGGGCTGATTCTCGGACGTTTGGCGCAGGGGGCTATCATCTTATTAGGTTTATTCGTAGCTTTATCGATTGTTCTTCCAACATTCCAAGCAGGAGATTTAGTTCAACTCTTAGGTATCAGTGGTGTAGCAATTGGTTTTGCCTTCCGTGACATTTTGCAAAACTTTTTGGCTGGTATCCTGATTCTTTTAACTGAACCGTTCCAAATCGATGACCAAATTATCTTTAAAACCTTTGAGGGAACGGTAGAAAACATTCAGACACGTGCTACAACAATCAGAACATACGATGGTCGCCGCATCGTAATTCCCAATGCGGAACTATTTACAAATTCGGTCACTGTGAATACTGCCTTTGAGAACCGCCGCTTGGAGTATGATGTTGGCATTGGTTACGGCGACAATATTGAACGGGCAAAGGAGTTGATTCTGCAAGCAATGCATAGTGTAGATGTGGTCTTGAAAGATCCTGCTCCTGATGTATTGGTCATGGAACTTGCTGAAAGTACAGTCAATATCCGCGCCCGGTGGTGGATTGCTCCCCCGCGACGGGCAGATAGTCTGGACTCACGGGATCAGGTTCTGACTGCTATCAAAAATAAGCTGACAGCCAACGGCATTGACTTGCCTTTCCCAACCACGCAAGTTTTGTTCCACGATCAGACAGAAGAAACAGATGGGAATCGCTCGCGTCAGCGTGAAGGATGGCCCGCAGGATCGGGTGAAGTGCCAAAACCAGTAAGAATCAGTGATGCTCTTGGGAAGCTTGCCGATATGCGAGCACAAAGAGACAATGCGAAAGCAGAAGGTAACGGTAATGCTCGCAAATTGGAATAAGAAGACTTGGTTTCCAAACTCCCGCGAGGTTTTTATGAGTCGCTTTCGTCGCTTTCGCATTATCATCATTTCTGCCATTGCTTTAATGGTTGTATTGACATCGTTTTCAACGAGTCAAATGTCAGTACAAGCCCAAGGGCGACCGACATCTGTGATTACACTGGATGGTCGTCGGCTATTTGAAGTCAGTGAATCTGGGCAATTTAGTGCTGAAAATCGTGCGGCTGATGCCAAATTGATTTTAAAGGCAGCAATCCGCTCGACTGAACCAGCAAAGGTGGAGATTGTAGAAAGTAATGAATTACCCGTGATTCAGGTAAATGGTCGTCACTTGCTAACGGTAACCCAACAAGACACTCTTCCTGGTAGAACAAAGCAGGAACAGGCTCAAATCTGGGTGCAACAAATCACTGAGGCTATTTCGCAAGGTCAAGAAGAACGAAGGTTAGGTTATCTGTGGAGGGCGATAGTATTTGCAGTTTTATCCCTGTTGGGTGCAGTTGCTCTCCATCTAGTTTTGGCTCGGATTTGGCGCTCTTGGCTACGCAGACTCGTTCCTAGGGAAGCGAATGACCCTGATACAGGAGCTCAACCTAAGGGTATTGAATTATTTCTACAATTGACGCTCTCCTTAGTGCGTGCCGGATTATGGTTAGGAACGGTTATTTACATTACAGACTTATTTCCGTTAACGCGGGAGTGGAGTCAGCGCATTGCTAATATTCTTTGGATGAGTCTGACATCGCCAGTCATTTCTCTAGGGGAAAAGTCTTATTCAGTCATCAATATCATTATCCTAATTGCCCTATTTTTTGGATTAGTGGCTGTTGCAGGAGCAGTTACGAATTTATTGCGATCGCGTATATTACGCATTACTAGTGTTAGCCGAGGTGTTCAAGAATCGATAGCCGTTATTATCAACTACAGTTTAATATTTATTGGTACAGTCGTTCTGCTGCAAATATGGGGCTTGGACATCAGTTCCCTGGCAATAGTAGCGAGTGTTTTGGGTGTGGCAATTGGGTTTGGTTTGCAGGGAATTGCTAAGGAATTGGTGAGTGGTTTAGTCATCACCTTTGAGCGCTCTATCGAAATCGGGGACTTTCTGCAAATTGGGGAGTTTATGGGAACGGTGGAGCGATTAACTGCCCGCAGCACTCATATCCGTACTTTAGATGACATAACGGTGATTGTGCCAAATTCTCGTTTATTAGATAAGGAGGTGGTGACTTGGAGCCATCGTAGCCCTGTGTCTCGGCTAGTATTACCCGTGCGTGTAGCTTATGGTTCAAGTTTGAGTACCGTGCGTTCTGCCCTACTAGAGGCGGCAAAAGATAATCCTGATGTCTTAAAAAAACCAGCACCGAAAGTTTGGTTTAAAGCCTTTGGTGAAGATTCTTTAAATTTTCAGTTATTAGTTTGGATCTCACAACCTCGCAAGCAGTTTCAAATCAAGAGCGACCTCTACTTTCAAATTGAAGAAGTTTTGCGGCATCGTCATGTTCAGATTCCCTTTCCGCAACGCTCCCTCCATTTGCAGTCAGGAAGTCTTCCTTTGGAACTTTCACCCACGTTAGAAAAGTCTTTGTCTCAACTTTCTGAAGTTTTGACCGCTTGGCTGAAAAATCAGTCGCAAAATGATAACTCGAATGGTTCGACGAAATCATCAAAGGAACGACATTGAAGAAATGAGTTCTTATTGCCTCAGATGTTCTTACCCTTCGGGTATCTCCTATGGCAAGAAATGATAATGGTTAAATAGTTCCGTTTTACATACCAGTTATGCTTCAGGAGATCGTGACACCAAAATTCGCACATTTGGTTCTGGTAAGCTAATACCCGCTTGTTTCAAGGCAAAGACGATCGCGGCTCTCACTGCTGAAGTTGTAGCAACAAAATCTGATCGCCGCGAGTCTGTCCAGAAGCGAACTTCCGCCACAATGTCATCCTGTCCCAATTCTTGAACTCGTACCGACACTGGGGGTTCTGGCAGAACCCCTTCGGCGGTCTGTGCAGCTTTGCGTGCGACGCTCATCACCTGCTGTAAATCACTGTTATAGCCGATGGATAGGCTGACTCGACTGCGGCGAACGGGTGAAGCAGTATTATTAATAATCCGTGAGGTGAACAATTCTGCATTGGGAACCAGCACCACTCGACCATCGTAGGTTCGCAATTGGGTTGCCCGCAGATCAATGCGCTCAACGTTGCCTTCTGTTTCACCGACAATAATTTGATCTCTCAATTGAAAGGGACGCAACAACAGGATGAGGATGCCACTGACAAAGTTGGAGAGAATATCCTTCAGCGCAAAACCAAGAGCAAGACTAGTTAAGCCTAACCCGGTGGCAACTGTTTGGGGATCAAATCCAAATGCGTCCAGTGCCACGATCACCCCTAACGTCCAGACTGCATAGTAAGCAATCTGCTTGATCAGATTTTCAACAGTCAGGTCCGCAACAATGCGACGGAAAATCACACGCATCAACCAGCGAACCAGCGCTGCGATCGCCCAAAACAGTGCAATCACTAGCAACCCCGCCAAGGCACGGGGAATAATCACGATGGTAGACTCTAACAGCCGCCCAAATGCTGTTGTAACTGATGCTCTAACTTCCGCCACGAATCGTCCCCAAGGTGAAAGCCGTCGCTGACTGGCTCTTGCAAGAGCCGTGTTGATTGCTTGTGACCACTGAGTTGCCAGGGCAGACGCTGTTGTCAAATTATCCTGAGCATCTGATTGTGTTACGGTAATGATAGGAACTCCAGCTATTGTTATCACCTGCTGAGTAGCATTTTGGGCAGGCTCAATCCGTGCAGGTGCGATCGCTTGGGGATTCTCCAGTAATCGGTTGAGTCGTCGCTCAGTTTGTTGAGCACGAGTTCTAGCATCAGTATTCTCAATTGCACTGATGCGAAATACTGGTTGACCATCTAATCGCACGGTGACTCGTTCATCCTGAGCAGCGACGGGAATTGATGATGTCATCGCAATCGTAACGGGAGCAATCAGAAGAGAGAATAATAGGATTCCCTGCACAATTATGTGTGCTAATTTATCGAAACGTATCTTGATTCTTTTCTGAGTTCTGCCCATCGCTGTTCTAATACTTTAGTGACTGGTCTTCACCTCTTGCTGATTCAATTTGGGTGTATATCAAAAAGCCTCTGCTAAGTGGCAGCTTTACCTGTTCTATGCTTCAAGACTTATCTATCAGCCTCTCAACAGAGGCTATTGGTTTAGTAGGCTCTGCGGGTAAACGTGTAGTAAAGCCACAGACCAATCATGGCTCCAATAACCGAGACGATAATGCCCCCGATGCTCAATCCTGCTGAGGTCAAGGCTAACGTTCCTGTGGTCAGCAAGGTGTACACGCTTCCACCAATGAAGGCACCAACAATTCCTAGGATCAGTGTTCCCAGAATACTGCCCCCCTGATGCCCGGGATAAATCATTTTCGCGATCGCACCTGCAATCACACCTAAGATGATCCAAGCAAGAATATTCATAAATTTCCTCCATTAACAACATGTTTTGTTAAGCGCACTGAAAATCCAATCAGTAACTCTGCCTGTTTTCGTCATCAAGCGAAAATTACACTTCCTCTTCAAGCAAAACTGAATGAGTGCGTCCTTTTACCTGTTCACATAATATCAATCAGTCGAGACGATTTTAGTCTATCTGAAGTAAGAAAACCTCTTTAATAAACATGAGTAGACCAAAACAAATCTCCCCAAAACCACAACTACAGGGGGTTTTTAGCTGATTTATTTATAGTTGGGAAAAAAATAGTTACAGTAGCAATTAAAAACGATAATTTGATTATAGGAGCAAAGGAATAGCACCATGAAAACCAAAGAGCGCAAGGCTTTTACAGCGATCAAGTTATCGCAATTAAAAAAGCTGATAACTGCTCGATCCCTGGAAGATTGCCTGAACTTGCTCCAAGACGTCACTCAGAGTCAGTTCTTCAGTTAATGTGATCAATGACTTCCTTGGTTGGTAGTAATAGTTAAAACGTAAAAATGATTTTGTCTTTGATTGTGGTGCAGCACTATCAGCAGAAGACCCCAAGGTATTGCAGGCATTAGTTGATGCGGCAGTTGATTGTGATAGCACTGTCTTATCTAAGTTATCGCGCAAGCGGAAATAGGATTATAAATTTATATTGATTTTTCCGCAAGCGAGTCATTGATTTTTCTCGCTTTCATCTGATATATTTTTTTCAATTCTTTACTATCACTTCAATTGAAAATTATCAGAAATATATATTATTATATTTTCTTATCAAGCAAGTATTTATACTTTATGCTACCCAGAAGCGGTTAGGGAACATTTCCGCAAGGGTAGCGGCAGCTTGGGTAATGATGGCAGGATGGTAGCGCTGTCCTGGAGCGCAAACCACACCATAAGGCAGGTTTGTTGCCTGCATTGCTGCACCTAACCAAGACCAAGCAAAACCGCTTTCACCTTGGCGATCGCTCTAAATTCCAAACAAATCAAAGAAATAGAGAATCGCAAACCCCGTAAAGAAAATCCCCGACACAATCATGAAGATAAACGAGAATAAACCAGGTTGCATGGCTTTAGGAAGCTGCTGCCGATTGACGAAAAGAGTCAAAAATATAACAACAGGGTTGTGGATGACGGTGACTATACCGCCCCAGGAAAGAATTTCTACCGGGTCACGCACTATAAAAAAGACAATGAGCGGTAAGATTGTTACTGCCCAAATTGCATAAGCATTCGTGAGCCATTTTCTATCTGTAAGGTTGGAAAATATCCACTGCTGAAGATTGTTGCCGTTGTTATCATGCTCTGCTTGTAAGTTCCGCATTTGCGGCTCGAACAAAATCAGCGTGCAATCAGCAAATAGTCTTCCCCACCCATCTTGGTTGGTTAGGAGAGTACCTGCTAGAGCAATCACCACACCGACAATCATCAGCCAGAAGCCAAAATCTCCCCAGACTTGTGAAAGGAGTTGTGTGAGGTCTTGTGCCACCTGGATACCTTCGGGGATAATAGCTTCTGGGCGCAAGAGCTGTGTCCCCAAAATCAAAAAGGCAATCACCACTATCCCTCCCCCAATCGCCCCAATCGCCGCCGTGGTACTCATAATCTGTATCCACTGCTTAAGGCGAAAATTGCGCCATTCTCGATATTCTTCGTCTAAATCTTCAGCTTCATTATTATCTTCATCATTATCTTCCATTGGACCGCCATATTCACGGGCAGAGACCCAGTAGGAAAACCACATAATCCCCGCCGAACCAGCTAGCATAAACCCTACCCAAGGCAGCACAAATTCCAGGTCAAAGTCTTCTGGAATACTAGGCATGAGACCTGCTGCTAACTGATTTACTGCGGGAAAAACTCGGGCAGCGGTGATGACAGCTGCAGCAACCAGCAATCCTGCCATAATCGTGGTAGCCCGCTCTACCACTTTGTACTGACCCGACACAACTAGGACTGCTGAAAGAATGGTGACAATAGTTGTATAAATTTCCAGACTGCCAGGAAAAGCAATCATTAAGGTACTACCTGTAAGGGCGGCAATTCCAGAGATTGTCAATACACCAGCAACGACTTGTGGTAAAAAAATTAACCAAATCGCCCAGCCCTTTGGTCCCGGCACTTTGCCGTAGCCATCCATGATGGTCTTGCCTGTGGCTATGGTATACCAACCAACTTCCCGAATCATCACCCACATTAGAAAGACAACGATTGGCACAAGCCACAGGAGCTCATAACCGTAGCGCGAACCTATTCTTGGGGTAAACAGAACTGCACCGGAACCGACTGAAGCAGTCATCCAAATCAATCCAGGACCGTACCACTTAAAGCGTTCCCCTCCCTTAGGAGGCTTTGGGGAATAAGATCGGATTTCTTTACGTTCCCTGAGTCTTGGCATAGTTAAAGTTTCCAAGGAATCGTTTTTTGCTTATCTGCTCTAAGTTGAGGAGCAGATCTCACCCTCTTTTTGGAAGAAGCCTACTAAGGTCGTAAATATAACTGCGTAATGTAGTAGGTGTTGCCAGTTCGCCAAACTCCGACACCCGTTTGTGTGAAAACGGGACGCAGAATATTCTCCCGATATTGTGAAGTTTTCAACCAACTCTCCACCGCTACATTTCCAGGTTGCGAAATATTCGTCGGACTTTTGAGGAGATTCTCAGCCACAACCCAGAACGAGACTCTCCCAACGCGTACTCGTTGATTAGCGGTACTGCCATCTGCCCCGGTGTGGCTGAAGAAGTTTTTTTCAGCCATCTGCCAACTGTAGTTCCGGGCAAGCTGCGCTAGTCTTTCATTGTCTTGCAAAGGTCTCAGACCGTTTTGTTGACGCACTTCGTTGACGCGTTGTCGGACTGCTGCCTCAATTTCGGCGGCTTCGGAGGTTTGGGCAGGAACTGGGGGCGTAGGAGGTTTGTCTAATGGTATGTCAATTCTGGGCTTAGGTGGCAAATATGAAATCACTCGGTCACACCCTGTTATCAGGAGTGCGAATGCAGCCCCAAAAGCCCAAATTATCCCTTGTAATTGGGGTTGGCGCTTGTGCCTCAAATCAAAAGCAGGTAAGCCAATCCTCTGTTCTCGAACCGCCCGTTGCATCTTCATCTATTTCTACGTTCCTCTATCTAACTGCTGGCGTAGGCAATAGTACTGAGGAGAGAGTTTTCCGCCTGCCGCGAGTCCAGTCGGGTATGTTGCACTACAATAGGCACGTCCGACGTAATCACGCTGGCAAAATCAGTATCATGAGGTATCGGTTCCGGTTCTGTCAGGTTGTTGAAACGGATATGCTTTGTACGTCGGGCAGGAACTGTCACTCGGTAGGGACCAACAGGTTCCTTGTCGCTGTAAAAAATCGTAATTTCCACATGAGCATCAGAGTCGCCAGCATTGAGAATGCATACAGTTTCATGACTGGTGAACTGAGGTTCTGGACCGTTGCTGTAGGCGGGGATGTATCCTTCAGCAATTGCCCAAGCTTTACATCCAATTGACTGATTCATTGAAAATCTCCTGGTAAATATTGCACTCTTCTTTCTGATGGCTTTCGCCGTTGCCTCCAAGGAATAACTCTGCTTGCCAAGATACCGAAAGTACTGCCAACAACTTCGTCAGTCGTTGTTTGTTTCCTGGTATCATGCAAACTGCGTAAGCCATGTAAATCTAGAAAGCTGAAACCTACCTTCGAGAAAAAAGGAAGCAAACAGAACAGCAGGGTATCAGTTGTTTGGTTAATCCAACCAAAGCCACTTGGACCAATGATCCAAACAATGGGATAGCAAATCCAAAACGTTGTAAAGTAGGTGCACAGCTTGTCATAAAGTTCTGATAGTTGCCCCCCTTGACTTCTCGTTTTGGCGCGTAAGGGTCCCCAAATTCCCCATAGAATAATCAAAAAGGGAACGACACCATTGATGTACCACAGATATCTCACCCAAGGCACTGTGGATAGGTCAGCAACTAAGCCACTGGCAATCACAATCACCTGTGTACCCATCAGGGAGTAGATTTTTCACAAGGTTGTCCAGTGTTTTCCAGTTGTAATGAAGAGGAAATTTGCACCAAACTAGTTTTGAAAGAAAGCTGGTTGCTGTCACTTTTTATTCACAATTGTTGCTCATACTCAAGACATCAGTATCCAGGAGCGATTGCGCAAAGCACAGACGCCGGCGTATCGCTCGCCTTACCAATCGGAGTCGAACACATGTGAAACTTGGTCAATGGGTTGGCTTACTAGCCTTGATCGCTTCTGTATATATCCTTTGGCAGATTAAACAACTGATTTTGCTTTTGTTTACGGCGGTAGTCTTAGCAACCGCTTTAAATCAATTGGTTCTACAATTACAAAAATTACGCATCAAGCGTTCTTGGGCTGTTTTGCTAAGTATCTTTATATTACTAGCATTTTTCATTGGCTTTTTCTGGCTGATAGTACCTCCTTTTACGGCTCAGTTTCGAGATCTTATAGCACTTCTACCTACAGGTATATCACGGATTCAAGATTGGATAAATTATCTAGAAAACCGCTTTGGAGGAGAGTACCTAGATTTACCCAACATTAATAACTTAGTTCAACAAATCCAACCTTTCGCAATGCAGTTATTTGAGAGGTCTGTTAACTTATTAACGACTTCTATTACCGCTTCTTTAGAATTTTTATTTGTGGTAATATTAACATTAATGCTATTGGCAGACCCTCAGCCCTATCGCAAGTCATTTATACGATTATTTCCCTCGTTTTACCGCAAACGAGTTGACGAAATTCTTTCGCGCTGTGCAACTGCTTTGGGAAGTTGGACAGTAGGGGCTTTGATTGAAATGGTTTTTATTGCTGCTTTAAGTGGAATTGGTTTGTGGATTTTGCAAGTGCCACTAGCATTAGCCCATGCTGTCTTGGCAGGCTTACTCAATTTTATTCCCAATATTGGACCGACTTTGAGTGTAGTATTTCCAATGGCGATCGCTCTGCTAGATCAACCTTGGAAAGCTGGAGTGGTTTTAGTTCTGTATATCGTTATTCAGAATATTGAGAGTTATTGGTTAACTCCTACCATCATGGCAAAACAGGTAGCGTTATTACCCGCTGTCACCCTAACTGCACAAATATTTTTTGCAAGTTTTTTTGGAGCCTTGGGGTTATTAATGGCGATACCATTGGCTGTGATTGCTAAAACTTGGTTAGAAGAAGTTTTATTTAAAGATGTTTTGGACAAATGGCATAATGCTTCTTTGTAAAAACTCTCTTAAATTGAATCATTCTTGACTATTGCTCTATTTTGAATTTGTCAATTTCAAGAAAATAATTATCATACAATCAATAACAGTTATAAACCTGGTGTATATTGAATCATCAAAGGTGTCAATTTTATCCAGAAAAATTATTCGTTATTGTACCGATTCTCATTTGCTATAAACTCTGTGGAATGAAATGACTGAATTGTTGTCACTTTCTAATCACATTTGTCTCTCAAACTAGATGTATATTATTTCATGATACTGTACAACCAGTATAGGGGCAGACTTGCTTACCTACCCTATAAGAGTGAGGACGCATACATAAGTGTGCCTCTACAAAAACTAAACTTATCCCGCGTTCTCAGCAGCCTTTGCCATATTGGAGGCAGTTTGCAGGAAAATAATAATCATAAACGTGGTGATTGAATTTTGGAGGTTATAGTGAGTTTTAGAAAAATTTTGGTTGCTGTTGACGGATCACCTCAAGCACAAGTGGTGTTTGAGCAAGCTTTAGAGTTAGCTAAAAAAGAGTCAGCTAGCTTAATGATATTCCAGGGGATTGAGATAGCAGCAAAACTCACGTATTTAACAGAATTAGAGGTGAAAACACAAGAAGCCCAAGGATTACTACAGACCTACCAACAAAAGGCAAAAGACCAAGGAATTGCGACAGAAGTCAATTACCGACCAGGGGAACCAGGGCAATGTATTTGCAATTTAGCACAAAGTTGGAAGGCGGATTTAATTGTGATTGGTCGTAGAGGCTATAAAGGACTAACAGAAGTTTTATTGGGTAGTATCAGCAATCATGTCGTTCACCATGCTCCTTGTTCAGTTTTAGTCGTTCAAGGTGAGGCTTTGGGCGGCTAGAGGTAGAGCCTATTCCTCTGTCAAGAAATACTTGAGAGCCACAGAGGAATAAGGCACTCGCTAATCAAATAGAAACGCTATTGACCTTATTTAGTTTCATTGTAGGGACTAACCTGCATTTCTGCTCTATATGACCGAGGACGTACACACAGGTGTACCCCAACCAAAATTCAAATTATCCCGCGTTCTTAACAACGCCTTAATTGTTAGTTTGCCCTGTCAGGGAATTTTATTGGAGCGAACAACATGACAGCATCACTCACAAATGAATTGTCAGAACATCAATGGCATAATCTGGCTGAGCAGGAAGTTGCTCGGCGTTTAGACACAAATCTACACACAGGTTTAACCGCTCCTCTTGTGACAAAAAAACGAGAGCGTTTTGGTTCTAACGAACTCAAGAGTAAACCTGGAAAAAGTCCGTTGGTGCGATTTTTCTTGCAATTTAACCAACCGCTGCTGTATATCTTATTAATTGCGGGAGCAATCAAGGCGTTGCTAGGGCAGTGGGTGAATGCCTGGGTGATTTGGGGTGTCACTCTGATTAACGCTATTATTGGTTTTGTTCAAGAATCTAAAGCTGAAAGTGCGATCGCTGCTTTAGCTTCCTCAGTTCAAACAAACGCAACTATCCTCCGCGACGCTAAAAAGATGCAAGTTCCTTCCACCGAGTTAGTACCGGGGGATGTGGTGCTTCTCACATCTGGAGACAAGGTACCAGCCGATTTGCGTCTTGTGCAAGTACGAAATCTGCAAGTCAATGAATCAGCCCTCACTGGGGAATCTATCGCCATTGAAAAAAACACGCGATCGCTTAACCCAGATGCACCATTAGCAGAACGTACCAACATGGCTTATGCGGGCAGCTTTGTGACGTTTGGCACAGGTAGGGGTATTGTTGTTGCTATTGGAGAGGCAACTGAAACCGGGCGCATATCCCAACTTATAGAGCAAGGAACCAGCCTAAAAACCCCATTAACCCGCAAATTCGACAAATTTAGCCGCACTTTGCTGTACATCATTTTGGGGATAGCGGCGCTTTTGTTTGCAGTCGGGCTAGGATATGGCTACTCTTGGGGAGAAATGTTTGAAGCTGCCGTCGCCTTTGCTGTGAGTGCCATTCCTGAAGGATTGCCTGCTGTAGTAACAGTCACGCTTGCGATAGGTGTTTCCCGCATGGCACGCCGTCACGCAATTGTTCGTAAATTGCCAGCGGTGGAAACTCTCGGCGGGGCAACAGTTATCTGCTCGGATAAAACTGGCACCCTAACTGAAAACCAAATGACGGTACAAGCAATTTATGCAGGTGATAAATCTTATACAGTCACTGGTGTGGGGTATGCTCCACAAGGAGAAATTTTGCTAGATGAAAAGCCAGTGAATTGGAATAATTCTCCTACCCTTAAGGAATGTCTCAAAGCCGGATTGTTATGTAATGATTCGCACTTGGAAAAAAAAGATGAGCAATGGCTGGTTGTTGGCGATCCAACAGAGGGAGCTTTGATAGCTGTTGCCAATAAAGTTTTACTAACCCGTAGCGGCTTAGAAGAGGAAATGCCTAGGCTGGATGCCATTCCATTTGAGTCTGAGTTTCAGTACATGGCAACTTTGCATGAAACTTTGTCATTAGCAAGTGACACTAGACACAAAACTATCTACGTTAAGGGTTCGGTAGAGGCTATTCTCAATCGTTGTCAGCTTTGGTTGGATGCTGAGGGAAACCTTAGCCCTGTGGAAGCAGAAACTGTGCATCAGGAAGTTGATGCAATGGCGAATCATGGTTTACGGGTGCTAGCTTTTGCGAAGAAATCTGTGTCAGAGACTCAAGACACGCTGGATCATGCAGACATCGAACAGGATTTGATTTTCTTAGGGTTGCAAGGGATGATTGATCCGCCCCGAAAAGAAGCAATAAAAGCTGTGCAAGCCTGTCAAGAAGCTGGGATTCAGGTAAAAATGATTACAGGCGATCATGCTGTGACAGCAGCAGCCATTGCTTCTCAAATGGGCTTTAATCAAAATGGCGAAGTTCTTGCCTTCACAGGGCGTGAACTTGCTCAAATGGACAAACAAGAACTTGCCACAGCAATAGAAGATGGGGTGGTGTTTGCCCGTGTCGCACCAGAACAAAAACTTCGTATCGTTGAAGCACTACAGTCTAAAGGCGAAGTCGTTGCTATGACGGGGGATGGTGTCAACGATGCACCCGCCCTCAAACAAGCGGATATTGGTATTGCGATGGGGGGTGCTGGGACTGAGGTGGCGAAAGAAGCCTCGGACATGATTTTGACGGACGATAACTTCGCCTCGATAGAAGCTGCGGTGGAGGAAGGGCGAACGGTTTATCGGAATTTACTTAAGGCGATCGCCTTCATTCTCCCAGTCAATGGTGGCGAATCGATGACGATTTTGATTAGTGTAATGCTTGCTAGAGAGTTACCAATTTTGTCTTTACAAGTTCTGTGGCTAAATATGGTGAATTCTATCACCATGACTGTACCATTAGCCTTTGAGCCGAAGTCTCTTGGGGTGATGCGACAACCTCCACGTAAACCCAATCAACCGTTGCTCTCCAAAAGTTTAGTACAGCGTATCTTGGCAATTTCTGCCTTTAACTGGATTTTAATTTTTGGCGTCTTTGAATGGATGCGACAAACGACAGGAAATATTGATTTAGCGCGCACAATGGCAATCCAGGCTTTAGTCGCAGGGAGAATTTTTTATCTTTTAAGCATTAGTCAATTAGGAAATGCTGTTATCGATAAACTCCGTGGAATGAGACAGACAATTAGCGGTGCCCCAGCGATTGTTATTGGAATTGTTTGCACTATAGTTTTACAGATAATTTTTAGTCAGTGGAGCTTAATGAATAACTTATTTTCCACCGCACCACTGAACTTGAATCAATGGTTAATTTGTCTGCTTGTGGGGTTGCCAATGATTGCAGTATCCGCCTTAGTCAATCGTTTTGATCCTCCTAACTGATTCACTTTTGTACAAAACTTACAAGCAACCTTGGGAGTTGCCAGGTTTACTGGCCACTGTTTAAGTAGTGTTAAAATGCTCACCAAGTTTTCAACGGTGATACTTTCACCTGGTTTCACTTGAACCACCATTATTGAGCATTTTGGTTACTGCTAGCAGCGCGAACAACATACTGATTGGCGGGTGAATTGTCAGCAAGTGGTTCTATTTTTCCCTGGGCAACTAATGTTTGATAAATTAAAGCTGCAATCTCCCCACGAGAGGCAGATTTCCTTGGATTAAGAACTTTTGAATTTGGATAGTTGACCACTATATTTGTTTTGGTTGCTGCTGCTACATCTCCAACTGCATATTGCGGAATCTTATTGGCATCTGCGTAAGTGTTGGTGATAATAAATGATGCAGGACGATTAAGATTCACAGCCTGTTTATCAGTTGTTGAAGGAGTCACAGCAGTAGGAGGAGTCACAGCAGTAGGAGGTGCAGCCTGGGCTTTTGGTATTAATAAAGGCTGCATTAAACTAGTCATTCCAAGCGGCAAGAATATGCGTCTTTTTGCCGCTTTTGGTTTGGGTTGTTGGGCGACAGTTCTCTGGGTGATGGGTACAGTAACCGCTGGTGTACCAGTAGTTAGATCCAAACCTCTGCTTAAAGCAACTATTGCCTCAACCTTGGAAACAGGTTGATTGGGACGAAAGTAACCACCAGGATAACCCGCCATGAATCCTTGTTGATACGCTGACTCAATGGGACGAGTAGCCCAATAGCCAGCAGGAATGTCTTTATATACAGCACCACTTTTTACCTGGCGAATTGGCGGTTGGTCAAAAGCCTTGCGAATGATTGCTGCAAACTCATCTCGGTCTACTGGCTGTTCTGGTCGGAATGTACCATCAGGATATCCAGTCACAATATTTCTTGCAGCCAAACCCCGAATAAATGGTTGTGCCCAGTAGTTAGATTTCACATCCCTAAAGGTACTTACAGAGGAAGACTGAGCATAACTTTCCAAGGCTCCAACTGCAAGCACTGTCAGATTTAAAGTTAGTAAAGATACACCTGCTGATGCCAACTGAATTAACCGAGCCATTATCAATGCCTCCTATTTTTCTAATCATTCAATAGTGGTTAATAAATAGTGGATATCTCGTGGAGAAATTCCTACTATTTGCCAAAATACTACCTGAGATTGAATCTAGCTATACCTTTAGGTATAGCTAACGTATCACTGAAGAAAACAAAAGCTATCAATGCTTAATGAACGCTTTGAAATGTTGAAGCACTTCCGAATATGCCTATCAATTCTCGCTTTAAAATTAAATAATTTTATTTTTTTTATTTCAAACACAACATTTTATTAGTGACATCCATCTTCAGGTAAAAATCTTCTATTTAGGCAAGAAAAATATAAAAAACTAGAAACTGGGTTAGAGGGGGAGGATTATAGCTGAGTCCTCCACGAGTTTTCCACTATTTAGATTTAATCTAAATCTAAAACAAGTTTCGCCATAGATTCAACTGCAACTATTGACTGAATATATCTTGTGACTTGATTTATCAATAGTGTTATTTATTTCTAAGAAATTTTATTGACATAATCAATCGATGTCAGTACAAGGGATGAAAAATGAAGGATAAAAAGTGAAAAATAAATACACTTTGCATACTTCATACTTCACACTTCATACTTTTTTAGTCATATGTAAAAGATTACCCTACTTTTTTCAGGAGGACATTCTCATGTGTAGTTTATTTCGTTGGTCATCAGCAAACTCCGTATTGCTAGCCCTTGGAGTAGCAACTGCTACAGTAACTCCTTTGATGATTTCCGAGACCGCTTCAGCTCAAGTTCCTGTTCCAACGACAACTCCAAGTCAAACTCCCAATACAACGACAGCCACTACCTTTTCTGATGTTGGTTCTGATTACTGGGCGCGTCCATTTATTCAAGCTTTAGCTGAAAGAAACGTAATTACTGGCTTTCCTGATGGCACTTTTAGACCGAATCAACCTGTTGATCGTGCTGAATTTGCCGCAATGATTCAAAAAGCTTTTAACCAAACCTCTGTTCGGCAGTTAGGTGCAGGTGGATTTCAAGATGTTCCTCCTGACTACTGGGCAGCTTCTGCAATCCAGGAAGCTTACGAAACCGGATTTATGGCAGGCTATCCTGGGGACTTGTTCCTACCCAATCAGCAAATTGGTAAGGTGCAGGCGATTGTTGCTTTAACAAATGGTTTGGGTTTGAATGCTGACCGTGCTGCATCAAGTAATATCAGCACCTATTATACAGATGTGAATGCTATCCCGAACTACGCCATTAATGAAGTGGCAGCAGCAACACAAGCGAATATTGTTGTCAATTATCCAGATGTCAGACAACTTAACCCCTTAGCGCCTCTAACTCGTGCAGAAGCTGCGGCACATTTGTATCAAGCCTTAGTCCGGCAGCAACAAGTGCCACCCCTTGCAAGTAATGTCGCGGCTACTCAGTATATTGTCGGTACAAACACTGGCGGCACTCAAACCTCCAACGACATTGTTTCCCTTGCTGCATCGAGTAATTCCTTTACAACTCTGACTTCTTTATTGAAGACAGCAGGTCTAGCAGATATTCTCCAACAACCAGGTCCTTATACAGTTTTTGCTCCTACAGACCAGGCGTTTGCTGCTTTGCCGCAAGAAACTCTCAGGCAGTTGCAGCAGCCAGAGAATAGAGAAACCTTGATTAGGATTTTGAGATATCATGTCATTCCTGGTCAACTCACTGCGAGTGAACTGGCGGCTGGAGAATTGAAAACTTTTGAAGGTAGACCTGTTGATATTCAAATCGCTGCTGCGACTAATCAAGTTGCAGTAAACAATGCACAAGTGATTCAGCCGAACATCCAAGCAAGTAATGGTGTGATCTATGCAATTAACCAAGTTCTCATACCACCTGACGTTAAGCTTAGTCAGCAACCGCAAAATGGTGGAGTGAATACCAATGGTGTTGATATTGGTAGAAGAACTCGTGGTGGCAGAAGCTATATCGGGGTTGGTGGCAACATTGGTTTGGGCGGTGATTCAGCTTTAAGCGAAGGGAACTTTGCGGTTTTCAGCAAACTTGGGCTAACACGCAGTATATCAGCGCGACCATCAGCGGTAATTGGAGACGATCCCGTTGTTCTGGTTCCCGTCACCTTCGATTTTTCCCAACAGTCAGCAAATCCCCTTGGTGAACAAACATTTACTATAGCTCCTTACGTAGGCGCTGGTGTAGCGATTGAAACTAGCGACGACGCTGATGTTGGTTTACTGCTTACTGGTGGTGTAGATGTGCCTTTAGGTCCTCGATTTACGGCAAACGCAGCAGTAAATGCAGCTTTTCTAGACGAAACGGATGTTGGGCTGATGATCGGAGTTGGCTACAACTTCTAACAAAATATTTTTTTGGGGAGAGAGTCATCGCCTCAAAATGCGAGATGGTTAGCGCCAGGAGGGTGTATGCGTCAGTTAATTATCCAGGTGCCACAAGGGCATGGCAAAGCAGTTCTCGACATCGCTCATTCTCACAACGGCGCAAATCTTGCACAACTTGCAGCCAAGGGTAGTGATGAAGCGATTGACGTGGTAATTGTTCATATTTCTAATCGAGAGGTTGAGGGGTTTTTGGAGCAGTTACAAGACCTGCCCAAAGTACACATTACGCTCATACCAACTGGCGTGATGGCTTTGCAACCACCAGCGTCAGAAGCGCCGCAGCAGGTAGTGAATGTGGAGGAACGCAGCCCTATTGAGATTTTTCTCTCTGGTCTGCAAAGTGTTGGTTCTTGGCGAGGTTTTCTAGGGTATGCAGCAATGGCAGGCGTGGTAGTCTGGATAGGCTTGTATACGAATACAGCTTATCTGCTAGTGGCTGCAATGCTGATTGCACCGTTTGCGGGTCCGGCAATGAATACGGCGATCGCCACCGCGCGGGGAGACTACCAACTCCTAGGGCGCAGTCTTTTGCGTCATTTTACGGCTTTAACGGTCACAATTGTAACTACTTGGTTACTTAGCCTGATACTGCGGCAAGAAATTCCAACTAGTTTAATGGTAGAAAGCAGTCAGATTTCAACAGTAGCAGTGCTTTTACCGTTGGCAGCCGGAGCAGCAGGGGCGCTCAACTTGGTTCAATCGGAGCGGAGTAGTTTGGTATCTGGGGCAGCAACCGGAATGTTAGTTGCCGCTTCGCTGGCTCCACCTGCGGGAATTGTGGGTATGGCAAGTGCACTTGGTAGGTGGGATATGGTGACTGGTGGGCTGTTCTTGCTGTTGCTGCAATTATGCGGTATAAATTTTACAGCTTCCCTCTTGTTCCGAATATACGGGCTATCTATTCAAGGAAGCCGTTATCAGCGTGGGAAAAAATCGGTATTTCGTTCTGCTTTGGTAATAACCGTAATAGCACTCGCAGGTCTTTTGACATGGCAGTTTTCCAATTCTCCCAATCTAGAACGCTCCAGCCGCGCCCAACGTGCCAATGCTGAAGTTAACAAGGCTGTAGAGCAAGTCGGTTTAGTAGAATTAGTTGAGTCGAATGTTCGCTTCACACGTGCCAATATTCAAGGTCAGAATACCCTGCTGAGTGTTGTTTATGTCCAGAAGAAACCGGAAGTGACTGCCTCAAATGAGGAAATTAGCTCTCGCCTGACGCAGGCAATTCAAACTCATTTATTGAAACAGGGCTTCAACCTAACACCCCTGGTAGATGTCAATGTGCTTGAAACTCCTGCTAGCAAACCATAAGACCAATTTATGAGCAGTCCTAACTTGACAGAAAAACAAGACCTGGAACGAGAGCGCAGCGAAGTCTTGCAACAGCTAGAAGATTGGCTAGAAACTCCAATGCTGGTGCTAGGCTTTGCGTGGCTAGCGCTATTCGTCATCGAGCTCATCTGGGGACTCAACTCTCTACTGGAAGCTTTTAGCACCACTATCTGGATTATCTTTATCCTAGATTTTTTAGTGAAACTTGCCCTTGCTCCCCGCAAGCTCTCTTATCTCAAAAGTAACTGGCTAATTGCTATCTCTTTGATCTTGCCGGCTTTGCGTACCTTTCGGATTGTGCGGGTGGTGCGGACACTACGAACAGTACGGGCTGTCCGTTCTCTGCGACTGTTGCGGATAATGACTCGTGCCAACCGCTCTATGCAAGCTCTGGGAGCGAGTATTAACCGTCGGGGTTTTGGTTACGTGGTGGCGTTGACGGCGATTGTAACGCTGATAGGATCAGCGGGGATGTATGCGTTTGAAAACCAGGTTGCCGATGGTGGACTGAATGACTACGGTACAGCTTTGTGGTGGACGGCAATGCTAATGACGACGATGGGTTCTGAGTATTGGCCCAAAAGCCCTGAAGGTCGGGTACTTTGCTTTATCCTATCGCTATATGCATTTGCGGTGTTTGGCTACGTCACTGCAACTCTTGCCACGTTCTTTATAGGTCGTGATGCAGATGATGACAAAGCCGAGTTAGCTGGAGCAAAATCGATTGAAGCGCTTCATACTGAGATTGGGGCATTGCGAGAGGAGATTCAGCAATTGTTGCATCAGACTTCAGAGCTTTGAGAATTCATCATTGCAATCACTTTACTACAACTAAATATGAGCAAACTGGCTTTTGCTCGCTATCGTTCCTATTAAGCGCAATCTCAATCAGCAAAAAAATTATCTATGTCTAAATTTACCTAAATTAGCCTATTATTAATTGAAATTTTGCAAAAGAGCTATTTTTATTGGATAACACCTTATATTACTACCTTTTACTAACGACTGATAAACGAGGAAGGTTAATGAACACAGAAATATCTGCAGCTTGGAACAAGGTCCAGAACATGATTAACGGTTTCATGGTTCTGCTACCGAATATTGTTTTGGCGTTAATTGTCTTTGCCTTCTTTTTCTTTATTGCTGGGAGAATTAAAGGACTGGTCAAGCGTTTGACTCGGAAGCACCGCCAGGCTAGAAATTTGGGATTGGTATTGGGACGCTTAGCACAGGGTGTGACAATTTTGATTGGTTTGTTTATCGCCCTGTCAATTCTAATTCCCTCATTTAAAGCAGGCGATTTGGTCCAATTGCTAGGAATTAGCGGTGTGGCAATTGGTTTTGCCTTTCGTGACATTCTGCAAAACTTCTTAGCTGGCATTTTAATCCTGCTCACTGAGCCGTTTCAAATTGATGACCAAATTGTTTTTAAAGACTTTGAGGGAACGGTAGAAAATATCCAAACAAGAGCAACGACAATCAGAACGTATGATGGTCGTCGAATTGTGATTCCGAACTCGGAACTGTTCACCAATTCAGTTACCGTAAACACTGCCTTTGAAAACCGCCGTCTAGAGTATGATGTTGGCATCGGCTACGGCGATGACATTGACCGAGCAAAGCAGTTGATGCTACAAGCAATCCACAGCGTAGACAGTGTATTGCAAGACCCAGCTCCTGAGGCACTGGTGATGGAACTTGCCCAAAGTACCGTAAATATCCGCGCCCGGTGGTGGATCAAACCGCCACGACGGGCGGATGCTCTTGACTCGCGGGACAAAGTCATTTCTGCAATCAAGAAAAAGCTGGTTGAAAATGGTATTGACTTGCCCTTCCCGACACAGCAAATTCTGTTTCATGATCAGACAGAGGAAACAGATGGCGATCGCTCTCGTCAACGAGAAGGCTGGCCTGCTGGTAAAGGCGAAGTTCCTAAACCACGCAGCATTAGCGGTTCGCTCAGAAAGCTAGCTCAAATCCGGGCGCAACGGGATGGCAATAACAGGGTAGGTTCTCAACCTCATAACGACCACTCTTGACATCCTCTCGCCGCTACAGGCGAAGCCTTAGCGGGAGATTCCCAAGACTCACGACTTGAGTTTCTGTTTCTTTCCCAACGGGAGAGCCAGTTCCCTACGGCGGGAGACCCGCCTATGCCCGTAGGGCAGGCTTCCGCCAACAGGACTGGACTCACCATTGCTGGTTTTTTGCAGTTGCCCTTTGGACTTATGCCCATCAGGTCTTACACTCGCTCCACAGACTGTCACGGTGTGTCCCACCGCCAAAATCTTTTGTGCTGCGTTGATGTCCCGGTCATGGCGTGTCCCACAGTTGGGGCAATCCCATTCCCGTATATTCAACGGCAAACGCTCAAGGATGTGACCGCAATTCCCACAGCCTTTATAACTGGGAAACCATCGGTCAATTTTTACCAAGGTATCTCCTTCGGAGACGCTGCGCGAACGACCATACCACTTGGTTTTGTATTCGAGTTGTCTTACGAATTCACCCCAGCTAGCATCACTGATAGCACGGGCAAGTTTCGGGTTTTTGACCATGTTTTTAACGAGCCTTGCTCCTCAACTACTATCGTTTGGTTTTCACGCAGCAGTCGAGTCGTCAGCTTGTGCAAATGGTCTTTGTTTGCTGGCATGGGTTTATCTAGCATTTGCCGCAAACTCAGTAGTAGTTGTGAGGTGATCACTTAATGACAGGCAAGAGTAAAATTTACAAGCTAATTATGAAGAAAATCAAATACTTTTTATTGGGGTTATTAGGCTTAATTGCCGCACTTCTAATTTACGGCTTAATCGAACCTTATATTATTGATATAGAACCGCAAGTCGCTTTTATTCCTGGTCTTCCTGCTGCTTTGCAGGGGCAACGAATTGCAGTGATTGGTGATTGGCAAGTGGGAATGTGGCTGGCAAACACCCCTACCATCCGCAGGATTGTTGCGCAATTAGTTAAAGAACGCCCGAGCGCAGTGCTGATTATTGGCGATTTTATATACAATGCAGGTGACGACCCCAGCGCGGAAATTAATCAAGCAATTGAGTTGGTTCGTCCATTACCTATTGCTGGTATTCCTACATATGCTGTTTTAGGTAATCATGACTATGGCATGAAATCTAAGCATGATTCTCCGGACGTAGCACAAGCTACTAAACTGGCTGCATCTCTAAAAACTGTGGGCGTGCAAATGTTGCAAAATGAAGTTGTGCCATTGGCATCATCAACTAAACTAGATGAACAAGCCGTTTTATACTTGGTAGGCATTGGGTCACATTGGGCTAATAAAGATAAACCCCAAGTAGCCCTGGCACAAGTACCAGATGCAGCACCCAGATTTGTCATGATGCACCATCCTGAGTCCTTTGCTGAATTTCCTGCCAACACCGCACCTGTGGCTGTAGCAGGACACACCCACGGAGGGCAAATTCGTCTGCCATTCACTCCTGAATGGTCTTGGTTGACTTTTGTGAGGGAGGATGAGGTTCATGCCGATGGCTGGATTGATGAGTATGGACAGCCGGGAAACCATATTTACGTGAACCGAGGAATCGGTTTCAGTATCCTACCAATACGGATTAACTGCCCACCTGAAATCACTCTCTTCACACTCAGACAAAGTGGCAAATCCACATAAACATTATTGTTTGACTACTGGTTTCCAAGTGTAAATTTCTAAAGAAACTCAAGCTCTATTAAGAACTTAAATCTCTCATTTCAAGTTACCTCGGTGAGTGATGGCTTATTGCATTCCCTCAGTACCTTAGCACAGCTATTGTTTCTAATTAATTCCAGTCGATAACATCTCTAACTTAGACCATAAATACATATATATTTTCCTAAAAAAATAATTTGAAAATGCCATTTTTCTAGTCATCCCCAATCATTAATATTGCTACCATTCTCTAAATTTTGAATAACTTGGTGATATCGTTCTTCTACATCTTTGCGGTCTTGTTCTTGCGAGAGTTCCTCACGAATATTTTGTAAAATCATTTCAGCATGATGGCGCAGAACTGCCTGATATTTAGAATTGTTAGTGTAAGTAGCAATTGCAGCTATAGCTTCTAACAAACGAATAGTGACTGCGACATCAGACCGTCCATACTGGCGAATTTGGTTAAAAGCTGCATCCATCAATCCTGCAAACTTTAGACCTTCAGCAATTATGCGTAGTTTATTATTTTTGTCGTAGCGATAAGGTGAAGGAAAATCCCTTTGAACAATGTGACACAACCCAGCACTTAATTGATCAATACAGCGAATTGCAGTAAATGGGTCATTGACAGCAGGAGAAATAGCACGTAGAGCGATTTCTACTAACTGATTGAAGGGAAACTCTACATCTTGTAGCTCCGTACGTTCTTTACCTAGAATGAAGGCATTATTAATTTTTTTGGTAAGTTTTTGATTCAGTTTATGACCAGGAAAAATAAAGACTAAACCGCTACCTTGAACTATAAATTGACCAGGGCGAATTTGAAGGCGTATTAGCAAATTATACTGGCAAGCAATATTCATCAATTCTTTGTCATCAATTGCTTGTAAATAACCAGTGCTATTAGCTCGAATCGATAAAGATTCCTCCTCAAAAGACATGGGAATTTCCGCAAATCCTTGTCTTTCTTCTGGTTCACCACGCCCTATTTTTTGGGGAAATAAGCGTTCAATTGCTGAATGTAAATCTGTACTAACATTTTGAATTACGTGAGATGCTTGAATTATGGTTGAGGCATGATGAATAAAATAAATCAAAATACCAATGCTAATAATTGCTAGTAAAATACCGACTGTCACCGCAAGTTGTGGCACAAACTGGCTATATCCATCTCCTTCTCCATGAATCGTCCGCAGTACGAATAAGCAGTAGATGAACGTACCAAGAAATGTGCCAAGCACAACTTGGTTCCCTGTATCCTGCATAAAATTACGCAGAAGTCGAGGTCCAAAATTGGCAGCAGCCAATTGAAGCGCCACGATTGTAATTGAAAAAGCCGTAGCAGCAACACTGACCATTGAACCTGCAACAGCTTCTAAGAGCGATCGCGCTCCATCAGATCCACCAGTGTAAACCCACCAATAATCAATTTCTACCTTGCCTGTACGGTCAAGAGTGAGCATTGTGAAAGCTAAAGCAGTAGCTAATACCGCCATAACTGCTGGTATGAACCAATAACTTGAGTGAAGCTGATCCCACAGTTTACTTATCTTGACATTTTTCATTTTGATTTTGATTAGACCAAATTGGCAGTTGATTCACTTTTTTGAGTGTTAATTCTACATAAGTTGTTTGGGTTTGTCCGATTGTTGTTGTACCAAAATAGCCTTGAGACCCACTATGAGCATGAGGGCCTGTCTTCACAACTGTATAACGTCCTTGACGACGAGCTTGATTGAAAGGTGAACCTACTGTGATTGGCCAGCGTGAAGCAAATACAATCTGGCTAATATCTTCAATCCAATCTCGGCGACCTACCAGTTGGTACACATGCTCAACTGCATCAAAGCCTTTTTCGCCATCAAAATCACCACCTATTGAGACAACAATTAATTGAGGATTTAGCCACCGATCAAGATAAGTAACCGCACCAAGAGCGACTTGTACTCCGCCACTAGTTCCAACTAAAATCAGTTTGAGTCCTTGTTTTGGATCTTTGGGTAAAGGATATACGGCATTCATGCGATTAACAATCGCATTCGCAATTCCCAAGTTATAAATATGTCCATAACGGTCATCGGCAGAAATAGCAAACCGCCAGAGATTACGAATTTTAATTAAAACATCTGTATTAGAGAACCAACCATCTGCTTTTTCGGCTGCACTCCACAGAGGTGCTAATAACCGTTCCCCTCCTAAACTTTGGTTAACAAGGGAGTAAGGAAAAACATCCCGTACTGTTACACAATTACGATGAGTTTGCTCTAATTTATTTAGAAAAAATTCTTCGCCTGGAGTTAATTGGTTAGCGGAAAAATCTCCCACTCCTGGTAAAAAAACTATATAGCAATCAATATTTTCCGATTTGTTAACTTTAGGTGAACGGTTATCTCTGGGTAACTTTCTCGTTAGGTTTTTCTTAATACCCAAGCTTTCAGAACTTTGACTCAACCACCATACCAAAGTTCCAACAGGGGCAAGAGTTCCCCAAAGAAGAAGTATTATCCCTGCTAAAATCAACAGCTTTAATGTTCCACTTTGTAACCATAGCAGTATTTGTCCGCCAATCTTACGCATTTGAGATTATTGTTTTATATAGTTGGTTATTAAGTAAAGTAATATAGGACTTTTATTTGATTTTTGAACGACACGCTTATGTGGGCAGTGCGAACGCAAAACCCGGATGTAGTGGGCAAAATACGGTAAGCACTGCCCACCCTACAATACTTAAAATTTTTCATAAATCCTGCGCGGATTGCTATATTGAGTTTAAGGCTTTGATTTTTGATTGCTTATTTTATAAAATTCTGCTTTTTCTCATTTTTCATCCTTCATTAGTTATAAAAAATGAGTACCAATAATATCAAATCAAAGCCAGGTTTGTGTCATACACTTCGGTATGCTCTAGCTTTGAACGGCAACTTCTATGAAAATGCTCGCCATACACAGCGAAACGATAGGTTAGCCCTAAGTATTGTAATTTTGGGTGCTGTTTCTCATGCCATAGGTACTGGCGTAATCTTATTAATAAATCGAGCTATGGTTTTTGTACTTTTGACGAGTCTTTTGATTGATGCGATTGCTGTTATCGCCGGATACTATTTTTGGACATTCACAATTTGGAAAATTGGACAATGGCTCAAACCCATCGATCCTACTTACGGTGACTTACTTATTCCAATAGGCTTTGCCTATGCACCGCAAGTACTGAATTTTTTAACCCTCATTCCCTTACTAGGACGACCAATTGAGCTGATCTTGGCGGTGTGGAGTTTATTGGCGGTAATTGTCGCAGTACGCCAAGGGTTAGATATTACTACTCGACGAGCAGCATTTATATGTTTAGTAGGCTGGCCTTTAATTCAAATTGCGATTGGTTTTGTACAAGTTTTGGAGCAACAATTGGTCAGATAGTCAATTCTTCTTCTAACTCATTTTTTATAAAAAGGCGGAGTGGAAAATTTAAATCTTTTATCTGCCTTCTGTTTTAGAACGAGTACAAGCTCATTATTTGAGCTTGTACACTATGTCCCTAGACTCTTAAATGTAGAATGGCATACCATAAGCCATCCTAGTGGGAAAAGAGTTAGCGCGTCTGCTCTGGCTTATCGACAATTTCCACGACTTCATGGTCAGTAGCAGTTCTGTCTTCGTATCTGGGAGCAGTTCTGTCCTCATATCTATCTGAAACTTGATTAACAGGGGGAGCAACATCGGAACTGTAATTACGGTTCTCATTAGATACGTTGTATACGTTCCAATTACGAATGTTCCGATTCCGTAAAATGGAGCCAGCACGATTAATTTCATCCTCGGTGCCTTCGATCATCACCAAGTAGTCTCCTTGAGATACTCGCTCACTGTATGCTTGTGCGTCCTCTTCAGGAATGCCTGCACCAGTCAGCGCTCCTACAAGACTTCCTGCTGCTGCACCAATCCCAGCACCAGCCAAGGTAGTTGCTATAGTCCCGGCTGCGAGAAAAGGACCTACTCCTGGAATAATTAAAGCTTCAAGTCCCACAAGTAAGCCACCAACACCGCCTAAGACAGTACCTGCTACTGCACCAATCCCAGCACCTTCTTGAGCCTCATTGTCACCACGGTCTTTGACATCAGCGCCAGCAATTTGGTCATTGCGGTCTGCGTTCTTAGCTAAAATAGAAACTCTATCCATATTGAAACCAGAGTTTCTCAAGTCATTTAATGCCGCTTCGGCTTCTTGTCGGCTAGAAAACGTACCAACTGCACGCTTACGTTGTTGAAGTGCCATTTTTCCTCCTTATAAGATGACAAACCTATTAACTTTTATAGAACCACTGCGCATCTTCTCTCTTGGTATGAGCGCTTGACATAGGTCAAAAAATAAGCATTATTTCAACTACAAACTCAAATATAACTGTTATATTTTTTTGAGAATTGTGTAGTTTCTAGTGTCAGAAAATTTTTCCTTTTTTTCGTAACTTACCCATTATCTTCCTAACCTCATAAGAAGAAATAAGTATTGCACAATCAAAAAAAAATAGCTATTTAGTTATTTCTAAATCATTTCAAATGTGCAACACTCAATTGGTTAAAGAGTATGTTGAGGTTAAGTTGTTGAATCACAGTTAAGTAACTTAACTGCTTCTAAGAAAGAAGATATCTTCAAAAAGTGGAAAACTTGTGGAGTGTTGAACAGTTTAGAATACAGAAAATGGAAGTAAGTAAGTCGGCGCAAATAATCATCACTGGTTTGTAGTAGCGCTTTAGCGCTGTTCGCGCAGCGTGGCGTCAGCCATAGCGCTACTACGAGCCAAATACAGAAATTTTACTTTTCTTTACATAGTTTGGTTTTTTCTTACCGACTTACTTACGCCGAATTGATCGCTCACAGCAAGACCGACAACCGCAAGACCAATAAGAAAATATAGGATTACTATTTGATTTTTGAACAAAGTTAAGTATTGTAGGGTGCGTTAGGATGAAATCCGTAACGCACTGAATCCCTAGGAATGGTGCCGTACTCTCTTTGCTAACGCACCCTAGGTATCTTTTCAAAAATCAAACCGGATTCCTATAGACCGCATCCCAAAAGTCGATTGCCCCTACTTGCACGCGACCTCTCCTGAATCCCCGTATCTAGAGTACAGACATCAATGTAGGGGTACGTCGCACGACGGCGAACAGCAACGCTAGCAAAATTCTCAAAGAATTCCAAATGAAACGGAAGAAGTGCTTGGGGTCTAAGTCAACGCCCTTCATCTTCATGGCATCAGCAATCCGGAATGCTTCTCCCAAGGTGGTATATTATAGATATGATACATTGAGAAATCGAGAGCCTTCTCCACCAGTTTTCCACCTTTGAGACTTAAGCTTAAACTACGTTAATTTAACTTCTACGAAGTGAACTATCTCAACTTCAGAACTAATGAAGAACGGTTAACAAATAGGAAGAATCGAAACTTGCTTGATACCCAGTATGATATACACGTCAAGGATAGTTGGATACTCATCGGCAGTTAACTGGGCAATGTTTAAGCGATCGCATTGATGATGCAACTCAAGTTTGGGATGAACCAGATTATCCAAACCTAGCCCTGCAATTACCCCTACTATAGCAGGCATTAGCATAGGAATTATGGAGATGCGACTAAAGACTGTTTGGATGCTGCTTAAAACTACTGTCATGGAGTGGCAGGAGGACAAAGCGCCTCTGTGGGCAGCAGCTATAGCTTTTTATACAATTTTTTCTTTAGCACCGTTATTAATTATTGCGATCGCGATCGCAGGTGCGATATTTGGTCAAGAAGCCGCCAAGAATGAAGTTGTAGGAGAAATTCAAGGGCTTATCGGTAAAGAGGGAGCGCAAGCCGTCCAAGCAATAATTATAAATGCCCAACAGCCTAATCGGGGTGAAACTTTAGCAACTCTATTTGGGATTGCAACTTTACTTTTTGGAGCATCTGGTGTGTTCGGACAACTCCAAGAAGCACTCAATGCTATGTGGGATGTTCAGCCCAAACCTGGTTTGAATATTAAAAGCTTCTTACAAAAACGTTTGCTATCGTTTGCGATGGTGCTAGTTATTGGTTTTTTGCTACTAGTCTCTCTTGTTATTAGTGCAGTACTTGCAGTCATTACCAACTTCTTTGGTCATCTCTTTCCAGAGTGGATTGCGCTAGGGCAAATCCTAAATTTGATTCTCTCCTTTGGTGTGACAACCTTACTGTTTGCTCTGATTTACAAAGTTCTACCAGATATTACAATTGCTTGGAGCAATCTTTGGATAGGAGCGATTGTCACTGCTGGGCTATTCATGATTGGTAAATCTTTAATCGGTTTATATCTTGGTAATAGCAGCATTGGCTTTAGTTATGGTGCAGCAAGTTCTTTTGTTGTCGTACTCATTTGGGTCTTTTATTCAGCCCAGATTCTACTCCTTGGTGCTGAGTTTACCCAGGTTTATGCAAGGCGAAAGCGCTCTCGAATGACTCCTAATCAACACGCTGTACTCACAGCCAAAGACAAATAGTACACTAGCATTACGTACTAGCTAATTTTTTGATGGTTTATAATAAGTTATTACCCAAATCCACAACTGTGACATCAGTCGCAGATTCTTTCGCCAGCACTTTCCCCGAAAATAACAGGAGTTGAGCTTGTGAGTTTGAGGGAAATTTGGGAGCTGTTGAGAGCAACGTTTGCGGAATGGGAATTTAAGGAAGTATCACTTCTAGCATCGTCCTTAGGTTATTACACGGTGTTTTCCCTCGCACCACTGTTAATTATTGTGATCGCAATTGTCGGTGCAGTTTTTGGGGAAGCAGCAGTCAAGCATGAAATTGTCTTACAAGTTCAACATTTTGTTGGCTCTAAAGCCGCGCAAATCATCGAAACGGCGATCGCCAATACTAGACAACCCGATGTCGATCAGGGGTTCTTTGGACTCTTACTCAATCTAGCCCTTCTTGTCTATGGGTCTTCTAAAGTTTTTGTTCATCTTCAACGCTCACTCAATCGGATTTGGGAGGTGAAGCCAGAACCAAAGGGTAACTTCTGCTACTTCATTCGCAAACGCTTTTTGTCCTTGACAATGGTGCTAGTCATTGCCTTTTTGCTACTCGTTTCCTTCACGGTCAACGCCATACTAGCATCCGCGATCAATTTTTTGAGCGGCACCGTACCCGGTCTTGGTTATCTGTGGCAAATTTTTAACTTTTTGATTTCTTTTGGTGCGATCGCACTACTATTTACCTAATTCGGAGAGAAGGCTCCCGCCATAATCTTTGATTTGGCGGTGAGATGAATCGAGGGTTAAAACCGCCACGTTCTTCGACGCCCTGCGAAGCGGGGGAGCAGAACAGTGGCTGTTTTAACAATCTCTGTGCTATGATTACGCTATAAAGTTGAGCGTAAGAATGCTGGTATTCGAGGCAAAGCTCGTTGGAACGAACGAGCAGTATGGAAAGCTGGATGAAGCTATCCGTACTGCCCGATTTATTCGTAACAGTTGCCTGAGACATTGGATGGATAACAAGGACATTGACAAGTACGATTTGAGCGCATATTGTGCAGTGCTTGCTAGAGATTTCCGGTTTGCCAAGAATCTCAATTCTATGGCTCGTCAGGCTAGTGCTGAACGAGCTTGGGCAGCAATATCTCGTTTCTACGACAACTGCAAGAAAGCAAAACCAGGCAAGAAAGGATACCCACGCTTCAAAAAAGAACAGACACACGGCAGTGTTGAGTACAAGACAAGTGGCTGGCGACTTTCTGAAGATAGACGGTGTATCACCTTTTCTGATGGATTTGAAGCGGGAACCTTCAAAATGTGGGGAACCCGTGACTTGCACTTCTATCAGTTGAAACAGATTAAGCGTGTCCGAGTTGTTCGCCGAGCAGATGGGTACTACGTACAATTTTGTGTTGACCAGGAACGTTTGGAGAAGCGGGAACCAACCGCTCATAATGTCGGTATTGATGTTGGGTTGAACCACTTCTACACCGATTCTGACGGGCAGACTGTTGCCAATCCGCGTCACCTGCGTAAGTCTGAAAAGTCTTTGAAACGGTTGCAACGTCGTTTGTCTAAGACTAAGAAGGGTTCTAAAAATAGAGCCAAGTTTAGAAATAAACTTGCTCGCAAGCATCTTAAGGTAAGTCGCCAGCGTAAAGACTTTGCTGTGAAGACGGCAAGGTGCGTAGTGATGTCTAACGACCTCGTGGCGTATGAGGACTTGAAGGTGCGGAATATGGTGAGGAATAGACACCTCGCCAAATCGATATCTGATGCAGCGTGGACTCAATTCCGAGAATGGGTTGAGTACTTTGGGAAAGTGTTTGGTGTGGTCACGGTTGCCGTTCCACCTCACTACACATCCCAGAATTGTTCCAATTGTGGGAAAGTCGTCAAGAAGTCTCTTAGTACCAGGACGCATACTTGTCATCATTGTGGGCATACCCAAGATAGAGATTGGAACGCTGCACGAAACATACTTGAGAGAGGACTCCGTACCGTGGGGCACACGGGAACGTTAATCGCCTCTGGAGACATCGACCTCTGCGCGGATGGGGAAACTCCTCCGGGTAAGCCGAGTCGCGGAAAGAGGAAACCCAAGAAGTGATTCTTGGAATCCCCCGCTGTAACGGTACTCCGTTCAGCGGCGGGAGGATGTCAATCAGCTCATATTCTCTTAATTGGTGCAGAGTTCACCCAAGTTTATGCCAGAAAACGTGGCTCTCCCATTATCCCCGAAGAATATGCTGTACGTATCCCTAAAGTTGAGGACACGCAACTTGATTCGCAACTAAACAAAGGCTCATCCAGCCGAAAGCAAAAAAATTCTGGCAGCTTACTTGCCAATCTACGTGAGCATAGCGTGCGAATAGTTCAGCGCTTAATCCGGAAGTGGCAGCGACGACGTTAATCAGAGGCACGGACTAGGGTGTTGACTTTGTCTGAAAGTAACTGGTAAAACTTCATCGCATCTCACAGGGTAAATCAAGCAAGCGGTTTTGTCTGGCTTGCCTTTCGCTGTAAGCGGTTAAAAACTTGCGTGACCAGTCGTGACCCCACAATGGGCTTGCTCACACAATCGTCAGCGCCCGCTGCAAATATCCGTTCAACAGTATTTGCTTGAGCATAAGCAGTTAAAAACAGTACTGGCAGCCCGCTCCAGTGGGGGTCGTTACGCACCACCTGACACAGTTCAATCCCGTTTACATAAGGCATTTTTAGATCTAAAATCAGCAAATCTGGGGAAAATTCTGTCAGAATCTCCCAGAAGCGTCGCGGGTCAGAGAGAGTTGTGACCCTAAATCCCTTTGGCTCTAGTAATTTCTGTATAACACTCAGCACCTCTTGGTCATCGTCTACAACCATAACTCTTGCCTCAGTAGTAGTCAGGGGTTGCAGCACCTGAGTCACGAACTGCAACACAAGGCTTGCAGGCATGGACTTTTGCAAAAAAGCACGTCCGCCAGCTCGCACGACTTCTACGCGTTCAGTAAAATTATTTTGATCTGTAAAAACGAGTACTGGAATTGGCGGTGTTTGGTTGGACAATTCTGCTAGTAGCTTGAAACTGTCCTTAACACCATAAGGACAGCAAAGGTCGAGTAGCACTACATCGGGAGTGGAAGATGCGAATGCCTGCGGCACGGCTTTGCCGAACGCACTTCTGGCATCAGTAGTATTTGTAGCACTCTCTACTTGGATTCCTTGGGTTGCAGCTTCATTGACCAACTGCTCTACGACTTTGCGATCATCGCTAATCAGCAAAAGGACATTCTGACATTGCTTACTTGCCACTGGCTCAACATAAGTTGGCTGAGTCTGCGTTTCCTCTAGCTGCCGTTGTAACTCCTTCACAAGTTCACAAAGGCGTTGAGACTGAGCCTCGTCAATCGGCGTGGTGTCACCAAGCAACTGCTCTATCTGGTAAGCCAGTTCCGAACCCGCCAGAAAGCCAAAACTTCCCATTGCACCCGCTAGCTTGTGAGCTTCTTGCTCAGCATGAAGTCGCAGTTGAACATCAAATGTCCCCACTGTTAAAGCATTGGTTGCTTGCTCCAGCACAGCGATACGCGAGCCAACTTTAGCTTTGAAATCCTCCCGCCCCTTGGCAACGGCTGCTAACATAGCTTGTTGCTGCGTCAAGAATAGCTCTTCTTCGGTTGTCTGAGAACTTTGCTCTTGGGGTAGAGGCTTCAGACGATAGCCCAATCCGTAAACCGTTTCAATCAAATCATAGTTAGCACCTGCTGCTTTCAGTTTCTGCCGTAAACTTTTGATATGTGATTTAATTGTGTTTTCTTCTGGTGGATCTTTATCAGCACCCCAAAGTTGATCGATGATTGCACTTCGGCTAAACACGCGCTGGCTGTTGCGTAAAAAAAGCTCCAGAATACTAAACTCCTTGGCTGTTAAATGCAACACTTGGCTTGCATAAGTCACCTCACAGCTACTCGGATCAAGGCGCAAGCTTCCCCATTCTAGAACAGGAGGTAAAGAAGAATTTCCCCGGCGTAGTAAAGCGCGAATGCGAGCAGTTAACTCTTGAAAGTCAAACGGTTTTACAAGATAATCATCTGCTCCAGCATCTAAACCCATAACTTTATCAGTTCTAGTGTCAAGTGCCGTCAGCAAAAGAATAGGCATTTGATAGCCTTCTTGACGTAATTGCCGACAAAGACTAATACCATCTAGCTTGGGCAGCATCACATCTAGCAAAATCAAATCATAGCTACAGACCTCTGCCAACTCCCAACCATCTTGACCATCAGTAGCAATATCAACTACATAATGTTGTGTGTTCAGAACTGCTGCAACAGCTTGAGCAAGCGAATGATCATCTTCAACTAAGAGAATTCTCATGTTGAGTATTTGCTTTTCAAAGCACCCCCAAGCGCCAATACTAATGGGTTACATCTTTCTAGAACCACCTGACATCTATCAAAGGTAAGGGAAGCTTTTGTATTCACGCACATAAGTGATTGCCTTGTGAGCTTTCTTACAATAATCCCCGACTTTTATAAAACCTCCTCTGAGCAGATAACCCACTTCCAAGCATTGTTATTGTGAAGAAAATGAACAACCCAAAAAGGCGCTTTCACCAAATATTCTTCATTTTTAAACCTGCAAAATCATTTTGAAAAAAGCGTTCTTAAGCAAGCATCGGCGCGCCTGTTGAAGGCTGTTAATTTCGTAACTGGTTCAGGTTGATGTTAGGCGGTATTAAAACTTCATTAACCGCATGGATAACACCGTTGCTTGCCTGCATATTTGGCTGGGTCACGCTCGCATCGTTCACTCTAATTTGATTGGTAGCACGATTAACTTGAATATTGACAGGTCTGTCTGCAAGCGTTTTCAGTTGTCCACCTTTGAGTTCATTGGCAGTAACTTCACCAGACACCACATGATATCTCAAAATCCTAACAAGCGTTTCTCGGTTCTCAGGTAGGAGCAATTTTCTCAGCGTCTCTTTAGGTAAAGCAGCAAACGCCTGGTCTGTGGGAGCGAAAACTGTATAAGGACCTTCGCTTTTGAGAGTGTCTGTTAGACCTGCTGTTTGTATGGCAGAACCCAATGTTGTGAAGTTTAAAGCAGAAAGAGCAACAATGTCACCAGGCTCTGTTGTAGAGGTGGTTGAAGTGGTTGCGGTAGTAGAACCACGATTATCTGATGTAGATGTCGTCATTGTTGTGGTTGCCCTAGCCGAACCACTAGTATCTGATGTAGATGTCGTCGTTGAAGTGGTTTGGCTCACCTCACTATTGCGACCCACAATGTAATTAGCTGCTGCAACATTGTTAGCAAGTGGTTGCACCCGTCCTTGCCGTACCAAGGCTTGATACAAGAGTGCTGCTGCTTCTGCACGCGTGAGAGTTCGCAGCGGGTTAAGGGCTTGTACATTTGGATAGTTGACAACAATTTTTGCCTGTGTTGCAGCGGCTATAGGATTGATGGCATAAGCTGGTATCCATCCGACATCTTTATAAGAGCTTCTAAGAATCTCTTCAGGCGTGCCTTCAGCAGACAAGCTTAAGCCTTGTGCTAAAGCAGTTATCGCCTGCGCCCTGGTAATTGCTTGCTCTGGCAAAAACAATCCACCAGCATAGCCTTTCATAAACCCTGTTTGGAAAGCTTCCTCAATTGCAGAAGTAGCCCAGTAGTTAGTAGGAACATCTCTAAATCCAGATTCAGCCAACGGTCTAGTTTTGTTCTGCTCAAAAGCATTGGCAATCATCGTCGCAAATTCAGCGCGTTCCACAGGCTGTTCTGGTCTAAAGGTTCCATTAGGAAAGCCTGTAATTATTTTTCTTTCTGCTAGGGCTTGAATAAATGGTCGAGCCCAGAAATCAGATGCAACATCAGAAAAGTTGACCGCTGCACTCGCACTAGGAGATGGAGATGGAGAAGTTGTCTGAGCTAAAGTGGGAGCAGAAATCACTATGGGAGCCATTGCACCAACTGTCATAGCAATAGATAGCAAGGTGCTACCTGATGACCAACGTAAGAAACTATTCATCATAGTTGAAAATATCCTCCAAATGTGGGGCTAGCTCTTAAGCGTTACCCCAAGTAAAACTGCTGTGTTAGGGTGTAGGAAAAGTAAAAAGTAAAATTATATCTTTTACCTTTTAACTTTTTTCACTACACCACTTCTCCAGAGGGGACTGGATAGGTATATAAATCTTGACTGTACGTCATAGAATTTTAATTTGACGCAAAAAAATTAGCAATTCAGCAACGCTGCATAACCTCTAGTTCTTCCCAACCTTATGAGAAGAAATAGGCATTGCACAATCACAAAAGAAAGGATTTAGTGATTGAATGCTATATATTTCTTTCTAAATCATTTCAAATGTGCAACGCCCAACAATTAGTGAAAGAGGAAGTTGAAGTTAAGAAACGCCAGTTTAGTAACTTAGCTGCTTCTAGTCTGAAGATATCTCTCAAAAGTGGAAAACTTGTGGAGGGTTGAGCAGTGTTGCCAAAATTGCTAATCTCAGATCTTGCACTATTCTCAACAAGAGCCAGAGGCTCTCATATCTCGTTACCAGGTTCAACCTGGTAACGAGGGTTTGGAGCCTCTGACGACTCACTGTTGCAACTCTTGCAACTCAGTAATGACAAGTTCACGCACTGCTACCGATAGCAGACAATTCTCAAAAGTATGATTGCTTAAAGTTCTTGAGACATTTCGGCAAGGCTCTTGACAACTGCAACCAACTCAGCTGCCTTGATTGGTTTAGCTATATGTAGCTGAAAACCTGCTGCTTTAGCCTGTCTGTAATCTTCTTCCCTGGCATACCCCGTGAGTGCAATAGCCCTCAGGCGTCCGCCCATCTGTGAACCGAGTTCCCTGACTTTGCGGATGAACGTGTAGCCGTCCTCATCTGGCATCCCGATATCACTTACTAGCACATCTGGTCTTAATTGTTCAAGCGCTGCAAGTGCCTCGCCTACGGAGCCAACAGCAATCACTTGCGCTCCACTCTCAGTAAGTACTGTGCTAATCCACTCCCGCACGTCAGCCTCATCATCCACAACTAGCACTTGCAAGCCGTCGAGCCTCGGAGGATTCTCTAATGCTGCTGTGTCTTCCCCAACCATTGGCACCTGCATTTGGTTTGAATTGCTGGTTTGAGCTTCTTTTGCTGAGGGGATGGCTAAGAGAGGCAGCATTACTGTGAACGTTGCCCCTTGTCCTATTCCGGCGCTTTCTGCTTGGATAGTACCGCCATGCAATTCTACCAAATGACGTGCGATCGCCAAGCCCAACCCTAGCCCCTTATTTGACCGAGTACTTGTGCTGTCTGCTTGACGGAAGCGCTCAAAAACATATGGTAGAAAGTCAGCACTGATACCCTTACCCGTGTCGCTCACCTGAATTTGAGCATAATTATCTGTTGCTTGTTGTTCGCTGTCACTAACCACTGACAATCGCACCTCAACCCGTCCACCGTTAGGTGTAAACTTAATTGCATTGCAAAGTAAATTCCACACGACCTGTTGCAAGCGGTCTGAATCGCCCCGAATTAATTCTACCGGGGTATCAAGCACAGACTCAAGTTGAATAGCTTTGTCATCTGCTGATGGTTGTACAACTTCTATCGCGTCTGCAATCACTTCCACTAGGTTAATCGAACTAAAATTCAGTGAGAGGTTCCCCTGAACAATACGTGAAATATCAAGCAAGTCTTCAATCAGTTGCATCTGCGAGTTAGCGTTGCGCTCAATCGTCTCAATCGCATCCCTCACCCTATCCTCATCTAGCATACCTGTTTGCAACATCCCAGCCCATCCCAGAATTGCGGTCATGGGGGTGCGTAATTCATGGGAAACTATTGCTAAGAAATCATCCTTTGAGCGGTTTGCTGCCTCTGCTTGAGCACGTGCGGCTTGTTCACGCAGCAGTAGTTGATTGCGTTCTTCCTCAGCCAGCTTGCGCTCAGTGATGTCTTGCATAATTTTTGAGAAGCCGCGCAGATTTCCGTTCTCATCTCGTAAGGGTGTGAGGACACATTGCGCCCAGAAATGTGTGCCATCTTTACGGATGTGCCAGCGATTCTCCTTGGAAAAACCTTCGGCTACCGCTGTTCTCAGGACTTGCTCAGGTTGTCCGCGCTCAATCGCCTCCGGTGTAAAAATGTGCTCGAAAGGCTGCCCAATAATCTCTGCTTCTTGATAACCTAAAATGCGTTCTGCTCCAATATTCCAACTGACAAAGTGACCGTTCGGACCGAGCATGAAAATGGCGTAGTTCGTTACTCCTTCTATTAGCAAGCGGTAACGCTCTTCGCTTTGGTGTAGGCTTTCCTGAATTTTACGTAAGCGATCGTAATTACCCTGGGCTTCTAGTGCATTGATTTCGGCTTGTCGTTGGGCATAGCGCAACGCTGCATTGAGCGAGTTGATCAGCACTGCCACTAGCACGAACTGAACCAGCCCTACTACACCGGGCAAACTCACAGCCAGCGAATGTGGAAGTAAAAAGAAGTAAGCGCAGGCTAAAGCGGACAGAACAGTTGCTACCAGCCCCGGTTCCATACCGCCATACCAGGAACTAACCACGACAGCGGCAAAAAACAGTGGGTAAATGCTCAGCTTTTGCAGCGGCCATAGCAGCCGTGTTAGTAGCAGAGCCAGTAAAACCGTTATTATAGCAACGCCATAGCGTTGTAGCCGGGAGCGCGTCAATTTCAGCATATTTTGTTCTCTTGCGATCGCTCCGGTGGTGTACTTAGGGCATAATTGGGCGTTCTCTATTTCTGCCCGAGTTTTCCACTTTTGCGCCCTACTTTGAAGATGAATCTAAAAAACATGGTAGTCCTAAACAAGTCAGGGTGTATTCTTCCGGCAGCGATATCAAGAAGGCTGTGCTTTGTCTGATTCTTCCAAAGCTTAAAAAGCATATTGCAGCTTTTTCATATTTCATTCATCACAGCAGATGCCTCCTGAAATATTTAGAACTATCGGTCATTGTTCCGCTCTTTGGGGCAACGCCTGAACACTCCAACACATTTTTTGCCACATAACTCAAGCAAGTTTAAAATGAAAACAACAATCAAACGATACCGTACTGAAACTATTCAGCTTAAGTCACTAGCTGATTTGGACCGGATTGTATCTGAACAATTCAATTTACCTCTACGCCCATATTCAACAGATATGAGGGCAGCCTTAGAACTAGTTGTCTTTGCTTTGGAAAACTGTGAGCCTCCTCACTTTGAGATATGCCGCTCTGAGTCGAATGCTTTCCCAGATTTACCCTTTGCAGTAAGCTTTGATCAAGAAGCACGGACTCATGGAAAAACCGCGCCAATAGCAATTTGCCATGATGCTCTCCATCGGCTTAAAGGAGTTGTAGTAACAATTTCTGGAAGTTACTATTGGAATCTAGACTAATCTATTTCACTACCCCTCCATACTGAGTATGGGAGGAGTAGTTGAAAACAACAACGAAGACAATAACAATAACAATGACAGCCAAGCAAATCCTAGTCATTGATGATGAAGATGACATCCGTAAATTAATTCAGACCTGCCTGGAGATCATGGGAGGTTGGCAGGTTCTGACCGCCACCTCAGGTACTGAAGGACTGCTCTTGGCTCAGGCTACCCAGCCTGATGCTATCCTTCTAGATGTCATGATGCCTGATATGGACGGTCCGACTACCTTTGAACAACTACAAGCGAACCCGGCAACTAAGCATATCCCTGTCATTTTGCTAACAGCTAGGGGGCGGACCGCTGACCACCACCTGTTTGCTGGACTGGGCGTGACAGGCGTAATTAATAAACCCTTCAATCCTCATAAACTAGCTGACCAAGTAGCAGCAACCTTGAAGAATGTTAGGCTCAAGCTTAAGTAGTATTTTTTCCGCTATCCTTGAGTTCTCCACCATTGCTGCCTAATTTAAAGTTAGGTCTGGCTTACTGTTGAGTTAACGCAGGTTTTTCTCAAGTAAAAACTTTGATGTCAACAATGTACCACATTCTGTATTTAATTTGAAGTGCTTAAGGCGCTAAATCAAGCTAATTGCTGTAAATATAACAATTTCTCGGTGAAATCAATATTTAAATAATGCTATCTGAAGGTTTATATGTTGAATAATTTAGAACCTTTTTCGCATCCCCCAAGTAAACAAGAATTTGCCGCTACTTTTCGTGTAACAAGTCAGATTAGCTTCTGGGTACAGTTAGCACTAGGTAGCGTATCCACGGTTGCTTTGTTGTTTGCGTCGTTTAGTCGTAACATCTCCAACAAAACCAATAATCCAGGCATTCGCCTCGGCATATTTTTAGCTATAATTAGTCTTTGATTGCTGTGTTTCAGAGTCTATTGGGCTTTCCGTTACAGACGTTTAGCTAAACATTTACAAGCACCCACCCTTGAAATCAACGCTAATAAGGAAGACGTAATCCAAGTTTTACGAGTTGGATTAATCGTTAGTTTGGTTGGGCTATTAATAGCTTTTGTTGCATCTGAAGAGACGGTTGCCGTGGTACTGGCTAAAGCTCTAGCCCAACCTCAAGGAGTAGCAGTATATAACCCAGAAACTGTTATTCGTTCGCTGGATATTTTTGTCTTGCTAGCAAACGTTAATATGATCGGTGCCCACTTTTTTGGTGGATTGACTTTGCTTGCGTTACTCAATTGGATAGAGTAAAAGTGAAGCTTAGCATTGATTTCATAGTGTCAGCTATTCGTTTAGTAGTAATTGCGAGAATTTCCTGGAATTATCCACGAGTTTTCCACTATTAAATTTTAAATTCAGATTATTGATGGTTCCTTGTTCCTTGTATTAAGTTGAGCATCTCAACTTTTTCTTAAACTTCACATTCAAAGAGTTTCAAGTGTCAAAAGAAACTTCTTTAAAAAATTCATTAATAACTGGACAAACTAAACATCAATTTTGAGATGTTCGCTCAATCGTTTATACATCGTGTGAGGCGATATGACTTTTGCTCCACTTAAACACGCTATTGGTGTATTTCCCAATCATCAAGAGGCAGAATATGCACTTCACCAGCTCAGAGATGCTAGTTTTTCTTTTGATAAAGTTTCCGTAATTGCCAAAAATGCGGACAGCAAGCTCAGAGGTGCTGACATAACTGACTCAAATAGAAACTTAGCTAGTGAAGGCGCTAAAGTAGGCGCAGTAACAGGTGGTGCAACGGCAGGTCTAGTAGGTTTATTTGAAGGGCTGGCTGTGGTGACTATTCCCGGAATGGGCCCCGCGCTTGCATTGGGGACTGTATTAGCAAATACCCTACTAGCAGGTGGTATTGGGGCAGCAGCAGGCGGTCTTCTCGGTAGTTTAATTGGTTGGGGAATTCCTGAAGAACAAGCCAAATTTTATAATGACCGGGTGTCGCAAGGTGATTATCTGCTGATAGTCGAAGGCACAGAACACGAAATTCGTCGTGCCGAAACCATTCTAAACAGTCAGAGGATTCAACAGTGGCGTGTTTACGACGCACCAAGGAGTATTGGTCATTCTCAAATGAGCGTCAGTAGCCGTCAGCCAGGAATTGATTAATCAAAGCTCATCTGTTTGGACATCTACGCATCAACACAATTTGCACTTGCCTCAACGGAATTAATGACAAATTTTTGGAGATTTTACATGATGAATACACTTGATCAAAATAAGAGCTTTGCTCAAAAGCTGTGGAACGCCAAAGGGACTATTGCTCTGGCAGTGGCGGCAGTGCTGCTTCCCGCTTGTAATAACAACTTAGAGCGAGAGGCGGCAGTTCCACAAACCAATGTCACCGCAGAAGAAGTTGCTGATAATACAAATCAACTGATTGGAAAAACCGTAACCGTTAGAAGCCAACCTATCAGGAAAATTGCTCCAACAACCTTTACCATCAGCGATAAGCAATTCTTTGGCAGCGAACCCATCCTCGTTGTCAATGCCTCAGGCAAACTTTTTGCTCTGCCTGCTGACTCAAATACACCAGTTCAAGTTACGGGTCCGGTTCGCAAACTTGTTGTTGCAGATATTGAGCGAGAATACAATTTGGATTTAGATCCAAAGTTGTACGCAGAGTACGAAAACAAACCTGCGATTATTGCACAAGCAATTGCACTAGCACCCAAACCGGGTGAAATTACCACCAACCCCAGGCAATACTACGGTAAAATACTAGCAGTCACAGGAGAAGTCGAAGACATTAGAAGTGCGAGCTCCTTCACTCTAGATGAAGACAAGTTGCTAGGTGGACAAGACTTGTTAGTTATACGTGCTGGTACTCCAAAAGGAACTGTCAATGAGGGTGAGAAGGTTGCTGTAACGGGTGTGTTGCGTCCGTTTGTCGTCGCTGAGTTGGAGCGGGATTATGACCTCACATGGGATTTAACCTTGCAACGAAAGCTAGAAGCAGAGTACAGTAACAAGCCTGTACTAGTTGCTACAGAAGTGTATCCTTCAGCGATTCCGCAGTAAACCAAAGCACTTTGTGCGGGGGGAAGATCACTGCTCTCTTATTTCCCCTGCTCCTGCATATTTGCAATCTTCCCCTTTAAAAGGTTTTAAATGTTTGCTCAATTATGACACCTGACATCTTGCACCAAGAAAAATTTATGTTAATTTAAAACCCAGTACTAAGCTTGAAGTCCTTATTTTTGCGAGAAAAGCCAATAAAAGTGATGTAACTTTATTGCGCTACTTTTGACTAAGCCTAGGCTTATACGGAGACGTGCAAGATCTGAGACACCAAAGAGTATTTGTCATTCACAAATGAAATTGATTAGCCGTAAATCAGGAATTAATTCATCAAGCTTGCTCATAACATTTTTAGGAGGCATCTATCAATGCGTACACTCAATCACTTATATCAAAAAAGAGTTGGGCTATTAGGAACAATCTTTGGGGGTTTGCTCCTCAGTATCCCAGCAATTTCTCAAGCAGTCATAGCCCAGCAGCCTACTTCCAAAGTTAACCCCTGCCCTAGTATTTTCTACGAAGAACCATATAACAGTCGAGTTTTGGTTCCGCAAGGTTGCCCACCAAATACTGCAACTTTCAGACTGAGTGGACAAGGGGGAGTTGTTGTACAACCAAGAATTTTGGTTCAGCCTCAGGGTTTACCTGTTAGACATCTCCGAAAATAGACAATAGTAATCTATAACTGACTTTCAGGGGTGCGATCGCCAAACGCAAATTCATCAGTTTCTACGGTATAATGGGTTTTTGAGATAGTTACTATTAGTAACAAGTGAAAAAAAAGTAGTTTCAGAAAAAATTTTGCGGAGCGAGTCTAGCCGGAAGCTGGTAATATTAGCGCTCCGATTCGTAACCTGACTAATCCACAAATAGTCAGAATCACCTGCTCATATTTTTGAGGATTCAATCGAAACCTTTCCTGAGCGACCCGAAATATTTTCATTAACCGAATCATATGCTCAACTAAGATTCTTTCTTGTGATAACTCTTTATTTTTTTGTTTTTGTTCGATGGTAAGTTCTCTACTTTTCGACTTCTTCTGCGGGGTTTTAATTGATGGTTCTCCTATATACCCCTTATCGCCGTTAAACCGTTGTTTTGAGTCAAATCCTTTTTGGCGTTCTCGGAATAAATTTATATCACTTTTTGGTCCTGGTTCACCTGCAACTACATCAACAATATCCCCTCGATCGGGTAAAACAATTAACTGATTTTTTAATGTATGATTTTTCTTTTTACCGGAGTAATACTTTTTTTGCTTCTCATACTCTTTTGGTCTTTCTCTGGGCTGCTCACAGCTATCTACTATTAACTCAAACTCGGTTAACAGTTCTTTAACAATTTCGTAGTCACTGGCGTTTTTTTTACCTGTTCAAGCAAACTGCATGGTAGCAAGTCTCTCAAGAGTGGAAACCAGTAATTAAATGTATCATTGGCAGTCGTTTCACTCACTCCAAATTGAATGCCTAACAATTGAAATGTAGTTAAATGCCGCAGATATATCAAAGTTAGGAGTACTTGCTCTTCGATAGATAGCTTGACTTTCCGACCACCGCCTTTATTTATAATTCTAACTTTCTGCGCTTCCATTTCTACAAGACGCTCTTTGTGTAATGCGTTCGCGTAGCGGCGGCTTCCGCATCGCTTGCTTGATTAGTTGCTCTAGTTGCTCGTACTTTAGACCCACTAATCGTTGTGTATCCTGACGATTCTGTTCAATGTACGCAGATATAGAACTCATGTTCTTGTTGTCATAAAAGATTGTTGATTCTTATTTTAGTTGAGTTTTTTATATTTCGGAGATGTCTGTTAGTCGCCAACCAATACCTTACCCAGAAAGCCGACAAGACCCGATTGCTACCGTCATGCCAACAGCAGGCACGGTAGATGTGAGATTGAAAAACAACACTAACGCCCGCATTACCTATCAGGCGATCGCACATACCCAGCCCCGAATTCTTCCAGGTAGAGAAGAAATTGTCCTGCAAGACTTACCAACGCCTGTGACAATCACGATGGTGCGTGAAGATGGCGGACTGGTCAAAGTCATGCCCCTATCTAAATCTGATTCAGGGGTGTTGGCAGTTTCACTGGATGAGAAGACTACCCCCGATAATAACCAGGGTGTGTTGAGAATTCAAAGGGATGGTCAAGTCTTTTTGAACTAAGTCTGCATCTGCATATATATCTGCTCTCGAATTACCTTTGAGCAGATATGTATGCATTTGCCTAGATAGAATTCCTGGCAAAATTCATTTATATTTTTCATAGATTTGCTCGAGATTTTGGTCAAAAGCTGTGGAACGCCAAGCAATGAAAAAACAGCAGACTCGCAAACTCTATAAAAACCCGTTCATTAGGCGCATACTCGTTGGGTTGACTGGATTTATCCTGTTTTTATCACTGTCTGGGCTACCCAGTTTCGCTCAAAATGCACCAGCTAAGTTTCCGTTTTCAAATCCCCAACAGCAACAACCTATTACTACACCCAAACCGCCTGTAGCACCTGCTCCTACTGCACCAGGATTAAATGACCCGCAGGAATTTGCAGCTTTCATAGACAATATCTTCAATGAGGAGATATTTGGTGGAATTGATTTCTGGTCGCCCTTTCGTCCAATACATTGACGAAAATATCTTGCAACCGCTTAATATGGGTCGCAGCACTTTTCTTCAGCCACCGCCGCCAGCTTTAGCTTCGGATTTGGCTGTGGGCTATCAGTATCAAAATGGCAAGTTTAAATCTGTTCCATACCTATATTTAAATATCGCTCCAGCAGCGGCGATGAGTGCAACTGCCACAGATATGGCTCACTTCATGATTGCCCATTTGCTGAATGGTCGTTACGAAAACTCGCGCATTTTGGAGGCGGATACTGTGCGGCTGATGCATGAACAGCACTTTACCCAGCATCCCAAATTGCCGGGTACTGGTTACAGTTTTCGTGAACGATTGGAAAATAATATTCGGGCGATCGGACACCTAGGCAGCTTGCGTGGATATTCTAGCTCGCTCACTCTACTGCCCGACCAAAATATTGGAATTTTTATTGCCACTAACAGCTTCAGCGGGGTGCATGGAAAACTAATGACTCAGTTTTTTGATCACTATTTTCCTATTACTACAAAACCTGCACCCAAGAAACCGCTTGCTCTTTCCGAGGAGCAACTTAACCGCTTTACTGGTACTTACCGGGATTTGGAGTATCCCCGCCACACCTTCGCCAAGTTAACCGCACCATTTGAGCATATCAATATCAAGAAAGGGAGCAATGGGAGTTTGGTGCTTAGTACCCCTGGTTTGTTCTTCTTGCGTAATACTCCAAAGCTCCGGTTAGTGCCTGTAGAACCGCTGTTATTTCAACGGGTTGATGACGACGCCTTCACTGCCTTTGGAGAAGATAGTAGGGGCAATATCGCCTTTGCATTCAATCCAATTTGGCCCAAGATAGGAGCCTTTGAGTGGATACCGTGGTATGAAAGTATCTGGGTGCAGTTAGGAATTGCTGGCTTTTGTGCAATTGTTTTTCTATCAGCCTGCATTATGTGGTCAATACGCCCTCTCATTCGTCGTCTACGAGGAAAGCCCTCTCAAAAGAAAGAGTTTAGCAACGCTTTGGCGGATCGCCTTTGGCGGGAGAAAAGCGCCATTGCAAAGCGCGCCCTATGCCCCAACCAAGCTCCGCTTCGAGGAGAGGGTTCCTTTAAGGAACCCTCTGGGCATGAACGGGCGATCGCAGGTCTCATTGGTACTCTGAATTTGGTCTTTTTGATTGGCTTGCCTTTGTCGCTTTGGCTCATCGGCGCATGGAAGCTTGTGTATGGTGTACCTGCTATTGTGGTGGCATTACTTTGTCTGCCACTAGTGACTACTGTCCTGACGTTTGTATTAACCTTCTTTGCAGGGTTGGCTTGGATAGATAAGCGCTGGTCTTTAATGACACGCTTACACTACTCTTTGATAGCTCTAGCCGCGCTGGTTTTCATTCCCTTCCTAGCTTACTGGAATCTATTAGGGTTCCAGTTCTAAGCTCGCTATCCCTTCAGCGGGCTTAGTATAATGTATCGGTCAAGCGTTCTAATTTGACGCTGAATTATCAAGGAATTTTTAACTAAAATCAAAGTAAGAGATTATGCCTTTTCGGATTTTAAGCTTGAATGGTGGGGGTATTCGAGGAGTTATTTCCGCAAGGATACTCGCAGCAATTGAAAAGCAAATTAATCAACCTTTGAATGAGTAGTTTGGCTTGATTGCTGGAACTTCTACAGGCGCAATTTTAGCAACTGCTATTGCTATAGGACGCAAGCCACTGCCGCTGTCGTTGATTAAATCTCTCACCCTCACTCAGCTTGAACAAACCCTTAACGCTGTTTCTTTAACATTAACCCACTAGCGGATTTCTATGTTACATCGACTGCGGTGGCAAAACGAACTGGATGGCATTGGAGAGCAATATGAGCGATGGCGCGGCGCGATGGCGCTTTTCTCCCGCCAAGGGCGATCGCCAAAGCAAGGAACTTCCAAAGAATAGACATCAGTGTTAAATCAGCAAATATTGTCTAATCTTGAATTAAACTTTATCATCCCTAGTTGAGTTCGCTCTAAGGGACAAAGACAAAATAAAATGCAGAACGCCTGAATGGATTTTGTCGAGCTTAAAACCTATTTCTTAAGTAGTACTTTTTGTGAGAATTGCTAATTTCCACGAGTTTTCCACTTTTGCCAGTTAACTTAAAACTATATCTTCCACCTTTCTTGGTTGAGCATCCATATTTAGGCATTCGTCTAGTTGAATTAACCGCTGATATTCGATAGGAATTCAACCAAAGTAATATTGGTTTTAAGGAAAATCAAAATCGAGGAGTTTTCATTGTAAAAGTGACTCTAAACTCTCCTGCGACCCGCCCAACGCAGTGCGCTCGCTAATGACTAAGCTTGAATGTGAGAAGCTAATTGTATAGCCCTGGCTTGACACTTGGAACGTGCGATAGATATTAAGTTGAGTAGAATACAATACAGGAACAATCGCAAAATGGTTCTTTACAAACTTGAGGATTTTGACGCAAACTACCAAGGCTCTTTTGGTGGTGATGACATCAAGGGTTATGATGTCTATTCAGATAGAGATGATGAAAAAGTCGGCACCGTTAAAAATATATTAGTTGACGAGTCAGGTCATTTCCGGTATTTGGTCGTTGACACTGGTTTTTGGATTTTGGGAAAGCAAGTATTACTACCAGTAGGTCGTACCCGAATTGACCAAGGCGATCGCCGTGTTTATGCCGTGGGGTTCACCAAAGAGCAAGCAAAAGATTTGCCTGAGTTCAGCGAAGATCTGAGAATTGATTACGATTATGAAGAGCTAGTGCGGGGAGTTTATCGCACTGAACCTTTAGAGACATCAGTACCTTTAGAGGCATCGGCTCCTTTAGATGCTCCTGCGGCACCCACACCCTACAAAGCTCCTGAAACAGAGGCTACTCCTGTTGCGGCTAGAAATGTTGATTACGATCGCAATGCATACACCTACCAACAAGAGCCGGATCTGTACCAGATGAATGAGCAGGATCATCAAACGCTCAAACTGTACGAAGAACGGCTGGTTGCCAATAAAACGCGCCACAAGGCTGGAGAAGTAACAATTGGCAAACACGTTGAAACAGAAACAGAACGGGTTTCAGTACCAGTAGAAAAAGAACGAGTTGTGATTGAGCGAGTGACTCCAGAAAACGCTTTTCAACCTGTTTCTCCTGGGGAAGCTGCTTTCCGCTCTGGAGAAGTCGCACGTATGGATATCTACGAAGAGAAGGCTGATATCCACAAACAAGCCGTCTTGCGTGAAGAAGTCAGAATCAGGAAACAAGTAGAGCAAGAAATGGTTAGCTCCCAAGAACAGGTTCGTCGAGAAGAGCTAGATGTGGATACCGAAAGTCGTCCGATTGTAGATAAAAATAGGTGACGAATTCTCAAATCACACATTAAAATAACGCTCTTAATTAAGTCGTGACCAGCACTTTGGGCAAGAAAGCAGGTGGCAGAGGGCACAAGGGAAGAACTTTGGATTGTACCAAAAGTTTTCAAGCCGCAGCCCAGACTGGGTAGAAGTCTTCTCCAAATCTAGAGTCTCCCGCACGCTCCCCAAACGATTTGGTAGTCTTCAATTTAGAGGGGTCAGAATCTCTTTCCAATTGATCCCTTCTGTCCTCTTCAAAAGTTGACCTCAAGTCTTAACAAACAGTGCAGCTGGAGTTGAAATGTAGTTCTGCCTGTGGTTTTAAGTAGTAGTTAATAGTTCACCATTACTTCACAAATGAAAGGAAAATTTAACCATGGTACGTGCTAATTTGTTCAAAATGATTGGAGTTGCCACTCTCACATTGTCCACGGCAATTATGCCCTTAACTCTGCCTGCAACGGCTCAAGTTGAACCCGGAGTTGCAGGATCATATGAGCAGACAGGAATTTATGAAGATGACGATTTCGATTGGGGCTGGCTAGGATTAATTGGTTTGGTTGGTCTATTTGGTTTGGCTGGAAAAAGCCGTCGCCAAGAACCTACTGCTTATCGTGAACCTGATACAGTCGGCACTGGCTATAGAGATTAGTACCTCCCAGTTGATTAATCTAGAAATTGGTTCTTGAGACGTTTCCAAATTATGGAAACAAGGCTGCGAGTTCTAATATGTCAATAACCAAAAGAAAGCCTTAGCTGACCTAGGGCTTTCTCTGTATTATTGGATAGAGGTAGTTTTTTAATAACTACTGTTTTCTTACTGTCTGAGGTAGATCCACCCCTAGAACTCAAAGAGAATGTGACCAATAGTAAGTTTAAGGGGATGTTTTGATTGATAAATAGACTAAGTAAAAATTGTGTTCCCAATTGTGAGCCGCTCCGTAATGGCAGCTTTGCTCAGGCGTTGTGGAAAACTAATGGAGCAATTGCCCTGGCACTCTTTGTTGTGGTTCTGCCTGCATGCACTCCGTCACCTGGTCCTGAGGCTGGCACAACGGTAAGTGAAGTCGTCAACGCGCCAAATGCCGACCTCATAGGCAAGACCGTAACCGTCAATGGAGAAGTCGAAAAAATCCTTGGTCCGAAGGCATTCACAATTGAAGGTAATAGACTCTTTAACGACCCAGAGGTGCTGGTCGTGAATCCCACAGAATCTCCCATAGTCAAGGATACCCTCGTTCAGGTGACAGGCACGGTTCGTCAGTTCTTGGGATCGCAAATCGAGAGTAAGTTCGATTTGGACTTGCCTCAGGAGTTTGAAGTGGAATTCAGGGGTAAGCCTGTGCTTATCGCTACGGCAGTAGTTCTAACGCCCCGTCCAGGTGAAATCGCCGAGGAACCAAGCCAATTCATAAGCAAGACGGTAACCGTTAGCGGCAAAGTTGCAAAAGTCATCAGCCCAAATGCATTCACACTCGATGACAAAGAGCTTGTTGGCGGTAAAGAGTTGCTAGTGATTGGTGCTATTCCAGCAGCAGGCTCCATTGATCAGGGCAAGACTGTCCGGGTGATCGGTTCAGTTCGCAAGTTCGTTACAGCAGAAATCGAGAGAGACTTCGATTTTGACTTGCAGCCGGAGCTGGAAGTGGAATATGAGGGCAAAGCCGTAGTGATCGCTCAGTCAAGCCAAATGGTAGAATGAGTTGGCAGACAAAGCTACCAGCCGCAGACTCATTAGATTATAATCCGACGATACCGCGCTAGTACCAGCATATGGATAGCATAAGCTACGAGACCAACCGCAACAATACCCAAAATCCACTGACCCAAAGTTTCTTGTGCCAGCGTTTCCAGAGCACCACCCAGTCCTTGGACTTCGTCTGGGTCGGACTGAACAGCAGCTTGAATCAGGAGAAGGCCGATGATGCCGAAAGCAATGCCACGTGCAGCAATACCAAATCTGCCGATGCGCGTCGCCCATTTTACCTGGGCATTGCTCATCTCGTCCAATTTGAACCGTTCAAGGAATTTAGCAGTGTAAGCTCTATACACATAGGAAAAACCCACGCCGAGCACAATTGCCCCAACAATTCCGACTAGCCATTGACCGAAGGGCTGTGCAAGCAAGCGCGCCGTCCAGTCTTGCCTCCAACTACTGTTGTTGGCTTCCCAACCAATAACGAGCTGCACCGCAGTAAGGGCTAAACCTGCATAACTCAGACCGCTGAGCGCGTAGCCAAGGCGCTGTACAACTCTGTTCCCATCCGTGTTTTGGTATTCAGGATCTATGAATGCTTGAGTGAAACGCCAGATTGCGTAACCAATTAGACCAAAAGCAACCACGCTAAGCAAAAATTTTCCAAACGGCTGCGTAATGATAGTTTGCAGAGCACCACTCGTGCCAGTTGTTTTGCTGCCGATGCCAAATCCCACAGGCAGCGCTAGCAAGCCGACGATAAAGTAGACCCCCCCTTTAGCCGCATAACCGAACCGTGCAAGTCGCTCAATCCACAGGTTGACAGCCATTTGTATAGTCGTTTGTTCTAAAATTAGTACTCAACGCTCAACTGCTAGTTTAGTCGCAAAGTCAACCAGTTATTTTGTATCTGCTGAAGCACAATACAAGCTACCAGGACTTTGAGGGATAGCCAAACATTTTGAGATAACAGAATTAGAGAAATTAGACTAATCCCTAAGGTAGCTCCAATTTCAGAAACCAAATCAAACACCCTGGCGATCACTGGCAAGAGCAATGGAAAGGGTATTTGTTGGTCTCCCAGTGTTGTTGATATTAACGTAGCCGAACTCTTTGTGTTGAAAGTTTACTGAATTCTCCACGAATTTTCCACTACTGAAATGTATCTTTAAGTTCAAGATTATTTCACTTAAATTAACCCAAATACTTATTCGTACAAGCACCTTAGTACTCAAGGGCTTTCTCCTTACTGACGCATCACTGGTAGTAGGTACAGTACTTAGTCCATTTCCGCTCATGCAATCCTAAGTAGGAGGTCTAAATAAAGTTTAAATAACATCAATCACAATGTTATGAAAAAAATCATTCGCTTAGCTTTAATTAGTATTTTAATAGCATTAAATATAGTAGGTCTTGGAGGTTTAAAGTTTCAATCATTTCAGGGTGAACGGTGTCATTTGGCAAACATAGATTGTTATCCATATATTAAGCAGCTTAGTGAAGAAGCATGGGGTCAGGGAGGTGCAATAGCATATCAAGCAGCTGCTCAATTAATGCGTGCTAATAACGGTATTAGTCAATACTTAGACGAGACACAGAAGCGATATTTGCGACCCTATTTTGGAGATTTAGTTGATCGTGTTCTGGTTATCTACAACGCAAAATTGATGGATGACTGGTTGTATGCTGATTTCAAAATAGATATTAGTCAGATTGATTCTATTGCTCAAACCTATTGCGAACGTATTTATGTTGAAGATTCATACAAACTTGATGATTCTCGTCAGCTTACGTTGTTAGCTCATGAGCTTACACATTCTAGGCAGTGTGAGCAATTCGGTGGTGCAGATAAGTTTGGATACTATTATTTTAGGGAGTTCAGAAGGGCTGGTCAGAGGTACGAAAAGAATAAACTGGAAAGAGAGGCGAATGAATATGAGGGACAATTTGCAGGGTGGCTTTCTAATCAACTGGCGAACAATCAAGGCAGCCTCGAGGCAAGGATAAATTGATAATTCTGGCTTTAAATCGTAGAAAAAAACGATCAACAACTACTCTGTCTTGTCTCAGATTTGAGTGTCTATTCAATTATCTGGATAACGAATGACGAGCTTATCTACTACCATAATGACTCTTGTGGTATGGGAAGCTGTGTTATGCACAGCTCGCCACGCTGTCCAATTAGGAACAAAACCTGTTAGGGAAACTCTACCATTCTCTACTATCACGTTTACATCTCCAGCTTCTACATCCATGTTGCGTTCCAAGGCATTCGCAATGCATTTTGCAATCTCCTCATCTTGAGCTTCCTTGGTAGGTACAACCGCTAGTTCATTGACAACATCAATAACCCCAGTGATCCCGTAGGCAGTATTTTGTGCCTGAAATTTCTTCCAAAAAGCATCCACTACGCCTTGCAGAGTTAGAAAACCTCCAATAACGCTGACATTAATCTTACTAGCATCAATATCTGCGTTCCAAGTAAGAGCATTCATCACATTTAATGCGATTTCTTCATCTGTAGGGAGAGGCGTCATAAGTGGATACTGCACCTGTAGTTGATTATCTATCTCAATTATTCCCGCAACCTCTCTCACATCGTCCTTAACGATACGTTTGGCTCTGTAGCTTGACACTGTACCTTTGAGGGTTATTTTGCGATTCTCAACTATTACATTAACTTCAGCTGCGTTCACACGATCGTCCCAGCGAAGTTTATCCACGACTATAGTTTTAAGTTCCTCGTCTGTTGTTACAGTCATAAATACACCTGTTTGTTGTTTTCTCATCTGTACAGCAATAGTGATAGCAAATTGCACAAATAATAGTACGTCTTGCATTAAGTTGTGCGCTCAAGTAATACTGCTATCGAGCAAAGATGAAATGAGGAATTTTAATTGATATTGCTTAGGTAGAATTAAGGTTTAGTCTGTAAGCTCGACTCCCTGCCAAAACGACCCAAAGTAAGCTGCTTAACTTGCCCTGTTGGGCGGTAAATCCTGCTAAAGGCATAATTACCTCTGAAGGCAAGGGAGGAAAGATATTTTCCAGCGCCATTACATTAATAGAGCGATGCCCAGGTATCGAAGGGAAGAAATAACATTAGTAATCCAGTCAACCATCAAGTTTGCTGAGCGCCTCCACTGTTAAAGTTAAAGAGCGCATTAGTTAACAACGGCGATTTGTACTTAAAAACCTTCGCTTGATATTTACCCGAAACACTTACCTGCTTTACCTCCTGCAATTTTTTAATTTGTCGAACTCACATTGAGCTTAAGTCTCAATGGTGGAAAACTGGTGGAGAACGCTTAGCAGTTGTTATATGACATGATGCACTTAGCATTAAGAAGAACGCAGAATGCAGAATATCCCCACAAATAATTTTGAGGCATTTAAGTAAGGAAAGAATCTTTTCCATAAATAAATTTAGGGGCTTCTGACTAACACTCTCCACTCTGGTTGTACAAAACTCATGCTGATATTTAACAACAGAGTTTTTAATTCCTAAGCTGAATTCTGGCAATGCTCGTTCTAAGTTCTTTCTTGGTGAAGAAGACTAAAGACTGAAGAATCTCAAATACCCTCAGTAACGTATTCTTATTCCTTTGGATAGATTGATTTAGTCCTCAATAGTATTATGACCTGAACCAAGATATGTTGCATAGGAGTGCGGTCAACTTAAGGCTTGCTGTCATCCTTAGCTATTCAAATTGAGTTAGTAGCACTATCTCTTTAGTATTACTTTGGAAAACAAGCTTGAATTCTCCACGAGTTTTCCACTATTGAGGCTTATCTTCAAATTGTATACAGTTCCTCAGTCCTTCAATTAGGTTGACACGCTTAATATTTTCTTAATTTTTTATTTTTTTCATCTAAATGTTTTGCAGGTTAAATAACAAAATAAACAATGATTTGAGATGGAAAAATCCTAATTCATCAGTTCCTTTTTTTCTAATAAAATAAAAATTAGCAGTGTATCTGTAACCCAGAATAATAATATTTTTTTATTAAAGCAGTAGTCATGTAATTGTCTGAGTCTACTTTTTTAGTATGTCATTTATTTATTGGTTATACATCTTTTTTTATAAAGCCTGAAAGGTAAAAAATCTAGTCAAATAATGACAAGGAAATAAGAACAATGGCTATTTCTAAAAAAATGATTTCTGTGCTTTTTCTTGGGTCCATGTTAGCGCTTGCTGCTGGCTGTGAAGGATCTGAATATGAAGAAGACGATCGCCTGGGTATAGTCCCATAAAACAGGAACTTACTTGTAGCAAGAAGCGTGACACCTTCTAGATAAACATGATTGTTGCAACCATTGGCAATGCATTGCTGTGGCTGCATTGAGTGAATCGCTCATGCCTTGGACTTTAGAAATTAGTCCTAAAAGCAAGCAAAAATGGCACAAAAATGAACGATAAAAATAATCACACTTCTTCAGTAGAAACATCTAACAAGCAGAGTGAGGGCAGCAATCAACAGATACCGCAGCCACCAAAGGGTTGGCAGCGCTTTCTGTGGTTGGGACCAAGTTTTTTGTGGATGCTCTCGGCAGCGGGTTCAGGAGAGTTGCTGTTTACACCTAGAATCGCGGCTCTCTACGGCTATTCTCTGCTGTGGGCGCTGCTTGCCGCCGTGATCCTCAAATGGTTTATTAACCGTGAAGTGGGTCGTTTTTCAGTTTGCACTGGCGCAACGATACTTGAAGGCTTCAAGCAAATTCCCGGTCCGAAAAACTGGGCAGTCTGGCTGATTTTGCTGCCGCAGGTGTTTGTAGCAATCTCTACCGTTGCGGGACTCGCAGGTGCTGCCGCCACAGCACTGATTTTAATGACAGGAGGAACTGCCCAGATGTGGACGGTGATTATTATCCTTGTAACGGCGGCGATCGTCGTTTTAGGGCAATACTCTGTAGTTGAAAAGATTTCCTCCTATATAGGTATCGCCCGTACAGTGGCAGTGGTAGTTGCAGCAATTTTTGTCTTCCCCAACATTCAACAACTGGCAGGGGGTTTAGTCCCTCAAATCCCTAATAACGTGCAATATCAGGAAATTCTCCCTTGGCTGGGTTTTATGCTAGCAGGGGCAGCAGGATTGATGTGGTACTCCTATTGGGTGGAAGCTAAAGGGTACGGCGCTGCTGGCATCAAGGGGCAAGAGGGGATCGACCCTAAGCAACTCAGTTCGGAGCAAAGAAAAAAGCTGCGTGGCTGGATTTCTCTAATGACCTTCTCCAACACCTTAGCGGTAGTTGGTGCGCTATTGGCAGCACTATCTTTTTTGATTCTTGGTGGAGAGTTGCTGCGTCCAGAAGGGTTGGTGCCAAAAGAAAATCAGGTTGCCGAAACCCTGGGTAGTCTGCTGGGGAATTTGTGGGGACCGTTTGGCTTTTGGTTTATGGTGGCGATCGTTTTTATTACCTTCTGTAGCACCACCCTTTCAGTACAAGATGGTTTTGGGCGCATGTTTGCTGATGGTACGCAGATTATTTTGCAAGGATTTGGCGTACGGGGTCGCTGGACGAATGAAAAGTTTTTACAGCGTGTCTACATTGTGGTCTTGCTAGCCATTCTACCAATTGCCGTCTACTTGTTCTTCGGTCAACCTGTGGGCTTGCTGCAAACAGCAGGAGCAATTGAAGCTGCTCACATCCCCATCGTCACCGGACTCACCCTCTACCTGAACTACAGGATGCTGCCCAAGGAATTGAGCCCGTCAAAGTTTACGTTTGGTGCAACAGCGATCGCGGGTATCTTTTTCGCGGGGTTTGCCATTATCTATTTGCTTCAGTTGCTTGGAGTTATGGGAACTGGCAAATAAAAGTTGACTGGCATAACCATATGTTGCATTATCTGGGCAACTTCTCGCTGTTTGCTTGGGTTTCCGTCTAGCTACTTTGCTTAAGTCTCGCACTGGCTCCCTTCCAATTGCGTTGGTCAACCGATGACTGGCAAATGGTTAATGACACAAACTCAACGGCAACGGCGATTGAAATTGAGTTTGTGGATATCCCTATTGCCCCGAACCAACAATCCCCCATTCACTTCACCTTCTTCTGGACTGTTCCCAACCACTGGGAAAACCGCAACTATCAAATTGCCGTTGTTGGTTAACTGTAACTGAAGCTATTGTTATGACTCTCGCAACTAAATCACTTTCTAACCGCATTGCCGTAGTTTTCGACTTCGACGATACTCTTGTGCCGGATACTGTCGATAGTCTGCTCAACAGCTGCGGTATTGACGCTCTTCAATTTCGCGCCCGACGTATTCAACCACTGATAGATAGCGGTTGGGACAAGATTCTTGCCCGATTTTACGCTTTGATTGAGGAATCGCAGCGCCAAGATAACAAGATTACACAGGAATATATCACCAAGTTCGGTCAACAGTTAGTTCCCTTTGATGGTGTGCCAGAAATGTTCGACCACCTACAGCAACGTGCCCGTGAACTCAACCCAAAAGTGGAAGTTGAGTTTTACCTGATTACCTGCGGTATGGTGGAAATTGCCCGTCATAACTGCATTGCTCCAAATTTTAAAGCTATGTGGGGCTGCGAGTTCCATTATGGCAAAGACGGCGGAATTGAGTTTCTCAAGAAGATTGTTACCCACACTGAGAAAACCCGCTATCTGTTCCAACTGGCTAAAGGGATTGAGCATCATAAAGATGATGGTCAAACGTTTGTTTATCGGGATGTGCCACAGGAGGAATTACACGTCCCGCTGACGCAGGTGATTTATGTTGGAGATGGAGCGTCTGACATTCCCTGCTTTTCCTTGTTGAATCAAGAGCAGGGAGTAGCGATCGGCGTTTACAAAGACCGCACGCCCCAGGATTGGGGGCGGGAGTTAAGCATTACCCAAAGCCAGCGAGTCGTAAACCTGGCACCTGCTGACTATAGCGAAAATTCTGAACTGATGCAGTCACTGATGCTAGCCCTAGAGAGTGTATGCAAACAGATTTCTCTGCATCAATTGAGCGTGGGTGAATAGAGAAATTTTACAAGCGCAAATTTGAATTAAGGAGATTCGATTATGAGTAACCCAATTGGACAAACAAGGTGGGCAATAGCTGAAGGTTACATCCCCGCTTACAGCAACGGATCCGAACCCCAGTTTACCAGCCATGAAACCGCCTGTCTGCTGAATACTTCAGACCAAGATGCCCATGTGAAAATCACAATTTACTTCAGCGACAGGGAACCTATTGATCCCTACCACATCACCGTTCCCGCAAGACGCACCAAACACCTGCGCTTCAACGACCTGACTGACCCAGAACCTATTCCACGCGATACTGACTACGCTAGCGTCATTGAATCTGATATTCCGATTGTCGTCCAGCATACTAGACTTGATTCCAGACAGTCTGAGAATGCTTTACTCAGCACCATTGCTTACGCCAGCAGTCATTAGAAATACAGAACCATGCAAAATTTGTGGTATAAAAATGCAATTGTCTACTCTTTGGATGTCGAAACATTCATGGATTCAGATGGCGACGGTATAGGTGACTTTCAAGGACTTACTAAGTGTTTGGATCACCTATCAGGATTAGGGATTACCTGTCTGTGGCTGTTGCCGTTCTATCCCTCTCCCAATCGGGACAACGGCTACGACGTGATGGACTACTACAACGTTGACCCACGACTGGGGACGCTGGGAGACTTCGTGGAGTTCGTTCATCAAGCCAGCGAACGAGGTATTCGGGTGCTGATTGACCTAGTAGTTAATCATACCTCCAATCAGCATCCCTGGTTCCAGGCGGCTCGTGACAAACATTCCAAGTACCGCAACTACTATGTGTGGTCTGACAATCCGCCCAAATCTAACCCAACACTCCTCGCCTTCCCCAATGTGGAGGAAAGCATTTGGGAGTACGATGAACAGGCTGGAGCTTACTATCTGCATCACTTCTACAAAGAACAGCCAGACTTAAACATTGCTGAAGAGGCGGTACGGGAAGAAATCCGTAAAATCATGGGCTTCTGGCTGCAACTTGGCGTGTCTGGCTTTCGCATTGACGCAGCCCATTTTTTGATTAACCCAATTGGTATCAAAGAAGCAGAGCATACTGAGTTGCAAAGCTTTTTGGGAGAAATGCGAGAGTTTCTTTCATCGCGTTGTGGTGATGCGGTGCTGCTGGCAGAAGCAAATGTGGAGGCAGACAAAATCCCTTTCTACTTGGGCAAGGGCGACAGAATGCACCTGCTGTTCAGCTTCCTGCTAAACCAATATATGTTTCTGGCTCTGGCGCGTCAAGAATCCGCAGCACTGCATGACGGACTCAAGACACTACCTGATATTCCCCACATCTGTCAGTGGCTCAACTTTGTGCGTCACCATGACGAACTAACGCTTGATCGTATCAGTCAGTCTGAACAAGAGGAAATTTTCCAAGCGTTTGCTCCTGATAAGAATATGCAAATTTTTGGGCATGGCATTCGCCGTCGCTTGCCACCGATGTTAGGGGGCGAACGCCGTCGGATAGAACTCACCTACAGTCTGCTATTCAGCCTGCCAGGTACACCTCTGCTACGCTACGGCGAAGAAATTGGCATGGGTGACGACTTGTCGCTTGAGGGTCGAAACAGCGTCCGTACAGTGATGCAATGGTCAGATGAACCGAATGGTGGCTTCTCCACTGCTCCACCAGATGCCCTTGCTCGACCTGTCATCAGAGAAGGAGACTACGGGTATAAACAAGTTAATGTTGCTGCCCAACAACGCGATCCTGGTTCGTTAATCAATTGGATGGAGCGCCTGATCCGCATCCGCAAGCAGTGCCCGGAGTTTGGTAAAGGTAAGTGTCACATTCTTGACACGGATGAACCGAGCGTTTTTGCCCACTGTTGTGAGTGGGAAGGCAAGGCGGTGATTGCTCTCCACAATTTAGCTGATAAGGCGTGTATCGCAACCTTGCAATCAAATAAGTACAAGCATTTGATTGATTTATTTGGCGATTGCGCTCCGCGCAGCACCGCAAGCGGCGATCGCCAGTATGAATCTCTCAACGGCGATTCTCACTCCATCCCATTAGAAGCATACGGCTATCGCTGGTTTCGAGTGAATCGTATGCGTTAGTAAATCATTCCCCTACCCAAAATGCAATGATAGGAGAAATTCACATGGTAGAAGCGAATATTTCTTTTGCAGGCACAAGGAGAAACGATAGGGGTAATCCGACCCGAACACGCTTGGACACGGCGAGCGATCGTGGATTTACCGGACAAGTTTCCCCTGGTTGTTCGACTGTTTATGGTTTGGTTGGTGCTGTCAAGTTGGAAACAGCAATGGAATACGACAGCTGTTGTCTCGGCAAGTGGAACAACCTGATGTGTGCAGTGATGAGATGAAGTCTTTGTGGAGTGAACAATGCTATGAAGCGCATTGAATCAAACCTGAAAACGTGGTTAAGTCTCACTGTAGTAACTTTTCTGACACTGATTGCCGTTTTCCTGGGACTACCAGCACTTTTCGTCATTCTACGCGTACCCTCATTTGAAATTGGCGATGGTGCGCTGTGGATTTTGCGTTGGCAGAATGACGCAACTGGATCTGGCATCCGATTCAATCTCGTGCCCTTGCTGATCGTTGCGATTGTTGTTGGCTTGCTTGGACTACTTATTAAGTTACAGAGCGATCACCCCAAGTAATTTACAGGCGAAATATTGTGGCGAGCACGTTGTACAATTTGGCAGACAAGAAATGTACAGCCACACTCAAGGCGCACGAGTACAAGTATCTGTTTGATTTATTGAGCTATTCACAATATCAACCCCTCAACGGTGATTTGTATTCCATTGCGTTAGAGGCATACGGCTATCGCTAGTTGCCGGTGAATCGGATACGCTAAATGCCTGATCTGACATCAATTCAACTACAAGGAGTATATAAAAACTACGGAGAATCCTTTATGGTAAAAATTGGTTATCACGCTTCCCACGAACAGTTCAAGCCCAGCGAACTGCTTAAGTACGTCCAAATGGCAGAACAAGCTGGCTTCACCCATGCCTTATCTTCCGACCACTTCCACCCCTGGAGTGAACAGCAAGGACAAAGTGGTTTTGCTTGGTCATGGTTGGGTGCGGCTATGCAAGCCACGGCGACGCTTTCCTATCGCGTTGTCTGTGCTCCTGGTCAGCGGTATCATCCTGCTATCATCGCTCAAGCTGCAGCAACTTTGGCAGAGATGTTTCCCAACCGCTTCTGGCTAACAGTAGGTAGCGGTCAGGCACTCAACGAACAGATCACCGGGGAGAAATGGCCCTGTAAGAGCGATCGCAACGCCCGCCTTAAGGAATGCGTAGATGTCATTCGCGCTCTTTGGGCAGGAGAGACAGTTACGCATCACGGTAAGGTGTGCGTTGAAGAAGCAAAGCTTTATACCCGTCCTGAGGCACCACCCCTCATTATTGGTGCAGCTATCACTACCGAAACTACAGAATGGCTTGGTGGTTGGGCAGATGGACTGATTACGATTTCTCGTCCACCGGAAAAACTTAAGGAAGTGGTTGATGCTTTTCGCCGGGGTGGTGGAGAAGGCAAACCGATGATTTTGAAAGTGCAGCTTTCCTACGACCGCGATGAGGAGACAGCGCGACAAAAAGCGCATGAACAGTGGCGCAATAACATTTTTAAGAACATCGTGATGACCCAATTGCGAACTCCTCAGCAGTTTGATGCTGCTGGGATGTTTGTACAGCCAAACGAACTATATAAACACGTCCGCATCTCGCCAGACCTACAGCAGCATATCGAGTGGCTGCAAAAGGATATTGACCTGGGATTTGATGAACTCATTCTGCATAACGTTAACCGAGAGCAGCAGCAGTTCATTGAGGTATTTGGCGAAAAGGTGTTGCCAGTGCTGACATAAAGCAGATTTTAGTAACAAGAATTGTCATCATGAAAAAGAGTGGTTGGCAAAAATTTTTAACCTTAACGACTTCACTAATGTTAACTGCAACGGTTTTTGCAAGTCCCTGTTTCGCTGTTAATACAGATAAGCTTCAGGGGATTCAATCTTCTGGCTCAGAACGGGCATTGCAAAAAAATCAGGGTAAATATCAACTGGCGCGATATCCGGGTAGCTGTCGTCAGATTATGGCAAGAAACGGTCTTTACGTCTGGCAAAAGCCTACAATTAATAGTTCCGTGGTTGGTCTTTTAGACTATGGACAAGAAGTCACGATCCGAAATCGCGGGAAAAATGGCTGGGTGCCAATTTCAGCTCCTATACAGGGCTACATATTACATACTAATTATCTTACCTCTTGCCAAGCGGCGTCACCCCGTTCTCAAAACTTCTGTCGTAAAGTTGTAGCCAACGCAGGACTAGTTGTGCGGGAAAAGCCTTCTATAAATGCAGCGAAGGTTGGAGTAGTTCCTAATGGTCAAAATGTTGTCCTTGGGGAACGGGGAAAAAATGGTTGGGTACCAATTTTAGTTCCTTTCCTCGGCTATGTGCAGTCAAAGTACGTGAGCTATTGTCCGTCCTAGAGCGTTCTGATAAAACTCCATGCCTACTGTCGTTGATTGGTTGGCAGCAGGTGTTGGTGAGGCTGCTGTTTCAACCAATCCATTGTAGAATCCAGCATTTATATAATTCTATCCAAAGATAGAAATTTGCAAGTCTCAAGTCTAACTTATAACCCTGGTTAAGGTTTTATAATTGAAGTAATATATACATAAGAAAAGCTAAAAAAACCGCAACTTGGCAAGATATTCCAATCAAAATTCTTAAAGTTTCGGGTGTAGCTGCATAACTTAAAAACTACCAAGGAAGACTTGTCTCTTCAGGTGTAGAACAATCTTTTCTCACTTCATATAGCGATATTAGCTTTCTAGAAACTCATTTGATATTGATGGTTTTAACTTGAGGATAAATGCTTAAATGGTAACAATCATGCAGAACAATTCTCTTCCAAAATTTGGGAAAAATGCACCTTGGTTGTGGCGTTCAAATTTCCAAGATGTCGCTTCAGCGCTCTCGGCTCTATCTTTACTAGAAGATGAAATGAATAAGCGCTATACAAAGCTTAAATGTGCAAAGGTTTTGAATCTTGACAACTACAACAAAATAGCTGCTGAACCCATACTTCATATTGCTGTAGTGTTTAATAACAGCGTTGATTTGATGGGCGAGAAAGAACTGAGAACCCTATTTGAATCTACTTGTAAGCGGATAGGAGAAATGGGCAGGGCAGTCGGAATCTACTTGATTTTAGGGCGTATCTAGGGCTTTCACTTTATCCTGTTTCTTCTGTTGCCCTACCTATAACCGTAAAGTTTTACGGAGCAGTGTTTATGAATAAACTCACTCACCTGAGCCAAAAAAGTATTGAGATCGTGGAAACAATTTGGGTGACATTTTGGGCGAGGCTACTGATTGTTGTTTTAGCCACTCTTTTAACTGCATTGGCAGCTTCTGGTTCTGCGCTCAATCTCTGCCCTGGCTTTTTGTATGAAAATCCCTACAAGCATAGGGTCTTGGTTCCTCAGGCATACGCACTTAATGCTATGACTCAACAACTGCTTGCGGGAGCACAATTTACCAATCAGCTTAAGGAATGCTGGTATGGCAACGGCTCGTCCTATTCAATCGCCTCTTTTGGAGAATCGAAGTGAGGCGATCGCTTTGCACCATCGCCCGTTTGCGTAGCTTGCCCGTAGGGCATAGGCATATGCAGCGCGTATACCTGCGGTACGCTTTGCGTTTACGGCGGGAGATCCGCGCCTATACTTTAACTTTAGAGCATAAGCAAATATTAAGCGCTGTCCCTCATTGAAGCATAAGGAATGCAGTTTAGATTTATTCCAGCAAAATGTAATAGTATGTATCAGCAAAAAAATGGAGTTTACTAGTGCTAGATTCCTTGTTTGAAATTTTGAATAACGATGGGAGATTACATATCGGCGCTCTAGGATTGACTTGGTTATTGGCTTTCATCAGTGGTGGCTTGTTTCTCCCTATACTGGGTTTACGTAGTATGAGCTTTGCACAATCACTAATAACTCGTTTCATTTCTTTGAAAGAAAGAGTTGCTTATCAAAAAGTTGTCAAGCCTTATGAAAACTGGCTGCGCGTTGCATTTTGTCTTTTACTTGCTGATATATTCGCAATTTTACTCCCAGAATCTGATTGGTCTAGGCTGATAGAAATTCCCATTGGATTAGCTTTAACGATTACTGGCAGTTGGTTAGCTTCTCAAATATTCAAGCAGTTTTTTGATTTCTATCTATTAGATGCAGCCATCAAAAGTGGGCGAAAAGTTAACAGTGAATTACTACTTCTTACTAAGTTACTTGCAAATATAATAATTGTAGTTGTCGCAACTATTATCTTTGCCGAAACTCATCAAATCAATATTTTTGGACTGGTAGCGAGTTTAGGGATTGGTGGTTTAGCAATAGCCTTTGCTGCCCAGAAGATATTGGAACAAGTATTAGGTGGTGTCGTTATTTATCTTGATCGTCCCTTTGTCATTGATGACTATATTGGCTTACCAGATGGAACTTTTGGTCGAGTTGAATCAATTGGCTTACGCTCTACCAAAATTCGCACCTCTGGTAAGGGTACAGTAATAATTGTCCCTAACAGTTCACTCACGCAGGTTAACATTGAAAACTTTAGTGGCGCTAAGAAGGTGATGGCAATTACTTATTTAAACTTCTATCGCGCCGTTCAGAATGAAGAACGAGCTTTGATTCGCCAGGTTATCCTTGAAAGTACCGTCGATATTTTTGGAATTGATACGCGCAGCACCGATGTTATTTTTAAAGATTTGCCAGAGCAAGTAGGGCAGTCTTCTAAAGTACAAACAGCAGAGCGAACACAAGCACAAATTACTTTCTTTATTTTAGGTTCTGGTGAAGTTTCAATGGGACTGCGACGTCAACTCCTTGACCTTGCTAATCAAAGTATTACCCAGCGTTTAAAAGAATATGGTATCGCCTTTGATATTGACGAGCCAACTATCTATGTTGATTCTCCTATTACAATTTAAAACTCATTTATGAATTTTTCAGAAATTATTCAAAATTTTAGAGACTTTGAACAAGTAGCTAAACCTATATTAATTAAGTTTGGAATCTTTCTACTATTTATACTGTTGTCTTTCCTAGTAGGAAGATATACACCTTTGCTTGTTAGGTTGCTTCTCAGGCAATTTTTTCCACAGCAACTGACTACAGTTTATGAAAAATTAATCTATCCAATTAGAAACTTATTTAAACTTGCTGGTACCTTAATCTTAATTTCTTTCTCTTTAAATTGGATTAAGGAGTATCAACTAGTCTATAACTTTATTAATCCTTTTATTGATTTGGCAGTTATTATTAGTTTAGCCTGGCTAGTCTCGCGTTTATTTCGTCAATTTCTCCTTGTTTACGGAATAGATTTACTCCGCAAGTTCGGTCGGGAAGTTGATGAACTACTACTAGTATTTGAGACTTTAGCAAATGTGATTATTGGCTTTTTTGCTGTGCTAGCTTTTGCCAAGAACCGATTTGATTTAGTTGGTTTAGTAACGGGTTTAGGAATTGCAGGTGTGGCGGTTGCTTTTGCTGCTCAAAAGACTTTAGAGCAATTATTGGGAACTATCGTGTTGTATTTAGATCGCCCCTTTGTTCCTGGAGAATATATTCGTTTACAACGTTCTCAACAAATTCCAGAAGGTTTATTTGGTCGAGTGGAGTCGATTGGTTTACGCTCTACCAAGATTCGTACAGCGGCAAAAAGTACACTTTTTATTGTGCCAAATTCCATATTGGCAAATTTAGAAATTGAAAATATTACTAGAGGCAAGAAGGTGATGGTCTTGCTGTATATCGACTTTTTGAAGTTTCTGGAAGAGCGAGAGCAAGCACTGGTGCAGCAAGTCATTGCTAATAGTACTAATTCATTATTTGGAATTGACCCAGGTAGTACCAATATTACTTTGACAGACGATTCTGAAAATCAAACAACCCATGCTAGAGTGACATTTTTTATATTAGGTTCGAGTGAAAATTCAATTCAACTAAGAAAGCGGTTATTGGAGTTAGCAAACGAGAAAATTTCTAAGCATCTTCACAATTATGGAATTGAATTTAGAATGCAAGAACCGACTATCTACGTAGAATCACCTGTCACGATTTGAAGCGACAATTAATAAAAATTATAGCTGCCGGCAGGTAGTTTAGGACAGAAACTGAAGGTAAAACCTGGGCACTGGTGCCTTACTTTTCACGGTATCTGGAAAACCTCGCTTCTATTTCTCTCTCCTTGTAGGAGAGAGACTTTGAAGTTTGGGTTTGAAAGTTAGATTTTTTGTGGACTTTTCCACATGACGTGAAAAGTCAGGTTGGCGAGCAGTTCTCGAAGCTTTGCTGTATCAGCAAGAGAATCGATCATGGTATTAATGAGGCATTTATCTATAGTGATTTTAAATGTCGGAGCAAAAATTATGCTATGAATTTTGAATAATACTGAGTTTTGTGCATCAATTGATCAACAGAGGTGCAACTATGATTACTCAATATCATGATTCAACACACGTTGAAAACCACCTGCTTCAACAAATCAAAATCAAAGAAAATCAGCTAAAAATTGCACAAGAATTTAATATGCTCTACGTAACCCAAGCATTACAGAGTCAATTGTCAAAGTTACAGCATCAATTGTCAGAGTTGCAAGACCCCCAATTTCAAGCATTGATGAGTTTGTTGGACGATTGAAATTTGTGGTAGGACAAGTTGAGAAACTATTGACATATTCCCCGCCCGCTTATGTGCGGGGATTCTAAACTCAAACAACGATAGCGGGCGATCGCCCGTCTTACATCGTCTAACCCAGCAGGTAAAATCCGGCGTTGCTCCGCTACATTTTTTCGGGACAAAACCGGACAACCTTTGCAGGACTCATTGTGGGCTTTTTATGGGTAAATTTGTGGATCAGAGTGCAATGTATGTCCAGATGGAATGAAACGGGTGTATGATATCAAGTCCGGTTAAATACTTATCATTACCCAAAGAACCCCACCCCGGTAAAGCTGCGCTTCACCTCCCCGGACCGCTTGCGGTGAGTAAGCGCGCTGCAGGCGGGTTTCCCACGCCCAGGCGACTGGCGTAAGCGCAAAGCGTGCCGCAGGCATACGCGTAGCGTGCCGTGCCTCCTCCGGAGGACGCACGGTACAGGCGATAGCCGTGGCCGTACCCACTAGGCATACCCGAAGGGGGAGGGGCGGCGCGGGGTGGGGTTCAGTTAACGTGGAAATCATAACTAATTAGCCGGACATGATATGAGGCTTCAGTTCTGGGAGAAACAAGTCAAACAGTGTGATTGCCCTGCAGTGGCGGAGCCAATCGCGATTGCCCTGTTAGTCCTTGTTTTCGTGGAAGAGGACGCGCATTCCTCACTACAAACTTGAGTTTGGTTATTTAATCGGACATGACATCAAACGATTTTTCATATTTTTTTTGACAGTCGTAATGAATTGAATACTGTGTTGCCAAAGGAATTCAAATAATTCCCAAAAGATGTAACCTCTGAGTTTCAGAGGTTACATTCTCGTGCTAAGACATCGGGGGAATGCGTTACCCATTTTACCCAAGCATCCGGTGCTAGACTAATTAAACGCTTGCCGCCGATATCTACTGGTTTCACCATTTCCTATTCTTCGCAGCGTTAAGTCGTATACTCCGCGTTAATCTTCACGTAGTCGTAACTCAAATCACAGCCCCAAGCGATACCTGAACTAGAACCATTGCCAAGAGTAACCGAAATTACCACCGGATTGTCTACCCGTTGTTTTTTAACAGTACTGCGATCCACAGATAAATCATTGCTCATGTTAGTGGCAATCGCATCTTCTGCCATAGAAGCATCTGTTGCGGCTTTTTCCTTCATATATTCACTTGCGGCTTTGCGGTCAAATGGGAGTGGTTGACCATTTTCCATCAGCAAGAAATCCCCTAACTTTATTTTCAGGTTTTCTTGCTCAAAAGGAACTCCGGCGCGTCCCGCTGCTGCGGCGATGCGTCCCCAGTTGGGATCGCGTCCAAAAATGGCAGACTTGACAAGAGAAGAACCTGCAATGGTTTTGGCAACTTGACGGGCTGCTTGTTCATCCTGCGCCCCTGTGACTTGCACTTCTATCAAACAAGTTGCGCCTTCTCCGTCACGGGCGATCGCCTTCGCCAAGTGTTGGCAAACTGCTGTTAACATCGCCTCTAATTTTTCTGCTTCTGCGCCCATTTCAGTAATCGCCGGGGTGCGGGATTGACCGTTGGCAAGAGCGATTAAACTGTCGTTGGTGCTTGTATCGCCATCAACGGTAATCGAATTGAAGCTTCTATCAGCTGCACGACTCAGCATTTGTTGCCATAAACTGGGAGACACCGCTGCATCACAGGTAACAAACGCAAGCATTGTTGCCATGTTGGGATGAATCATTCCAGAACCTTTGGCAATACCGCCAATCCGTACTGGGCGATCGCCTATCGTTGTTTCTAGGGCAATAGATTTTGTCACCAAGTCTGTAGTGATGATTGCCCTTGCTGCTGCATCTGACCCTGTTTCGGAAAGGGCGGCTACGAGTTTGGGAATTCCTGCTTTGAGTGCATCCATCCGAATTCGTTGCCCAATCACCCCAGTAGAAGCGAGTAGCACCGATTCTGAAGGGATACCTAGTGCTTGTCCTACCATCATGGCATTTTCTAAGGCATCTAACCAGCCTTGATTGCCGATAGCTGCGTTTGCTTGTCCGGCGTTGCAGAGGATAGCACGAGCGCTATGCTTTCCTTGCAAGCGTTGCCGGCAATAATCCACAGGGGCTGCTTTGACATGACTTGTCGTAAATACACCTGCGGCGATCGCCTCCACATCTGACACTATCAAAGCCAAATCCGGCAATCCCGAAGGTTTCAATCCTGCTGCAATCCCTGCTGCGCGATACCCCCTGGGTGCTGTGACACCACCAGTAATTTCCTGCCAGTCTGCCATTTATTTTCTCCCACAACTCTTAGTGGTTTGAGGAGCGATTATATCAAGCTTTTGTCCTTCGTCCGAGTGTTCACAACTTGCTCCTAAATAACTCTTGACAAATGACTCCTATTTAATGACTAATATCTATAAGTAAAGAAAAAAAAAGAGAGCCACTTGGGCAGCTCTCCAGATCATCAGGGTGCATCTTTCATATCATATTATCTCATTTTTGGGATGATTGGTTATACCCCTTATTTACATTTTTTAATATTTTTATGAAATTTCACGGAGGACAGCAAACACAAAACAAACACAACAAAAAGAAAAAAACAGAGAGCCACTTGGGTAGCTCTCCAGATCATCAGGGTGCATCTACTTAACACAGTATATCAGGTTTGCCATGAGGGGCAAGACCCCTCACCCCC
>NZ_AP018268.1:1370408-1454286 GCF_002368435.1 Kalymmatonema gypsitolerans NIES-4073
CCCCTGTTTTGGGAAAATTTTTCTTCAGATTCATCGGTATGACCGATAATTTGTGAACTACCTACTGCGAGGCGATAATTGACCAGAAATCGGAGGGCGCAAGCCCCTAAATTCCATTTATGGGGATAAGCCCGTAGGGGAATTTATTCCCCGTCCAAACTCTTCTATTAATTCGCTTATACTGATACCTCTTCTTTCTGCCTCACTTTTCATGTTCTCCCAAGCTGTAGGTGTTACTACAATTTGGTGCCTCTGCTTTACCTCATCGTGTAAAACTGGTATATTTCTTAATCGTTTTTTTGTTGTCATAAATAGATATTGTGTATATACTAGTATAAGGTTAGCAGATAAAAGGAGGTGATTTAAAAGTGTTGGTATTGGAATACAAAGCCGTGTGCAACCAGCGTCAATCAAAAGCGATAGATGAAGCGATTCGGACAAGTCAGTTTGTGCGAAACAAGGTATTACGATATTGCATGGATAATCGTGGCGTTGGAAAGAAGGAATTGTACCAGTACAACACTGCATTGCGCGCTGAATATGCATTCGTTAAAGACTTGAATAGTCATGCTTGTCAAGCGTCGGTTGAGAATGTAGAGCGTGCTATTTCACGTTTTTTCGACAACTGCAAAAAGAGCAAGCCAGGTAAAAAAGGGTATCCACGTTTTAAGAAAGACGCTCGTTGTGTCGAATACAAGACATCAGGATGGAAGCTACACCCGACTAGACGCCGAATAACTTTCTCAGACAAAAAGAATATTGGTGAACTCAAATTGCTGGGTAAATGGGATATTCACACATACCCAGCAGAACTGATTAAACGAGTGAGGATTGTCCGACGGGCTGATGGATATTATATCCAATTCTGCGTAAAAGTGGATATAACTACTGAAACCAGAACGGAGAATGGGGAGGTTGGGTTAGACGTAGGGTTGGAGTACTTTTACTCTGACTCAAACGGATACCATGAAGAGAATCCCCGGTTTTTGCGTAAAGCCGAAAAAGCAATTAAGCACGCTCAACGTCGCATCTACAGCAAAGAGAAAGGGAAAAACAACAGACGCAAAGCCAGAGGGCGATATGCTCGCAAACATTTAAAAGTAAGTAGGCAACGGGAAGAACACGCTAAGAGAGTGGCGCGTAACATATGCAAGGCTAACGCCTATGTCGCCTATGAAGAGTTGAATGTGAAGGGGCTGGTAAGGAATAGTCGTCTAGCCAAGTCAATAAGTGATGTGGCTTGGAGTGCTTTTCGTCGTTGGTTAGAATACAATGCTAGGAAGTTTAACACTCAAGTTGTAGCTGTCCCACCTCACTATACAAGTCAAAAGTGTAGCAGTTGTGGAAACATCGTCAAGAAAACGTTGTCAACCCGGACACACTCGTGTAAATGTGGATGTCTTCTTCAACGAGACGTGAATGCAGCTATCAATATTTTGTGTAAAGCAAAGTCTACCGGAGGGCATCCGGAAAGTAACGCTTGGGGAGTCGGAACCTCTGTTCTGCTTGGCGAAACCCTGGCTCACGCAAGTTGTGACGTTGAGCCAAGAATCCCCCGGCGCGTCTTTCCGTGGGGAGTGTCAAGCAGTTGGTTTTGGTGCAAAGGGGAGGACATTTATGGAGTACGATTTTAAAGAGCTTGCTGAACTTTACAAAAACGCGCTCCTCAACAACGTACTCCCATTTTGGGAAAAACACTCGATTGACTGGGAGCAAGGCGGCTATTTCACCTGTCTTGATCGCGAGGGTAAGGTTTATGACACAGATAAGTTTATTTGGCTGCAAAACCGCCAGGTGTGGACTTTTTCCATGCTTTACAACCAGTTAGAAAAACGCGAAAATTGGCTGAAAATTGCCAGCAATGGTGCTAATTTTCTTACCCAACATGGTCGAGATGCCGACGGGAACTGGTACTTTGCACTAACCCGTGAAGGGAAGCCACTGGTTCAGCCCTACAATATCTTTTCTGATTGCTTTGCAGCAATGGCATTTAGTCAATATGCACTCGCCTCTGGTGAAGACTGGGCAAAGGATGTGGCGATGCAAGCTTACAACAACGTTTTGCGCCGCCAGGACAACCCCAAGGGCAAATATACCAAAACCTACCCCGGTACGCGCCCGATGAAATCTCTAGCTGTACCGATGATTTTAGCCAACTTGACTCTGGAAATGGAATGGCTGCTACCCAACGAAACCCTTGAGAACGTCCTGGCTGCTACTGTTCAGGAAGTAATGAGCGATTTTCTAGACCAAGAACGAGGGCTGATGTACGAAAACGTCGCCCCCGACGGTTCCCACATTGATTCTTTTGACGGACGGTTAATTAACCCCGGTCACGGTATCGAAGCAATGTGGTTTATCATGGACATCGCTCGTCGTCGCAATGATACTAAAACGATTAACCAAGCCGTTGACGTGGTGCTAAATATCCTCAATTTTGCTTGGGATAGTGAGTACGGCGGATTATATTACTTTATGGATGCAGATGGTCATCCCCCACAGCAATTGGAATGGGATCAGAAACTGTGGTGGGTTCATTTAGAGTCTTTGGTTGCATTGGCAATGGGCGATCGCCTGACAGGGCGTGAGGCGTGTTGGGAGTGGTATCAAAAGATGCACGATTACGCATGGTCGCACTTTGCTGATCCAGAATACGGTGAGTGGTTTGGCTACCTTAATCGGCGTGGGGAAGTGCTGTTAAATCTCAAAGGTGGTAAATGGAAGGGCTGCTTTCACGTCCCGCGTGCGTTGTATCTTTGCTGGCAGCAGTTTGAGGCGTTGAGTGCAAAGTCAGTTTAATCTGTGCTGGCATAGAATTTAAATTTAAAGTGGAAGCAGTTACATCTGATGGATGCCATGATTGCTACACCAAAGCGATTCACAATCGACGAATATCATCGACTGATTGAACTTGGATTTTTGACGGAGGGAGACAGGATTGAATTGATTCGGGGAGAATTGATCCAAAAGACTGCAAAGGGAACAACGCATACATTTTGTACAACCCGACTTTGCCGTCAATTGAATCGGCTTTTGGGTGACCAAGCAGTTATCCGTGGGCAAGATCCCATCACCCTTCCCAATTATAGTGAGCCTGAGCCAGATGTCGTCATTGCACGGGGAAGAGATGAGAGTTATCTCGCTCATCATCCCTATCCCGAAAATATTTTGCTTGTTGTTGAAATTTCTGATTCCACATTGGCTTATGACCAAACAACGAAGCTAGGGCTGTACGCAGAAGCCGGAATTTCCAATTATTGGATTGTCAACTTAAATGCTTACCAATTAGAGCGTTACAGTCAGCCTTATCAAAATATTCAAGGCGAGTTTAACTATCTCACCAAGCAGATTTCTCTGGCGAATCAGTCTGTCGCAATTCCTGGGTTTGAAGATGCGTTATTGGACTTAAGCCGGATTTTTCCGATGAGTGCGATCAGTGAGTGACTATTTAGACGAGTTGCTGATTTGGGTAATTTGTATATAAATTCTTACAGGGTCAAATTACTCGAGCGGGAGATGTTGTGATGGATTTTGCTGCTGAAGAAATACTTCGCGTCATTGGCTACACAGTAGCAACTCATGTTATGTGTCGCGCAACGCTAAGTCGAGGGAATGGACGATCTGAGGAAGTTCTTACATCAGATATTGCTGATATGATGCGTGTATTTGATGTTATTCCCCATTACCTACAGTGCAACCACTCAGCCTATCAAATTGATCTTCGTATCTCAGATTTAACAAAACCAACAGAATCAAGGATTGGAGGAGATTTTGTTATTGTCATCTGTGGTCACGATCCAATTACTGAGTTAAAAACACCTTATATCCGCAAAGTAATACTAGTTCAAGCTAAACGTGAAGATTACCAATCTCGCGGAAAGTTATATGCAAAATCAAAAAATCATTTGCGTCATGCTCGGAATATGGCTAAATGTGTTGGGACTGCAAATGCTTTTTTTGCTTACTACCATTCTGACAATATACTCGCGCAAGCTCAAGTAGCTCATTCAAGTCTTCCATCATGGACAGTACCTAAATTCTACTTTGCTATGCCAGAAGACGGCAATTCCTATTTCTTCTGTAAACATCCAAAGTTAAAATTCTCCACTTTCATTGAGCCATCTAGCTTTCGAGCATTCATGCTCAAGAATCTTAAGCAATGGACTTTGCCCCCAGGCTATGAATATGGGGTTGTACTCGATGGGATTAGTCAATTTTTATCAACACAAAATAATGTACCACTTCCTAGTCCTAGTACTGTGATTTCAAAAGGTACTCCTCTTCATGAATTCTTTATCCAACTAGCTAATTGCTCCATGGGAGAAAATATAGTCTCTAATTTCGAGTTCAACAACAGGATTCGGGAAACTATCGGAGTTATAAGCATCGATGAAGAAATTCAATTCTCACCTAGCTTCGCTTTATTGCTTCGCTTTGGGCTGGAACTACCAGAGGTTCCAGAGGCACTAACTGATGTTTAGGAAACCAAATACTACTAACATTTTTTTACTCTGCATTAGGACAGTTCCTCAGTTATCGCTTTGCATTGGAAGCCTCTGAGTGGAGCGAGCAATTCCAGCGGCGCAAGCACACAATTAAAGAGCGAAGTTCGCCGATTTCTCATACCAATTCTCTCTAAACTTGCACTTAATACTTGCTCTTTGACTCTTGGCGTACTTGGCGTCTTGGCGGTTTATTTAATGTTAAGCTATGACCGACGGGTGAGGGTATCAGCTACAACAGATAGCATTTGGCTGATAAGCTAATTAAAGTAACGAATAATGCACCTTTAGGCATGGAATTTGAGTGGAATCCCGATAAAGGAGACACAAATCTTAAAAAGCACGGCGTTTCATTCCAGGAAGCCGCTACTGTATTCGGCGATGCCTTATCGATAACCTTTCCAGATCCTGATCACTCGATAGGAGAGAGCCGATACGTTACTATCGGATTATCCAGGTATGGTCGCTTGCTGCTGGTTTCTCATACCGACAGAGATAAGCATATCCGGATTATCAGTGCCAGAGAAGCAACAGGGCAAGAGCGGAGGTTCTATGAGGAAGGAGATTGAGAACAAGTTTGAGGATGAGCTACGTCCTGAATATGACTTTTCCAAAATGACAGGTGCTGTTCGGGGGAAGTATGCAGAACGCTACAAAGCTGGAACTAATCTTGTGTTGCTTGATTCTGATGTAGCACAGGCATTTCCAACTGATAAGTCTGTCAATGAAGCATTACGGTTATTAATGCAAATCGCTCAACGCCAAGGCACCCAAGAGCAATAAGCCTTGGACATTGTGCTGGCGTAACTCTAGATACTCCTACGCCACACCATACCCCGTATACTCTCTTGCATAAACAGGCTGTAAGCCCAACACAATATCTTTCTTTGGCACACCCATTGCTACCAATTCATTAGCAATCAATTTATCAGTCTGGTTGCGTTGAATCCAAATTTTCCCGTCTTTAATGTCCAAATGCATCACACAATTATAGATGCGGCGATGTTTATCCCATCCCAAATCAACAATTTGATAATGGTCGTGTTCTGTATCAAAAATTGTTTGCACCTCAATTTCGCCGTTGATTGGTGTAACATTGCTGTATTCGGTTAATAGTTCTTGAATACACTGACGATAAAATACTAATTTATCCATTTGGCTATTACCTCATCCACTGGGTCGTACACAATCAGCTTGACTTGATATTGCCGCACTGATGCTTGGGGTAAATCACGTTGAAAAAAGGACTCATAAGCCGCAATTGGCACTGCTAAATATAAGATGCGTTCCTTTTCACTTGCTTCTAAAACTAAACGGTAATTCAAAAATTGTCCCAGCGCCATATGAAAATCAAACAATGCTGAGTCACTCAAAAAACTTTTAATTTCAACCGCAATCTTTTCTCCTGCTTTTTCAGCCGCTAACAACCGTTCTGCACCCAAGTCAATTCTAACTTCATCTTCCTCACCAAACTCAATCCTTAAAGGGTCATGTGTAATCACCCACTGTTGTTTCTGAAGACCTTTTTTGACAGCTTCATGGAATCGGTCTTTGGCTGACATTTCTTCTCACACCCTTTTTAAGCTGATTTTAAATGAGTTTGTGAGCCTTGCAACATTTTTATACAGACCTGACGTGAAACTTACGCTACCATATCCCCTATTGCCTTCATACAATCACGTGGGGAGTTGCGCAGGTCAAAAACAAACATGACGGAAAATTTCAGGACACAGGACACTGACAATTTGGTTGCCATTGCCAATCAATTCGCCCTCCAGGGGAAAGTTACGGCGGTTCAATCATTTGGCAGTGGTAATATTAATGACACCTTTCTAGTCACTCTGGATTCCCCGGGGGAAAAGCATTTTGTCCTGCAACGCATCAACACGCACGTATTTCATCAGCCTCAACTTATCATGCAGAATATGCGTACATTCACTGAGCATATTCACAAAAAACTACAAAATACTCCACTCAGCCGCCGTTGGGAAGTGCCACGCGTGTTGTTGACCAAGAATGCTCAAGACCACTGGAGGGATGCTGACGGATCGTTCTGGCGGGCAATCAGCTTTATTGAAGGCTCACAGTCTTTCGACACAATGCACGATCGCTCACACGCCCAAGAAGTTGGCTATGCTCTGGGGATGTTCCATAATCTTATCAGCGATTTACCACCTGAAAAACTTGCCGATACCCTAGAAGGGTTCCACATTACGCCGGTGTACCTTCAGCACTACGAGGAAGTTCTAGCAAAAACTACCCCGCGCCAATCTCCGGAAGTGAATTATTGCTTGCAGTTTGTCAGCGATCGCCAAGTTTGGGCGCATGTCCTGGAAAATGCCAAAGCTAGAGGCGATCTGCCACTACGCCTCATGCACGGCGATCCAAAAATCAACAATGTTATGTTCGACACTGCTACCCAGCAAGCGGTCAGCGTAGTAGACCTCGACACCGTTAAGCCGGGTCTGGTACATTACGACATTGGCGATTGCCTGCGTTCAGGGTGTAATCCCGCCGGAGAAGAAACCGAGCAGTGGGAAAGCGTTCATTTCGATACTGATCTGTGTCAGGGAATCCTACAAGGCTATCTTTCTGTGGCAAAAGCGTTTCTCACGGAAAATGACTATGCCTATATATACGATGCAATCCGTCTGCTCGCCTTTGAGTTGGGACTGAGATTCTTTGCTGACTATTTAGCAGGGAATGTTTACTTCAAAGTCAAGCATCTAGAACACAACCTTGCAAGGGCGCTTGTCCAGTTTAAGCTTACCGAGAGCATCGAATCTCAGGAAACAACGATTCGCAACATCATCCAGGATATGAAATGAACGACCAGACGTTTAAGATGCAACCCTTCCCCTCTGCTAAACCGATACCTGATTTGAAAATTGCAGGCAATATCGCCCGACAAGGGAATCAATTCACCATCCACTACGCGCTTCTCGGCGATGTTAAAGAAGTGGCGCGCGCCGCACCTTCAGACACACCAGCACGAAAGCACGAACTGTGGAAAGACACTTGCTTCGAGTTCTTCCTAGGCATCAAGAATTCTGATCGGTATTGGGAATTCAACCTCTCCCCCGCCGGAGACTGGAATATCTATCGCTTTGATGCATACCGTCAAGGGATGCAAGAGGAAACAGCGTTTACGGCACTCCCGTTTAGCATCCAGCATCTATCGGACGGTTTAGCGATCGCCCTGGATGTCGAACTAGATAAAATCGTCCCAGCAAACCAAGCCATTGAGGTTGGCATCACCACCGTCATCAAACACAGAGACGGTGAGGTGTCTTACTGGGCATTGACTCATCAAGGAACTGAGGCTGACTTTCACCGACGAGACAGTTTCATCATTGCCTTGTGACAAGCACCTAAACGCTTAACTCACCCACCACAAGACCAGCAAGTACCAAGCGCCATACTTGGGCAAAGTCCGTGTCGATGTCCAGATCACTCCATTCGGATGCGTGAGCTGGATGGTGAAACCGAACCGTCGCTTGAAAAACTGCCTTCGCCGCTGCCTGCGGTGAAGCTACCCTAAACTCGTTACTGGAAATACCGCTCTCGATGATTTGAGCGATTTGCCTCACCAGTTCACAAACGTGAGCTTGAACCACCCCTCGCGCCTCTTGGGCAATCGCCGAATAAGTTGCAAACAACTCCGGCTCGTCCAGTACTTTTTGACGCTTGAGAGTCATGAGTTGGTGAAACCATCGGTGCAATCGTTCAACAGCAGAACCTTGTTCTTCTGCAATCACTGCAAGTGGCGCGGAGACTCGATGCAGCCACCGTTCTGCTACCGCATCGCGCAAAGCAGCTTTGCTGGGAAAATGCCGATAAATCGTGCCGTGACTCACCTCCAGAAAACGAGCCACATCGACTACCGTCGCCTTTGCCGGACCGTAACGACGCAAAACCTCTTCCGCTGCGTCGAGAATCGACTCTGGTGTCAAAGCTGAATCATTCATGCTACGCTTTTACCTCTTCTCACTATCTAGCATCGCCATTTGCCCTGGATCATAGCGATCGCCTGCCACTGCATCCACCGGCACTGCTGCCTCAATCCGGGCAAGATCATCCTCGCTCAAGTGTAGATCCAGCGCACCCAGCGCTTCATTCAAGCGATCGCGCCGCCGCGCCCCAATCAGTGGCACAATGTCGTTCCCCCGCGACAGCACCCAAGCAATTGCCACTTGGGCAACCGTCGCACTCTGTTCTTGGGCAATAAGGCGAAGGGCTTCGACCAGCGACAAGTTGCGATCCAGATTCTCTCCAGAGAAGCGTGGCAGATGTCCTCGAAAGTCTTGCGCTTGTTCAGAGCGTTCCTTCGACCAGTGACCGCTCAACAACCCCCGTGAAAGCACTCCATAAGCAGTGACAGCAATGCCCAATTCACGCACAGTCGGGAGGATGTCATCCTCAATGCCACGACTCAAGAGCGAATATTCGATCTGAAGCCAGGTGATGGGATGAATCGCATGAGCGCGCCGAAGTGCATCTACACCCGCTTCCGATAACCCAATGTGCCGAACATATCCAGCTTTCACCATTTCACTAATCGCCCCAACGGTCTCTTCAATCGGCACCGTCGGATCGATTCGGGCTGGCTGGTAGAGGTCAATGTAATCGGTTCCCAGTCGTTTCAATGTATAGGCAAGTGAAGTCTTCACGGCTTCAGGACGACCATCGAAGCCAATAAAGTTGCCGTCAGGAGACCGCAGCGCACCGAATTTGACAGCAATGAAGACATCTTCCCGCCGCCGTCCTGCTAGCGCTTCGTGTAGCAGCAGTTCATTGTGCCCCATGCCGTAAAAGTCGCCTGTATCCAGTAAGGTAACGCCTGCATCAAGCGCTGCATGAATCGTTGCAATACTTTCCGAGCGATCGGCTGGACCATAAAAATCAGACATGCCCATACAGCCAAGCCCAAGCGCCGATATTGTTGGACTGTTTTTTCCAAGTTGACGTGACAACATAGCAACTTTTCCACTGTGACGATAAAACTATGATAACGAGATAAATGACAAATATCAATATTTGTCATTCAATACTTGTTAACACCGTTCAACAAAGTGAGCATCTGTTGAAGCAAGCCTGCAATTTGATTATCTGAAGCCATAAGCTACCCTTTCAGACTTTCCAGAAAAAATGCTGCCATGAGCTGCGCGTTCACGAAGTGTCTCCGTTCGGCAAAGCCGAAGGGAGGCATAGGAGAATCGCCCACTCATCCACGATCACAGTAGACCGAAAAGGGCTGCTAGGGGGGATCTTTGAGGGTTCAACATGGTGTTCCCGTACCGTATTGAGCTCATTCGCTTAAGGAAGCCCACCATCAGAAAAAATTTTTTTCACCGCTACCGCCTAAGGGTGCATAAACCAAACAATTCCACCCCTATCAAATAACAGAAGCGGTTGAAACGCCAAGCGTAAAAACCAACCGCAACGCAGATATCAAAATTATCCCAAACATCAACTCCGAGGTATTTGTCATGGACACGAAATTTATGCTGGAAATCTGCTCCCTCAAAAACTCCTCCCCCAAACATATCACCATCATTGGAGCTGGAATCGCAGGTTTAGTCGCAGCATACGAACTCGAACGCCTCGGTCACACAGTTGATATCATGGAAGCAAGCAACCGCGTCGGTGGCAGAGTCTGGACACACCGTTTTGGTAACGAAGTTGACGCACCCTACGCAGAACTCGGAGCAATGCGTATCCCCAGCGAGCACCAACATACATTACACTACGTTAAGGAAATGGGACTTTCTGACAAACTATGTAAGTTTGTCACCGTATTTGAAGAGCAAAATGCCTTCATGAACATCGAAGGTAACATTTTCCGGATGAAAGATGCACCCAGATTGTTGCAAGAACGCTATCAAGGAATTTTTACCGACACCCGTTACAGCGAAAAAACCCGCCTTTTTGCAGCTTGGTTAAAAACAATCGTCGATACCATCTCCCCCGGTAACTTACGCTCAAGCTTGGAAGCTGACTTGCACTCACACTTGATGGATGAACTAGAACGTTTAGATTTAGAACCTTACTTCAGCGAAAACGGCGAAACTATCGATTTAAACTCATTTATTCAAGATAATCCTGGTTTCCGCGCTTGTTGCAGCAAAGCCTTGGATATGTTCCTAAGCGACATTATAGTTGAAACGAGCCACACTTTATTACAACTCAAAGGCGGGATGGAGCAAATTATCCACCGTTTGGTTGAATCTATCAATTCTCCAATTCAATGCAACCAACCTGTAGTAGCAATGCGGGTGCGTGAAAACTATACCGAAATTGATTATTTAGAAAACGGACAATTACAAACTCGTGTTTGCGATTATGTCTTAAACACAATTCCCTTCTCGGTAATGCGGAAAATGCAATTGAGCGGATTTGATGCCAGAAAGTTGGATTCGATTCACAATACAATATATTGTCCGGCAACTAAGGTGGCATTCCACACAAAAGAAGCTTTTTGGCAACAACAAGGTATTAATGGTGGTGCATCTTTTAGCGGTGCTGGTGTTCGTCAAACATATTACCCAAGTGTGAAATTTAATCCGAATCACGGTAGCGTCATGCTCGCGAGCTATACGATTGGTGATGATGCTGATGTTTTGGGAAATATGACTGAGCAACAACGTCATGATTATGTTAAAGATGTTGTTGGTAAGGTGCATCCGGAATTGTTAGCTGAAGGTATGGTAAGTAACGTTGCTTCGATCGCTTGGGGTAATTACGAATGGAGTGCAGGTGGTTGCACCGTACATTGGGGTAATGATACTTCGGATGAGTCGAACCATACAGTGAATTATCTCGAAGCTGCTAGACCTCAAAATAATATGTTCTTTGCTGGTGAACATTGTTCGAGATTTCCTGCTTGGTTGCAAGGTTCGATTGAGTCAGCCCTTGAAGCTGTTTATGATATCGTTTCTCATGCGACAGCGAAAGTGGCAACACATGACTCTTTGCTCGGTTCGGAATATAGCAATACTACACAAACAAAACAAAATCGCCAACTGGCTCAAGTTGCTTAATCATATTTACTCGTTTGTCGATATATACTCCTGGTTTGAGGCGTGAATCAAAAAAACTTTCGTGATAAAAATAAGACCAACACCAAACGATTACATTTCTGGTGTTGGTCTTGTTTTTGTATCAAATAAAAGCTCCCCCTACAAACTGAAATTTTTTCCATCATTAATACAGCACATTGCAAGTAAATGAAGTACAACGTTGTTGTCTAAAAGCCAGACATCAAGCCCTTTTTACTTCTGACTGCTGACTTCTGACTCCTGAATTCTGCTGTATTACCCCGCATCATAAGCCGTTCTCGTTGAGCTTCTTTGAGTAACGAGGCGTAAACGAGCGTTTACCCGATTTATGCATAAGTTTATCTCAATTCCCCCTATAAAAATAAGTAGAAGTATTTCCTTGGCTGATTTTTTGAACACATAATCTGTGCTTACACAAATTAGTTTCCAGTGTAGATTTACAGTCGATTGTTACTCACGGGTTTAATCCAAATGACAGTTTTTCAGTTAAAACGAAAACCAGCCAAAAAAAAGTCAGCAGCTCAGCGCTTGTGGTTTTTGCATTGGCTCATGGCAAGTTTCTACCTACTGCTGTTCGCTAGTGGCTTTTACATGATGGGTTCGCCACTGACTTCAAATGGTTGGTCTGCTTACGACTTTCACAAAACTCTTGGGGTCACAGTGATGAGTTTATTGCTTGCCAGGATTTTTGTGCTGCTGATAGTTCTTCGGCACAAATACAAACGCCGTCAGCAAAAGCGTACGCGTCTGTGGGTAGGAACCTTTGTGTTACATATGGCTTTGTACTTTTTTATGCTATTGGTTCCGTTGAGTGGCTATTTCGCTGCCAATGCTACGGATGAAAACTTTATTATCTTTGGCACTGGTATTGTGTTACCAAACTTGTTTAATGTTAACAGCCAACTTGTTGAATTCATTGGTAATACGCATTTTTGGCTAGCATACGCCTTTGTGGGTTTGATTGTCCTTCATATGGCATCTCAAAAAAGATATTTACAGGCGCAGGTACGTCGTTTGTTCAAGGCAACTTTCCGAACAATAACAAGTCGCAGTAAGGCAACTAAAAACAAATCAAGGGCAAATGATTAAAGAAGACAAACCAGACGGAGAAACTCCAAAGTAACGAGAGTTAGCTCTCTCTGTGCGCCGATTTCATTGAGATATCCTTTGTGCCATACTCCTGTTGACCTTCCTGCAAGCTACAATTTTCGTAAGGATTGCGATTGGCTTTGCCACTGCCCCTTGGGCAATCGCTCCTTGGGCTTGGCTCCCTTTGCAAGCATCGCTACTGACGGGCACTTCGTGCCGTCGTAGTGCCGCCTCTACACTTGTCTCAACATCATAGACACTGCATCTCTCTTAGGGGAGACACAATGCTATGCCTAGTGACATTAATATAAGGTTAACTAGAACTCAAAAAGACTTATACCGCTAAGTATTATTCCCAGGATTGATGCAGGATAAAGGGCGATCCGGTCATCCTAGAAATCATATTCAATACTTTGAAATAAAAAAATGGCTGAAGGACCAGAACAGAAAATGTTGAAACGCCAAAGCACTATCCTTGCTGCAAAAAACTTCTTGGCACAAATGGATAACGGTGCAATGCCGGAAGACTTGGGGTTTATTGCCAATGCAGCGGGCGATCTGGCACTCTTTTGGCATTTGATTGGCAATCCTGAGGAGATTCCCTTAGTAGAATTACAGAGGTAGGATGAGCATCCTTTATTTATTCATTCCCAGTATTCTAATTCATATGGGAAAAGCTTTTGTATTTGAAATTTTCAGATTTTCTCCTATTACAAACTCTATGTGATTTTCTAATAAGAACTTGTAGCGTGTGGGGTGCGATCGCCTTTAAAGCCACGTAAGAAAAAGAAGTCAGCAATAGGGGGGATAACTCCGGTGCTTTTTTTCCTCTTGTATCCAAACACTCTACGCAGCGTTAGCAAATTGATAACATTCTGATACAACAGTGACCATCGTTTGAGAAAATTTAGGGTATTGCCTCTTCGTTTGGATAGTTCTATGAAAAAATTAATTAAAGGTCTGCGCGAATTCCAATCTAGCTATTTTTCCACCCATCAAGAACTGTTTGAACAACTTTCTCTGGGTCAAAAACCTAGGGTATTATTTATTACTTGTTCTGATTCACGTATCGATCCAAACTTGATTACACAAGCTCAGGTGGGTGAATTGTTTGTCATCCGCAATGCTGGCAACATTATTCCACCATTTGGCGCAACCAATGGCGGTGAGGGGGCAACAATTGAATATGCTGTTCAAGCATTAGATATTCGACAAATTATTGTCTGTGGTCACTCGCATTGCGGCGCAATGAAAGGGTTAATGAAGTTAGACAGCCTGCGAGAGGAAATGCCGCTTGTGCATGACTGGCTCAAGTACGCACAAGCTACCCGACGGCTGGTTCTAGACCACTACAGCCAATACTCGGGGGAAGAACTGTTAGAAATCATCATCGCCGAGAATATACTCACCCAAATCGAAAATTTGCGGACGTATCCGGTGATCCGCTCTAAGCTCTACCAAAAACAACTCAATATTTATGCTTGGATTTATCAAATTGAGACAGGAGAAGTTTTGGCATACGATCCACAAAAGCACGGCTATGTCTTGCTTCACAGCCAACCGACACAATCGGGGATAGATGAGATAGCAATAAGCCCGCTTGCAAATGGCAATGGGGACTATTCTACCAAAACTGAGCCTGAGGCGTCTCAACCAACCGATGAATTCGCGCTCAGAACAGATCAAGGGTTTCCAATGACATCGCTTTCTCCAGAGCAAATGGAGCGAATTTATCGAGGATCTCGGGCAACAAAGTGAAAGGGTAGGGTATAAGGTGTGGTGTGTAGAGGGGGCAGTTGTCTTGCTTTGTTCATTCGTTTGTGAAGTCAATAACCCCACTTTACTTCGTTGAGGGTGGGGCTTGTAAGAACCAAATCTTACGTGTTTGACTAGCCCCGCAGAGCCTAATTCTGGTACACACTTCCGAATACTTCCCCAGTTCGGACATACTGTAAGACTGTTTGGTCAGTCGTTGCGTAAAGGCAAGTCATCTTGGATTAGGTGGGCGAGGGGACTTACAACTTCACTCTAAGGATTATCTCCATGTTAAGAGTGCCAGTATTATCAGCAAGCGGAAAAGTTTTAATGCCAACCAAAGCCAGTAGGGCTAGACGTTGGTTGAAGGAAGGAAAAGCGAAAGTTGTACACAACGATCTTGGTGTTTTTCAAGTTCAGCTGACATCACATCCCAATTTTCAAAACACACAACCAATTGCTGTAGGGATAGACCGAGGCAAGCATTACACAGGAGTTGGTGTGCAATCAGCCAAATTTACCCTTTGGTTAGCACATCTACAACTACCGTTTAAAACTGTGCGGGAACGCATGGAGCAACGGCGTGTGATGAGGAGAGGACGCCGAGGTAGACGGATTAACCGCAAGGCTGATTTTTCAAAGCGCGCTCATCGTCAGAAACGCTTTGATAATCGTCGCCAGTGCAAGATACCCCCAAGTATTAGAGCCAACCGCGAGCTAGAGCTACGTGTAGTTAAAGAATTATCACGTATCTATCCAATCACAAACATTGCTTACGAAATTGTCAAAGCAAATGGTGATAAAGGTTTTAGTCCTGTGATGGTTGGTCAAAAGTGGCAATTAAAAAATCTAGAGAGTTACGGGAGCGTCAAACAGATAGAAGGTTGGCAGACTGCAAATATCAGGCAGCAACTAAGATTGCACAAACAAAAACATTCTAAGGGTGATGCCATCCCAGCTACTCATGCAGTTGATGGTATTGCTCTTGCTGCAAGTGTTTTTATTCGTTATGGGGTAACTAGTCGTAATTCTCAAGGGTGGATAGGTGAAGTGAAAGTACAACCAGCACCATTTACCGTGATTCGTCGTCCTCCTGTCAGCCGTCGTCAACTTCACCTTATGGTTCCATCCATTGGTGGAGTTAGGAGAAAATACGGTGGTACAGTGACGCGGCATGGGTTTAGAAAAGGCGACTATGTTCAAGCCACTCAAGGTGATAAAACATATTTTGGTTGGGTGAGTGGCGACACCGAAAAACAAGTTTCTGTTTCTGACCAAAACTGGAAACGGCTTGGTCAGTTCAGCAAAAACAAAGTCCGATTGGGAAAGCGTTGCACGGGACTAATCGTGCTGCCAACTCGGAGATTGTCAAACCTTCTCCCATCGAGGGAGTCAGTTTGACCCACTATCCCTCCCCACCCTGCTTCACTTCGTGACGCTGCGCGAACGCGCTCGGGTGGGGTCTCTCGTGGAAATAAGATGAAATGACTTTTAGCAAGATGGCTTTGTTGCCTTTGACACTCCCACCCCTTTAGTTATCTGTTTCTTGCTAAAAGTTTCTTTGACTACCAACGGGTTCCGCTTTCTCGACTGAGTTATCGTTTAATCCTAAAGTCAATTGCAGAGGAGTCCGTGATGGGTATGCCTTCACCACTTGTCGATAGACCTCATAGTTCGTAGGTAGCGTCCTCTGTTGCTCACCTACTCTATAATTCAGTTCGTACTTCACAGTTTTTAACAATTCCGGGTTGCTTGCCTGTTGAAGTTTTTTGCGTTGTTCCACTTCATCAACTGATGGTCGCGGCGGCAAAGCGGGCCACCATAGACCCTTGTCATCAGGACCAGTGACTGCCCCAGATGGCTTTAAGCCATTGCGATTCAGCAAAGAAGTGGTAGCAAAAGTTTCAAAACGCGCTAAATTTTCATTGGCTAGGTCGTCGGCAACCTTTACTTGCCAGGTATAACTAGTAAGCGCTGTGGCTTCATACTGGTTAGTGGTTAAGGTGCTGCAACTGGTAAGTGTGAGCGTGGTCAGCACAGCGACTGTTGGGAACAAAAATATTAGCTTTGGCATGATCCTTTTCCTCTGTAACTAGCTTTCTTGAGACTAGACTAAGTTACGGTATGACGCAGGCATTAAGCATGGTCTGCGTTACGCCGAAGCGATCAGCTACGCTGGTGCCCGTAGGCGATCGCCCCTATTCGTACCGACGTCTTACAACTAGAGAGACGCTATCATTGGAGCTAATTCAGTTATCGTATTTCTGTTAGTAACCAAACTACGGCGGGTTTTCCCATGCTTTTAAACGTCGATGCTCATCTTCCCTTTAAGCGTTCTCTAGTCTATGCTGCTTACCGGGACAAGCTCATCGATTTGGTACCCTATATGCCTTCCGTGCAACAAATTAAGTTCATATCAAGTAAAAAGGAAGACGGGCTACTGCATTTGGTATACGAGTGGCATGGCGGTGCAAAGATTCCTAAGGTAGCGCGTAGTTTTCTTAGCGAGGACTTGCTCGTGTGGACCGAGGAGCAAGTCTGGAATGAATCTGATTTTACGACTCAGTGGCGTATCAAGACCCACTTTTTCACAGAAGCAGTTTACTGTGTTGGCAAAAATAGCTTTTTGGAAGACGGTAGCGGCACTCTCATTGAAAGCCGGGGGGAACTCCAAATTGACCCGCACCAAATCAAAGGCACACCGCAACTGTTGACAGCAGCAATTGCTCGTATTGTTGAGGACTCGCTGGCTAAGCAGGTCAGACCTAATTTTTTACAAATGTGCGAGGGAGTTCGTCAACACTTGGAGAAGGTCAATAACCCAGGTCTAAAGACACTGGGCTTGTAAGAGAAATCAAGCAAGCCATATTGACCAGACCACCTAGAAATAGGTAGCCGATATTTGAGTCACGACACCCTGGAGTGCGTAGCTAGCTCCTTGCTCTGTCATCTGCAATTAAACAGTCTTAAGGTCACTGAGACAGTGTTGCACTTTTTACAAGCTCTAATATCAAGGTCGTTCGCGCAGCGTCTCCCCTTGGGAGAAGCTAACTTTACGTGAAAACAGAGGAGACGCAACAATGTCTAAATCTAATTTCGTTTTTGTTCTAGATGCCGATTTAAACCCGCTCACCCCTTGTAGTCCTGGTGTGGCGAGGTCATTGCTTAAATCTGGCAAAGCATCGGTATATCGACGCTATCCATTTACTCTAATCCTCAAAAAGAAAGTCGATACAAGACCCGCGCCTATCACAATCAAATTAGACCCCGGTTCTAAAACAACGGGTATTGCCTTACTTCAAGGTTCTAAAGTTGTCTTTGGTGCGGAACTGACGCACCGAGGTCAAACAATCAAAGCTAGCTTAGAATCCCGACGTAGTTTACGGCGAGGTCGGCGCAATCGGCACACTCGATATCGTCCAGCCCGTTTTCTGAATCGTACGCGCCCTACCGATTGGTTAGCCCCAAGTCTACAGCATCGCGTAGAGACAACTATGACTTGGGTGAACAGATTTATCAGGCTTGCACCTGTGAATTCCATTGTTCAAGAGTTAGTTAGATTTGACTTACAAAAAATGGAAAATCCAGAAATTAGCGGTATCGAGTACCAACAAGGCGAGCTTGCAGGGTATGAGGTTCGAGAATATTTGCTTAATAAATGGGATAGGAAGTGTGCATACTGCGCGGTTGAAAATGTTCCATTGCAGATTGAACATATCCAACCAAAAGCCAAGGGAGGGTCTAATCGACTCTCTAACCTTTGTCTTGCTTGTGAGAAGTGTAACTTAAAAAAGGGGACGCAAGATATTGAACAATTCTTAGCTAAGAAACCAGATTTGTTGAAAAAAATTAAAGCACAAGCAAAACGACCACTCAAAGATGCGGCAGCGGTCAACTCAACTCGTTGGGCACTCTACCACCGACTTAAACAGACGTGCTTATCAATCTCAACAGGGTCTGGAGGGTTGACCAAATTTAACAGAACTAGGTTAGGGCTTGCAAAAACGCATTGGTTAGATGCCGCTTGTGTTGGGGAAGTTGAGATGCTCGAAGTGTTAACTTTGAAACCGTTGAAAATTACGGCAACAGGTCACGGAACACGGCAAATGTGCCGTACGGATAAGTTTGGATTTCCTAATAGGTATGTGCCGCGAAACAAGTTTGTTAAAGGTTTTCAGACGGGTGACATAGTGAAAGCGGTTGTTACAAGTGGTAAAAAGATTGGAACGTATGTTGGTAGGGTTGCGGTGCGTTCTACTGGAAGTTTCAACATCTCAACTGCAAACGGATTAATTCAAGGAATTGGCTATAAAAACTGTGTTTCAGTTCACAAAAAAGATGGTTACAATTATGGATTTTGAGAATACGACGGGCAATAAATTGCCCCGAGCCGCTTCCCGGACAGGGCTAAAGCCGCAGGGTTTCCCGCATCCCGTGAGGTTTCTATGAACAGGTTAACTCATCCCCCGGCTATGAAATTATCACTTCGTAGTTCCTAAGAGGAACCGCTGCGCTGCAATTTCATAAAAAGCCGGGGGGAAATCGAAGTCATTAGTCATTAGTCTTTAGTCAGAGCCTAGTTTTTCACGATATGAGCGTGCTTAATAATATTAATGACTATTGACCAATGACGCTCGGACTAAGACGGCGAGCGGTCATCGAAGCCACCCCGCGCGTGGGGCGGGCTTTCTCGCCGTCTTTTCGGTAAGAGCATTTGTGATATCAGGTTCGGTTGATTACTTATCATTCCTGAAGAACCCCACCCCTTTATCCCCTCCCCGCTGGCGGCTACCGTGTACACACAAGTATAGGGTGCAAGGGTTTCAACTCTTTTAGCCCCGTAAATACCCAAATTTTGGGCAACTGGAAACTCTATTTATCGGGCTAATTTTAGGGCTAGGGTAACGAAACCGACTTTTAGGTAGGATTTCAAGACTTATGTGTACACCGTAGCCGCTGGCGGGGAGGGGAGGCTAAGCGCAGATGATTGCGGGGTGGGGTGCAGTCAACGTGGGAATCATAACTAATTAGCCGAACATGATATGAGAGGTTAAGATAATAGACTATTTGTCAATAAGTAATGGTACTTAAAATTTGACCGATAATTGGGGTCGGAAATGCAATTTTTAGGGAGGCGATTGCGCGAAGCGCAGACACCAAGGGCGTATCGCTTAATGTTTCAATGCATCATTCATTCTTGCCTCAAAAACCCAGTACTAAAGTCAACTTGGTACTTCATTTTCTGGAAAAATTAAGCATAATTACTAATTGACAAATATTGTTTTGTTTTAACATCTCACGAATGTCTGTCTTTTTTTTTCATTAATTTCAGCTTATTGACAATCTATCAACTGGAGACTTTCGGGCTAGAAAGTTTATCCTGACTGCTTTATAGCTTCTGATTTTCTGTCGAACTCAGGTTAAATAAACCACCCTTTAGGGGCTGTTGTGTGCCCATTGGTGTCAATTTAAGCTAAAACCCTTCTAAAATCTCGGGCGCGGTGAGACAGCCCTGCAGGCGGGTTTCCCGCCGTAGGGGACTGCGAACCCGAAGGGTGGTTTCACCTGGAAATGCCCTTGAAGCGGCTAGAAACGCTCTTAAGGCAGAGCCTCCTAAGGCTGCATTCCCAGCCTGAGGCTGGGAACGAGGCAAGATGAGAGTTTAGGAGGCTATCCGCTAAACACTGGACAAAACTAGACATAAACATCCGAATAAACACAAAAAAAAAGGAGAGCCACTTGGGCAGCTCTCCAGATCATCAGGGTGCATCTACTTAGCATAATATATCATTTTAGCCCTGAGGGGTGTCACCCCTCTTTTATGATGTTTTGCTAAAGATACTGTAAAGAAGTTTCCAAGAAAACACTTAGTGGAACCTGTAGAGACGTTGCAAACAACGTCTCTACAGAATTTAGCCATTCAGCTTCTTTTCCACCAATTGGTTAGTCAGTTTGGGTTCAGCAAGTTTGTTGGTCTTTTTCAGAACCTGTCCGACAAAGAAGCCTTTGAGGTTGGTGTTACCGTTACGGTACTTTTCTAGTTCTTTGGGATTTGCAGCCATCACTTCATCAATGATTGATTCCAGTACACTAGGATCGGTGATCAGTTCCTTGCCTTTAAATAATTCCTCAGGAGAACGACCGTCCAGCAACTCTGGAAGCTTCTCTTTGGCTATGGCGTTGCTGATTTTCCCGTTTTCAATCCGAGTGATGACATCAGCCAGATTGGTCGGTGTTAGGGCAATTTCGGTGATGTTGAGTTTATTTTTGTTGAGGTAGGCGGCGACATCCTGAGTAATCCAGTTAGCAGCAGCTTTGGGATTTGCGCCCGCAGCAATCACCGCTTCAAAATACTCAGCAACGGAACGTTCTTCTGTCAACACCCGTGCATCATAAGGCGTCAACCCCAACTCATTTTCATAATGATGGCGTTTTTGTGCGGGTCGTTCAGGAAGTTGACTGCGCCACTCTTCTAATTGTTCATCTGAAACCTCAATCGGCGCTAAATCTGGTTCGGGGAAGTAGCGATAATCGCTAGAACCTTCTTTAACCCGCATACTAATTGTGCGTTGAGAGCCTTCTTCCCACAGGCGAGTTTCTTGTATAATACGTTCGCCAGCTTCAACAGCAGCGATTTGCCGCTCAATTTCGTATTCAATCGCCCGTTGGATGGCGTTGAACGAATTCATGTTTTTGATTTCTACCTTTGTGCCAAATTCCTTTTGTCCTATAGGACGTACGGAGATGTTGACATCGCAGCGAAGAGAACCTTCTTGCATATTGCCATCACTGACGCCGAGATAGCGTAAAATGCGACGCAATTCTTGAGCATACTCCGCAGCTTCTTGTCCAGAACGCAAATCAGGTTCTGAGACAATTTCTACCAAAGGTACACCCGCCCGATTGTAATCTACCAGAGAGTAGGTGGAACCGGAAAGACGATCGCTCCCCGCGTGTACCAATTTGCCTGCATCTTCCTCCATATGCAGGCGCGTGATACCAATCGTTTTGCGAACAGGGTTACCGTCAGCATCTACCAATTCAATTTCTAACCAGCCATGTTCAGCAATGGGCAGGTCATACTGAGAAATTTGGTAATTTTTGGGTAAGTCAGGATAAAAATACTGCTTGCGGTCAAACTTGCTATATTTTGCGATTTGGCAATTAAGCGCCAAACCTGCTTTGACGGCGTATTCTAGAACTTTTTCGTTCAGTACGGGCAATACACCAGGCAAACCCATACAAACCGGGTCAATGTTAGTATTGGGGTCACCACCAAATGCCGTAGAGCTAGAAGAGAAAATTTTGGTGTTGGTGCTGAGTTGACAATGGGTTTCCAGACCAATAATCGCCTCGTACTCAGTTTTTACTAAAGCAGCAGAAGTCATAAAATCACAAATTGGGCATAATCCTTCTTTAGGGTACTATTGTAGACTGCCCGCGACTTGCCCTAAGGACGGTTATCAAGGCAGAGTTTATCAACAATAATATCAGCGGCACACTTTACCCCATTGACTTTGCTGATAGCAGTTTCTATTCGGCGGGCATTTTGACGATAGGAATCATTCGTTAACACTTTTTGGATCGCAATCTTTAAGCGATCGCCATTAAAATCCTTCAGAAAAATAAACTCACCTGCGCCCACCCATGCTACCCTAGCGGCAACTCCTGGTTGGTCATCTCCAATGGGAATTGCTACCATCGGTACTCCTGCACTGAGAGATTCTAACACTGAGTTTAAGCCCGCATGAGTAATAAAAAGACTGGCGCGTTTGAGCAGTTCCAGTTGTGGGGCGTACTTGACAACTATTGGTGAACCTGGCAATTCGCCCAAAGCTTCAGCATTCAAAGCACCACCTAAAGACATGACCAGTTGTACATCCAAACCATCACAGGCGGCGGCAATTCCCTGAAAGACTTCTACAAAACGATTTTTGAGCGTTCCCATTGAAGCATAGATCAGGGGGCGTTCATCCAATTTCTCGTAGGGAAAATCTACTCTTTTGCGTGCGTTTGGGTTGATGAAAGGTCCAGTGTAGTGAAAACACTTTGGCAAAGCGAGTCGGGGAAAGTCAAACTCAGCTGGTTGTTGGCTAATTTGCGCTTGTTTCGACCAGACATCAGTGAGTTGAGAGTAGATCGGCAAATTCCACTGCTTACGATAGGTTTGGATGGTTTTGAAACCTCGTGACAAGAGCAAGTTCAACAGGGTGTAAGTCATTTGGTTACGCCACTGCGCCCACCATACAGGCTTAGAGCTCCAGGTTGTGATAAACGGTGGCACATTGGGTTCTGGATTCATCATCAAAGCATTGCACATTGTGATGAAGGGAATGCCTAGATAATCGGCAATAGTACCGCCTTCTGGGGAAGCTTGATCCACTAGCATTGCATCGATGTTAGCTTCTCTGATGACAGATGGAGCATGTCGCAGCCTGATGTCTACTAATTCTGTAAATGTGGTCACAGTGAATTTAAAGGCATCTAAACCGCTCAATTCCCCATCTATTTCCTGTAATTTTTGGGTTTTTCCCAAAGGAAATTCATCAGGGGCGATCGCCCGAAATTCTATTCCTGCTGCTTGTGCAGAAGCTTCAGCATCCAGAACGTTAATCAGTGTTACGCGATGACCCCGTTGCTGGAGTTCCTGTGCCAATGCCATCATGGGATTGAGATGACCAGGAACTCCCGGACAGATGATACCAAAGTGGGTCATGTTCCTCTATTTTTCTTGGGGGTTTAGGAGATACGTTACCCGTTTGCCTTGCCCTCAGTTGTGACATGAGTTAAGGTGCTTAGGTCGTTCGGGTCTACGTCATAGGCAGCACCAAAGCCAATGATAAAGCGACCTTGGCTTGGCGTGAGTTTAAAAATGCGGAAATCTGGTAAATCGCGCAATAGCTGAATAATTTCTCCAAAACGCCCTTCAAAGCGGTCAACGATTTGGTTCCACAACTCTGTATCGCGTTCGACTAAGGTAGCTGTACAGTCAAAGGTTAGACGACGACGGGCAAAGATTTGCTTAGTTTGAGATTCCTCTTCTATGAATAACACACTCACCTTGGGAACTGCATAGAGATTTTGAGTGTGGGTAGAAAGACCACTGACATAGATGTAAATATTTTTGGTTTCATCTATGACAAAAGGAGCATAGCTTGCATTGGGAATGTTATCTGCACTTACCGTGCTAATAACAACGCTTTGGAACAAGTCGGTGAAGCTTTGATAGGCGGCGAGGACGGTTTCAAATTGAGTCATAGAAGAACCTTTTCGTGATAATAGGTTGGCCAAACCCGTGGGGAAACCCAACAAACAATGTTGCGTTTCGTAGTCTCAACCTAACCTACTACGCAAGTTGGTATCAGTCAAAGCGGGCTAGGGACTGGGGACTGGGTGAAAAGTCTTTTTGTGTCTACGTTTTATCATCTGTTGATGTCCTAACCACCTTGGCTGTTGTTATATAAGTTTGCGGAAGTCGCATTGTCACAAATGTAGGTTGTTTTGGAAGACATGAAACAACGAGGGGTTTTTTGTCTTCAACTTACCAATAAATTGGTGATTTAAATTCATATGAGGTAACAATGAAAGCACTCAAGGTACTGACTACGACTTTTATCGGTATTGGATCTGTGCTAGCGAGTTTACCTGCTCAGGCAGAATTACCACCCCAAGCTGTTATCAATGGAGTCTATACTGGAATCCAGCACATTCACGGTTATCAAGCAACACCAAGATTAATTTGGGGTGTTGCTCATGGTTCTCGCGGTGGTTGCGGACCTCTTTATAGTAGTCAATATTGCAAACGCAACCACACTGTCTACATCACCACAAGAGATATCAGGATGGCATACCAGTACGGAGATGCTGCCTTAGCTTATATTGTTGGGCATGAATATGCTCATGCTATGCAAACTGTCTATGGATTTCAACCGAGTGTCACACCCATATCAGAACTTCAAGCGGATTGTTTGGCAGGAGTTTATTTGGGGTTGATTCCCAATATTGCTCTTGATAAGCGCGATATTTTAGAGATTGCAACCCTAGCTCATCGAATTGGGGATTATCAATGGGGCAATAAGCACCATCATGGCACACCAGAACAACGCGTAAGAGCTGTTGTTCAAGGTATGCAAGGTGCTGTCAAGGGAAGTGGTGTGCGTGCTTGCCGTGTTCGGAGAGTGTAACGGAGAATAATAAAGCCTTAACGGCTATTGAGACAGACTACTAGTCACTCTCGGTTGGTCTAGGTAGCCATAAACCAGCTTAGAAACTTGACTAATAAAAACTCTTGCTCTGGTGTCACCAAAAGGTCTTTTCACCAAAATGCCTGCTAAGTAACGCTTACCGGATGGTAACTCGATGATACCTGCATCCCCAAGGAGAACTCCCAAAGTTCCTGTTTTATGAGCAATGACCGCACCTTTACCAAGACCAGCTGGTAGCAACCTTCTGTTCTCAACACGACGCATAATGCCCAAAGCCTGGGAACGACTTCTATCACTCAGCAATTTATTATTAGTAATCAACGCTGACAGTCTTACCAGGTCTTTAGGGCTGGTCGTATTAGTTCCCTTAAAGTCACCTAATAAATTGCGAATCACGGTGTTTTGCAGTCCCCAACTACGAAACCGCTGATTTAACTTAGCCTTACCACCTAAACGGTCAATAATCATATTCGTAGCCGTATTGTCACTGATAGTAATCATCTTAGTAACGGTGTCTAAAACACTCAGTCGCGTTCCCACTGGTTTGTATTGCAAGACTCCGGAACCTTCAGCTTCAGCTTTCAAGTCCCGCCGCAACACTAAGGTTTCATTCAGCTTAATTCTGCCAGCATCGACTTCCTCAAACAAAGCAACCAAAATGGGAAACTTAATGGTGCTAGCAGCTGGAAATATCTTCTCTCCATTGAAGTCTAAATAGTTGCCTGTATCCAAATCTAGGAAAAACATTCCAGGCGAGAGAAAGCTGTAACGAGCTAACAATGTTTTAAGTTGAGAGTTTAGCTGCGACAATTCCTTACCCAAGGGGACAACCCCAGCAAAGGTCGAAATATTGCCGATTTGGACGGGAATTTGTTCTTCTTCAGACTTGGTGTCTATAACTTTGACTTGCGAATCACTCAAGGCTGCACGTTCAATTGAGGAGAATTTCACGATCCAGTGTGAGGAAGAATCTCCTTGAATCAGTAATTTTTCGGGGGATACTGTGTAGCCAGGTGCTAATTCAACAACCAATCTGGTTGTTTGGGAGTCAACCTGTCCCAGACGAATCTCCCGAACTGCTGATCCAAGAGTTTTACGGACTGTGTTGTCGTCTAAATTAGTTGTTCCTGGTAGATCAATGACAAGTCTTGTCGGGTTATTAATTAAAAAAGCTTTTGGTTGTACTCCAGAATCAGTGGTTATATCTAGTTGATTTTGAACGGGGTCGAAATACCAAGATTGCAAGCGAGCTGCTTTGACTGGAGAAGATAACAGTAGAATACTGGCGACACTAACTAACAGAAAGCTAAATCTCATCAGTGTGATTTTTGTGAGCGATAGTAGAATTTGCTTGCACAAATCTTCCAGATTTTTCTAGTCTTGTCCGGAAAAAAACTGCACGAGATTGTAATTATTGCTATTTTAGTTGTGTTGCCGCAAGTGACCTTAGTAACATATAACTGAATTGCTGATGCCGTAGTCTCAATCAACAACGGCTTATTTAAACCCAAAGCCTCGTTGGGAACATTTTGTTTGATATAGGAGTCATTGAGAAAGTAGTCCTTGCCGACTTGTTATCCATAAGGACTTAAACAAGAAATGGCAACCGTAATATCTAGGGAGATGTGTTGTATTCATTCCGGTGAATTAACTACAGAAAAACCCCCATCCTACCTTATGGTAAATCTCTCAAGAATTGAGAGATCACTTTGGAGTGAGGGTATTTATGATAAATAAGCCTCTGGCAAAAATTAAGAAGAATAAAAATAAAACCACAGATGTAGGCGTAAGCCGTGCCGTAGGCTACACAGATGCACACGGATAATTTATCTGTGTTAATCTGTGTTAATCTGTGGTTTGAAATATCGTTATATGACTTTTGCAAAAAGTCGAACGATTGACTGAACTTCCTATTAGACGCTCAAATGGCGCGGGAGAATTTTTTCTCTTGTTTTGTTGTATGCCTATCAAAAATAACGGCAATGTTTCTTATCAGTAATCTACCGATTTCTGTGACGCTAATATGGTTTTTTGATAGACTTACCAATCCATCTGCTTCTAAACGCTTCAACGCCTCTAATTCCTGAGAGAAGTAGTCATCAAAACGGATATGGTACTTGTCTTCAATGTCTTGCTTATACAGTTGAAAGTGACACATGATGCTCATGATGACATCCCGCCTAAGAATATCATCCCAACTGAGTTTGATACCTTTACTAATCGGTAGGATATCTGTATCAATTGCCTGATAGTAATCGCTTAATTGCTTGTGGTTTTGGGCGTAGGTATCTTCTAGCATACTGATGGATGTGGCACCAAAACCAAAGAGTTCTGCTTGCGGCTGAGTTGTGTAGCCTTGGAAGTTGCGTTTTAGGGCGCGATCGCCTTGGGCAATTGCCAATTCATCATTGGATTTGGCAAAATGATCCATACCTATGAATAAATATTGGTGAGTTGTCAACTCCTCAACAGTCATCTTGAGAATTTCTAACTTTTCCTGCGCTGGAGGTAGAGCCTCTGGTGGTATATTTTTTTGCACTGCCTTGACCCACGGTACATACGCAAAGTTAAAAACAGCAATCCTGTCTGGATCTAATTCAATCGTCTTTTTCACTGTATCGCGAAAAGTCTGGACAGTTTGATAGGGTAGACCGTAAATCAAGTCTACATTCACGCTTTCAAACTTCGCTTCTTTAATCCAGCCCATCACATCAAACAGCATTTCTTCTGGCTGAATGCGATTCACTGCAACTTGAACTTCACGATTAAAATCCTGAATACCAAAACTAATTCGGTTAAACCCAATCTCTCTGAGAAAGAAAATGTAATTTTTATCGATGTAGCGGGGATTAATTTCAATAGAGATTTCTGCTGTGGCACTAAGTGTGAAGTGTTGATTGATATTTGTCCATAAACGTTCCACTTGTTCACGGCTCAAATAATTAGGAGTTCCACCGCCCCAATGAATCTGAACCACTTTCCTATCTGAATCAATTAAGCTTGCTGTTTTCCTAATGTCTCGAACCAGATACTCCAAATATGGTTTAGCAATATTCTTGTTGTTTGAAATGACTACATTACAACCGCAAAAATAGCAAGCACTTTGGCAAAAGGGTATATGGAAATACAAAGAAAGGGGAGTTTTCCTTTGATTCGAGGCGGCGATCGCAGCTTGAAAATCTGTATGAGTAAATGCTTCGGTTAACTCTGTAGCGGGTGGATAACTCGTGTATCTGGGTGCAGGAGTATCGTACTTCTTGATGATATCGAAATCAAACTTGACACCAGGAATTTGAAAAACCATCGAGGTTGCTTCCAATAAAATGAATGTATGGAGGATACGAAGGTAGCAATGGATATAACGGATGTAGCGCTTCTCGTTCGTATTTAATAAACAAGAGTGCAAAAGTCAAAGAAAAGAGAAAATAAAACCACAGATGGACACAGATGGACACAGATGATTAACTAGTGTGAATTCATGTGCATGTGTGGTTCTAAATATCTATTCATCAGACTTTTGCAAGAAGTCTAATTAAGATCTGCTATAAATCATCCGCGATATCCAGTTACAAAATCCGTTACTGATGCACCTTGATAAACGCCACCCGTTTGGAGGTGATTCTGAATAAAATTTTTAAGTACAGGATTTCACAAGTTCGTAACTTTTTTAAACGCACCAGGTAGCGGAGGAACGCGCGAAGGGACGCAGAGTCTCGCCAAATTTTATCCGCTACGAATTAATGAAATGCTGTACTAAGCTTTACTGAGTTCGGTGTTACCGGGGTTATTAGTGTTAGTAAGGCTATTGAACATGACTTGACCGATGAGTTTGATCAGAGTTTCTTCCAATTCCTTTGCCATCTGCATATTCAGCCGAAATGCGTGGTTTGCTTCCGCAACAATGCGGTCTGCGGTTGTCTCATTTATTGGCAATGAATCCAATGCTTGACGATACTTGTCCTTAAATGCTTTTTTGTCTGGAATTTGCTCAAAATTGTAGAAAGATGTGCCTTCATATCCAGAAAGGTTCAAGACTGACTGAGCAACCTTTTGCAACATCTGACCACCAGACAAATCGCCCATGTAGCGGGTATAAGCATGACCTATCAATAACTGTGGTTCGACGGAGAGTTCACGGATGCGGCTGACGTAAGCTAGGGTGGCTTTTGCTGGTGTGATTTGCCCTCTCCAGTTGTGAGAGTAGTAAAACTCTAAGTCTTTCTCCAAATGAGCTTTGCGATTGAGTTCTCTGAAATATACGGCACTGATTAAAGAATGGTCTTTATGATGCTCTAATGCTGCTTCCAGTTCACTATAGATGTAATACAAGTTACCTAAAAACTTTGCAAAGCAGTTTCTATCAACAACTCCTTTGACAAAGCATTTCATGAATCCCATGTTTTCAATTGCTGTATGAGCTTGTTGCGTTCCACAGCGAAGTTTTTCAGCTAGATTGCTACTCATCGTTAAAGCGGTTCTCGTCCAAGTAAGATACGTACCCAATACCTATAAGGTTTGGAATGACCGAATTTTAGGACTTTCGCAGGATTCCCCACCTCAGACTATCTCTTTTGTAGTAAGCGCTTACTACGAACTCTTCAAATCAAAATTGATAGACTACTCCTGCCTAAATAAGCATTTTTTCACTGGCTGTAGGAGTCGTTCACCGTTAACCTCAGAGTTAGGGGGAGATAGCAATTTTGGGTTTAGAGCAGAACTTAGCCAGCAACTACCACTGCTAATGTCTCTCCAAACCACGTTCATGACCACTTAGACTATTTAACTATCAAATAGTTGTATAACGATAAATCCATTTATATTTCTTCATATTTTCCCCACACTCCATCCAAACGCAAATCAGTTTTTTAAATTATTTTAAATAATTTTACTTTTGGTAGATTTTAATGAATATTCATGCTTATATAGCTTTAAAAAGATAAATTGATTGAACGATTCTCATGGCTAAGTCTCTTCAAACCTCAGAGCCTGAGTTGCTTAAGCCAGGTGTGAAAGCGCCTGTGCAGGAAACATTGTTAACGCCCCGGTTCTACACCACTGACTTTGAGGCTGTAGCGCAGTTGGATATTTCGGCGCATGAGCCAGAGTTGCGGGCTATTGTAGATGAATTGCGGGCTGACTATAATCGCCATCACTTTGTGCGTGATTCTGAGTTTGAGCAGAATTGGGAACATATTGATGGGGAAACACGCCGCGCTTTTATTGACTTTTTGGAACGTTCATGCACTTCGGAGTTTTCCGGGTTTCTGCTGTTCAAAGAGTTGTCGCGCAGACTGAAAAACCGAAACCCCATTTTGGCAGAAGCTTTTCATTGTATGGCGCGGGATGAAGCACGTCATGCTGGGTTTCTCAATAAAGCAATGTCAGACTTTAATCTCTCGCTGGACTTGAGTTATCTCACAAAGAATCGTACTTACACTTTCTTCCCGCCTGAGTGGATTATCTACACAGTTTACCTATCTGAGAAAATTGGCTACTGGCGTTACATCATCATGTTCCGTCACCTAGAGTCATATCCAGAAAACCGATTCTACCCCCTCTTCCGCTATTTCGAGAGTTGGTGTCAGGATGAGAATCGACATGGAGATTTCTTTAAGGCGCTGTTGCGATCGCAACCTCAACTGTGGAATAACTGGAAAGCACGTTTGTGGGTACGGTTTTTCCTGCTGTCTGTGTTTGCTACCCATACTCTAACAGTGCTGGAACGAGTTTCATTTTATCGCTCTGTTGGCATCAATCCATACGAGTACAACATTCAAGTCATTGAAAACACAAATGAAACCGCAGCACGGGCATTTCCTGTAATACTAGATACAGAACACCCAGAATTTTTCTGTCGGCTGGAGGAGTGTTCAGATATTAATCTTAAGCTGGTGGAGATTAATAGCAGCAATAGTCCAAAGATTGTCAAGTTCTTCCAAAAATTACCCTTGATACTTTCAATAGTTGGGCATCTGTTACGGCTTTACCTCATCAAGCCGATTGATACTGAATTAACTCGGGACGCAGTTTTTTAACTGGGCACTTAATAGACAAGATTGCATCTGTTTGATTCCATCTGTGTCCATCTGTGGTTATATCATGTCCGGCTAATGAGTTATGATTTCCACGTTAACTGAACCCCACCCCTTAATCCCCTCCCCGCATGCGGTCCGGGGACGTGAAGCGTAGCTTTACGGGGGTGGGGTTCTTAGGAAATGATAAGTATTCAACCGGACTTGATATTAATTATTCTTTTTTTTGGAATGAATGCAAGAAGTCTAATGTTGAGATAATTTTCGGAGCAATTCTCTGACATCAGCCGCAGAATCTTGATCGATAGCTGATGCAACAATTGTCTGTGCTTGTCCCATTGTTAATTGGGCGATCGCCTGCTTAAATCCAGGAATAGCTTGCGGATTCAGACTCACCTCATCTAATCCTAACCCCAGTAAAATCGGTGCTGCTAAAGGATCTGCTGCAAGTTCCCCACATAACCCCACCCAAATGCCGGCTTGATGTGCAGCTTGGACAGTTTGTTGAATCATCCGCAACACAGCCGGATGCAATGCATCAACTAAAGCTGCCACTCGTGGATGCGTACGATCTGCCGCCATGACATACTGGCTGAGGTCATTGGTACCAAGACTGAAAAAGTCTACCTCAGCCGCTAACTTGTCAGCAAGGACAACGGCTGAGGGTATCTCTACCATCATACCCACTTCCATATTTTCATCAAAAGGGATACCAGCTTGACTCAGTTCAGCTTGTACTTCTTTTAGTATTGCCTTGGCTGCTTGTATTTCTCGCACAGTCGCAATCATCGGAAACATGATTTTTATTTGATGTCCGAGACTGGCTTTTAAAATTGCCCGCAACTGAGTTTTGAAGATATCAGGATGATCGAGACAAAAACGAATTCCGCGCCACCCCAGAAAAGGGTTAGTTTCGTGGGGAAAATTCAGATAAGGAATTGGTTTATCGCCTCCCACATCTAAAGTGCGGATAATCAACGGACGATGATCAAGAAGTTGGGCGATACTTTGATAAACTGCTAGTTGCTCTTCTTCCGTTGGCGGTGTTGTTCTTTCCAGATAAAGGAACTCAGTGCGGAACAATCCTACGCCTTCTGCACCTAAATTCAAGGCTGCTTGAGTATCAGATATACTTCCAATATTAGCAAATACACTGATTTGCTTCTGATCACGACTGATTGCTGGACTGAACGCCGTTGCGAGTGCTTGCTGATAAGCCACTTGCTGTGCATTTCGCTTTGCCTCAAGTGCTGTTTGGATATCTGGTTCTGGTTCTATCCAGACTCTGCCACTCTCACCATCAAGCGCTAATCGGGTATTATCTGCTACTTGCAATATTTCTGGTGGTAAGCCAACTATCGCAGGAATACCTAATCTCCGGGCGATGATAGCGCTGTGGGAAATAGCACTGCCAGAAGTTGTACAAATTCCTAGGACTTTTGCTGGATCTAGCCTAGCTGTATCAGAAGGACTTAGGTCAGTTGCAATCAAAATCGCTGGTTCGGAGAGATTAAAATTGATATGGCTATCATCTGAAATTCTGATGTGGGATTGAAATCTAGTCAGTAGCCGTAATACTCGCTGTCCCACGTCTACGACATCAGCGACTCGCTCTTGTAAGTAAGAATCTTCAATACTACGGTAATTATTTGCCAACTCATCGACAACCGCTTGCCAAGCCGCTTCAGCATTCAGGTGCTGTTCAAAGATGCGTTGCTGAACTGCCTCTAGTACCACAGGGTCTTCTAAAAATAGCAGATGGGCATCAAAGATAGCAGCTTCAGCGTCTCCAATTTGAATAGATGCTTGTGAGAATACAGCTTCAATTTCCTCGTGAGCAATTTGAATGGCTACCTGTAAACGTTGCCACTCTGCCTCAATATCATCTACGTGGTATTGCTGAATATCAATCGGAGTAGGACGATACAGAAAAACGGGTGCGATCGCCACTCCATTAGAAGCAGGAATGCCTTGAAGAAAGTGATGCGAAGATGGGATATGTATCTGCGTGTCTGGGCGTCTTTGTGTCTCCACATCCGGCAAAACTTCGCCAAAGTTGGTTTCAACCAATGCTTGCAATGCTGCCAGTGCTTCATCTGCATCAGAACCAGTCGCAGTAATAGCCAGTTCGTGTCCTTGACGCACACCCAAGGTGGATACTTGATTGATACTATCAGCGCGTACAGCTTCAGTACCTTTAGTGATATTCCGAACTGTTATTTGGGATTGAAAACGGGCTGCCGTTGCGACAAATTTCGCTGCTGGACGGGCGTGTAATCCCAATTTGTTACGGACAGTTATATGTATTTCTTTTGTCTGCGGTTCTTCGCTAGACCCTCCGCTGTCAGTGTGTGCCCCCCTCTCCGCTTGCGGAGAGGGGTTGGGGGTGAGGTTATGAGTTACACCCAATTGAGTCGCTTTGGCTACCAATGCTCCCCGTGCTTCAGCGATAACCTGTTGAATATGACTACCAGCTGCTGCGGCTACAGCGGCTGCGATCGCACCTTCAACGAGTGGTGCTTCACACAGATGGACTTTATCGCGTAGTTCTTCTGGAAGAAACTCTAGCGCCATTTCTGCACTCATAACGGCGCTGCCGAGATCCATTAAGACAACGACACCTTCATCACTGTAAATTGAGGCGATCGCCTCATAAACCTGCATAGCATCTGTACCCAGCGGGTTTTCTGGATCGTCAATTCCGGCAGCAACAGCCAGGGGGACTTTGCCCTGAACCATCTGTGCTGCCAGTTCCCGGACTCCTTCTGCAAGCTTTTTGCTGTGAGAGACAATGACAATTCCGACCACGACCACACCATCAACTTTGTTGAAAAGCGATTGCTCACTCACTTACTTTATGCTGTTACTTGCTCATAGGCGTAGGGTGCGTTAACGAAGTGTAACGCACAGGCGTAGAATGCGTAACGAAGTGTAACGCACTGTTATTAGCTAAAGCACTGCTAATCTATCCGTGATATAAGAAAAATGTCATGCGCAGCTTTAACTATGTCAATTCTTGACTCCAATCAAAGTTATACTTTTAGCCGATACTTTGAGCTTGGCTTTGAAGCTAGTGAACTCGCTCAAGAATTTGGCTATAGTTTAACTCGAAAAATGCTCAATTTACCTCAGTTCCCTGATGAACTTGACCGCTTAGGAGAATTACGCGATCGCATTGAGGAGGTACTACCATTTGTACCCTTGACTAACGAACTTGCAAGACGAGAAATTCTCATTTCGCGGGTGGTGACGGAGTTAATTCATTACACACAGGCAGAATTACGAATTGAATATAATTTGAAAGTTTCTAATTGGCTTCAGGGTAATTTAGATTATTTACTGCGAGTAAAATCCGTCAAGCAACTATTAGTGATTGAGGCAAAATACGAGGATTTGACGCGAGGTTTTACGCAGTTAGTCGCCGAATTAGTGGCACTAGATCAGTGGTCAGGCTCGACTACACTTGACCAACAACCAATTTTAATTGGCGTTGTTTCTACAGGTACAATATGGCAATTCGGTAGGCTCTACCGCAACACAAAGCATTTTGAACAGGGGATTAATAGCTATCGGGTTCCCGAAGATTTGGAGCAAGTAATGCGAATTTTAGTGGCAGCTTTGAAAGGAAATAATTAAAGAAGCACCAAGAGTGTCACGTTGTAATTTTAAATGTAACTGTGATACAAATAATTAGTTAAGTATCCGAATTCCCTCAACTTCTTGCAACTTTGCGTCAAATGTAGCGGTTTCACTACACCCCGATTCTTCATTTAACTTCACAATTAGATAGTCAGAGAAATCAGCTTTTCCCTTTTTCATTTGCTGTACTGACCACCAAGCCGCTTCTCGGTTTTCAAAGTCAAACGCATCCGTTCTCAGTATTTTTTCAAGAACGTCGATAATTTCACTCCTGCTGAGTTTATAGGAACTTTTTAGTACCCAAACGAGTTCACAAAGAACAATGTTATTGATGAAACAGGTTTCACCACTTGCCTTAACCTGCTGGATGTACTCAGCAGCCAATTTACCTTGTTGTAAGTCATCTTGAACTAGATAACGAACTAGAACGTTAGTATCTAGCCCATTCATGACAAGCTACCACCAGATTGTTCAATTGCTTGATTCATTTCCTCGATAGAGACTGGTTCCCTTCCTGGTTTATGAAGAATGCCAGACAATTCCTCAACTTCGATATTCAGCGGCTGAATGTAGACTTTGCCGTCTGGTTCAATGATGAAATTAATGCGATCGCCCGGACGTAAGTTAAGTTTGTCTCGAATTTCTTTTGGGATAGTTGTCTGACCTTTGCTGGTAATTGTGGCGATAGACATAAATTATCCTTACTTTTAAAGTCATTTCTTACTTTAATGTAAGGATTTCATGAGGAACAGTCAAGGAGAAGCAATCGCCTTTGATGAATCAATACGGTTGCTGTTAAGGTTGATGTGTAAAAAATCATGTGTGTAGAGACGCGCCATGGCGCGTCTCTACATTGTGTTCTGTGATAAGGATTCTGGTGTTATCCCAACCGTATTGAGATCAATGGTGCGTTGCACTTCGCCATAACACACCCTTTAATATTTTCTTAACTTTTTATCGTGTCGTTACGACAGCTTGTTGTGATCTAACGACAACTTGTACATTCCTAACGACAGCTTGTTGTGATCTAACGACAACTTGTACATTCCTAACGACAGCTTGTTGTGATCTATCGACAGCTTGTACATTCCTAACGACAGCTTGTTGTGCAATGGCGATTGGCAATGCCTGTGTCCCTTAGGCGACGCCTTGCGCTTTCTCCCGCTACTTTTCTTGCTTCCACATTTCTACAACTCCACGTAGATACACGTATTGGTATCCAGCAAAAATCTCATTCCAAAGCCTCTCTAACCTCTAAATTAGGCTGTTCTCGGGTTTCCATAAAGTCATCAGAAAAGAGTTCAATTGCGTCAAACAAAGATTGCCAAGGATTTTCTTTAGAAATTAAGACAACAGCATTGCCTATCTTTTTGATATAAACTTCATTACCTTGGAACTGAAATTCCTTGGGCAAAACTACAGTCTGATTGTCACCATTCATCAATAACTTAGCAGTATTCATATTTAAACTCTCTGTTATATCAATTTTTTAACTGTCATGAATGTTGGCATTCACTCAATTTCTTTGTGCAATATTATAGCTATCTTGAGGCGTAAGCGTTTTTAGAAGTCAGGCGATCGCCCTTTGATGAATTGTGCTTTAGGCGATCTCTCTTAGTGGGCGATCTTCTGCGCGATACCTTCGGTAAGTTCCGCTAACGCACTTTTTCTCCTCAACAATGCAAGCTAATGCATTAGCAATGTAAGCCGATACATTAACAATGCAAGTCGATGCATTAACAATGCAAGCCAATGCATTAACAATGCAAGTCGATGCATTAACAATGCACCGACTTGCGTTTAGATGGCACTGCAATACAAAGACTAAACGGCAAGATGTCACTAATCGGCAAGTAGTGCGATCGCGTTCGCGTAGCGTGTCCGAAGGACTCAGCGGGCGCTCTGCGCCATCGCACTTTTTCTCCCCCTACTCCCGCTTCCACATTTCTACGACTCCACTGCGCCTAAAGCTTTAAGCGTTGCTTTCTCTGCTTCGGTTAAACCCATAACGCCCGTGATGTTCATGCTCTCATAGGGTTTTTCAATTCTTAGAGTTTTTAGGCACTCTCCCGTTTTGACATCCCATAGCTTAATGGTTCCATCTTCGCTACCACTGGCAAGCGTTTCACCATTTGGGCTGAAGGCGACTGAACGTACCCAATTCGTATGCCCTTGTAAGGTGTAGAGGCATTCTCCACTTGTGCTATCCCACAGCCGCACCGTTTGGTCACCACCACTGGCAAGCGTTGCACCATTTGGGCTAAAGGTGACTGAACTTACCCAACTGGTGTGCCCCTGTAAGATATGGAGGCATTCTCCACTTATGCTATCCCACAGCCGCACCGTTTGGTCATCACTACTACTAGCAAGTGTTACACCATTTAAGCTGAAGGTGACTGAACTTACCCAACTGGTGTGCCCCTGTAAGATATGGAGGCATTCTCCACTTGTGCTATCCCACAGCCGCACCGTTTGGTCATCACTACTACTAGCAAGTGTGACACCATTTGGGCTGAAGGCGACTGAACTTACCCAATTAGTATGCCCTTGTAAGATATGGAGGCATTCTCCACTTGTGCTATCCCACAACCGCACCGTTTGGTCACCACTACTAGCAAGTGCTACACCATTTGGGCTGAAGGCGACTGAATTTACCCAATTGGTATGCCCCTGTAAGATATGGAGGCATTCTCCACTTGTGCTATCCCACAGCCGCACCGTTTGGTCACCACTACAGCTGGCAAGCGTTGCACCATTTGGACTGAAGGCGACTGAACTTACCCAATTGGTATGCCCTTGTAAGATGCGGAGGCATTCTCCACTTGTGCTATCCCACAGCAGCACTGTTTGGTCACCACTACTAGCAAGTGTTACACCATTTGGGCTGAAGGCGACTGAACTTACCCAATTGGTATGCCCCTGTAAGATATGGAGGCATTCTCCACTTGTGCTATCCCACAGCCGCACCGTTTGGTCATCACTACTACTAGCAAGTGTGACACCATTTGGGCTGAAGGCGACTGAACGTACCCAATTGGTATGCCCTTGTAAGATGCGGAGGCATTCTCCACTTGTGCTATCCCACAGCAGCACTGTTTGGTCACCACTACTAGCAAGTGTTACACCATTTGGGCTGAAGGCGACTGAACTTACCCAATTGGTATGCCCCTGTAAGATATGGAGGCATTCTCCACTTGTGCTATCCCACAGCCGCATCGTTTGGTCACCACTACCGCTGGCAAGCGTTGCACCATTTAGGCTGAAGGCGACTGAACGTACCCAACTGGTGTGCCCTTGTAAGATATGGAGGCATTCTCCACTTGTGCTATCCCACAGCCGCACCGTTTGGTCACCACTACCGCTGGCAAGCGTTGCACCATTTGGGCTGAAGGCGACTGAACGTACCCAACTGGTGTGCCCCTGTAAGATATGGAGGCATTCTCCACTTGTGCTATCCCACAACCGCACCGTTTGGTCACCACTACCGCTGGCAAGCGTTGCACCATTTGGGCTGAAGGCGACTGAACGTACCCAACTGGTGTGCCCCTGTAAGATATGGAGGCATTCTCCACTTGTGCTATCCCACAACCGCACCGTTTGGTCATCACTACCGCTGGCAAGTGTTACACCATTGGGACTGAAGGCGACTGAACTTACCCAATTGGTATGTCCTTTACAGGTTAAAAGTTCTCTCCCACTAGTAGTCTGCCAAGGGAACTTTGCAGGGTAGCACATCTTACTGATAAGCTACTTAAAAATCAGGAAATAGCATGGCAAAGAAGTACATTGTGGATTTGAGTGAGGACGAAGTTTCTCAGCTGCAAGCATTAATTAAAAAAGGTAAGCACAAGGCAAGAACCATCACCCGCGCAAACATTCTTCTGATGGCTTCTGAGGGAGAAACAGATCAAGCGATCGCTGCCATTGTTCGAGTCCATGTTACGACAGTGGAACGGACACGAGAGAAATTTGTCATCGGTGGGTTAGATTTTGCACTCATTGATGAACCTCATCCACCGAAGATTCGTAAACTTGAAGGAAAATCAGAAGCGTTTTTGATAGCTACAGCTTGTTCTGACGCACCGTCTGGACGGGTAAGATGGACAATGCAACTTTTGGCAGACCACTTAATAGAAGTTGGTATCGTTGATTCGATTTCAGATGAAACTGTTCGTCAGACCCTAAAAAAAACGACATTAAGCCGTGGCTGAAAGAACAGTGGTGCATTCCCGAAGTAAACGCCGAGTACGTTTTACGGATGGAAGATTTATTGGATTTATACAATGAACCATATGATCCCAAACGTCCAGTAGTCTGTTTTGATGAATGCTCATATCAACTGGTGGAAGAAGTCAGACAACCATTGCCACCTGAACCAGAGCAACCAGAACGCTATGACTTTGAATATAAACGCAATGGAACAGTAAATTTATTTGCTTATTTTCAACCTTTAGTAGGGTGGAGACATATTGAAGTAACTCAACGGCGTACAAAACACGATTTTGCAAAACAAATGAAAGATTTAGTAGATATTTATCACCGCGATGCTGATGTTATTCGTTTAGTAGTTGATAACCTTAATATTCATACTCCAGCAGCCTTGTATGAAGTTTTTGAACCTCAAGAGGCACGTCGAATTGTACAAAGATTAGAGTTCCACTACACTCCTAAACATGCAAGTTGGTTGAATCAAGTAGAGATTGAGTTATCTGTTTTATCTCGCCAATGTTTAGAGCGACGAATCCCGGATATACAAACATTATCCTCTGAAATTGCTACTTGGGAGAAACAACGCAATCTTCAACGTACAAGTGTCCATTGGCGTTTTCAAACTACAGATGCACGGAGAAAGATGGAGCGTTTATACCCGACTGTATGACCCAGCAAATTTCCCTTGGCAGACTACTAGTAGCTTCCCATAAGCGAACCATACCATCATAATCACCTGTAGCTAAAAGTCTTCCATCTAAGCTAAATGCCACTGACCGAACAGTGGCTAAGACTTTAGTAAAAACAGAGTCAGCCAAATTTGCATTAGCAAAGTTAACAAAGCGCAGGCTGGCATTACTAAAATTTGCACCTATAATCATAGCGTGGCTGAGGTCTTTACCTTCTAACGCCGCCTTATCACCCTTCACTATCAGCGTCGCCGCATTTCCCCCAACATAACCCACTTCAGCTTCTGTTTTGCTACGTGTCGCTTCAAGAATTTTGATCATAGGGTAATGGGGTGATGTGATGGAGGTATTAACATCAATCATCGGCAAAAGCAGATCCATCACGGCTTTCGTCAAAGGCGCTTTCCCAAAAGTTTCCCTCAGGTTCTCCAACGACTCACTTGCAAATTTCCTCAGCGGCGCACTTGGCAAAATCTTCCCAGCCTCATCCACCCGCCGACGAAAATAAGATGACCAAGTGTAATCAACTGGCACAGCATCATTATTTATATGCGATCGCCCCTGCGCCAATTCAATAAAATCATCAGCCAAAACACCCAACTCAGCCGCAAACTTGTACGCCACAAAAAACTCTAACAGCGAACGATGCGCCGGAGTATAATCACCATCGGCATTTCGGATGAGCATTGTCTGCCCCATCATGTCATAATGCCAGTGGTCTAAATCCTTTTCCTCCTGAACAATATCACCGAATAAGCGACGAATTCTGTCGGGAAAAAGACGATAATTTAAACTCATCTGGTCAGTAGACAGCATTTCCCAGGAAAGTTCACATAAAAAGTAGAGCTTATCCGCTAAAGAAGTAAAAGTACGCTCAGCTTTTATATCACGTTCCATCTTACGCCGCACTGCATACAGGTAAACCCGCGACATATCCACTGGCTTACCTGCTTCAATCTCTGGCAATGCTTCTAAAATTAACTCTGTCATCACTGGACGACGTGCCAAGTCTAACAGTTGGGGACTGCTCATCACCTGCTCAACTGTGGTAGATTCAGCTTGGAATGACAACACCTGCCGGATTTGTTCGTCGTTGAATTTCTCCAGTTCCAGCACTTCAAACTGGGGAGTTTCACCTGTCAGCTTGGCGGTAGACGCTTGCAATTCTGCATTTAGCAGCATCCGTCCTTCTTTCGCTTCTGGAAAATGTTCGGTGCGACAAGTCAAGATAACTTTAGCACCAGGAACGACGACTTTCGCCAACTCCCAAAAGTTGTTTATCATTTGTTGGCGATCGCACTTCGCCGCCATTTCGTCAAATCCATCAAAAATCAGCAGCAGCTTACCCATGCTGTTAAGCTGGTCAAACACCTCGCTGTTTAAGCGAATATTATGTTGAGTAAAAAAGAAACCTGCCAGAACATTCTCAACATTCAATGCTTTGGCATAGTCGCGCAGCGTAATTATCAAAGGAAGACGGGGACGTTCAACGCCGCGTTTTTGGGCATCCCGATACCGTTGTAGTGCAGTCCAAGCATAGTGGAAAGCAAACCAAGTTTTACCAGTGCCAAACTCTCCTAAAATAGAGATATGCTCCTTAGCAGGGTCATCTAACCACAAGTCTAAGTAACCGTCAATCCAGCCGTCGCGTTCATCGTAACGGCTGACTCCTATTCGGCGTTTGGTAACTGAGTCAAATTCTTCTTTGGTGCAAGCTAGTGGTACATACTTTTTGTCAATTTCCCGGCGTTTGACTTCCGCCTCTAGCCAGTCGAGATATCCGCTAAAGTCAGCATCCTGATCTATCAGTTCGTCAAAAGTATAACAGTCAAGGTGGCGATTTTCCTCTTTCTCCACTTCATCACGCGCCGCGCGTGAAATTCGCCTTGCTGTCACCAGCCACCCTTCATCAGTTCTTTGCGCTTCTACCGACTGTCGCAAAGCCATCACATCAGCGAGTCCCGCCTCTCCCTCAATTCCACGTACGAGAATGCGGTCATATCGATTACGTCGTGCCGGGATGTCAATAATCCACTCAAAATAGTTGTCTTCCCAAACTTCATACTTTTCAAAGCGGTAGCCCAACGTTTCAAACCAGCCTTGCATCTGCTGGGCGAGAGCGATCGCCCTACATTTCTTTTCCTGTAGAGACGCGCCACCTCTCGTCTCTACACTTTGTGCTGCCAACCGCGCCATCTCTGTTCTCATTCCTTCCAGTGTCGGCAGCCTTTCGAGCTGTTCTTGGATACCTGCTATCCTTTTATGTAGGGAACCTATCTGCTGGTTCATCAAAACATCAGCAGGTGTACGGCTGCGCTTGGCAACTTCGATAAAGACGGTGGCAAATGCCGCTACTTCTCGCCTAATGTCAATTCCCAAAGTTTTGATTTCATCACCCAAGGCATAGGCATCGAGAAAAGCATCAACTTCAGAAAGAAGAATTGAGGGGTTGTTGTGGTTTAGTGCCTTGCGGAAAGCCTGTTTTATTTCTTCTCGCCGGAAAAGTTCGAGGAATGGCTTGGGTTTGCCGACACCGTATTCTACCAAGGCGTAGGCGTAAACACCGCTAAAATCTGCTGGCGGATGCTCAGGATCAAGATTAAATTGCTTTAATAATTTGATGACAGTCTCATTGCGCTGAATCTTTTCTTTAATTATCGGGCTGGCAATACCAGTAATTGCGCTAATTAGCGAGTCAAGATTAATCGGTATCACAGGCGCTTTTTGTATAAAAGGGAAATTTTGTATCTTGCTTACCCTTATGTTAACGCCTGGTAATTTCCGACCTTTGGTGAAATTATAGTTGCATTTGTTCTTTTGGTAGCAACTATAAAGGCATTTGAACACTCATCGAAAACTCCTGGGTCTGAAACCCCGTCCTTCTAGGACGGCTTTATATTTTTGAACCATTACCGCCTTGGGGTTACTTAATACCGTGTACTTTTGCGTTGTACTTTCGTTCGGGCAATTGCGAACTAATATCTTTCACCCTGTACGCATAACGGTTTTGCACTCGATGTGCCTTCCCAAAAGGGAGTGATGTTAGCCTAGACAATGTTATTGGTCGGTACTATATCAAAGACACTGGCATAAAGACTGTACACCTGTTTAATCCTCGATTTCTAGAGCTACAGACTGGCTGCGCATCCGTAGGTAGGAACTTAAACACTTACCAATAACGTAGTACTCAAGGTACGCGCGTCGGGTCAACTAATCCTAAAGGTTTGAGGCGCTTAAGCCCCGAGCCGCGAGAAAGGGGTGTTGACACGGGTGCTTGTTAAAAGCATTAAGACGAGGACTGTTCACCTTTGCAAGTAGTTTTCTTGCAAACTTTTGTCTTATGATTATTATGATATCATTAATAGCATCAATTATAACATCAAAATAATCATCAAAAAATGAAAAACCAAACTGTTCGCACGACATTAACACTGCCAAGCGAACTGTTAGAAGCAACTGACAAGGCAGTGCAGCAAGGGAAAGCCAAGAGTCGGAATGAGTTTGTAGCGCAGGCGTTGCGTCGAGAATTAGCAGCGCTCAAACGAGCAGAAATTGATGCTGCTTTGGCAGAAATGGCAAACGATCCTGAGTACCAGGCAGAAGTCTTAAAGATGGAAGCGGAGTTTGCCTCAGCGCAGTGGGAGGCTTTGCAGTTAGGTGAATCGCCAGAATGAAACGGGGTGAAATTTATGATGCACGTCTAGAGCCAACTGAGGGTTCTGAACAAGGGGGGACTCGTCCTGTAATTATTGTCAGTCGTGATGTGATTAATGCATCTAGTCCGGTTGTGCTAGCAGTTCCCTGTACGACTTATCAATCAGGAAGGCGTGTTTACCCAACTCAAGTCTTAATTCAAGCACCAGATGGCGGACTCACTCAAGACTCTATAGCAATGGCAGATCAGGTGCGGGTGTTGTCCAAAACACGCTTGTTGCGTTTACGAGGGGCACTTTCTGATGATACAATGACAAAACTGGCTCAGGCGTTGTTGATAGCTTTAGATTTACCTGGGCAAAATGAAGATTGATACTAACTGAATAAAATAATTATCATAACCTGTAAGCTGATGGATGCAATCTTCATGGTGCAAGACCAGTTTTTGCTAGATAATTGGCATGTTTTGGCACACTCGCAAGACCTGCAACCCGGAAACGTTTTACAAAAGCGTCTACTAGGTGAAGACATAGTTCTTTGGCACAATGGCGACAAAGCCTTCGCTTGGCAGGACTTTTGCCCTCACCGGGGAGCTCGCCTGTCTCTGGGATGGGTGGAGAAAGATAATCTTGTCTGTTCTTACCACGGTTTAGCTTATAACACCGAAGGGAAATGTGTCCTAGTTCCAGCTAGCCCAGATCAACCGCCTCCCGCAAGAGCTTGTATCCGAACTTACCACATTCAAGAGCGCTACGGTCTGCTTTGGGTTTGTCTGGGAACACCGCAATATGACATACCTACATTTCCAAACTGGGAAGACTCCTCCTTCCGCAAAATTTTGTGCGGTCCCTACCACTTCAACTCTAGTGCTCTACGTGTCGTTGAAAACCTCATCGATCCAGCCCACTTCGCCTTTGTACATAAAGGTATGTTCGCTGACTCCAGCCGTCCGGAGTTGACGCATTATGACTTAGAGTCGCATCCAGATGGTATAAGTTTCAAATGTGGTATATGGGAACTGGATCGAAACTCGGAAGATCCCTTGGCATCGATGTTATTTGCGACTTACCAGTACAACCTCTGCCATCCCTTGACTGGATACGTCTACCGATGCGGAGAAGATGAGAGTCGCATGACCTTATTTTTCATGGTTACCGCAGTCGAAGAAGAAGAGAGCGTTCTGTGGTTCTGGCTGCTTGAGAACTTTCTGCATGCTATTCCAGATCCTGCTTTTCTAGCTATGCAAGACCAAATTATAAGTCAAGACTATGCTGTTGTAGAATCGCAGCGACCACGGCGTCTGCCTTTGGACTTGCAAGCAGAAGTCCATCTGCCAAGCGATCGCTACTCTGTCGCTTATCGTAAATGGCTTAAACAACAGGGTGTCACCTTCGGCACTATCTAGAACTTCAATAGCGCTTAAGCTTAACCGAACCGTATTGGCATCACAGGCAGCGTATCAATGACAAACTAACTGAATAAGATAATAATCATAACGTGTAAGCTGATGGATGCAATCCTCATGGTGCAAGACCAAATTTTGCTAAATAATTGGCATGTCATAGCACACTCGCAAGACCTGCAACCCGGAACCATTCTACAAAAGCGTCTACTAGGTGAAGATATAGTCCTTTGGCACAATGGCGACAAAGCCTTCGCTTGGCAGGACTTTTGCCCTCACCGAGGAGCTCGCCTGTCTCTAGGATGGGTAGAGAAAGATAATCTTGTCTGTTCTTACCACGGTTTAGCTTATAACACTGAAGGGAAATGTGTGCTAGTTCCAGCTAGCCCAGATCAACCGCCTCCCGCAAGAGCTTGTATCCGAACTTACCACATTCAAGAGCGCTACGGTCTGCTGTGGGTCTGTCTAGGAACACCACAATATGACATACCTACATTTCCAAACTGGGAAGACTCCTCCTTCCGCAAAATTTTGTGCGGTCCCTACCACTTCAAATCTAGTCCTCTACGTGTCGTTGAAAACCTCATCGATCCAGCCCACTTTCCCTTTGTGCATAAAGGAATGTTCGCTGACTCCAGCCGTCCCGAGTTAACGCATTATGACTTAGAGTCGCATCCAGATGGTATTACTTTTAAATTTGGTATTTGGGAACTGGATCTAAAATCGGCAGATTCCTCGGCACCCATGTTATTCAACACTTACCAGTACCGCGTCTGCCATCCCTTGACTGGATACTTCCAACAACGCGGAGAAGATGATGGCTGCGTGAGTTTATTTTTCATGGTCACCCCTGTCGATGAGGAAGAGTGCATTCTCTGCTACTGGCTCCTTGACAACTTTCTGCATCAAATACCTGATTCAGCTTTTCAAGCTTTGGAAGACCAGATTATGAGTCAAGACATTTCCATTGTAGAATCACAACGACCACGACGCCTCCCCTTGGACTTGCAAGCAGAAGTCCATTTACCGAGCGATCGCTACTCTGTCGCTTATCGTAAATGGCTTAAACAACAGGGTGTCACCTTCGGCACTATCTAGAACTTCAATAGCGCTTAACGCTTAACCGAACCGTATTGGCATTACAAGCAGCGCATCAATGACAAACTAAAACGCCTCCAAGCTTTCCTAAAGCGTTGGTGACGGTTGGTGGTGAGTTGGTAGAGGGTACGAGGAGGGCGAGTGGAAAGAAACTACGCTTAGGTATAGCTGGGGACTGGGGACTGGGGACTGGGGACTGGGGACTGGGTGAAAAGTCTTTTTGTGTCTAGGTTTTATCATCTGTTGATGTCCTAACCACCTTGGCTGTTGCTATATTATGACTTTTTTTAAATTTAAACTAAATTTAAACGTGATATAATTTCAGCCTATAAATCAAGCTTTTTGACTACACTCACCTAAATCAATTGGGTGACAACGGTGTGCATCTTACCGTGTGTTAAATATTTTTTTGTCCCAGATCCGCCTAAATAGTGCGGCTATCTGTCCGCTTGTTTGCATAGTAGCTGCAGCAGTGCTTGAGCGTATGGGCATGGGCGGCGCATGGTAGCCCAACAAGTCTACCAGCTCCACAATTGGTCAAATGGTATCCACTGCCAGCAGTGATTGCCGCTCTCGACACAAACACGAAATTTGTAGATAACGATGTACCAAGCAGATCTGGCTATAAGTAGCACCTATAACCCAACTTTAGTAACACTATCTATCTTAATTGCGGTAGTCGCCTCGTACACTGCCCTAAATCTTACCGGACGAGTGACTATAGCCTACGGAAGGGTCAGGCTTGCTTGGTTGATTGGTGGCGCAATTACTATGGGAATCGGTATCTGGTCGATGCACTTTGTCGCCATGCTGGCTTTTAGTTTGCCGATGCCGATCGCCTACGATGTGTGGACTGTAGTGTTCTCGACACTGCCTGCGATTATCGCTTCCGGAGGCGCACTTTTCCTCACCAGTCGTCGTGTTCTAAACATTCAGGAATTACTGATTGGGGGTGTGTTGATGGGCATTGGCATCGCGTCCATGCACTACATTGGCATGGCGGCGATGCGGACGCAAGCAAGCGCTCAGTATGACCCGTTGCTGTTGACGGTGTCTGTTGCAAGTGCCATTGGCGCATCGATTGTAGCGCTATGGATGGCGTTTGAACTGCGGACACAGAGCAATCAAACCCGAAAATATCTCAAGATTTTGAGTGCGTTTGTTATGGGAGGTGCGATCTCCGCCATGCACTATATTGGGATGGCTTCCGCCTCTTTCACGCCAACTAACGTTGCTGTCGCAGCCGCAAAGCAGGGAATGCAAGGTTCCCAAACCTGGTTGGCTGTTGGTATTGGGATTGCTACGCTAGTTATTCTTAGTCTTACACTACTGATACCAATTTACAGCGATTTTTAATTAATTATATAGCTTTAGATTTACCAGGACAAGAAGAAGATTTAGAGTGAGGATTCTTTCCTAGCAAAGAATTCTCACAGATCAAAGTTGCTTGCGATTTGCAGCTTGCAACTGTTCTCTTATACTAAATTGCAGTTTATGGTGTAAGTTTGAGGCATGAGATTGCCACGCTACACTTCGTTCCGCTCGCAATGACAGATTACGCTTTTGAATGCAACTTGGTATTACGCTTTAGGACGGCTCCCAAACTGCCGACTACCAGCGCGCCCACAATACTGGTGGGTTCGCCCACTGTTTTTGCTGCCACAATCTTGAAATCAGGTCCGTTGTCATTAGGAACACCACTAAGTAGTCCATTATTGTTAGAGCTAGTTAATCGCAGTGTTTTCGTGGTAATTCCATCCAGCCTAATGCCTTGCGACCCAATATTGAAAGGTCCATTGTTAAGAACTGGAATGACCTCAGTACTGATGTTGTAGTCAGCTTTCGTGTAGTTTTGCCTCAATATTTTGTAACTTGCTACAACTGCATTATTATCGTCCAACGCTTCAACTAATAAATCGCTATCGCCTGCAACTGCTCCACCCGGTGTTCCACCACGCTCCCAGAACAAGAAGGTATTCACGGGATTCTCGAAAGAGACCTCGATACTTGCTGTATTTGCATTTTCACGCGTGACCAGAATACTATTCAGATTTAGGTTGCCCAAACTGTTAATAATGTCTTGATCAGTTGGGTTGGGTTTTGAGGGACCTTCTCCAAGCAGCTTGTCGCGGGGGGTATTGGGACCTCGTCCTGAATGGAGTACGCCCAGGACACTTCCATCGTCGAGGGTGTAGGTATCGTTTTGGAGAATCTTTGCCTGTTTGACAACCTCAAAGTTGCTAATCGTGTTTCCATTAAACACCACTGAGTCCAGGCGGATATCTCTTGTGGGGTCATTTAACAGATTACCTGTAGGATCGTTAATCGGACTAGCCGTGACATTAGTTTTAAACGAAAACTGAGTGAATGATGCTGCCATAGCAGGCAGTGTGGTCACTAGGGAAGCTATTGATACAAAGGCAGCTGTTGTTGCGATTGCGCTAAGCGCTCCCTTCGAGTACGCGATCGCGTTTGCAAAGATAGTTTTCAAGAGCATTTCACCTTAAATAGACACCGAAAATAAACTTGCTTGACTGAATCAGACAGATTGCTAAGCACAACAAAACCCGCCGCACAGCCTCAAACATGTACAGCTTCGCGCCTGTTGCAACAAGCGAAGTTTTAAACTTCTCCACATTTTGGTTAAATTAGCTTCTCAGTTTCTGAAAGCCTTTAACTAAGGAACTTTTTTATTACGGTAAAATTATCAATTTACCGTATTTTAATAGAAATATCCCACAGCTTTTTATCTATGTCAATAAGTATCTTTTATCACTCTAGGTTGAGGAGAAATAGAAATCAGGCTGAAGTCTTTTGGTTCAACTAAAACTTTCCAACACTGTCAACAAACTCTTCAACATTAAATAGGAAGAAGTCGCCCCTGGATCTTGATGTCCCACGCTGCGTTCTCCCAAATAGCTAGCGCGTCCTTTTTTGGCAATCATTGGCGTAGTGTCCTTCATCCCCTGTTCACCTGCTGCTACAGCTCGTTGCATCGCTTCCAATGTACTGTTTCCCTCACCTACAGCCTGCCCAAAAGCTGTGACAGCAGGAGATAGCGCATCAAGCATCGTCTTGTCACCCAGTTGTGCTTTGCCACGCCCAAGCACACCATCTAACCCAGCTTTGAGCATCCCATGCAGATCATCTTCAGTCAGTTCCTGCTTACCAGCTACGGTTGTACTTGCTCGCAGAAAAAAAGTGCCATAAAGAGGACCACTAGCACCGCCTATTGAGGAAATCAAAGTCATACTGACTGTTTTCAAAATGCTGCCGATGTCCTTATCTGCAACACTCGGTAACTGACTGATTACCTTTTTGAAACCGCGATCCATGTTGATCCCGTGGTCAGCATCACCGATCGCCGCATCTAATTCTGTCAAATAGTCTTTATTCTGCTCTATCTCGGTTGCAAATGTTTGCAACCATTGCAATATCTGTTCTTTCGTCACCATTTCTCAAACTCCCCACCGCAGACTCGGTGTCTTTACAGGCGCATCCCATAACCGAATCATCTCATCATCCAACTTCAACAGGGTAATCGAACAACCTTGCATATCCAAAGAAGTGATGTAAGGACCAATCAGGTTTCGCACAATTTGCAGTCCCTTCTGTTCACAGATTTCAGCCAGTTTACGGTAAACAATATAAAGTTCAGAAATAGGAGTACCACCCATGCTGTTGACGAAAGCCAGCAGCTTATCCCCCTTTTCAAAAGCGGGATCAATCAATTCCACCTCGATCCATTCGCCTTTTTCTTCATCCCACTCCCGCACTGTACGAGTGTAGGACGCATCTTCAATAATCGATAGCGCCAGCATCTGAGTGATCTCGTCTGCTGATTTGAGAGTCATGCGATCGCGTCCTGGTTCACCGTGGATACCGATCCCCATTTCTATTTCCTGGTTTCCTAGTTCAAAGGTAGGCGTTCCTTTGGCGGGTACTGTACAGGAAGTCAGTGCGATCCCCAAGCTACGTCCATTCAAATTCACCCGACGGCACAAATCTGCTATTCGCTGCAAATCATACCCCTGCTGTGCCGCAGCACCACAGATTTTTTCTGCTAGCACTGTTGTTCCCACACCCCGGCGTCCTTGTGTATACAAGCTGTCCTTCACCGCTACATCGTCATCAATCAAGATACTTAGTACCCGGATACCTTCACTACGGGCTAACTCCGTTGCCATCTCAAAGTTCATGATATCGCCACTGTAATTCTTGACGATATAAAGGATACCAGCACCCCCATCGACTCTCTTAGCAGCTTCCAGCATTTGGTCAGGGGTGGGAGAAGTGAAAACCTCTCCAGGACAAGCAGCATCTAGCATTCCCATCCCCACAAAGCCTGCGTGCATCGGTTCATGACCGCTACCACCACCAGAAATAATTGCTACTTTTCCTTGTACGGGTGCATCGGCTCGATAGACAAAGGCAGGGTCATAGTTGACTTTGATTAAATCGGCATGAGCCGCAGCCATACCTTGTAAACTTTCGCGAATAAAGTCTTCTGATTTATTAATAAGTTTTTTCATAGTCAAGTCACTTTTTATTAAGAGGTTCCTAAAACCAAGGATAAAGCACCTTGCTGCTTTCTTGTTTCTGAGAGATGTGTAAAGTTAAGTAAAAGTTAAGAAATATTGTTAATAAACATTGCAGGTAGTTGATCCCCTTGCTAGTGTATGCAAAGTACAGTTGGTTCTGGTAGATACTTGTATCTAAAAGAGGTGTTATCCATGCTCTACGTAAATCTAGGCTTTTCACTGATTCACTGATTCTTTGAATTATTAGCAAAGATATTTCTCCGACTGCTTTACAGCAATTTTCCGGCAAGACGGTTGAAATATCTTTATTGCTCCTTTTACGCTGAGGATTCATTCAGACGGTTGCTTACTTACTTCATTCTTACGTATTGCCAGTCCAACTCAAATCTTACTGAAGTCTGACTAAATACATACCCAAAGTTTGTCTACAAGCATGCGGTAAGACAAGCAAGATTTCTCATAAATTTCTGACTACGAACGGTTGAGTTCAATTCATACCCCAATCACGAGTCTGTTTCGTCTCACTCCACGCCGAGGATGCAAGTGAGTTACAAAATCCTTCAACTTGGCATTGACGGACTGGCACGATGAGACTTCAACTCTGGAGGTTTTAACTATGGATATTCAAGGAAAAACGGCTCTTGTTACTGGAGCCTCACGTGGTATTGGAAGAGCGATCGCCATCGAATTAGCAAGACAAGGAGTCAAACGGCTGTTGTTGGTGGCACGGGATAGTATTCGGTTAGCTGAAGTCGCTACGGAAATACAGATGCTTGGTGTGGAAGTCATCACCTTGGCTTTGGATTTGTCTGAAGTTGTAGAAGTGAATATTGCGATCGCCCAAGCTTGGCGAGATCACGGACCAATTGATTTGCTCGTTAACTGCGCTGGAGTTGCCCACCAAGCGCCCTTCTTAAACTCTCGACTGTCAAATGTCGAGGCAGAAATATCCGTTAATTTAATCGGAATGTACACCATGACTCGTCTCGTTGCCCGACGCATGGTGGTACAAGGCTCAGGGACTATCGTGAATGTTTCCAGCTTGATGGGCAAGGTAGCAGCGCCGACAATGGCAACTTATAGCGCCACCAAGTTTGCGATTATAGGCTTCACCCAAGCCTTGCGCGGCGAACTGGCTGCACACAATATCCGAGTCATAGCTTTGCTGCCATCCCTGACCGACACTGATATGGTGCGAGAATTACAGTGGTTTCGCTGGGTATTACCCACAAGTGCCCAGAAAGTGGCTCAGGCACTTGTTACCGGACTAGCAAGGGATTCACCAGAAATCTTGATAGGATGGCAAAGTCATTTAGCCGTGTGGTGCAACCGTATGGCTCCTTGGCTGTTGGAAAAGGTTTTACTGATGGCGGCTCCGCTGTCGCAAAACAGACAACCACGCTACCCAAGACTCAGACACGCTAGGGCAACCTCACGTTAAAACTTTTGCTAGTGGGGGTCTAACTAAAGATTCCCCACCTTTTAGGTGATTTGCTAAGGTGACAGTAATGCTTGCTTGTATTGGCGATCGCTTATGGATCCAGAACGTGCAGCTGCGGCTGTTAATTGTTGCGGCTTGCAAACATAATCAGTCTGGCTTACAATCATGTCAATTTCTGGCTCAGATTATTTGCAAATGAAAATGCACTCTGGCTCAAATTAACTCCAACTCGGCTCACATTATTTGCAACCAGATCGCAATCATCCGCTCTAGCTCAAGTTAATTGCAAATAGCTTGAAATCTTTTGTAGCAGACGAAGACAGCGATGACTGCGGTCATTGTGCCGTCAATGAAAATCATGTGTTGACCGCAATAAATGACTATGTCCTGCGGGCATCACAAAGCATTCTAGTGGGTGATTCAATATTTTTGATTACAAGATGTTTCCCTTGGTAAAAGAAAGAAAACAAAGATGGATTTGAAAGAAACCTTGATGGCACTTGAGGAACAGTTTTGGGAGGCTAGCTCTGCTGCAAACGTTGACTTAATTCGGGGATACCTCACTGACGATGCCCTTACTGTGGGAACTTTTGGGGTATTGAACAAGGAAACCACAATCGCGGTCAATTCGGGGCAACCACCATTCTTGTTTTGGCGCATCGACGATGCGCCCCGAATTTTGCAATTGATGACAGACAGTGCTGTTGTGATCTATAAAGCTACTGCACAGCGTGAGGGACGCGAACCGTTCACAGTAATGATGAGTAGTACCTATGTCAACCGGGATGGCTCGTGGAAGCTTGCGTTCCATCACCAGACACCACTCTAGCTCATGAAGGAAGCCAGATTCTCCCCTCAGTACGGGACAAAAACTTGCGAACAGGGAGTTGGATGTTTAATTCCCAATGTTAGCTATGACTTGCTATTTGATTGTGTTTGACTCGTGCCGTGCAGCTTAATAAAACTATCAAAAGCATACCAAGCCAACACATACCAAGGAATCGTTTCCAATTGCAATCCCCTAACAAGTAACTGCCGAATCGAAAAGATACCGAGTCCTAAAGGAAAAAGAACGCGCAAATCAACAACATTATCTGTCGCTTGTCTCACTCGCTTGTTCAAATCCACAACTGCATTGGAGACTCCTGCTGCTGCTTGGGACTTTCCTAACGCGATATCACCGAAAATAATGCCTAAATCCCGCAGCGAGGCGAAAACATTTTCAAGACTGCCATTTTCATCATCGTGATTTATCACAATGCTGCCATTCTGGATGTTAGTCCGCACCTGAGTAATATGTGGATTTGCTTGTAGCACATTGGCAATCCGTTGCATTTCCCCAGATTGACGATGGGACGGTGCAACTCTCAAACGCAAGCGTCCTGGGGTAGAACTGACAACCCGCGTAGATATAGGTTTAAGTGCAGTTTTTATAGAGTTTTCATCAATAATTTTTGGCATTTTAGTGAGATTCATATAACCATTTTTTGACATGTCACTACCCTCCTAATTTAGGAATTCGTAATTCGTCATTAAGTAGAAAAATCATGACGAATTACGAATTTCTTTGGATGTTCCCTGGCTAAACCAGGGAACAAGAAATGACTGGAAATTACACACCGTTATCAGAAACATTGTCAGCAGAGGTACTTGCAACATCAACTGCTGGTAGCTGTCTTCCTTCAGCCAGTTCTGCTCTGGCTTCAGCTACAATGTCCTCCCAACTTTCGCCAAGTTCTGCAACGGCTCCCTTGCTTTTTTCATAGAGAGCAAGTCCGCCTTTAATCAGTGACTTGGTTATTGGTTTACCAACGCCAGCCACCACCGGAATCACCACCGGTGCTAAGAGTACTGCTCCAATACCCGCTATAATACCGGGTGCGCCAGCGTCTTCAACGAAGTCAGTAATTTTAAATCCCATGACGATTTTCCTCCTGATGAACTGAAAAATTTTAGAAAGTCTATAATCCTACTATCGTTAGGACAGCTATCTCATCCTGCTGATGGTAGAGTTTTTTGCTTGCGGCTTTTGAGAATTGGGCGCAAACCATTGACTCCTGCAACCACTGTCGAGCCATTGTTAACGACTGTTGCTGCTAGGGGGTTGAGACCAAACAAAACTGCTACTACTAATGCCCCTATGTTAGGAACAGCGATCAGACTCGTGTTTTGCCGAATCAACTGCCTGGCTTTACGGGCAATTTCAATTGCCTCCAACAAACCATGCAAGTCATTCTGCATCAGCACAACGTCTGCAGTTTCGCGGGCAATTTCAGAACCGTTGGCGAAGGAAACGGAAACATCAGCATAGGCTAAGGCTGGCGAATCGTTGATCCCATCACCAACGAATGCAACTGTCTTGCCTTGTTCGTGCAGATCGCGGACAACCGTGGCTTTCTGCTCAGGAAAAGCTTCTGCGTGGGTATGCGTCGGATGAATTCCTAATTGAGCAGCAACAGCACTAGCAGTCCGCTTGTTATCCCCAGTCAGCATGTGGACTTCCACACCTTCGACTGTCAACAGCGCTGTGATAACTTCTCGACTTTCGGGACGAAGTATGTCACTGTACTCTATTCTACCTTGAAGTTGACCATTACTAGCAACATAAATCATTGAAGTTGCTTGCTTTTGGTGCCCATTGAGATCCATCTCAATGCCTTCAGTACGCAGATAGCGCTCGCTCCCCACATAAACAGTCTCGCCGTCAATTTCTGCTTTCACGCCCAGACCAAGTTGATAGTCCCACTTGCTACGGGGCAGAACTTCGATTCCCTGGGTTTGGGCGTAACGCACAATTGCCTCTGCCACTGGGTGAGTTAGACGCTGTTCGGCAGCAGCAGCCAGTTCCAGCACTCGCGTCGTTGATGTTGCCGGATTAAGACTTTCGACACCAACAACAGCCGCTTCACCTTGAGTCAGTGTGCCTGTCTTATCAAACACTATGGTGTCAACTTCTGCCAGTTTTTCTAAGGCGCGTCCGCTACGAATGAGAACACCGCGCCGTGCTGCATAAGTTAGTGCTGCTAAAACCGTCGTTGGAACTGATACACGAATTCCAGTGGCAAAGTCTAGGGTCAAGACACTGGCTGCCCGTGCTGGGTTCCGGGTTACGGCAAATACTGCCCCACCCAGTAGCAATGTTGGCACAACTGCTTTTTGAGCAATGTTCAAGGCATAGTTTTCCATGCGGGTATCGTGGACAGGAGCTTCTTGCATTAACTTAATGCTCTGTCCAGCACAGGTGTCGTTACCTATCCGTTCCGCCAAAATATAAATTCGTCCCTCGCGCATGAGAGTTGAGGCATAAACGGTTTGTCCCTTTTTCTTCAAGACGGGCATCGACTCACCGGTGAGTTTCTGCTCATCCAATAGGGCTTTACCCCGCAAGATAGTACCGTCAACTGGCACTTGTTCGCCAGGGTAAACAATCACCGTATCCCCTCGCTGCACATCTTGAATGGGAATTTGCACCTTTTCACCGTCACGCTCAACCCAGACGAACTGTCCGAGGGAACTCAGCAGATCCAGAGTTTGCTTAGCTGAAGAACGAGCCGTGCGATCGCGTATGTTCTCGCCAACTTCAATTAAACTCAGCATCAGTGCAGGCGTGAGAAATTGACCTTGGACTGTGGTAATGGCGATCGCCATAAAATCCAGAAAGTCAATATTCAGTTTGCGGTCAACCCAGATCCCCTCCCAAGCTCGTTTGACAACCGGCAATGTAGCAAGGGCGATACTTCCCGCCACCATAACAGGCGGAATAGTAAATCCCAGCGGTCCACCCAATACAGCTAAAGCCGTAGCTATAGCCGAAAGTTGCATCCCAGGCCAAGATTTTTCTTCTTCATCAGACGCAGCTTGTGGCTTGGATTGTTTGAGAACAATAACTTCACTAGCTGCTTGGATCAAATAGCTCAGATGCGACCGGATCTTAGCATCTGAAACTTTGTTGGGTTGATAAGTGACTGTCACTGACGCCGCCGCTGGCTTGATCCGGACACTTGTCACAAGCGAATCAGCTTCCAACAACATTTCCAGGCGCTGTGCATAGTCCGTATCAGAACGCAGACGAGGTACGCGCAACCTCATCCTTCCGGGGGTCGTATGCACAAGGCTGCATGGAACTTTGGGAGACTGAACCTGAGAGTGTCCATTCCTCTCAACTAAAGAACTCTTCCCATTTTTTGCCGCTACAGCGACTTCGGAAACATGACCTCGGGAGGGCGGTATTTGCACACTAAGTTCTGCCATTTCTTCTTGTTCTCTCTCATACAAAAATTGTTCAAATTGGATTTTCAAAGCCTGCTGTGCAAGACACAGATAGGGTGCATTAAGGGGGTGGGGGACGAATCAGTAAACAGTGAACAGTTACCAGCCGCAGTGAGGAACCCGCTGGTACGTGATAACTGGTCACTGATAACTGAAAATACTGATAACTGTTTACTGTTCACTGTTCACTGTTAAAGTGACACCCATACATCCTACTTTCAAGCGACGGCTTGCCTATCTTCTGGTTAATTTATGGCAACAACAGTATCCCCAGCAGCAGATTGAATCAGACTCGATAGATATGATACGGCTTGTTCCAAAAGGCTCAAAGAACGCTTTTGGGAATTGAGCATTCCTCCAGACTTGTAGGTAATCACAATTGAAGCTGCCGCGTTATTAACGCGCTCGCCAGTGACAACAGGATCTGCTTTGAGCAACGCCTCCAACCGTTGAACGTATTTTGAGTCTTTAGCTATTCGAGGCACGCGAAAACGCACTCGACCTGGAATTGCATGAGCAATGCTATACGTCACTGTTGCTGGTTGCTTTACTGTTTGATGAGTTTTGCCAACATCATGATTGAACTGGTCTTGTGGGGTGGAGAGAAGTTGCGTGCGGGGGTTCCCCCCGTTGAGCAAACTTCGGAGCATCTTGCCCGCCCCTTTTAATTCCAATCCTAGGGATACTCCCGCCCTCTCTGATTTGGATTGCAAGGATACTCCCATCCCAACTGATCGGGGATCAGACGAGACGCCCGCATTCACAGTTTCATAACCATTCTCTTTTTCTTGTACAACGCTCTTACGAGTGGCTCTTTGAGATACAGAGGATGAAATCACTGGCTTTTCGGTTGCTGGCATTGTCTCTTCTGGGTTACTGGCAGATTGAATCAGATTAGCCAAATACAGACGAATCTCAGAATCTGACATAATACCAGATTTGTAAGTAATGACAATAGACCCTGCCATGTAATTGATTTGCTGAGTGATTATCCAAGGCTCACAAGCGAGCAAATTCTGTAAGCGCTGCACATATTCTCGATCTTCGGATATCCGAGGAATGCAAAATCCTACTCTGGTTGGAAGTGCATGGGTAATGCTGTAATAAACCGCAGAGTGTGGCTTTGCTATTGGAGAATGAGTCTCTTGCTCTACTATTTCTATTTCCTGAGCCTTCTTACTTGAGTGCAGTGTTAATTGCGAGGTTGAACCAGCCATTTTTGTCCTCCAATGTTCCTGAGTCGGGAACTGAGTCTAACGGAAAGTTCGCCAGAAACTTGAGAGCTGTAGAAAGAGCCGGAGTCTTGAAATCAGACCATATACTGGCTGTTTCGATTTGCTGCTGTTCTGCTGTTGTTGATCCTGCTGGTTCTACAAGCTGATTTGGTGGAAGCGGTTGCTCTGTTGTTGTGTTTACAGGTGTTGTGTTTACAGGTGTTGTTTCAGGGATTGTTTTGTCAGCCAACTCCATCAAACCAACCCAATACGACACTGGTATCTCACCTGCTTTGTGGGCGATCGCAATTGATGCTGCATCGCAATTCATACGCACGCTTGTCACTTTAGAATCGGTTTTCAGTAACCTCTCAAGTCTCCGCGCATAAGCGCGATCCCGGGCAACTCGCGGCACATTAAACCTGATACGTCCTGGAATGGCATGAACAACGCTATGAGCAATCTTTCCAGGCTGTGCTGCTACGTCGTTAACCTTATCAACAACATTTGTTGACTTTTCAGTTTTGATGGGAAATGTTTGTTGCACTTTTGATGATGAAGGTTGGTCAGTTTTATTCGGTTTTACTTCAGAAGCTTTTTGAGAATTTTTCTTGATTTCTGATGCTGCAAATTGAGGCTTAAGAGAGTTAATCAGCCGACGAGTTACATTTGCCGTAATCATGTAAACGGGAATCGATGGCAAACCGCTGATTCCCATTCCCCCAGTGACTGCTAATCCCGTAAACATCGGAATAAACGAAATGCCCTGCTCTTTCCAAAAATCAGCAGATTTCCATGGGGCAAACGGGTCTTGTTTGCTTTCTGTCTGAGGCGAAGCTGGCAATTGGTGTATGTCAAATTGCTGGAGTCTCTCCAACATCTGGGGCAAGGACAGTTTATTTTCATCAAAGTTAACGACTAAACTGCCCGTTTCATCATTAACGGATACTTCCCTGACCCCATCTTGCTTTCTTAAATTTTGAGAGATGGTTTCAAGTATCGAGTTATGACTACCGTCAGTAGCACGGATTCGGACGCGCCCTGTCGTTGCATGAACAATATGTAATCCACCTACAGGTGGTTGCACTGTTGATTGTGCAACCGTTGATTCTGCAACAGATTTACTGGTAGTTTCACTTGATTCATCGCTTTGTTGCTGATCTGAGACTAAATCGACAAGCTTTTGCTCCCGAGGACTTAATCTCTCGCGACTACTGAGAGTTTTGGTCATTTACCCGATAACTGCGTCAAGCCAGATGGTTAACAATAGGTTAAATGTAGCTGAAAATTCCAGGCAATTTATCACTCTTTAGAATTATTAATACTTAAGCGTTGTTAATAACTGTTTTCTGATATACCTGCTCTGTGATTATGTCCAAAGTACTTTCTAGCCTATCTAAAAAGACGATACCGTCGAGATGGTCATACTCGTGTTGAAATATACGAGCTACAAAATCACTAAATTCTTGTTTTTGCAGTTTTCCATTTCGGTCTGTATATTCTACTTCAATTGCTTGGGATCTGGGAACTAATCCTCTAATGCCAGGAATACACAAACAACCTTCCCAACCTTTAACTATCTCCGTTGAAGAAGCAATGATTTTGGGATTAATCATTGCAGTTGGTTCCATGGACGGAGCGTTGGGATACCTGGGATTAGGGCGAGAGGCAACGATAAATAAACGACAGGATTGGGCAACTTGAGGTGCAGCAATACCAACACCGTTAGCCTGAGCAACTGTCGCCGTTAAGTCGTCAATAAGTTTCTGAATGCGATCGTCATTGATATTTTCTACCAGTGTAGCTTTTTGACGCAGTATTGGATCGCCTAATTGAATTATTGATAGCAATTCACCCATAAAAATAAAAGCTCCTACTTATAGGCAAAACTTATGAAATATAAATTAGAAATATTTTTAATTCATAATTCATACTTCATAATTTATAATAATTTAACTTCCACCCCTAACAGGTAAAGGTGCAGGTTTAACTGCTATTTGTGTTGTTTGTCCATTGCGTAATACTTGTAATTTTACAGGAAAACCAATTTTACTATTTTCGACTATTTTTTGTACTTCTTCTATTGTAGAGACTGACTGGTTTTCAATGCTTTGAATCACATCACCTTCTTTGAGCCCAGCGGAGGCTGCTGGAGAACGCGGCACAACATCAACTAATAAAACTCCCTTATCTGTTGCCAAATTAATCCCTAATCTAGACTTAACTTTTTCCTTAACTTCTGGATTCAAAGTCACCATTTGAATACCTAAATAAGGATGTTCTACTCTACCTTTTGCTATTAATTCCTGAGCAATCTTCTGTGCCGTACTAATAGGAATAGCAAATCCTAAGCCTTGAGCGCCGCGAATGATTGCAGTATTCATAGCGATGACATCGCCACGAGCATTCAGCAGTGGTCCCCCAGAGTTACCAGGATTAATAGCAGCATCGGTTTGAATGAAATCAACACGCTTGTCAGTAGCACCGATGTCACTGCTAGAACGACCGATAGCGCTGATAATGCCAGATGTAACAGTATAATCCAAACCAAGAGGATTACCAATCGCAATCACCGCTTCCCCTGGTTGCAAAACTTCAGAGTTACCCAAAGAAACAGTTGGCAAGTTATTTGCTTCTATTTTAATCACAGCAACATCTGTTACCGGGTCTTCACCCATAACACGTCCGTCAAAAGAGCGACCATCTTTGAGTTTCACCTTTACAATTTCAGCACCGTTCACCACATGGGAATTCGTCAAAATTTGACCCCCGGAGTTAATAATGAACCCAGAACCGCTACCCTGCTCAACTCTTTCTCTAGGTTGCGAGCCAAAAAACCGCCGGACAATTGGATCGTCAAAATTGTCGGGTATCTGAGAAACTACTGTCCTAGAAGCATCAATGCGAACAACTGCAGGTCCGACTTTTTGGACAACTCCAACAACGAAGTTAGGATTATTAGACGATGGGACGATGGACACATTTGTGGAGGTGGTATCAATTGTCCTTTTAACGGGTGTTTGAAGCTGAGCATCTGATTTTCCCGCATCCAGGGTACCAGCAGGTATGGAACAACCCCCAATAGACATCACTGCTACACTACTTAGGAGTATGACCAGATGGGGCAAACGCCCTGCAACAATATTTTTAGGCTGAAAACCATGGTCTTTTGTTTTCATGTGTCTTTGCTTCTCCGTATGAATCAGTGGGTGTTAGAATCTTGGCTACCGGGGGAAGTCCAAGAATGATCACAACTCAAAAGCTTGTTCCAGGTTTAGAGGAAAGTTTGCTCTCATTGGGGCTTGCCCATATCTTCAATTATTGTGACGATTGCCGAGCATTGGTGGTAAATCATGGAAATAGCCATAGAAAATCTGTGGAGTCAGGTACTAGAGCGCTTACAATTAGAGCTATCCCGTCCCACCTTTGAAACTTGGATCAAAACTGCGAGTGCACAGCGATTGGAAAATAATTGCTTGGTGATTTGCACTCCCAACCCATTTGCTCGCAATTGGTTACAGAAATATTACATAAAAACGATCGCTCATGTCGTACAAGATATTCTTGGTTATCCGGTAGAGATTTATATAACTGTTACCAATGATGAATCTCATGTCAGTGAACAAGAAGTTTCTTGGGGATTCCCGGATCAAACGAGTATTCCAGAAACGCTTCCTCAAAACCGACTAAAAACTCCAGAATTAAACCCCAAGTATGTTTTCTCTCGATTCGTAGTCGGTGCTAACAATCGTATGGCTCACGCTGCTTCGTTAGCAGTTGCTGAGTATCCTGGTAGAGAGTTTAACCCCTTATTCTTGTGTGGTGGCGTCGGTTTAGGGAAAACTCACCTCATGCAGGCGATCGGTCACTATCGATTGGAAATTTGTCCAGAGTCAAGAATATTTTACGTCTCTACTGAGCAATTTACTAATGATTTAATTACTGCTATCCGCAAGGACAGTATGCAAAGTTTCCGCGAGCATTACCGTGCTGCTGATGTCCTTTTAGTGGATGATATTCAGTTTATTGAGGGTAAGGAATATACCCAAGAAGAATTTTTCCATACTTTTAATACTTTACATGAAGCAGGCAAGCAAGTCGTCTTAGCTTCTGACCGCCCTCCCAACCAGATTCCTCAGTTGCAAGAACGTCTGTGTTCTCGATTTTCTATGGGGTTAATTGCTGATATTCAGCCGCCCGATTTAGAAACGAGAATGGCGATTTTACAAAAAAAAGCTGAGTATGAAAATATTCGTCTCCCCAGGGATGTCGTTGAGTATATTGCTTCTCACTACACTTCTAATATTCGAGAGTTGGAAGGAGCATTGATTCGAGCGCTAGCGTATATTTCTATTTGGGGTCTACCGATGACGGTGGAAAATCTTGCACCCATTTTAGAACCGCCAACCCAGAAGGGAGAAGCTACACCAGAAGGAATTTTAACAGTGATAGCTGAAGTTTTTGATGTACCAATAGAAGACCTTAAAGGGAATTCACGGCGACGAGAGATTAGCTGGGCGCGTCAAATCGCAATGTATCTTATGCGGAAACACACGGATCTGAGTTTGCCTAGAATAGGAGAAGAATTTGGTGGGAAAGACCATACAACGGTCATGTACAGCTGTGAAAAAATTACTCAACTGCGAGAAACAGATCAAAATTTGGCACAAACGCTGCGCCAATTGAGCGATCGCATTAACATGGCTAGCCGTCCCAAAAAATCATATTAACCTTAAAAAGGGGTGTTTAGTTATCGGGAAATAGAGAAACAAAATATTGAGTTTTCCACAAGCAACAGATAATTTCTAATGTTAAGCTGACTCTAAAAAACCTTTAAGATAAGATTACATAAGTGAAAGTTTTTTTATTTTTTGTGGAAAACTCCCAATAAATCTGTGGAAAACTTGAGAGTTATAGTGGAAAACTTTATTTAAGTATAAATACCCTGTGGAAAATACCCTCGGCTTTTCCACAAGTTTTCCACAGGTGAGGACTTGCGAAAGAATCTTTCAAATAGACCTGCATCTAAGTTTTCCACAATTTCCACAGGTGCGACTAATGAACTACCCAACACCCATCTGAGTGGTGCTAACATATCCAACACAGAAGCCAAAGTTCACCATGAAATTAGTTTGCACCCAAAGCGACCTCAGTACTCATCTCTCACTCACAAGCCGTGCTGTACCTTCACGCCCAACGCATCCGGTACTTGCTAATGTTCTGTTACAAGCGGATGCTGAAAATAACCAAGTCAGCTTAACAGCCTTTGACCTCAGTTTGGGTATCCGCACTAGTTTTAGCGCTGAGGTGTTGCACTCTGGAACAATTGCGATTCCCGCTAAACTGCTCAATGATATTACTGCTCGTCTTCCAGAGGGTGAAATCACTCTAGAAGACGAATCAGCTACAGGTGACACCTTAGGCGGGGAAGGCTCAATTGTTACACTGACACCCAAGAGTGGGCGTTATCAAGTACGAGCAATGGGAGCAGAAGAGTTTCCAGAACTCCCTGTTATCGAAAATGCTCAAGCGCTACACATTCCTGCTGGTACATTAATTGAGGGCTTGCGAGGTTCTCTGTTTGCAACCAGTGCAGATGAAACGAAACAGGTTCTCACTGGAGTGCATTTAACACTTCAACAAGACACACTTGAGTTTGCAGCAACCGACGGACATCGCCTAGCAGTTGTGCAAACGACTAACGAAAGTCCAGATACAAACACTGAAACTCAGTTAGAAGTGACAGTACCAGCCAGAGCTTTAAGAGAACTTGCACGGATGCTGACTCATAATAACTCACAAAATGAACCTGTAGCGTTGTATTTTGACCAAGGTCAAGTTGTTTTTGAGTGGCAAAATCAACGTTTGACAAGCCGCACTCTTGAAGGACAGTATCCTGCTTACTATCAACTTATCCCTCGACAATTTCAACGGGAATTGATTTTAGATAGGAAACAATTTTTGAGCGCTCTAGAGCGGATTAGTGTGTTTGCAGATCAAAAAAATAATGTCGTTAAGGTTAGCGTAGACAGCGAAGCACAGGAAATTACTATATCCTGTGAAGCTCAAGATGTTGGTAATGGAAGAGAGTTAATGCCAGCACAGATATTGGGAGAAGATATAGATATTGCCTTCAATATTAAGTATTTAATGGAAGGCTTAAAAGAGTTACCCTCTACTGAAATTAAAATGCAGCTAAATGGAAACTTGACTCCAGTGATTTTCACGCCACTCGGTGGTTTGAAGATGACTTATTTAGCTATGCCTGTTCAACTGAGAAATTAGAAGTGATAATTCTATGGGTGTAATGAAAGTGCATGCACTTTCATTACATAGGTTATGAGGCGTAAAGCGGTTCATCTCAAATAAGAATATAAATTATGAATTATGAAGTTTTTATCATTCATAATTCATAATTCCAACCTTTACACTCTAACTCATTTTCAGACCGCAGCAAAACGAATTTTGAGATAGTCTTCTTCCATTTTTGCTCCTGCGGGTTGGAGGGCTGCCAAAGCTTGTGGTAATACTAAATTTCGGCGGTGATTACCAATTGTGATGCTTAACTCATCTCCTGTTTTACTTAATTGAACCTGGTTTTTAGGAATGCCAGGTAAGTATAATTCCAAGCTATATTGATTGTTCTCTTGGACAACTCTAATTGTGTTTTCTTTGTAATAAACCTGAGTTGGGTCTTCATCCTTATACAGCGTGTCCTTAAGACGTTCTAAGGCATCCAAACCACACATTTCCTCAGAGAAAAGCGGAACTTCCTTAACAGGTAGAGGATGAAAGTTTTCATGAATTTCGTGGCGATACTGCTGTTGACTCTCTTTCCAACGCTGGAAAAAAGGGTCTTGCACAGCTTCGGGAATAATACGATTTGCGACGACTAAATCCGTGGCAACGTTATACAAACTTAGATATGCATGGGCGCGAAGAGACTCTTTAATCACCATCTTTTCCGGGTTGGTGACGAGGCGCACAGAGGTTTGACTGTTATCTGTTAATACTTTTTCCAGAGCTTCAATTTGTTGATAAAACTCGTAAGGTGCGTCCATCACCTCTTTGTCTGGTAAAGAGAAACCAGCAATTGGTTTAAAAAAAGGTTCAACTAAAGGTCTAAGTGCAACAGAAATATTTTGAAAAGGTTTGTAAAAACGGCGCATATACCAGCCACTGACTTCTGGTAAACTCAACAGACGCAGGGCTGTGCCGGTAGGGGCTGAGTCAATAATCAAAACGTCATACTCCCCTTCATCGTAATGGCGTTTCATTCTTACCAAGCCAAAAATCTCATCCATGCCTGGTAAAATAGCCAATTCTTCCGCCTGCACTCCGTCTAAACCGCGTGCTTGTAAAACTTGGGTGATGTAGCGCTTTACAGAACCCCAGTTTGCTTCCAGTTCTAGTAGTGCATCCAGTTCCGCACCCCACAAATTGGGGCGAATTTGTTTCGGTGCGTGTCCCAGTTCTAGGTCAAAACTGTCTGCTAGAGAGTGAGCTGGATCTGTACTCAAAACAAGTGTACGATAACCCAGTTCTGCACAACGGAGTCCAGTGGCGGCGGCTACGGAGGTTTTTCCCACACCGCCTTTGCCTGTCATTAAAATTACACGCATCGATGGTTTTGTCCTAGCTGAGAATTTTTTACACTTATTTACATTATGGACTTTTTAAGGAGAAGAAATGCTGTTTCAGCACATCTAGGCGGGAACAATGCCAATAATCAATGTGAGACACAATCAAACCTTGAGTGTTGAGGCGCAATTCACTCCAGCCAGAGATAGAAATACGTGGTTTCCAAGGAAGGGGGGTATTCCAGCTGAGTGTCCACTCAGTTTTGATTATGTCTCCTACACGATTAATGTCATGCAAGTCCATTTTGGTATTTAAAAACACAGTCTTAATGAATTTAATCATCTGCTTGTATCGCTCAACACCACGAAATTTGTTGAGCGGGTCTTGAAAATAAACGTCTTGAGCGTAGATGCTATATGTCTGATTCTCTGGAAATCTTTGATAGTCCTGCTGAAGAATTTGAATGATGTCCATAGGTAAACGTACAACTTAGTTTAATAACTCCCTAATTTTGAGATTACCTTTAACAGGTGATTTATAAAGTAAATCTTAAGAAGTGAGACGGTTTAGCATGAGTCTGACCGTTGCAGCTTAAATCAATGCAGTTGACACAGATGTAGTTTTGCTTACCTCTTTTGCGACCATTCTTACGGATATGGGGAGCGGTGGATGTGATGATTGCGATGGGCAATCTGAGCAATCAACCCGAAAATTTATAAGTATCACCAATCAGAGAAACATCAAAATTCTTTATCCTAGTCCTGACTGGATTAATAAATTCGGCAAAATAATTAATGATGTTTTGAAATTGAAACAATCACTTTACTCAAAGAACATCAACCTTTGCCAAACCCGCGACTTACTCCTCCCTAAACTCATCTCAGGCGAAATCGACGTAGAAAACCTCGAAATCAACACCGGAGAAATAGCACCTTAAACTCCAACTCTCCCTAATCAAGCTTAAAATCGTAACATCAACTTACAAAGCTAGGATAAAAATGGTACAGACAAAACCTATATCAAAAACAATCACCAGCTTACTTGACCTCCGGGAAAGATTCAATCTGACTCCAACAACCAATGAGCAATTCTCCTCAGAGTTTACGCAAGACTTACCCAAACTAACCGACTCTGAAATAGCCACATTAGACCAAATTAGAAACCGATTTTTGCGCCATAGAGAACGCGGTTCCTTAGCAGAAGGAACAATCAATCACTTAGTCATCTCCCCCTTATTAACCCTAGCCAGTTTATACGACGAACCCTTCTTTGTTACCACAGAACCCGAAGTCGAACTTCTTCTAGAAGACAGAGACGAACTGCTGCGAGGACGCATCGATACCCTGATTATTCAACAGCAACTCTGGGTATTAGTTGTCGAATCCAAATCAACCATCGCCTTCTCCATCGCCTTACCCCAAGCCCTCACTTACATGATGGGGAACCCCAACCGAGAACGCCCCGTCTATGGATTAATCACAAACGGCGATGAATTCCAATTTATTAAACTCTTGATTCAAGATAACCCTCAATACGACTTATCCAATATTTTCTCCCTGCTTCTCCCCCACCGCAATCAACTTTATGACATTATGGGTGTTCTTAAAGGAATTAGGCAAATAATGCTGCAAACCTGAGCTAAGTAATTTAAAAGTAAACACTATGTCACACCAACTCCTAATCAACTCTCCTTAATTTACATCGTTATGAAGTCGCCATGATTGACCTTACGAAGAAGAACTTTTGTCAGATTTAGAGAATGCCTGAAACGGAGAGAATTGTCATCAACAAGGAGGATTTTTAAATGCTAAGAAGACGAGGTGGAGGTGGTGCAAAGAGAAACCAGGAATTAAGAGAAAAACTTGACCCGATGGTAAGAGCTAGGTTAGATAGCATTCCTTACGCAAGAAAATTACAACTGTTGGATGCCAATAATGTCAAACTAAGCTTCTATGCAACTCCAGCTAGGGAAAAAGTAGAAGAAAGTTGCACAAATAAACTTACTGAATTCGAGAAGTCGCTAATTAACGAAGCATTTCTGAAACTATTCCCAGATGCAATTATTCGAGAGTTGTAATTAAACCCATGACCCCACCTCACCCCGACTCAGAAGAAGCATTAGAACTCGAAATCATCGCCCTATTTCAACAACTCAGCTACACCACCGCCAACTGCTACAACGAATGGAATAGCGGAACCACTAGATTAGGGCGAGAAACCAGAAGCGAGGTAGTGCTAATCTCCAAACTGCGTCCAGCCCTAGAAAAACTCAACCCCCACCTCCCCAAACAAGTCATCACCCTTGCTGTTGAAGAACTTACCCGCGACAGAAGCGCCCTCACCCTTGCCAACGCCAACCGGGAAATTTACGATCGCCTCAAAGATAGAGTAAAAGTCACCTACCGCAACGACGACGGCGAAGACATTACCGAAAACGTCACCGTCATCGACTGGCAACCCCCCACCAACAACGACTTCTTCCTCGCCTCCCAATTCTGGATTGCCGGGGAAATGTACACCCGACGCACCGACTTAATCGGTTTTGTTAACGGCATTCCCCTCATTTTCATCGAACTCAAAGCCTCTAGGGAACGAGTCGAATTGCCTACCAAAACAACTTCTGCGACTACCGAAAAGAAATCCCCCAACTGTTCTGGTACAACGGCATCGTCATGCTCTCCAGCTTTGCCGGAAATATGCGAACCGCATTACCCAACGCAGCCTTTATCGGCTTCACGGGTACTCCCCTACTCATGCGGTTTCGGGCGTTTTTGACGGATAATAAATTTTGACAGAGTGTTGAATGGCTTCGGAATGCCGTCAATCTAGACTATTTAGCGATCGCTTGAAATGATTGCATCTTTAACTTTCCGTTTTTGTAAAAAATTGGACATAAACGGTCGCTCAAAGACTATGTAAAATGAATATGCGACTAGCAAAGACGATAGGGGACTTACTACATATAATATGACATTTATTTGAAGAGGGGAAAGATGTAAGCTGTGTAGATACTGATTCACTGGAGTCATCACTACAACGTGAATCAGATAGAGACTGTACGAGAATGTACCTAGAGCAACTGCCCAAGGAGATTGAAACACTCGCAAGACGAAAGGTGTTGGTTTACTATCAATCACACAATTAGTACAGTAGATTAGCAAACAGGCAGTAGCCAAGCCAACAAAACTGTCAGTAATCCACATTATTGCTATCCCAAATTTTGGCGAGTCAGCCACCAATGCTAGGCCAAAAAATATTGTGGCAAGCCAACCCCACGGTAACAAATTTCTCATTCGCATTAAAGATTGCTTTTGAGAAAATCCTATATCTGCGGCAGCCATTCCTAAGGCAAACAAACCTACATACCAAGGATGCGCTAAGTCTATCGATCCATGTAGTAAATAATGGGGTGTTAGTCCTAAGATGAAGGCGATAATGACAACTGAAAATAAACCCAAACGCCGCCATATAGGCAGTAATACCAGAGGAAAAATGAAGTATATCTGCCATTCTGTTGCTACGCTCCATAATGGACCGTTAATATGAAAGAGTTTATCTCCAGGTGTCAAATTGTGAATGAGTAACAGGTGATAAAAGACATCACCAAATGTGAAATTCCGAGAAAAATGACCCCACAAATTATCATTCCAGGGGAAAATTTGGAATTTCACAAAAATTGTTATTACTAAAGCAACAATAATCGATGTAAAAAGAGCGGCATAATAAGGCGGTAGGATTCTTCGCGATCGCTTCTTAATGTAAGAGAGCAAACTTCCTGAAATATGACCTGTTTGAGAGCGAACCACGGGCAGCATCAGACAGTATCCAGAAAGAACAATAAAGACTGAGACACTGAAGAGTCCATATCTGAAAATTTTGGTAGCAACAAGCCATAAGCTAGGTACATTATTTTCCTGTAATTCCCAAAGGTGGGAAAATACCACGTATAATGCTGCAAGTCCACGTAAGCCATCTAAGTAGTGAAGATGCACTCGCTTGTTGTTTGATTGTTCTGTAGATTGAGTCATGGGTGAACTTCCTGTGATGATTTAGGTTAATTCGTACAAATTTTCCTCAAGAAGCGCAGATATTTTATTACTCAATCAAATCGTCATGTAGCAATCTTGTTTGATCTGAGTTAACCCTATAAATGTCACTTTCAAAATAATTTATAATTGATCATATGCCCTTCATGCCCGCAGGGCTTACGTAACTGGTAATTAGTTAATTCAATTACCAATTACCAATTAATAATTCTTCGGTCACAGCGCTCAAATTCATTTTTTTTCTCATTTTGGCATTTCACTATAGATTCAAACATGACGGCACTAAAAGCATTTAATAATTTTTAAACAGAGAAAATGACAAGAAGGAGAAACTGTCATGTTAAGCTCCATAAAAAGTTTATCAGAAAACAGTGAAGTGATGACTAACTTCAATTTTTGGGACAAAAAAAGCTTCTAGTTAGAGATTTTCTAAAAGACAATTTGGAGGGCGTTTTGTAGTGAACTTGGGTTAGTCTTTAGGGTTCTACTTCTGGCCAAAGTCGCTCCAACTGATACCGCCATGCAGCGAGAACTTCTTCACGCGCCTGAGAAGTTTGGTTGACCTCGCCCATCAATCCTTCTGCATAAAAGCGGTCTAGGTTTTGCATAGTAGCTTGAAGGGATTGACCTTGCTGTTTTGCTGCCTGTATAATTTGACGAATGCGTCTTTCAATTAGTCGATTAAAGACATTATCTAAACCAGTGCGATGCAGAAGAACAAGTCGGGCGATCGCATCCCGAAAATCTTCTGTGACTAAACTATTGCAGTTATGCTGAAACACCCCCCACACAACCCCTTGCTGCAAGGCGTACCGTACTTCCTGAGTATCATCAAAGTTTGCTTCTAAAAACTGTTCTATAAAGGGTTGAGCCTCAGATGCTGGCATAATGGGTAATAAAACACGCAACCAACTTTCATCGTCCGAAAGCATGACCAGCAGCCGAAAATTTGCAGTTTCTATTTGCCACGAACCAGGGGTAATAGCATTGATAGACGCTGCATCAAATAATTCTTTAAGCGTATCCGCGATTTCAGAGGGTATCATAGTCTTTTTTTTTGCTTCAGTTTCTAGCGTACCTTTTTCAGGCACCAATGCGATCTGCTTTACCAACAAGTTTTTCTTTTGGCGTAGCGGTTTTTTTAAGTACTTACTATAATTTCAAATTATTAATTTAAAGTTATGCTATTTGTTTATTAATTATTCCGAGATTTCCTATAAATTAAAAATACTGAACCAATTGGTCCTGGATTTTCTAAATAGAACTTATTATTGTAGTACAATCCAGGAGACATACCCCCATCAAATAACATTCCCTCTTGAATCTTGCCTAAACAATTATTTTGAGCGATTCCTTCGAGAACATCATCAAACATATCTGGCAAAAGCTCTTGATTCAACTGAGATAATTCAATATCGGAATTAGCTTTAGCGTCGTTAACTAGCAGAATGGCATAACCTTTATCAGTGATAGCTACCATAGAGCGATTTGTTGCTTGTTTACAGGCAAGTTCTCCTAAATCTTGACAGATATCTTTGAACTTGCCGTTGCGATAAAACCTACCATTACCTCCTACTAAGTTATAGTTAAGAATACTATCCTTTCTTCTTCCTGCATGGATACTAGCCTGACGTTGCTTTGGTTGACCTGCTGATATACCGAAGGAAGAACGCTTATTCTTAAAAGCTCCTGAATATTCTATTCCCCGAGAAATATTCAAGCCCTGAGGTTTATGATCTATATCTATGTAATCAGCATTAATTGCTGCAATAGGTGTTTGTCCGTTTAATTTTGCGTTTTCATCAGTGATAAGTTCATGAAATAATTTTGGTACATAGTCTTGACGTAGTTTACCTTGATTGTCTTTTGCATAAAGTCGATGAGATACACCAACATTAACTTTGAAGTCTAATTCTTCTGATTTGGGGTTGAAGATAATGACATGATTAATGCCTCTTCCATCTTTTTTACCTTGATTATTAGTTTTAAAAAAATCTATACTGAACTTTGTATTTTTCCCCAGACATTGTTGTGTAACTTGTGTTTTAGCTAAACTTTGAGAAGTCTGTTTACAGGCAAAACAAACAAGTATGCTTATCAATGTAGACAATAAACAGATGAATTTATTTTTAGACATATTTAGATAATTTTCCGATTTTCACTATCAGTAAGTATAAACAGTTAATGAGACAATGATAATTAACTCATATCAACGTTTATTTCAAGAACAAATCTAACTTGAGCTACGACAACACCTGTAAATATCTCGCCGAACAATATCCGGCTGATTTTGTCAAATGGTTACTTTCAACTGAGACGTCCGACATTGAGATACTCAAAACAGAACTCAGTTTAGAACCTATTCGTGCTGACTCTGTCACTTTTCTACAAATTATTAATACTATCCTGCACTTAGAATTTCAAACCCTACCGACATCTAATCCTGCTATGGATTTTCGGATGTTGGACTACTATACGCGATTAAAGCGGGAATATGGTTGCCAGATTGAGCAAGTTGTCATTTTTTTACAGCAAACAACCTCAGAAATCGTCTTTAGGCAAGAGTACGTGGATACAAACACCAGACATCGCTATCGAGTCATCCGTATATGGGAGCAAGACCCTACACCACTACTAGCAAACCCCGCCCTCCTACCACTAGCAACTTTGGCGCGTAGCGACTCACCAAATTCATTATTAGAACAGGTCGCCGCTCAGGTCGGTATGATTGAGGAAAACGATGAACGACAGAATATCTCGGCTTGTACCCAAATCCTGGCAGGTTTGCGGTTTAACAAAAATTTGATTCGACAATTGTTTCGAGAGGAAATTATGCAGGAATCTGTAATTTATCAAGATATCCTTCAAAAGGGCGAGCAAAGAGGAAAGAAGCAAGAGGCTCTAGCACTCATTTTGCGTCTACTCCCTCGCCGCATTGGTTCTGTTAACCCTCAGTTGCAAGAGCAGATTCGCAGCTTATCAGTTCCTCAGTTGGAGGATTTGGGAGAAGCGCTTTTAGATTTCTCCAGCGAAACTGATTTAATCAACTGGTTGGCTACCCAACATTCATAAACAAAATTATCCCAAATACAAAACCTCCGCTACGGTTATGCTGTAACGGAGGATAAATTTTTATTCTGATTGTAATTAATCAAAAATCCAAGATTAAGAGAGCCATTCTAAAACAGCTTCTTCTTTGGTATTTGTATTGCGAGATGGTGTCTCACGATTAAACTTCATGTGAATTGACCGTGTTTGTTCACCATCAGCAGCAACAGCCAAAATCGGATAGTCAATCAAACCATCCTGGAAGGACATTTGGAAACGGAAGGTACCATCTGGATTCAGCTTAATGGGACGACCGCCAATCGTTACGGTAGCGTCGGGTTCGGTTGCACCGTAAACAATCAACTCAGCATCAGCAATTAACCAGAACTTACGCGGACGCATTGGTACGTCGCCAGAGAAGCCAGCACCAGACATACCCACACCGGACATGGTTAAACCGGACATCGTTGGAACTGCCCACATACCAACGCCAGAGGGGAAGACGTAGGAGCTGATGGCTTGTTCTGGAGTGACAGAACTAGGAACGTGTTGCATCGAACCAAACAGAGAACCAGCAACCCTTTGTGCTTCGGCAGACTCTGCTAAGCCAAAGATTTGGTCATAAATGGCGTTGCCGGTGGCGTTACCGTTGCCGTTGGCGTTGCTAGTAGCAGCCGACGCCACTTTCTTGGTAGGCGGAACCAGTTCATAGAAGGTTTTGCCCTGCAAATCTTCTTCAAAGTTGACTGTGATGAAGACGTCTTCAATCCAGTCGGAAGGATACACAGGAGGAACGTGGACGGGTGCAGAACGAGCCAGTACTAACCAGCGACCATCAGCGCAACGGTAACCGATGTCGATGACATAATCGCGATCGCTCACTGGAACTGGTAGATACCATTCGCGTGCGAGTTCATCACTAGGATATTCCTGAATGCTGTGGGGGCTTTGGTATTCCAAGTTGATGTCGGTGACATCATAAATACGCAATGCCAGCTGTTGTCCCCCTTGTCGCCGCAGTTCTTCTTTGTGTTCGTTGGACACATCCCAGTAGGTATAAGCCCACTGTGGATCGCGGGGTAACAGAACAATACGACTTTCTCCATAGCCTGCAGGCAGATCCGCTAGTCCTTCATCAACATCAGCCAGAGTTCCACCAGTACGGTCTACTTGACCCAACTCAAATTTTGCTGCTTCCACGGTTTCCTGTGCCTCCAATGAACGAGATTGGCTGAGAGAAACTTTGCTGCGCTGAGCTTCTTGAATAGATGCCAGCAGCTGCGATTTACGCATTCGGCTATAACGAGAGATGCTATATTCGCTAGCAACTTTACGTAGTTGCCGCAATGTCATCTCTTCTAGCGGTGGGCGTTCTTTTGCCATGAATTTGGCCTCCAGTAGTTTGAAAGGTTGGTGATGTCCCCTGGTTAATAAGTGGCTGATATATAGCCATCAAGCCCAGATAAACTTCTTATTCCTGACTCCTGGTTTTGCCCAGTTGTTTATGTTTTTTAGTGTCTTTTTAAATTGCGGTGACTCCCTTTGAATTCCCACATAATGCCAAAATCAGCATTTTTGATAGGGGAGCGCAGGAGCCTTTTGTTAATAAATATTAAGCACTAATCCTCCACTGGGATCAAGGGGTCAAGAGACGCTTTTTTCAGCTTTTGACGAATTTATTAGCCCTTTGGGGATCACTAAGTGATGATTCTCTGACATTGTAGCTCCTTACAAGCCAGCCCAGCATCTGCGATCTCATAATATTGTCAAGATATCTTGACAAAGAGCGGCTCGTGGGGATCTAGGGGCGCAATGGCTTCTGTTATGGGTGTAGGGGAAAAATTGTGAATAACAAATTTCCCTTACCCTCTAATAACTCATGATCCGAAAATCAAAATCCACAAAGGAAGTATGAGGAGTAACAAGAGTGTGGAGATGATAATACTGCTGGCGATTAAATCGCGGTCGAGGTTGTACTCTTCTGCCAAAATCAGACCAGCAAAAGCCGTGGGTACACCAGACATTAAGACCATTGCCAAACGTGGTGAACCTGATAATCCAAAAAATAAAGTTGTTGCTAAACCAACGAGTAGGGGTGTAATAAAAACCCTCAGGAAAGCGGGGACGAAGGCAACTTTCAAACTCTTCCACCCCTGAAGCTGTGCTAAGCGAATACCAGTCAGTAAAAAGGCGCAAGCGATGACGATGTTTACAGAACCTTGGAGTCCTGACTCAATCATGGATGGTAGTTGTACAGAGCGAGTGAGATAGCCGAAGAGAAATGCCCACAGAGGAGGTACACTCAGAACATCGCGCGCTTGTATCCACCAGCGATTTTCGGACTGCGAATGATTGAAGTAGCTGGCAATCACAACTCCAAAGCCATAGGTGCCGATAACATTGTGGGTAATACTGTAAAGGACAGCCCAGTTGAGAGCATCTGAGTGAATTAAAGCAGGGGCGATCGCCAACCCGACGAAACCTGTATTACCCAAAACAGCAGAAAGCACAAAACTACCTTGAAACGAAGAATCAACTAAATCAGGGGGAAGTAATTTAGCCCAGTATGGCTTTAACTTGTGGGATAGTAACAGTTTCCATCCCCACAAAACGAGTGACGCCATTACCAAACCAACTATCAGCGCTCCCAAAGTGATTATTGGTGCTAGTAAAGGTAAACTGGCTCCGCCCCCAAATTCCTCTAATTGACCTTGTCTTGCTAACGCCAAAAGCTCTAGTGGCACCCCGAACCAGTAAAGACCACGACCTAAAATTCGTGGAAACCACTGAGGTAGGAACTTAAATATAAATAGCCCCAGACTCGTCCAGAGAATCAGGGGCGCATAGGCATGAAACAGAGTTTCTGTCATGAATAAAACGTATTCCAGCGACTGGGATGAGCCTTATACAAATTAAAAATTAAAAAATAAAAATTTTAAAGTTATCTTCTTGACTTGACTTGACAGAATCTATAAATGCATCAACCTTGGCTGTGTAGCTCACACAATTACCCTAGATAGGGATTTGAATGCGGCTTTAAATCTGTTGAATGCCCCAGATGAGTATGTACGGTTGGCTCAACCGGAAGTCACGCCCGTGGGACGGCAGGTGCTACAACGGGGGGAACCCCCCTCCGGGTTCACCAGTGGCCTGCTGTCGGGAAACCCTCCTGCAGCGCTGGTTCACCGCAACGCACTGCCTCACAAGTAGCAGTCCCCTGCCTTGATTGAAACGGGAAGTAAACATCGATTTGCTCATATTTGAGCGATTTGTATAAGTTTTATGGAGCAGGTCTAATAATCCTAAACGAAGCTCAGATAGAATAGGACTTACGCAAGAACTCTCTGAAACTCTTATCTCTATGCGCTAAGGCGCAGCTCAAATCTTGCACCCAACAAGAGCCAGAGGCTCTAATATCTCGTTACCAGGTTCAACCTGGTAACGAGGGTTTGGAGCCTCTGACGACTCACTGTTGCAACTCTTGCAAGATCTCAGCTAGCTTTCTTTGGGATAAAAAGTCTTGACATTTTGCCATCTAGACTTTTTTATCTCATTTATGATTAATTTTTTTATCTAAAAAATCATACTTATCTTGTTAAGAACTGACATATCCCGAATACGCCACACACCATCTACACGAACCAATCCATACCTAACTAGCACCTTGTCCTTCTCAGGTTCTGGGTTTTTTATTTGACCATTCTCATAATACTGTGTGACTTCAGTCACCGAAGCTTCTACCGCAGCGTGATTTGGGTCAGCATTATTTTTCTCCAAAGATTCTACTTTCACGCTATGCTCGTATTTCCGATAGCGGTTAGCTAATTTTTCCTGTTGTGCCCATCCCCGCCATCTTGTCAAGGATGAACCGACTAAAATATTCCCCAAACTATCAATCTCATGGTTGGGTCCGAAAGCTGCAGCTTTGGTATCTAGCCAAGCCTGAACCATTTCTGCGGCTGTGGTTTCACTCAGAGGTCCAGCTGGTAATTGTGGTTTGCTATTTTGGTCAGGAATAGGGACTAGGGGTTGATTCAACTCGACTGATAACTGTTCGCCTTGCAAGGAGGGTCCAGGGTAAAACAGATGTTTGAACAATCCCATAGTTGCTGCCATCAACAACCACAGCACCAATAGACTCCCCAAACAAGCAAACATTATCCCCAAAAACCGCATTTGCGCTGGAGAAATACGGGCAAAAACTCGCCGACGATGAGTAGACCCATGACGGTTATCTGAACCACCTCCTGAAGTGGCACGACTGCGTTTGCGCCTCCTTTGGGTTTGCCCTTGACTCTGCGCTGTCTCCGGTTTGGACCGACCATTCAAATTGTGGTAAGTTGCTCGAGATGTGGGGTTTGTGTTGGGAATTGGTGCTACTGGTGTTTCTGCATTTGCACTCCACCAAGTACCCGAAGCAGAGGGTGATGTCGTATCACCCTGTGAGGAAAAGTTTGAAGAGTCAGGGTTTTTCGGGGTTGATGTGGCTGGTATTTCTGAGTTGGGAGTTTTTTGAGTTGGGAATTGTCCCTCAACCACTTGAAAATTGTTGCGGCGACTCCGACGAGTGGTTTGTGTTTGGGAAGACTGGCGGTTGATGACCGTCGCTTCATTTGTGGTTTGTGTTTGTGTGGGTAAAGCTTCTAAATAAGCTTGCACCTGTTGGTCGGCAAAATAATCTTTCAGGGAAGCTGGCTGTTCCACTAAATCTCGAAAGTTGGGAAACACTTCGTTTTCCAACCAGCGTTCACCGTATAAACACAGTCCTGGTAACAGGTCGGGAGAGTCTTGAGAATTTTCCCGAATAAAAGCTAGAGCCTCGTACTCTTGCGAAAGTTCTAAAGCACGGCTTGCTTCTTCTGTTTGCCCGAGCAAAAGCGCACACAGCGACTGTTCTAGATGGACATCTTGACGTCTCCCCAGACGGATCAGCATTTGCTTTGCCTGACGAATTAATGCGGGTTGGCGTTGAGTGAACCCCCGTGCTATTGAAGCATAAACGGCTAAATAAGTCGCGACTGCTGAGGGACGCCTGCTTTCACCTTCAAATAGTTTGTGCTGCTCTGCGACTGTTAGGTAGTTACGCAGTTGCTGAATAAATCGCAGAAAATCATCTATACTCAGACCAGATTTGTCGTTTCCACTCCCATCAATCCCACCGCGCTCATCTAAAATATCATGCAATAATTGCAACCCTTGTTTTCGTTCACTCGTCTGTTCTTCAGGGAGTGCGAGTAATTCCAAAATCCGATATGGTCGCAATCTATATAAGTCAGACTGAATTTCTGCCCGAACGCTGGGGAATAACCCAACGCGAGCTAAAAGTTCCTCTCCCGTTTCCAGGGAAATTGCAGCATTTTCGTAGTGACTTTGCTGCCATTGCTCGCGCCCCAGTTCCAAACAAGCAAGGGAAACCGTAAGCACAACGTCTGGACGTTCAGCAGCAGGAGAAGGAATTTCCGAAATCTCCTGTGTATCTCCTTGGAAACTCCCTGTTGTACCATTTCTATTAACCAGGTATGGACGACCCAGTTGTAGGACAAGCTCATATTCCCCAAGTTCTTGCAAAATCAACAAAGCACCAACTAATTCATCTTGGGAAATTTCGATACTTAGAGATTGAGAATCAATACGTGAAAGCTTGCCTTGTTCGCGGCTTTCAACAGCGACAGCGCCACCTTGAGTGCTGTCAGAACCATAGGCATGAGCAAGATAAAGCTGATCGTACCTTTTGCGTTCTTTTGGGTCACAAAGAACAAGATAAGCTTCTTCTATAAGGTTTCTTCGAGATGTAATTGCTGCTTGGGAATACTCACGGCGCGGCAATTGTACGATGCGATCGCCATATGCCTGCCGCAACTGTTCCTCACTTGCCGCCATCGGTATCCCTAAAATTCTGTAGTAATCTAGCGGAATGCGCACGGCTCACGTCCCCTGCAGCGCGATCAACATAATTCTCCTAGAGTATTCCAGCCCTGTAAAAAAGTGCCATAATAACATGTTGACCCCACACCACAAGTGTGTTTTGCAACAACTTTACTCGTATTTTTCCAAAAATCTAATCTTGCTATGGTACTAGTCTTTTCCCTTAGCTGAGAAGTCTCTAAAGTTTTTAATAATCTTTTTATTATTTCTGGTACAATACTGCAACTTGCTTGATACACCAGAAACTCACCATAGGATTTTAAATAGCAACATAAATAATAATACTGTGCTTGCAAGAATATATTTTTACTTTCTGTCCTAAATGTTTGGCTTGACCATTCCTGGAGGTGGTTCAGAACCACTTTCTTCGGTATACGGTCAGAGAAGCACCGTTTTAGTTTTATAGGTTTGCTACTAGAGAGCGAACCAAAGTATACCATAAGTTATTCTTTCATAACAAGAATCTACAGAGAAATACTTACTTTCGCGACCATTTTTCTAAATTGTTAATAAATATGCAGAAAACTTGCTATTTTGGTTGGTAATCTAGAAATCAAGGTTGCCATACTACCCATTGCTGTAGAACGAGATGAACCACAGCAGTGAATCAAGTTTGATTATTGACTCCTTTAAACGCTATCTTTTTAAAAGCTTACGCTGAGCGAGCGCTACTTATCTCAAATCATAACTTTAAGTTTTACGACAGGAACACTCACAAAATAATGGTTCAAGAACGCACATTACCCAAATTTGATGCGGCTACCGTACAGATAACGAAAGAAGAAGGGTTGCTGTTGTACGAGGACATGGTACTAGGGCGCACCTTTGAAGACAAGTGTGCCGAAATGTACTACAGAGGCAAAATGTTTGGTTTTGTCCACCTGTATAATGGTCAGGAAGCGGTTTCCAGCGGTGTGATCAAAGGCGCGATGCGACCGGGTGAAGATTTTGTGTGCAGCACTTACCGCGACCACGTTCATGCTCTAAGTGCAGGAGTCCCGGCAAAAGAAGTCGTGGCAGAGTTATTTGGCAAAGCCACAGGGTGCAGCAAAGGACGTGGTGGTTCGATGCATATGTTCTCTAAGGAACATCGGCTACTAGGTGGTTATGCTTTTGTAGCAGAGGGAATTCCTGTAGCTGCTGGGGCGGCTTTTCAGACGAAGTACCGCCGGGAAGCGTTAGGTGATCCAAACGCCGACCAAGTCAGCGCTTGCTTTTTTGGGGATGGTGCTGCTAATAACGGTCAGTTTTTCGAGACGCTGAATATGGCGGCGTTGTGGAAACTGCCAATACTTTTTGTAGTGGAAAATAATAAGTGGGCGATCGGCATGGCTCACGAACGGGCGACTTCCCAACCAGAGATTTACAAGAAAGCTAATGCATTTAACATGGTGGGTGTGGAAGTCGATGGTATGGATATCCTGGCGGTGCGAGCAGTAGCGCAGGAAGCCGTAGCCCGCGCCCGTGCAGGAGAAGGACCCACGTTAATTGAAGCACTGACCTACCGCTTTCGGGGTCACTCTCTGGCTGATCCAGACGAATTGCGAAGCAAGGCTGAGAAAGAGTTTTGGTTTGCTCGTGATCCAATTAAGAAATTGGCTGCTTATATGGTCGAGCAAAACTTGGCTTCCCATGAAGAACTTAAAGCAGTTGACCGTAAGATACAGCAAGTTATCGACGAAGCCGTGAAATTCGCTGAAAGTAGCCCCGAACCAGATCCCAGCGAGTTGTATCGCTTTGTGTTTGCGGAAGACGAATAATTCTAGAGGCTCGTGATGGCGCGTCTTTTAACTGGCGCGTCTCCTAACTAATCTACAGAAGCGCTATAGCGCGTCGATCAACAGCAGTGTTTGCGATATCTAACGAACAGACTCCGTTCCACGTCTACGCACTCCAATAGCAATAACAATGAATAAACAGTATATCCAAACAAATCAGTCCCGGCTGGAGGTCGTGCCAGAAAGAGGTGGTATCATCACCAGCTGGCAAGTACAAAATCAAGAAATTCTTTACCTGGACGAAGAACGCTTTGCTAATCCTCAATTAAGTGTCAGGGGTGGAGTTCCAATTTTGTTTCCCATCTGCGGGAACTTACCTGATAACACTTACACCCTCAACGACAAGCAATACACTCTCAAACAACATGGCTTTGCCCGTGACTTGCCTTGGAAATCTACACAAGACCAAGTGACTCCAGAAAAAGCGAGCCTCACTTTAGTCTTGAGCAGCAACGAGCAAACACGCGCAGTTTATCCTTTTGACTTTAAACTCGCTTTTACTTATCAAATAGAGGGCAATACATTAGAAATCAAGCAGCAGTATACGAATCTTTCTACTGAACCAATGCCTTTTTCTACAGGATTTCATCCTTACTTTCTCACAGTGGATAAAACTCAACTCAAGTTTGAAATTCCCGGACAGGAGTACCAAGACCAAATAACCAAGGAAATTCACTCATTTAACGGGGATTTTGATTTTAACCGTGATGAAATTGATGTAGCCTTTAAGCAGCTCAGCGCTAAATCAGCTACAGTCACAGATCATGCTCGCAAACTGAAATTGACGCTGGAATATGACGATACATATTCCACTCTGGTCTTTTGGACTGTTAAAGGCAAAAACTATTACTGCCTGGAACCCTGGAGCGCTCCTCGCAATGCTATAAACACAGGTGAACATTTGACTGTGTTAAAGCCGCAAGCTAGCCATACGGCAACTGTACGCCTGACAGCAAATTTTTTCTAAACCCCCTTTACAAATCTCCATAAGGTTATGCTATGATAGCTTAGTCATTGGCAATGACGAAACGGGTCGCTAACTCAACGGTAGAGTACTCGGCTTTTAACCGATTAGTTCCGGGTTCGAATCCCGGGCGACCCATAAAAAATTAATCAGTAGTTGATAAAGACTCCAGGTTGTGAATTGAGCAACGGGTTTATTTGTCCCTTGTAACTCAAGGTACAAAAGTAAGTCATCGAAATGGTAGAGTGATGTGGGCAGTGTACACCCTACTTTGGTTAAAGTTTTTCAACATAAGGTACCCATCACTAGTTATAATTTCCTATAAGCTTAAAATACTATTAAGAATAGCGTATATATTACGCTTGTCTCACCCACTAGCTGACAACCCTATTAGGAGGACTATCTATGGCGCTCGTACCTCTGCGTCTGCTGTTGGATCACGCAGCAGAAAACGGTTACGGCATACCAGCTTTCAACGTTAACAACTTGGAGCAGATTCAAGCGATTGTGCAAGCTGCCCAAGAGACAGATAGCCCCGTGATTTTGCAAGCTTCTCGTGGTGCTCGTAAATATGCTGGTGAAAACTTCCTCCGCCACCTGATTTTGGCAGCGGTAGAAACCTACCCCCATATTCCCATTACCATGCACCAAGATCATGGCAATGAACCTGCTACCTGCTACTCAGCGATTAAAAACGGCTTTACCAGCGTGATGATGGATGGTTCGTTAGAAGCCGATGCCAAGACCCCCGCTAGCTACGAGTACAACGTCAACACGACCCGCGAAGTGGTGAAAGTCGCTCACTCATTGGGCGTCAGCGTTGAAGGCGAACTAGGTTGCTTGGGTTCTTTGGAAACTGGTACGGGTGAAGCTGAAGATGGTCACGGTGCGGAAGGCGTTCTTTCCCACGACCAGCTGCTGACTGACCCAGACCAAGCAGTTGACTTCGTGGAGCAAACTCAGGTAGATGCTTTGGCGGTAGCTATTGGTACCAGCCACGGTGCTTACAAGTTTACCCGCAAGCCCACTGGGGAAATTTTGGCAATCAGCCGCATTGAAGAAATTCACCGCCGTTTGCCCAACACCCACTTGGTAATGCACGGTTCCTCCTCTGTACCCGAAGATTTGCTTGCCATCATCAACCAGTACGGTGGTGCCATTCCTGAAACTTATGGCGTACCTGTGGAAGAAATCCAAAAAGGTATCAAGAGCGGTGTGCGTAAGGTGAATATTGACACCGACAACCGTCTGGCTATTACCGCTGCTGTGCGTGAAGCTTTGGCAGCAAATCCCAAGGAATTTGACCCCCGTCACTTCCTCAAGCCTTCTATTAAGTATATGCAGAAGGTTTGTGTTGAGCGCTATCAGCAGTTTGGCACTGCTGGCAATGCTAGCAAGATTAAGCAGATTTCACTCGAAGACTTTGCTGCTAAGTATGCTAAGGGCGAACTTAACGCAGTCACAAAGAAAGCTGCGACCGTCTAGGTTCTGAGAATAAGTAAATAGGGACACTACATAATGAGCGGTGTCCCTAAATCACTGAGGATTCTCTTTGCGTAGACACAACCGGGTGGTACTTAAGTTCCCCGGTTTTTTGTTTTATCTTGCACTAAAACGCACGAAGGGGTGTTCGTCATTGACCCACCAGGTGCTAAAAGAGCAACTGCATGCGGGACAGGGCGAGGTTCGTAACGTACCAGAGATTCTCCTTGGTAAACCAAGGAAGTACTTTGACCCGAATCAACCATAACGACATCCTGTAACCCAGCCTTAACCAGTGCGACTCCCAAAGATATCGAGTCAACAGATTCCAGAGAAACACCGATAGTGGCTTGTTTATTTTGGTTAATACCCCAAAAAGCCCGATAACGCGCAGCATCAAAGTCAAAGAGCTTGTTAAAGGTACTTGCTTCCTGGGGTTGACCATCTTTGACTAACCACGCCGCCGCCACAAAAGCATCAGTGACTTCTGGCATTTCAGCTTGTATTCCTTCTAAAGTGTTGTGCTTGAGTGGATCGAAAGGAACAAAGCGCACTTGGTGAGGACTAATCAGCACCAATGGACGTGTAGCAATTTTCTGGATGTCCCAATTGTTGCCAGGAATGAATTGTTTTGTCACCTGGCTGTACACTGGTCCAATCATCACATTGGAATTTAAAAATTTCATGGAGAAGAAACCCCCGTCCACAGCAGCCACAGCATTGGTGTTACTTTTAGCCAAAATCTCCTTAACTGTATAACGGCTATCTGCGTGGATGGTTATCGGTTTGCCACCTGAAACTAGGATGAGAGGAATTTTGTCAATCGTGATGTCAGTTCTTTGAACTGGACTTGCAAAGTTAAAGCCTATTTTCCAGCTTGGTAATTGAGGACCTCCCCAGGCTTGGGTGATTACGTTTTTTATTCTGGATTGACCAAAGCGGGAAACTGCCAATAAACTTTCTGATGCACCTGCAAATCGCTCATCTACATCATTCATGGTGAGTGCTAACTCATACCCTGCTGCTTGCACCATATTTGCAACTTGCACATCATATTTTCCAGCAGGATAGGTGAAGTAGCGAATGGGAATGCCTAAGTTTGCCTCCAAAGTTGCCTTAGACTCAACAACTTCTTTTTGGATTTGTTCTGGTGGCAAAACTGTTAAATCTGCTGGGTGACTAACAGTGTGAGATGCAATTGTTACCAAGGGGTCAGCTGCCATCTCTTTGACTTGTTCCCAACTCACATGAGTTCGACCAGCGTTGTTGCCGACACCTTTAGTGTAAATAGAAAATACGGCAGGGTAATTGTATTTTTTGAGCAATGGATAAACATACTCATAATGCCCCCCGTAACCGTCATCAAATGTCAACAGAACAGGTTTTTCTGGAAGTGGCATTCCAGTTTGTAAATGAGTCGTCAGCTGGTCAAGATTGATGGGAGTCATGCCATTCTCTTTTAGAGTCTGAAAATGCTCTTCTAATTCTTCTGGGGTGACATCAAAGAAGACTTCTTTTTTTGGTAAGATGTCGTGATACATGAGAATGGGTACTCTTGCCTGCTTCGCCCGTTCATTAATGTTGGGCCAAGTACTACGATTCAGGAAGGCATAGACGTACGGACCGACGGCTTCCACAATGTTTTCTAGTCCCCAATTAGGCTTACTGACCCAAGTGGATGCCAAAACAAAATTGCTAGCCAACTGGGAAACTTGGTTATTTAGCCCTACATTATTGCTGCAAGCTTCACTGGTCGTTGTGGGAGTGCTTTTAGGCTCAGTATATTTAGGCTGAGTATGTCTTGGACGTGAACGACGAGCAACAGCCAGTTGCGGCAACAATACTGAGATAGTAAACAATCCACAAATAAGGGCATGAAATATGCTTCGGGTAGGGAAATTAAAAAATATGTAATTCAGGATACGATTATTAAGAATTAGCTTCATACTTAACTTCCAGAACGCTTGCGCTCTGTGATGGTGCATTGACTCCACTTAGAGTGACGCTTACACTTTATTCCCTATTCGTTATAAGGAGAAGAGGCAAAAGTATAAATAAAAGTTAATAAAACTATAAGGATGGCTTAAGCTTTACATCGGCAATTTTACAGGAAGTTGATATTTGTTACATACTCAAGCTCAGCAAATTTAGGCGTTTCTGTTGGTTAGACTGAGGTTGATACCTATTAAGTTCCTCTGTATTGGGGACTGGGGACTGGGGATTGGGGACTGGGGACTGGGGATTGGGGACTGGGGAC
>NZ_AP018268.1:1454521-1781534 GCF_002368435.1 Kalymmatonema gypsitolerans NIES-4073
TGGGGATTGGGGACTGGGGATTGGGGACTGGGGATTGGGGACTGGGGATTGGGGACTGGGGATTGGGGACTGGGGATTGGGGACTGGGGACTGGATACTCAAGACTTGCAACGCCGGAAAATCCCCAATTTCCCAGTCGGGCAATATTTCCTGGGATATAGTTTCTCGTGTGTTACAAGGGTCCCCAATCCCTAATGCCCATTGCCCCTAATCCCCAATCCCTAACACCTCGACTTCGCTCGGTGTTAGCCCTCTCGCAAGTCGAAGGGCTAATCCCCAATCCCCAATCCCCAATCCCCTTCACACAAAGACACGGTGTTGTAGGCTAGGCATTTGACGACGGACTTGTTCTAGCCTTGAAGGGTTAATTTCGGCGATCGCCACTCCCGGCTGCTCACCAGCATCGGCTAAAATCGCTCCCCAAGGGTCTATAATCATGGCGTGTCCGTGAGTTTGGCGACGAGCGTAGTTGATTCCAGTTTGTGCTGGAGCAATAATATAGCAGGTATTTTCAATGGCACGCGCTTGCAGGAGGACTTGCCAATGGTCTTTGCCTGTGAAGGCAGTAAACGCAGCCGGCACAAATATGACATCCCCGTTTTTGTAAGCTATGTGTCGGTAGAGTTCAGGAAAGCGAACATCATAGCAAACTGATAGCCCTATATTACCCAGTTCTTGCGAGAAGTAGACAGGGGGCAATTGCGTGCCAGCCATGACTGTAGTAGATTCTCGATAGGTGTTGCCGTCTGGGACGTTAACATCAAACAGGTGTACCTTTTGGTAACGGGCGAGTTCTTGACCACTAGGGTCGATGAGTAAGGCAGTGTTGTAGACTCTATTGCTAGTGTGGTCTACAGGAACTGGAAAGCCACCACCTAAGATGGTGATTTGAAAACGCTGCGCCATCGTTTTGAGAAATGTTTCTGTTTCGGTGGCGATCGCCGAAGCTTGAGCGAGTTTTTCATTTTCTTCTCCCATGAAAGAGAAGTTTTCTGGCAAACCAATTAATTCAGCACCCTGACGCACGGCTAAATCGATGAATTCCTCTGCTTGTGCCAAGTTTTTTTGTAAATTGGACACACTCGTCATTTGAATAGCGGCGGCTAGATAAGACTTCATAAATTCAACAATGAATAATGTTGTGTGAGGTTGAAAACAGTTAAGCTACCACACTAAGAAAAGTTAACTTGTCCTCAACAAGTCTTGTGTGATGGAATGTTAACAATGGACAAAGCAACCGAGTTGGTTAAATCATTTAGTCCAACTGTACATTTGAGAGGATATATGCTACACCGTGAAATTCCAGATTTTTCTGGCAGTGTGGTAAAGTTTGTGGGGTAGGGAAGGAAGAAGTCATTAAAGTGTCTTCGGTGGGGCATCACGAAGACGTAAAGCCAAAGCTCAGGAAATGTCCTATGCAATAGCAGGAGTCACTGAAAAGCCTACACGCTCACTGGTTGCAGTCAGTGTAGGAGATGTCACATGAACTGTAGATTACCAAAATATCTCTCAGTTGAGAAGCTGGTAGCCTTCAATTTAAGAATAAATTGCGAATTAAGAAGAATTTGAGGACTTTTAGCCCTAAAAAACTTATTAGTCCAGAAAATCTCCTAAAATTGCTAAATTTTCAATTGCATCATCTTGTCGTCGGCGGATTCCTCAGTGTGAGTTACGAATCATCCAGCAAACGATTCCGCAAGAAACAGCTTTTTTGGAGCGATGGCGCAGCTTTTGTGCTTACAATACCCTCCATCTACGCTAGTAAGGTTACAATTTCTACGAATCCCTATTAGGGATTGAAACATTTTGATGGGGTGGACAAACGGGCATTACATACCGTTACAATTTCTACGAATCCCTATTAGGGATTGAAACAGCATATTTGGAGCGGTGAACTTTGACCAACGGGTAGTTACAATTTCTACGAATCCCTATTAGGGATTGAAACTTGCTTTTCGCCCGCGTCGAGCATGGCGTTCTAACGTTACAATTTCTACGAATCCCTATTAGGGATTGAAACATCAACCATAAACCGTTTCTTACCGCCAGCTTTCAGGTTACAATTTCTACGAATCCCTATTAGGGATTGAAACAGCTTCCAGATTGTTTTGGTCTTCTGCTGGTTGCGTTACAATTTCTACGAATCCCTATTAGGGATTGAAACAGCAAGCTAGCTTTGATGCACTTCTACAAACAACCGTTACAATTTCTACGAATCCCTATTAGGGATTGAAACGCATTTCGGGTGTGGCGCACGACCCAACGTGCAAGTTACAATTTCTACGAATCCCTATTAGGGATTGAAACAATTAACAATGGCTTGGAATTTTTTAAACTGGGACGGTTACAATTTCTACGAATCCCTATTAGGGATTGAAACTTGGTACTCTTGCTCGAAAGACTCTACTTTAGCATCTAGTTACAATTTCTACGAATCCCTATTAGGGATTGAAACAAGGAAAAGTTTCCCTAACGAGTGAGAACCGCTATAAAGTTACAATTTCTACGAATCCCTATTAGGGATTGAAACCAGAGCATCCACTTGCAGAATCAATTGGGTACTCAGTTACAATTTCTACGAATCCCTATTAGGGATTGAAACCCATCGTTAATCCTCTTCTAAGTTCTTAAATAAGTTACAATTTCTACGAATCCCTATTAGGGATTGAAACGAACAGGAAGGAATGTATCTGTGGGGTCGCAGTATTGTTACAATTTCTACGAATCCCTATTAGGGATTGAAACTGGTAGCGTTGCTAGGGGTAGGAATGCTCATAGGGGTTACAATTTCTACGAATCCCTATTAGGGATTGAAACCTATATAAATTAGTGTTAAAAGCGATTGCTAACAATGTTACAATTTCTACGAATCCCTATTAGGGATTGAAACCACAGACTAAAGTGATAACTCTATAGCTGAGGTGGTTACAATTTCTACGAATCCCTATTAGGGATTGAAACGATATATCCAACGGCAAGACTGGACGCAAACGGCTAAGGTTACAATTTCTACGAATCCCTATTAGGGATTGAAACACTCAATACCTTATGCAACTATATGTAACTAGTGGTTACAATTTCTACGAATCCCTATTAGGGATTGAAACCTTTTAGAAGCGTATCTAAAAGAAAATCAATTAAGTTACAATTTCTACGAATCCCTATTAGGGATTGAAACTCAGAAAATCCTAATGGATTACTGCTACTCCAATGTTACAATTTCTACGAATCCCTATTAGGGATTGAAACTGGTTTATAGGTAATGCAAATCCTCCTATAGAAATGTTACAATTTCTACGAATCCCTATTAGGGATTGAAACATATAAAAGCAGCTTATAGTTACGCTATTGATAGTTACAATTTCTACGAATCCCTATTAGGGATTGAAACCCCCACTTCTAAATATCTCTGGAGCGTTCCCAAGTGTTACAATTTCTACGAATCCCTATTAGGGATTGAAACGAGTGACTGTGAAAAACGGGATTCAGTTTACGACGTTACAATTTCTACGAATCCCTATTAGGGATTGAAACAAGAAACCGCTAAAAAGGAAGTTGATAAAAAGCAAAGTTACAATTTCTACGAATCCCTATTAGGGATTGAAACCAAAACAGCGTAATGATTTACTTGATAAAATCGTCGTTACAATTTCTACGAATCCCTATTAGGGATTGAAACGGTTCCTTGCCATTGAAGGCTTCGTACTCGCTGAGTTACAATTTCTACGAATCCCTATTAGGGATTGAAACAAAACAACTTGGTTTCAAACGACCTAAACATTTTTATGTTACAATTTCTACGAATCCCTATTAGGGATTGAAACGTAGCAAACGAAAGTGCTTTGGTGTTTTCTCAAGGAAGGTTACAATTTCTACGAATCCCTATTAGGGATTGAAACTCGGTCGAATGGGTGTTCTTGCACCTCCAAGACGTGGTTACAATTTCTACGAATCCCTATTAGGGATTGAAACAGATCCCAGAGTTCTTACTACGCCCTGAACTCTCAAGTTACAATTTCTACGAATCCCTATTAGGGATTGAAACGAGAACTCACAGATTCCGTAAAAGACTATTTAGGTTACAATTTCTACGAATCCCTATTAGGGATTGAAACACTGACCACCTCCGATTTGGGCGCGGGGGCAATCCTGTTACAATTTCTACGAATCCCTATTAGGGATTGAAACATCTTTTTTTCCCATGAAAGTTACGTTGTTAACGTTACAATTTCTACGAATCCCTATTAGGGATTGAAACATCTTCTTTTTTGTCTCCGAGAAGCTGTCCCGCAAGGGTTACAATTTCTACGAATCCCTATTAGGGATTGAAACGATGTGACCGGGTACACTCGTACGACTTGCCAAGTGTTACAATTTCTACGAATCCCTATTAGGGATTGAAACCCATTTCTTCGGCAACATACAGCCCAGACAAATCTTGTTACAATTTCTACGAATCCCTATTAGGGATTGAAACATAAAAGCGTGGTGATATTCTGATTCTTTTATGTAGTTACAATTTCTACGAATCCCTATTAGGGATTGAAACGAATGAATACAGTTATGGGGTAATTGGCTACAACGTTACAATTTCTACGAATCCCTATTAGGGATTGAAACCTTCTGCTGCCAGTCTGTCGTAATCCTTTAAAGTTACAATTTCTACGAATCCCTATTAGGGATTGAAACCGATCTCATAAGATTTGGGCGTTGCCAGAACACGTTACAATTTCTACGAATCCCTATTAGGGATTGAAACAAGATGCAACCAGTCAGCAACCTTATTAAATCTCGTTACAATTTCTACGAATCCCTATTAGGGATTGAAACGCATTTTTGTACATCCATGAACGATCATTTTCTGTAGTTACAATTTCTACGAATCCCTATTAGGGATTGAAACGGAGATCTTGGACTGTATCACGAATATTTTGGTACGTTACAATTTCTACGAATCCCTATTAGGGATTGAAACTTATAGAAATGCGGGATGATGCTACAGTTATTCAGTTACAATTTCTACGAATCCCTATTAGGGATTGAAACTTTTTGTTGGGTTAGCTTATATCTTGCACCTCTGGGGATAAACCACTAATAGGCAAATAAGAGTGTAAAAAAGTGACTCCAGCAGTGAGCAGGTGTTTAAGTAGAAAAAAGACATTTATATAACCAACAAGGGGTGAGATTACGTAAATTCCTAAGGAGCAGGCGATCGCTAACTTGAAAGAGTAGATGGATTTGCACACAAGCGCAGAAATATGAGAAAAAAGGGCGTGAAAAGCATATATCAAAGCAAGAAAAATGGTTTCAATTCTTGCCCACGCCCAAAATTTAGTTTATACCCTACTATCGCTGATGGCTTCTGTCTACCAACAAAAAAATCTTGAAGCGATGTTGGGATTGTTCTTGCTGCTCACTTGGTTATCCCTTACCTCAACATAGTAAAAGCAAGTCTGCTAGCGCCTTGAGCAGATTTCTTAATATCTACGATTGGTCAACATTGAGTGTAATTCGTACTACTCGTAACCGTGTTATTCAGGAAATTCTCTCGGAACGGACTTTAGGGCGCAAACCATTTTTACAAGTGATTATTGACCTGACAACTTTGGAGAAGTTTGGGAAATTTAAAGGATTTGAAAATTTAATCCGCGTATACAACGGGAAACGAGGTTTACACCTGGTTGTAGTGCCCACCGTTGTTGGTCGGTGGCGAGTACCCTGGAGTTTCCGTGTATGGAGAGGTAAACGAACCTCTTCCCCCGCACAATTGGGATTAAAAATGGTCAAATCTTTGCCTAAAAAATTAACCCAGCACTTCCAAGTAATGGTTTTGGTAGATACAGGCTTTGGTAGTGTGCAATTTTTACACGGTGTCCGAAAGAAAAAATACCATATAATTGCTGGCATTGCTCGTACCCGCAAGTTAATTGATGGGCGCTGTGTTGCTCAACTACATAAACGAGGACAACAACTTCGCCTTCAAGGCTTGAAGTTTCCTGTCTATGTATCTTGGTACTATTTTCAACGTCATGATCGTAAGTATGAAAAGCGATTTGTAATTTCTACTAAAGCTCTCAAGGCTAGCACTATTTCTTGGTGGGGTAAACGGCGATGGCAGATAGAGGGCTGGTTTAAAACTGCAAAGCACCGTTTTGGGTTGCACCGCTTTGGACAGGGGACACTTTTAGGCGTTTACCGTTGGTTCGTGCTGTCCCTTATTTCTTATGTTTTGGCGCATTGGGCCTATTTATCGACCGCGCTCGGCGAAAATCCTCCCCGCGAAGCGATCGCCTTTAGAAATCTACCTGATTGGGGACAAGCCGCAGAAATCGCGTTCCAAACTATATTTCCGCATTTGGTAATGTTACTTCTTTTACAAGATATTGAACGCCTGAGAGATGTGGCACTTAGTCAAGGAATTGACATTCACATTTCCAGGTGCAAGATATAAGTTAGACTTTGGATCAATTCTTCGTTACAATTTCTACGAATCCCTATTAGGGATTGAAACTTGCAGTGGTTTGATTGATGCCCAAGAGCAAAGGAGTTACAATTTCTACGAATCCCTATTAGGGATTGAAACAAACAAAGCTTGAACGAAACAGACAAAGTATTAGTTACAATTTCTACGAATCCCTATTATGGATTGAAACGGAGAATGCTGAACTAGAAATTTTACGACAAGAGGGTTACAATTTCTACGAATCCCTATTAGGGATTGAAACTCTTAATGCTATCCTTGTTACCTGGAATTGGCAAGGTTACAATTTCTACGAATCCCTATTAGGGATTGAAACAACCAATCCTTGCCCAGTACCTTGAATTGAGAAAGTTACAATTTCTACGAATCCCTATTAGGGATTGAAACGGCACATGAACGCGCCTGTTCTTTGAATTCGTTGAGTTGAGTTACAATTTCTACGAATCCCTATTAGGGATTGAAACTGGAAGCGACGTAAGAGGAAATTCCCATTTTCCAGGTTACAATTTCTACGAATCCCTATTAGGGATTGAAACAAGCTGCGCATGAGAAAAGCGCACATTTGCTCTAGGTTACAATTTCTACGAATCCCTATTAGGGATTGAAACGTGTTTTGATAAAACTTACATACGTATTACAGGTATTATAATTTGTACGAATCCCTATTAGGGATTGAAACATATTGAGTTCATGCAAGCAAAAAAGCAAGCAGATGTTACAATTTCTACGAATACTTATTAGGGAAACCTACAGTAAATTCAAAAATAATTAATAATTTTTGAATTTTGAATTTTGAATTTTAGCCAAGCCAGAGTCAGGTGGATAATAAGTTCAATTTTTCAGCAATGTAGGCTCCGACAACGGCTTCCGAACATTTATTTTTCCACAAATTCAAAGATTCCTGGTGTTTTTCTTGCATGAGTTGCTTGTTTGTAAGCAGCTTTTTTAGTGTCTCCTCTAATTCGCCCCAATTTCTTATCTGAATAGCAGGTGATCCATCTAAAAACCATCGTGGAGGTAAAACTTCCGTCACTAAGATGCAACCATATCTCATTCCTTCAAACAAGCGAATGGTTTCAAACGAAGTACCTCTAGGGACAATGCATATTTTGGTATTCATCATTCTTTCAGAATAGCTGTTTCCACCTTCATTCATTGAATAATGAAAACCAGGAGTGATTGATAATTCAATTTTATATTCAGGATATTTTTCCTTGAAACTATTTAAACTTGATACCATGAATTTTCGAGAAAGGGTTTTTGGAGTTCCTAACCAGTACTTCAAAGACCATACAGGTAATGGTACCTGAACTAAGCTGCCAGCAAAAAAAAGTTCATAGGGGCGTGCTTCTATATCCTTGATTGGCAAATCCTTTGAGTTGCCATAGCCCTGTGGAACATCGTAGATGGGTGGAATTTTGGCTGTACCGGATAGCAAACTCTTGAATTTGTAAAACTGATAATTTACCACCCAAGGCAGGCGGAAAACTAAGATTCTGAGAAATTGAATCAGTGTCAAAAGGTTTATCAAAGAAGGCTTGAGGAGGGGATTACATCCAAGTATTGGGGATGTGCCAAGGCACTTAAATACAGCCTTTACCTTGTGAAAATACTTTGGTATGCGACACCATTCATCTCCCAGTACAACAGCAACAACATTTTGTCCATATGATGGGAGTTCATCAATTTCGTCCCAAGTTATATAAAATATTAAACCGCTGAGATTTAAACTTTTTTCCATAGCTTGGAACACTTTACTATAATAATCACTTAAACCGAGTTCGCTCGGTGGATTAGGATCGTATATATTCCAAGGAATTGGCTTTTGATCTCGTTTTATGTAGATATAGTAATGATTGGATGGCTTAATTTGAGACATAGGGCTGAAGTTACAAAAACGTATTGAGTACAAACAATCGGAAGGCTCAACGGTTAATGCCCTGACATCTTAAAAATGGTGAAAAAAGTTTAATAAACACCAAAAAATTTTGACTTTTCAGACATCCTCTAAGCTCTGAGGCGCTGAAAGCCATAGACAGCGGTAGTTGCACGGATATTGAAGGGCGCAAGCTAATAGCTTCCCAATATTAGCCCAATAATTTGTTTTCAGCCAATGCCGCGCAACATTGTTGCGCGACAGCACTGATTACAACTGCTTTCCTTGCTTGAGCATAGCTTGCCCTCTGCCATGTGCCTTTCTTTGGTAATTAAGGGTATTCCAACAAATAAATTATCCAATGTTGTGGGGTGGGCTTCTAGCCATTGGTATCAACTTAACGTTCAAACCTTTATTCCACGTTGATTTACCCCACCCCCAACCCCTCCCCAAGGCATCGGCTATCCATTCCCCGCATCTTTCTTAACATTGCTCAAAGATAAGCAGAGAAAGGATTAAAGACTCTACCGGAGTTGAATGGCTTGACAAAAAAAGCGAAAAATGTGTGTAACGAAAGAATCAGACGTAGGTGTGCTCGTTAAAAATGTCAGGAGTGAAGAATTATCAATGATTGCGATCGTAAAAAATGAATACAACCGAGAGCTTGAACGAGCACAGAGTAAAAGCAGGTTTAGCTCTGTTTTCTGACTATCGCCAGATGAAAATCTAAACCCTTTCCTAGTCAGGGTTTTGCGTATTCAGGTTCGTTTGGGGGTTTTTATCAATATGCGATCGCTAAATACTGGAGTCAATCTGGCTTTGGATATTTAACGGCAGTAAAGTCAACTAGAAATTCCCTATTTTGTGCCTATCACTTCGCTTTCTATCGAAAGGGAAGCACAGCAGAAAACAGGGTTAAAAAAAGTCGAGAAATATTTTGGCGCACAACGAGTGCAACAATTACAGGCGTCCAGAGCGAAGCTTGCTTTGTCCCAAAGGCATCGGGTGAAGCCCAAGCTGGTTGTACTTTGTCATGTTTGACCGAAGGGATTGAGAGATACAAGCTTGGGGAGTTCAATGAAGTAGTCTCCATGTTGCGGCGATATCATGCAATCGCCGCAGTCCTCACTTCGAGACGCTACGCGAACGCCAAATAGTTTTCACCCCCATACTTGTTGATTTAAGATTCCAAGGGGCACTCCATAACTGCTTGACGGAGCGCGTTGAATGCACTTTTAATCCCGACAAGAACCGATGGTCAAGATAACCAAGACGACGCATTTATCTACACAAAACGCGCAACCCTCCCCAAATCAAGCAGGATTTTTAGTATTAATCGATAATTATTTCTAATAAATTGCTTGATTTGGGGCACTTCACGAGTATCCGTGGAGCGCAGAACGAGTACCCGTAAAAGGGTTGCGCGTTTTGTGCAGGTTTTCCCCCGGACAAGCAGGAATTATAAGTAATTAAGCGGACTTGATATAATTCATGAATGTGCATCTGTGTTTATCTGTGGTTCCATTGTCAGAAAATAGAATGAGTGCAAGTTTATTGAAAACAAGAAATTAGCCGCGCCCAAAACCTTGACCCCGCGTCGTTTTTGACCAAACGAACAATTCCCCATTTTCACCACCTGCAGCAAGCTGTTGACCTTCAGGATGCCAAGCGAGTCTTGAAAAGCCGGATGAAGCACCTGTGAGAATTTGGGAGACTTGCTTTGCTTCTTCCCATAAGCAAATCCAACCATCCGCAGCAGCGGAAGCAAGAAGAAAGCTTTTAGGTGCAAAGGCGATCGCCCCAACCACATCAACATGATTCGTTAATACTGTTGCTTCCCAACCTGAGGAATCATCAGCCTGCTTCTCCCATACCACAATACCGTCCACACTGGAACAAGCAAGCAGAGGTGCGCCTTGTTGAGTCGTGAGTTCTGACCATGCAAGTTCGCGAATTTTGCCAGGAAAACCTCGCATCACCCAAGGTTCGCTTTCGCCACTAGAGAATAATGAGTGTGATTCTACAACAGTAATGGTGCGATCCATATTACCAGAGGCAAGATATTTCCCGTCTGGTGACCAACCTATAGCTAAACTGACAGAAGGTATATCCAGGATGTATGGGTCATCATCCCAATTTTGGCAGTTCCATACCTTGACTCCTTGATATCCACCAATGGCAAGGTACTCTCCATCACAACGCCAATCAATACCAAGTACCGAAGAGTTATCAAAATTCAGGGTAACGACAACCTCGCGAGTATCGGCGTCCCACACTTGCACGTAACGCCCTAAACTGAAAGCGAGTAAATGACTAGTGGGACTCCACGCCAGCTTATCAACCCAGGCGGGGGCATTTTCCAAAGTGGCGATTAATTCACTTTCTCGCCAAATTTTCACTTTTCCATCCTGTCCCCCAACGGCTAAAAATTGCCCATCTTGAGAAAAGGCAACGCAGTCTACTGATTCACCTTTTGGAGTCTGTAAACTTGCTAAGTCACCATTTTGCCACAGCACGACTTCACCAGCAGCAGAAGTTGCTGTTAGGGTTGTACCTTGTGGGGACCAAGCGATCGCAGTGACATAATCGCAAAGTGTCCCCGAATATTGCTCTTCAAATTCTTGAGTGTTGAGGGTTGAGGGGTTCATGGTTGTGTAGGGAAGATGAGGGGGATGAGGGGGATGAGGGGGATGAGGAAGTAGATGAACAATAGACTTCTTGCATTCATTCCAAAAAAAAGAATAATTAACCACAGATGGACACAGATGGAATCAAACAGATGCAATCTTGTCTAATGACTACTCTCCCTCATCTTCCCCATTTCAGTTAAGCCAAGCAAGCGAGAAAATCTTGTCTAAGTTGGGCTTCATCCAAATTACGACCGATGAAAACCAGTTCGTTTTTGCGGGTTTCGCCATCTTTCCACGGGCGTTCTGGTTTACCTTCAAACAACATATGTACCCCTTGGAACACAAAGCGGCTATCTTCCCCAGCAATACTCAAAATACCCTTCATGCGGAAGATATCTGGTCCTTGGGTTTGCAGTAACTGTCCCAACCAATCGTTTAACTTATCGCCATCGAGTGCGCCTTCTGCTACCAAAGCCACAGAATACACCGTTTCATCATGTTGGTGAGCATCTTCTCCCAAAAATTCTGGGTCAATTTCCAAGGCGCGGTTAAGGTCAAAGGCTTTGACACCCAACAGGGCATCCATTGATACCTCAGCATTGCGGGTGCGGTAGATTTTAGCCATTGCATTCATCGCCCGAATCCGCTTTTCCAACTCATCCAGCTGTTCTGCTGGCACTAAATCGGTTTTATTCAGGAGAATCACATCGGCAAAGGCAATCTGTTCTTGCGCTTCATCCGCATCCCAGTGCTGCCATATGTGCTTAGCATCCACCACGGTCACTACAGCATCTAACTGTAGCTTTTCCCGCATATCTTCATCAACAAAGAACGTCTGAATCACTGGCGCGGGGTCAGCTAGACCAGTGGTTTCTATAACTAAATGGTCAAATTTATTACGCCGCTTCATCAAGTTACCGATGATGCGAATCAAGTCGCCGCGCACAGTACAACAGATGCAGCCGTTGTTCATCTCGAAGATTTCTTCATCGGTATCGATCACTAATTGATTATCGATACCCACTTCTCCAAACTCATTCACAATCACAGCGACTTTCTTGCCATGTTCATAAGTCAGGATGTGATTGAGAAGTGTCGTTTTACCTGCTCCCAAATAACCTGTTAAAACAGTAACGGGAACTGAATCTGTTATTGTGTCAGCTATTACCTCAGCTACCATGCCCTAGCCTCTTGTTTATGATTATCATTATCAGTTAGCTTTTAAAGCTTCTTATATTTTAATGATGATTTCTAGTTTATGAGATTTTAGGCAAAAAATGACATAACTCAAGTTAACAGGGAGAATATGAACTGTATGGACTCTGGGGGGAACAGTTTATACACTAAAAGCATCAATCAAAAAGACCAAAAATATAGATGTATCACTACGGTGCGTGAAGTCCCAGTATTTATAATTTGTAATAAGCAAGGTCACTAATGGAACACCTAGATTCTTCACAACAAAGCCAGAACTTTTCCGGATTAGACGAACGAAAAACAGTTTTAGAGCAAGGTTCTGACGGTGATGTCAAAAAACCTGTAGCCCCGTCCAAGCGCCATGTGCTACCGAAAGTGGTATTAGGAGTGTTGCTAGGCGCAGGAGCGATCGCCTCCGGAACGTACGCGTACCGGTCATGGCAGTATAATCAGCAGTATGCTATGAAGTTTCAGCAAACGGATAACGCTTATGTCACGGCAAATATTTACAAAGTCACTTCGCGCGTAGCTGGAATAGTCACCGAAGTACCAGTTAATGATAACCAGGTCGTGTCTCCAAAGGATGTCTTGGTGAAGCTTGACAAGAACGACTACCAAGTCTCTGTGACACAGGCAAAAGCATCTCTAGAATTAGCCAAGCAGCAAGCCGCATTGGCAGCGGAAAATATCAAAGATGCCATCACTATTAATGTTCCTGAATCGAAGCCAACTCGAGTAAACAAGAATACCCAAGCAACACAGGCTGCTAACAGAAATAAAATACTACAGGCACGAACTATTAATCAGCAAAGAGAGATAAATCAGCAAAAGTACAAAACAGCGTTGGCTACAGTCGCCCAAAAGCAGGCGGAGGTCAAAAAAGCTGAACTCCAGCTATCTTACACCAATGTTACGGCGCTAGTCCCTGGAAAAGTTGGTAACAAAAACGTTTCTGTAGGGCAGCAGGTACAACCAGGACAAACTCTGATTACGGTAGTGCAGCCAAATCCTTGGATTATTGCCAACTTTAAAGAAACCCAATTAGAAAAAATCCAGCCTGGGCAAAACGTGACGGTTAAAATCGCTGCTTTCCCTAATCGGAAGTTTCGGGGCAAAGTGGATAGTATGTCCCCCGCTTCTTTTGGCAAAGTTGCCGTTCTCCCACAAGAAAATCCCACGGCTAATTCCACGCTGACTCAAGACGTGCAACGAGTTCCGGTGAAAATTGTGTTTGAACCTGAGAGTATTCAAGGTTATGAGTCTCGAATTACTCCTGGAATGTCAGCAGTCGCGGTTGTAGAAACTAATTGACATATAGCGCTTCTTTGTGTTTGTTGAGTGCAATACATCAAGAAATAAGAACCACAGATGGACACAGATGGACACAGATAAATAATTACTTCATCCACACAAGAAGCGCTATATTCTGCTGGGATATGCTTTGCGCTTACGCTATCAAAATTCAAAGTTTAAAAAACTATTTTGAATTTCCCAATACCCTATAAGGTATGGGGTTTTTAATTTTGAATTCCCCGGAGGGCTGACAAGTCTTTCCACGCTTTAACGAAATTGCCTTGCATCAGGGCAGCAACCCCTGAAAGACCTCTGAATTCAGGTAAATTGGGATTTTTGGCTAAACTCGGTTCTAGAGACTTTTGGGCTGCTGCTGGCTGCCAGTTGTAGAGTTGGACAAATGCCAGGTAAGCATATGCGTAGGGATTTTCCCGATCTAACGCAATCACTTGTTTGAGAGATGCGATCGCACCATCTACCCGTCGCTGCAACACGTTTGCTAAAGCTAAAGCATAAGCCCAATCCTGGTTTGCAGTCATATGCTGCAATCTATATTCCAAAGTCAACCGTGCCTGTACTAAATAATCCTGAGTTGCATCGTATTGATTGATACGTCCTACTTCCTCAAAGACTTGACTTACTGCTTCAGTTCCTTTGCTTAATTGAGCGCCTAAAGTCTCTAACTGCGTGACTAAATCTAGTTCGGGTGCTTGTGTGGCAGGTGCTTGAGGGTCGATTTGCAGTATTACTTTTGGCACTTGGATAGGATAACTTTCTCCTGACTGTCTGTTGAGATACATTGCTTCTAGGGTGTAGGTTCCTGGTGCTATGTCAGCAGGAGGTAACATCGCCATCTTTTCAACCACCTGAAATGTGCCTTCAGGTTTTTTTGCACCAGGATGTAAATTCCCCATTGCAATACCGTGGTCATGCATCCATAAGGATTTTGACGTTCCTAATAGGGGAGAGGAATCTGCCTCCCCCTTCCCTTGCAGGGAAGGGGGTTGGGGGGTTAGGTTTTTCATCAGTGGTGCTTGCGCACAATTATGCCAACTCAGCAGTACTAACCCATGTTGTAGTTCATCCCAAGAACCAGACCATTGGTAAGTTACGGGTAATGGTAATCCTGGCGGGGCTTTTTCTGGGACTGTAACTTGCGACAAGGCAATTGTGGCTTGTGGTTTTTGTTCAGAGGTGTTTTTTACCTCAACGGTTGGTGTTTTTTGATGATAAAGTTTGAGAACACTTTCATCCGGTAAATTCCAAGACTTGTTGAGTTGGAAATTACCACCTTGCTCCACAGTGTTTACCATAACAGCTTGAGATTCTTTGACTGGTCCTTGTTTTCCTGTTTTTGTAAGGAACCACTCAAGCGATCGCCCATCCTGATCGACATACTTTTTCCTGATTCCCACCTGACGCCCGTAAACTTGAAAGTTTTGTAGCGCCCCGTAGTAATTCAAATTGTGTTGGTTAATTTCTGCCGTTGATGGCAAAACTCCGAGAGTTGAACGTAAATACGGTTGTGTTTGGATAATTTGGGCAATCACCTGCTGATGGGGTAACTCCTGTTTCATATAAGGATAAAACTGGGCATTAGGACTCAAAGCTTGTGTCACCCAACCACCAACAACACCTCCCACTGGAAATAAGTTAAATAACATCAGTATTGCTGCCAAACTAATCGTACCCCAGCGGACACGCTGTCCCCAAAGACTAGAGAAACGCGTCAAGCCATACGCCAAAAATATTGATACAACAGGTAAATACGGCAACACATAGCGATCATCTTTGTTCATGTTCAAAGATGACAGCAGATAAGCACCAATAAAGAAGACTGCTAACCATTTGAGTGAGTCAATCGAGAATTGGAATTTTTGGCTTTTGACTTCTCTCGTCCCCTTGTCCTCATTTTCCAGTCCTAAGCGACCCCAGTAGAGTAGTAATGTAAATATAGGCACCAGCAGCAAAAGAACAGAGACTTGATGTGGTAGTTGCTTCCAATAATAAGTCCAAGCTTGCAAAGTGTTCAGTGGTGCTTCACCTTCAGCAATAGCAGAATCAATTGTCGCCCGCTTACCAGAAGTTAGGATAAGCAACCAATTCGTGCGGTACCAAGAACCAAAAACCAACACTGATAAACACAAACCGCCCAATAGTTGCACAAACCGTCCCCAACGCCGATCAAGTACAGCCTGGATCGCAACCCAGAGTATGGGTGTGAACAGAAAAAACAACGCTGTCTGCTTCACCAGCAACGCCAGCCCCAAAGTTAAACCGAAGGCTGCTATCCACAGAAGAGATAGGGAGACTTCTCCTCTCTTCCTCGGCGTCCTCTGCGCCTCTGCGGTTCCAAGATTCCGCCAAACAGTCAGGCAAAAGAAACTCAAGGTAACAACCGCTGTCAGGGGATAATCTAGCAGAAATTCTAAACGAAGCCGATAAAAAGCAGGCAAAACTTGGCAGAGTGCAGCAGCCCATAAACCAACAGACTCGCTAAACAGTACACTCCCTAAGCCATACACTGAACTCAGTAAAATTGCACTGAACAACAGCATCACCAGAGTGGCTTGATCTGGTCCAATTCCAAAGATATTCTGAACAATTGCCGTAACTATGTATGTTAAGGGTGGTATTTTGGAAGAAAGCAGCCAAAAGCCTTGCCACCACTCTTGATTCCACCATTGGGGATTCTGTAGCGATCGCCAATAATTTAGAGTACCAGTTAAATAATCTGCTTGATCCCAGGCGGGGATAGAGTGATCTAAGGCAAACCAAATGCGATCGCACACCGCCCCCAATAACCAAATGATGCCAAGTATGAGTAAATTTTTATATCTCTTTCGCTTATATTTGTGATTGCTCATGATACAGGAAGAGTGCTAATCGCTAAAGTGAGGCAGAGCCTGATAAACTAGTTCCCAGGCTGAGCCTGGGAACTAGTGTCTGGGATGCTCTGCATCTAGTGAATTGTTTAATCTGCCCCTTCAATCGGCGCAAAACCTTGACGCTGAATATTCTCTGTCACCGTACGCGGTTCCAGGAATTGTAGCAAGTAATCTGGTCCCCCAGCCTTAGAACCAACTCCAGAAAGCTTGAAACCACCAAACGGTTGTCGTGCCACAATAGCACCCGTGATGTTGCGGTTAATGTATAAGTTCCCGACTTCAAACTCTTCCTGCGCCTGCTCAATGTGCGAAGGAGTTCTGGAATAAAGTCCGCCAGTTAAGGCATAGTTAGTACCATTTGCAACTTCCAGCGCTTCCTTAAAGTCCTTTACCCTAATCACCGCTACAACAGGACCAAAAATTTCTTCTTGGGCAATTACCGCGTTTGGTGGTACATCTTTAAAGATAACAGGACCGATAAAATACCCGTTATCTGGTGCTGGCATTTCCAAAGCCACTTTTGCTTCTGCCTTACCTTTGTCGATATACTCGCGGATGCGGGTGTGTGCATTAGCATCAATCACCGGTCCAACTTGGGTGCTGGGTAACTCCGTCTCCCCAATGTTCAGCGATTTTGTTGCTTCCACAAACCGCTGCACAAAGGTATCATAAACTGGTTCCAGCACCACTACCCGTGAACAAGCAGAACATTTTTGTCCGCTGTAACCAAACGCCGACTGCACAACACCAACAACAGCTTGGTCTAAATCAGCACTTTCATCCACGATGATAGCATTCTTGCCACCCATCTCAGCAATGACCCGTTTCATGTGCTTTTGACCGGGTTTAACAATTGCCGCTTCTGCGTAAATTCGACAGCCTACCTCCTGGGAACCTGTAAAAGCGATGACATGAGTATCGGGATGGTTCACTAGATAAGCCCCAACTTGGGAACCCTTACCAGGAACGTATTGGAAGACACCTTTAGGTATCCCGGCTTCTACTAGGATTTCCGTCAGCTTTGCCGTAATCACAGAAGATGTTTCTGCTGGTTTGAGTAAAGTACAATTGCCAGTAACCAAAGCTGCAACCGTCATTCCTGTGGCGATCGCCAACGGAAAATTCCAAGGAGAAATCACCACAGCAATTCCCCGAGGCTGGTAGATATAACGATTCGTCTCCCCAGCAACGTCGTAATTGTAACCCTCGTCTAACCGTTCGATTTCGTCGGCGTAGTAGCGACAGAAATCTATCGCCTCAGAAACCTCACCATCCGCCTCCCGTACTGGTTTTCCGACTTCCAAAACTATCCAAGCGGAAAGTTCGGCGCGGCGTTGTTCCATCAAATCAGCAGCTTTCCGTAATATCGCAGCGCGTTGTTTTACGGGTGTTTTGCGCCAACCGGGAAACGCAGCTTTCGCGGCTTGCATCGCCTGTTCGGCTTGTTCGACGCTCATCAGTCCGATTTTACCAACCACCTCGCTAAAATTCGAGGGGTTAACAGAATCTATAATTTCTTGGGTTTGGACGTATTCGCCGTTGATGAAAGGTAAGTATGTTTTGCCAAGTTGCTGACGGACAGTTTGGAAAGCTTGAGCCGCTTCTTTTCTTTCTTCCTCTTCAGCATAATCGGTATCAGCAGCACCGGAGAACCCCCCCTCAGTCCGCGCCGCAAGCGAGGGGGAAGCTGGAACTGGAGGTGCTAATAATTCTTCAACTGGGCGATTCTCCATATTTTGCCGCAAGAAGGAACTATTAGCAGTATTTTCCAGCAAGCGACGAATCAGATACGCCATTCCTGGGAGAAGTTCGCCGTAAGGAGAGTAAACTCGGACGCGATAACCTCTATCAACTAAGGCTTTTGCTAGTTTATCGCCCATGCCGTAGAGAACTTGCATTTCAAAGCAACGGCGGGGGACATTTAAGCTTTGGGCTATTGCTATGGCATGAGCTTGCGATCGCACGTTATGGCTACCAATCGCAGCATACACATATTGATAATTCTCTAGCAATAACTGAGTTATCGTCTCAAAATTTGCATCTGTCGCGGCTTTGTCGTTGTAAACTGGCTGTTGCCAATGTTTCTGCTGTGCTTTAATGGTTTCCTGATCCCAGTACGCCCCTTTCACCAAACGAATGGTAATCGGATAACCGCGCTGTTTCGCCCAAGCTATCAAATCTTTTGCATCTTGCTCGCTATCGCGCAGATATGCTTGAATTGTCATCCCAATATCTGTACGAGAGCGAAACTCTTCTTCGATTAAAAGTTTTTTCAGGATGCTTAGAGTGACGTCTTTGTAAGCATACTGTTCCATGTCAAAATGAACAGCAGCACCTAGTTCTTTAGCACGACGCAACAGGGTGCGAATGCGTGAACTTACCCGTTCCTCACTACCTGTAGCATCCAACGGGTCAAATTGGGAGTAAAACGCCGTTAATTTCACTGAAACTTGGACTTTTGGGAGTGGCTGTCCGTCTGCTTCATCAATCAAGGGAACGGTTGTCCAACTCTTGGATGCTTCCACCAATTGTTGCATCAAATCTAGATAGCGTTCCAAGTAAGACTGCGCCTCTGCTTCAGTAATCACCGCCTCACCAAGTAAATCGATGGTGAAAGCCATTTTTTCTTTGCGTAGTCGCTCAACCGTCTTGATGACTTGTTTAATATTTTCCCCTGAAATATATTTATGAGCTAATGTTTCTACACCTGTAGAAACAGTTGTCGCAGCAACTTGCCCTGGCATAGAATCGGGGTTAGCAAAGTTGAGCATCCCCTTAAGGGCTGACGGTAGTTCTACAGACTCATCGCCCAAATACTCTTGTAAATGGGCTGCAATTTCTGGTTTACTACGTAAAGCAGGAAGAGTATCAATAAAGCGAAATAGTTGCACCCGCAGCCCAGGATTACTCATCGCCCAAGCCAATAATTTATCATCCCAGCGCATCTGATCCCGCAACGCACCAAAGAACGAACGATTCTCCTGTGTCGCCGCTAGGAGTTGTTTAGCGATTTCTTGGGTTTTTGCTTCGTAGGTGCTTTTTTGTACTTGTAATACCACTGATGACACACTCCTTATTCAAGGCAAGGCTTTATTGTATACAGCCTGTATCTTCTATTGTGGCTTTTTGATTGTGCTACCACCACATCCAGAGTGCAGGGATATGAAAGTTCCAGGCTTCAGAACTAGCAAGCATCCTGAAGCGGATCTTGAACTCTTGCCTTAAACGAGTAGTCTGCTCAGGTGGAGTCAAAACAATTCACGCATTCACGCATTCACGCATTCAAAAATAATACCCCATGGCGCGCATCCAGGGGCTTGAACAAAGATGCTGCGCTTTTTTTATTTTCCATGCCTGAAGGCAGAGGCTTGTATCCTTTTGTTTTTCGCTCAACCACCAAGCCCGTGCCTTTTAGGCATGGGCTTGGTACTCAACTAGAGAACCCTGACTTGCCTGATTCAAAGTTTCCCAGACTAAAAGCCATTTTTTCTCCAACTGTGTTGCCTGGTTAATTCTGACACTACTCAAGTTAGCACCATTGAGGTTGGCTCTGCTGAAATCAGCACCTTCCAAATTAGCACCCTCCAAATTAGCATTCTCTAAGTTGGCGTCGCTGAGGTTAGCGTTCTTCAAATTGGCACTACAAAGGTTAGCACCACACAGGTTAGTACCGCTGAGGTTCGCCTCCTGAAGTTTGGCATTGCTTAGATTGGCATCTTGAAGCAAAGCACCACAAAGGTTTGCCTTTTTAAGTTTTGTACTGTTCATGTAAGCACTGCTGAGATTCGCACCCAAAAGTTTAGCACTGCTAAGATTTCCACTCCATAAATGGACATTACTGAGGTTTGCATTGCTGAGGTTTACACCACTCAACTCGGCACTGCTAAGGTTCGCATTCCTCAACTCAGCATCTTTCAAGTTAGCATTACTGAGGTTAGCATTACTGAGATTTGCATCTTTTAAGTTAGCATTGCTGAGATTTGCATTTATGAGATTAGTACTGCTGAGGTTTGCATTCTTCAAGTTAGCATTGCTGAGGTTAATTTCTACTAACTGAGCACCACTGAGGTTAGCATTCCCTAGATTGGCTCCACTAAGATTAGCATGACTGAGGTTACTACCACTTAGGTAGACACAGTTAAAGTCAACATTTGCAAGTTGAGCATTCTTAAGGTTGGCAAAGATGAGGTTTACATTATGAATGTCTTGAGCTTGAGATTTCAAATGAATAATTTTCTCAAGTCCCTCAGGTTCTTTTTTTGCCTCACTTGAATCTGTATGATTGAGAGCTTGAGAAATTATCAAGATTTCTTCCGACTCCTTCTTGATCCGCTGCAGTTCGCTCCAAACAAAAAATAAACTACATAAGCATAAGTAGATACCAACTACTAACGTTGGTGGTTGACCTTTTGTAAGCAGCAGCATAACTGCAAAACCTAAGCCAACCCAAGTTATTTGCTTAACTAACGAAATCAGTTCAGTCTTGGCTTTCCCATATATACTCAATTTTTCACAGTTGGCTAAAACCATGCCCAATACCCCCTTAGTTTTGTTGAAATGACTTAAATTTGCTCAAAAATGACTAGTGATTTAACCTACAAGCAAAAGCCATAGAAGCATGATGTCGATATGCTCTAAGTACATAATTTCATAAGTTCATACCGAAAACTTGAACGAAGACTCTGTGTACCTTTGCGTTTACCTCAGCGCTCCTTTGCGTTTAAAAACGTTACGAATTAATCAAATACTGTACTAAGTTGGCATATCGTGGTAGATACTTGGTGGGCTTTTTTGTGTACCCGTCAATTCTGCATCTTAACGGGGTGATAGTGACCGTTAAGTGGACTGTATTGGACTTATTTTCAATTCATTCTCCTGATTGATAAATCAAACCGCCTTTTTTATTTACCAAGGTTGTTGAATTTTGTACAGCTTTCATAAAACGCTTGTCGCTATAGCAACAGCCAAGGTGGTTAGGACATCAACAGATGATAAAACCTAGACACAAAAAGACTTTTCACCCAGTCCAAGCGTCCAAGCGTCCAAGCGTCCCCTGCTATACATCCCCATAGCTGCAAGCGTGCGGGTTTTGCAAAGAAGATATTGGTCAATTCCCCCCACTCACTGACAAGCGGTATGGTGGGAAATCTGGATAGCTGATTGCTGATGTACTGACTATCTCGGCTAAGTTCTTTAGATTAGCTTTGCGTTGTCTCATTTGTGGAGTGCTATCAAGTCCAAGCGTTGTCAAAATAGCTTCCCAACGGTATACCCAGTCATGCTTGAGGAGTGAGTTAACAGTATTATTTTTCCGTATTCTTTCTTGGCGCTCAGGGTCTGTATTTAAATCTGCTATTATATCAGCTATATTCGAGCAATCAAATGGGATTTCAATCACAGCATCTGACCAGTAAAAATTTTTAGTAAAATCCTCACATTTTGGAGGAACACCTAACATGATTGTTCCACCCGCTGCTCCTTCAAAGAATCGTGAGCCAAGCTCTTCTTGAGGATGGGTTTTACTAGTTAAATCAAACTTTACTTGATTAACTATCATATAGCGACTTCTCTTCACAAAATTTGTATATATATTTCTATGGTAGCGATAATCTAGCATATATAAATATTTGATAGGCTCGTAGATATAAAAAACTTTTTCCCGTTCTACGAGTTTTTGTAAAGCATCATGAGTGACTTTTGAACGTCGTCCAATATTTAAAACATCAATACAGCGGTAAAAATTATTTGGATAAGGGCAAAATTTTATAGCGTCAACGCCATAAGGGATTGAGTAACAAGGGCGCTGGATAATATCCGCAACTTGATGAAGACTAGAACTAAAATTCATGAAAATATAATCAAAGTCTTTGAGAAGCTGTAGCTGAACTAGCCAATTATCAACATCTTTTGCCCAAATCTCATCTAGCCAACAAACAGCGTAGCGGCACTTTTCTCGCCAACCTTGTATAGAATTTAAAATCAGAATGTCTTCAATTGACTGGCAAAAAATAAAGAATAAATCGTATTGTTTCTCTACTTTAAATTTATAATTAACTAACGAATTTACCAGTATGCCATTTTTTAAAAGCTTGGCTACTGAGTTAGCTAACGTATTAGTTGCCTTAAAAAGAGTAGGATTGAAGTGTGGTGTAACTAAATCAACCGTATCACAATTACAGATGATATCCTCAAATTCATAACTTCCCGAACGAGAAACATGAAATTTTATATTCCGCATTGACACGAGTAATACCCGTGATGCTTTACGAAGAGAGGAAGCGATGTTTTCTGACATAATGACATCCTAATATTAAATAATTATCAAAGCCTGACAGAAAACCAAATCCAGACTAGACATAACGGTTTGTTCTAGTCTGAAAGACCAATTTGGGATGATTTATATTCCCAAATCTAGAAGTGAGCTTTGTAACCAAAGCTTGAGTATACTTATGATGATTAAATTGATTCAGTACTAATTCATAACCTTGCTGAGCCTGCTCAAAAGCTTTTTGAGGGTCATTTAAGACTTTGGCGATCGCCTGCTTTAATCCGACAATATCACCAGGATTCACACCAGTAACAATACCTGCATCAATCAGATTGGCAATAATTCCTGACGAACGGGTGATGATCACAGGCCGCCGACAAGCCATTGCTTCAAACAAAGTGTTAAGGCTGGCTGAGGAATTATTTTCAACAGCGCTAATGACAACTATGTCGGAATCGCGGTAAAATTGCAGCAACTCACACCAGTCGTAAAAACAATACGACATATGATTTGGCATAACTTTGAACGCCTGTTTTAATGCCTTTGCGTCAGGTGAAAAAGCACAAATCTTCACATCAACATTTAAATCTTGAGTTGCATCAGCCAGAGTTTGATAATCCCGTTTTTGTAAATCTCGACTTCCAATGATTGGACGCACCTTTTTGGGTGAAGCTAGTCCTGGTGTAAAGAAGGATATGTCTGTAGGTGGTGCCTCAACAACTTGACAAACACGCTTGTGTGATAAGCCCAGAGAGTTACGCAGGAAATCAGCTTGAACCGGGGAAATAGTCAGGAACAAATCAACCCACTCTTGCACATTCAATAGTTTGAGTGCCAGACGCCCCTGTAGTTGAGTGATGTTGTGGACAAAGACAACAATCTTGGGTGGCGCAACTTTAGCACCACAAAGCCTGGCAATTGGAAAGCCCACGTCTTCGCCTGCGCAAAATATGACATCATCGCTGTGAAGTTGCTTAGACAAAGACCGTGCCAGCGCCCAGTGTTGAGGTTTGCCTATAATCTTGGAACGGATAATATCTAAAGGAGACAATGAGTCTGCAATTGGTAGATGAACTTTCGCTTTCAAAAGCTTACTGATGTCCCACATCGCATCCATCGGACATTTGCCTGCTTGAGCATTTTGAGCGATCAGTTCTAGATTGGATGCATAGCTTAGAGCTATATGGTACCTCAAAATGTTGCTCCTTTTCAGCTTTTGTTATTTGCAATATAGGTAATATTTCTGTGGTTTATATTTGTCTCGGTATGAGCAACCACCGCAAGCAAGGTTGAATTCACGTGCTAACGTAATGCCTGCTGGAGCAGCACCAACAATACAAACTTCAGTTTCAATAGTTTCACCAGTAGGTAAAGTACGTGCATCAATCAACATCAGATCATTTCCCACACATCACAATTTTTATGAAATTCATTTAGAAGGAGTTGCTATTAGCTTTTTCTAAGTCAATTTGACAGTTTGACGAAACACAATTATTAGGAATCAATGCACCGACACAGGGATACAACTGTTACACAAGCCTGTCAAAGGGAAACGGAACGGCTGTGGAAAACTAGATTGTCCATTCGCAGCCTTTCCGCCAACTATGTTGTTGCTATTTGTGAATTTACACTTTTCTCCGACTTAAGATGTGTAAATCCTGTGGCGAACCTGTGACATATTCGCTAAGATTTGTTAACGCAAGCTGCACACTTTGTTAAGAGTATGTAAATTTTGTGGTGCAGGTGTGACATATTCGCGCTCCTGCTAGTATGCTCTTGCTTCCAACTTCCTTTGTCATTGATGTAGCCGGATAAAGTGGTTTATGATTGCTCGTTAGCAGAAAAAATCTTTATCAAGCTAATGGAGATTTTGATTGTTGAGGATGAAATTGAGATTGCTCAGTTAATTCAACTGTATTTGGAAAGGGAAGGATTTTCTTGTCGCCACTGTCGAGATGGATTGTGTGCAATTTCTGTATTTCAAGAGCATCCGCCTGACTTGATTATCCTAGATTTGAAGATTCCCGCTTTGGATGGGTTGGAAGTTTGTGCCCGCATTCGACAGCAACCAAGCCTTAAAGACCCTTACATCTTGATGTTGACGGCGAAGGGTGAGGAAAATGATCGGATCGTTGGTTTATCTACCGGAGCAGATGACTACATGGTCAAGCCCTTTAGCCCAAAGGAATTGGTAGCTCGTGTGCGATCGCTCCTACGACGCACGCTACGTCATGGTAAACAGAGCCAAATTTATCGCAGCCAACACTTTGTGATTAATATCGAGCGGCACTCAGCCAATAAAATTGTGAGTACCAATCAATCGGCTTCTTTGGATCTCACAACTTTGGAGTTTCAATTGTTAGCAACATTCATGAGTTGCCCTGGTCGAGTTTGGAATCGCACTGAACTGATTAACAAACTTTGGGGTACTGACTTTTATGGTGATGAACGGGTTGTTGACACCCACGTTGCACGGCTACGCAAGAAGATCGAACCCGACCCAGCTAATCCAACCTTTATTAAAACTGTGATTGGATCGGGTTATAAATTTGAAGACTAGTTATGTAGGACGAAGTGTGAGTAAACTTAGCCTGCGATTGCCCGTGTGGGGCGGGCGCTCTGCGCAATCGCGACTCCTGTTGTGCCACATTGCTGTAATGTTGGTTGGTTTAAGTACCTTAGTCACACTGGGCTGGTTCTTCTCGCACCACCTGTTTGGGTTATACTTAACGCTTTTAGAAGCACAAGGATTTTACCTGGGTGCAATTCGTAATCAGTTGATTGAGGAGTTTAAGACAGCCTGGAACCAAGGAGCTTTGTGGTCACTCCTGATAAGCGCAACCTTAGTAGGTGCTTTAAGTTACCTAGTTGCCAAGGACATTATACAACCTCTGATTCAGATGGAGAAAATTACTGAGCAATTTGCTCAGGGGAATTTGACAGCCCGTATACCTGAGAGTGAAATTCCAGAGTTGAACCGCCTTGCCATAAACTTTAACCGAATGGCATCAAACCTTGAAGGGGTAGAACAGCGCCGTCAAGAACTCATGGGAGATCTCACCCATGAACTACGTACACCATTAACAATCCTAGAAGGTTATTTAGAGGGTTTAGCAGATGGCGCGATTGAACCAAAAGCAGAACTGTTTCAGCGATTAGCCACAGAAACAGCCCGCTTGGGTAGGTTAGTGAATGATACACAAGAACTTTCTAAGGCGGAGGCGGGATACTTACCCATCAAAATTCAACCCATCGATTTATATCCACTTCTGCTTTCTTTGATGAAACGGTTCTCGGATCAACTTTTAGAAGAAGGTCCCGTGTTGCTTTTGGAGTGTCCACCCAATCCTCCTTTAGTATCTGCTGATCCTGAGCGAGTAGAGCAGATTCTAGTCAACCTACTTGGCAATGCGGTACGCTACACCCCGACGGGTTCTATCAAAGTGCGAGTTTGGAGGGAACCTCCAAAGTTATGGATTGCAGTTATTGATACAGGTCATGGTATGAAGGCAGAGGATCTACCGTTTGTGTTTAATCGGTTTTGGCGTTCAGAACGTTCTCGCGATCGCCATCCTGGTGGTTCTGGGATGGGTCTAGCTATTTCCCACCGCCTAGTTATATTGCAGGGAGGTGAAATTTTAGTAGAAAGTCAATTAGATAAGGGAAGTACGTTTCGATTTTCGCTGCCGTTGGCGTAAGAGATAGAAAATAAATTTACAAACTACTGGGCGTTATACTCTTGGCGTATTGCTTTAAGAACTTGTAGCAATTCACTTGACGATTCCGGGCGAGTGATATCTAGTTTTGGCAATAATTGATATATTGGGGGATTTCCTTGCTGGAGATAAACAAACTGATAATCCATCCCGTTAGTAGTGACTCCCCAAACGGACGTTTGCTGCTCTAAACTTGTATATGCATAAGTGAGTAATTGCGGCAACCCCTCGAAGACATTAAAACTCCTATTTTTAGATTCAATCACTAGTATCCAAAACGGTGTAGTCACTATTCTTCCTTGCGTTTTGTTAACAGCCAAAATATCCATCCGTCCTTTAATGATTGTGTCTTCATCTTCGACGGAAATATCAGCAATATTTTCTTCTAAAGTTATCTTAATGCTAGGCTGATAAAAGCCTGCTAACTTCATTAACGGTGCAATAAGAAGAAATTTAATTTGCCCTTCGGAGATTTTCCCGGCTGCATAGTAGCTCCGGAATAAATCGCGAATTTGCAACATTTCTTGTTGTTCAAATTCTGTTAGAGATTCCAGAGATACTAAGGATGTAAAGGAGTTATTCAGTTGCTCTTCAAATTTTAAAAGCTGCTGAACTTTTTCCAAACTGAGATTTCTTGCATCTATTGTGTACATTAGTTTATTCTCCTAGAATTAAGTATTATAAATTAAAGATAAATAAGCAAAACTATTATTAATCAAAACTTACATATATAAGACAAATAGCAAGGTTGAGTTAAACAGGTAACTTGAGATACCAAGTCTTTGATGATTTGAAAAAACCTATCAAAAGTTAGAGCTTAAAAACTTTTAAGTTGCAGCTTTAGATTGAATTTAGTTTAGCTGAAAATCTATAAGCTTAAAAATTATACAGAAATGCTGGAAAGCAAATTTCAAAAAACAGCAAGTTTTGTAACCCATTACGGCATTAAGTCGGACTGTGTGCATCAATAAAGACTGAAAAGATTTTGCTTAATGTATGTTTCAGCATTTTTGGCGAAATTGATGCATCTTGCAATTGACAAAGAAGGGGGCGAGCGCTTTTAACGGAGCATGACAACGCTGCTAAACAATCGCTATCAAGTTATCGAGGTGCTGGGCGGTGGTGGCTTTAGCGAAACCTTTTTGGCAGAAGATACCTACGTACCTTCTCGCCGTCGCTGTGTAATTAAGCAACTGAAACCAATCACCCATGATGCTCAAATCTACGGAAAGATTCAACGGCGGTTTGAACGCGAAGCAGCAACCTTAGAGTATCTGGGCGAAGGTAGTGACCAAATTCCTAAACTGTTTGCCTACTTTACTGAAAACGGGCAATTTTACCTGATTCAGGAATGGATTGAAGGATCAACCCTGTCAAATGTTGTCAAAGCGAAAGGGCCAGTCAGCGAAACTGTAGTCAGGGAAATTTTATTGAGTCTGCTGTCGGTTTTGGATTATATCCACAGCAAAGGTATTATTCACCGGGACATCAAGCCTGATAACATCATTCTCCGCTCCTCCAATAGTAAGCCCGTGTTGATTGATTTCGGTGCAGTCAAGGCAATGATTCATTCAGTAGTGTCTCCAGGAAACCTTACTCAATCACTCGTCGTCGGTACACCAGGGTATATGCCTAGCGAGCAAGCTATTGGACGCCCAGTTTACGCGACTGATATTTACAGCCTAGGCTTGACAGCAATTTATTTATTGACTGGTAAACGTCCGCATGAGTTCCGAACCAACCCTGAAACAGGGGAAATAGTTTGGCAAGATTATGCCTCTGGGGTGTCTGCAAGTTTGGCGAAGGTGCTGAATCGAGCAATTAAGCCGCAAGCAAGCGATCGCTACACCACTGCTAGTAAAATGTTACGTGCTTTGCAGTCTGCTATTGCTCGACCATTGTGGTTACAAAGAGGGTTCTTCCCCCAACGCAGTGCTTTACACCAGTTCCATAGCAATGGCTACAACGGAAACAAACCCCCGCAGGCTGCTGATTCCCCTACACCAACGGCTGCACAACCTACAGTAGCTCAATCTCCTACTAGTCCATCAGTGCAGCAAACCCAGCTATTGTCTTCTTCACAAAATACTCTAGCGACACTTGTGTATTCCACTAGGAAAAACTGGCAAAAGCCGAGTTGGATCGTCAGTAGTGTGGTTGTGGGTGGGTTGATGAGTCTGCTGGCGATCGCCTTTATAACCCGCAAGCCAGCATCTGAAGTCCCGATTGCGACATCGCCAGCATCCGTACCTGCCTCCAAATCTGACACCACAAATCCAACACTTTCACCACAATCCCCGGCTTCCACTGCTAAAAAACGCAATACGCCTGTAGCTTCGCAACCTACCTCACCTGCTCCTGTAGTTCCTGTCACTTCGGTACCACTAGAAAAAGACAATCAAAATTCTCCGGTTTCCATACCCAAGACACGTACAGCACCACGTAAAAACTCACTCGGTACTAGTAGTAACATAGCTCGCGTTCCAGGATTTCCTATAAGTACATCAAGAAGCAGTGTAGAAGAAGTTCTTGGTAAACCAGTTCGAGATTCAAGAGGTATTTGGCGCAATACTCGTGCTGTCAGTTATGTATTAGTGCCAAATCAAATCCAGCTTGGTTATTTATTTGACCGTGATTCTGGAGTGATTCGCCAAACCGAAGTCGCTTTTGCTCAATCTGTAGACTTTCAAGTTATGCTGACAACTTTAGAAGGAATGTTAGGCAATAAAGCAACACAAGAAATTAACCAGGGGCTGCAACAGGTACAACAGCGTCAATTGGATAATTTCCGTTTTTCCACAGGTTCGTTGAAGGGTCAGATTGTGCGTCAAGACTGTGATTTTATTTATATCAGTATATGGGATGCAAATTTACATGATTTTGTGAGCCCTTCTGATGCTAGGAAATGTTGAACTGGATAACTTGCTTGTAGAGATTTAACGATATCAATAACACTGGCAAAGTCTTGTAGCTCAACTTCCAAGCGACCACAAATAGAAGAAAAGTACGCCATAATCTAATATTTACCATACGGTTTAGATAAGACCAAAACCGTTATCAGGATGTCAATGTAAAGACGCGCTCTCATGAAAGCGCCTCTACACATCACCAAATCTCACTAAAAATTCTTAACTCAACCATATTGCACCATAACCTCTAAAAAATACCAACTGCTATCTGAATTGCTCTTTGAATTCGCTCCAGAGATTCAGCACTAATTTGACCATAAGGACCACGCTCTAAATACGACTTTTGGACTGCTGAAATATTGTCACATATAGCCAGCGAATCTATTTCCAGTCCGCCCTCGCCAGCCACAATCAAGATGCGAGTCGGTGTCTCACCTGTACTCAAATCACTGGTAAATGGAACAACCAGTACTGTGCGGCTTAATTCGTTGCGGACATTGATGGAAACAACGACAACCGGACGCTTTTTAGTATCTGCTATCGAGCGTAATGCTCTGGCAAGGTAAATTTCCCCTTGGCGTGGATAGCCTTGTGTCATGATCAATTCAAAGACCTTCCGCCCTTAAGCTATCTTCCATCTGTTCTTGGGCAAATGTTGCCCATTCCTCTTCAAAATCAACATCAGCCTGTGTACGAGATTGGTAAGATTTCCGCAGTTGCTCTTCAATTTGTTTAGCGTACCAAAGGCGTATCCCTTCTTCAAAGGCAGCAGAACGGTTATTTGTCAGTTTGTCAATTTCTTCAAGCAGATGTGAGTCAACCGTAATTGAAACTCGTTGCTTTTGTTGAGAATGGGTCATGGTCTAGAACAGATAAAACACTAGTAAAAGTATGATTAAAAATATTACTTTTTATCGTATCACAATTATCTTGATAAACTGGCTTTAAATCCTGCTGTTCTCCTCTGCGCCAACGGACACTTTCCAAGGGCGGGGGGAACCCTCCGTTCGCGTAGCGTGCGCTTTGCGCTCAGTTTGCCCGGAGGGAAACCCTCCTTGCAACTTCTCTCCGCACGGAAGTGTCCTCCTCTGCGTCCTCTGCGGTTTAATAATCCAGACCCCCTCACCTTTTGAAAGCTTTATTGATACACTTGAACTTCATTAGCCCAGTTAACCAGCGCCTATGGTCTATGTAAAGCGCGTGGAACTCACCAACTTTAAATCCTTCGGCGGTACGACTTCTGTCCCCCTGCTGTCCGGGTTTACTGTCATTTCTGGTCCCAACGGTTCCGGTAAATCAAACATCCTTGACTCGCTGCTGTTTTGCCTGGGACTTTCCAGTTCTAAGGGCATGCGTGCAGATCGCCTACCCGATTTAGTCAACACCACCCAAACAAGCAAATCTCGTTCCGCCGTCGAAGCCAGCGTCACGGTGACGTTTGATTTGTCAGATCATCAACCAGAGGATGAACTGGAAACCTTGCCTGTTGTATCCATTGTTGAAGATGAGGAAGTTGGGGAAGTAGAGGAAGCGCCAAAGGAAGAAAGCGAGGATGAAAAAAATCGTCAAGAAAAAATCCGCGCGACACCAGGTAGCGAGTGGAGTGTTACCAGAAGGTTGCGAGTCACTCCACAAGGAACTTACACATCGAATTACTACATTAACGGTATCTCCTGCACCCTGACAGAATTACATCAAGAACTAGAAGAGCTACGTATTTATCCTGAAGGGTACAATGTCGTACTACAGGGTGATGTCACCAGCATCATTTCGATGAATGTGCGAGAAAGACGGGAAATTATTGATGAATTGGCTGGGGTGGCGGCGTTTGACCGTAAAATTAACCAAGCAAAAGAAACTTTAGATGAAGTTAAGGATAAGGAAGACAGCTGTCGCATTGTAGAGACAGAGTTAAGCGCACAGCGCGATCGCCTGTCTCAAGATCGCGCCAAAGCGGAAAAATACCAAAGACTCCGCACGGAATTTCAAGAAAAACAATCTTGGGAAGCAGTTTTATCATGGCGTTCCCTACAAGCACAACAAGAAAAGTTAGTTGCAAGTATTCAAGCAGGCTCTAGCACTTCGGCTGAAATCACAAATCAACTCACAACCCTTAACACAGAAATCGCCCAAAAAACCGTTGAACTAGAGCAACTCAACGCCCATGTCAAAGCATTGGGAGAAGAAGAACTTTTGGCGGTACAATCTACCCTTGCGACTCAAGAAGCCGAACGCAAACAACTTCAGCGTCAACAAAAGGAACTAGAAACAGCTTCCCAAGAAACCACTAAACGCCTGCAACAAACTCAAGAGGAAATTAAACAGCACCAGCAAACTATAGAACAACTCGCACAACAACAAATTGTAGACACGTTGCATGCAACATCTCTACAGCAACAACGAGATCAGGCGCAACAAGCATTAGAAAATTCCCGTGAAGCCGCAGCCGAAATTGCTTCTGCTTCGGAAGCGTGGGTACAGCAACAAACAGCCCTGAACCGCCAAATCGAAGCTGTGCTGCAAACGGTAGAACCTCAGCGCACAGAACAAGCACAACTGAGAGAACGTAATAACCAACTCCAGCAGCAAATTCAGGAGCAAACTCAGCTCATTCAAACATTAGAACCGGAAATTGCTGATAAACAATCTCAAATTATTAATGTAGAGACGCGCCATGGCGCGTCTCTACAACAAGTCGAATCTTTAGCCGAAACGGTATCCGCCACAGAACAAGAACTGCAAATCCAGCAAGAAACCCAAAAGCGGCTGTTGCAAGAGCAACGGGAAAAGCAACGCCAATTGGATAAACTAGAGGCGCAACAAGCAGCCCAGCAGGAAGTCCAAGGAACCCAAGCAAGCAAAGTCATCCTACAATCAGGTATGCCTGGTGTCTGTGGGTTGGTTGTGCAGTTGGGACGCGTGGAACCCCGTCATCAATTAGCTTTGGAAATTGCCGCAGGGGCGCGTCTAGGACATATTGTTGTGGAAGATGACAGCATCGCAGCCGCAGGAATTGAACTGCTTAAACAAAAACGTGCAGGTAGAGCGACTTTCTTACCGCTGAATAAAATTCATGCTTCCAAATTTACCCAAGATTTTACGCTGCGTTATGCCAACGGCTTTGTCAACTATGCTGTGAACTTGATTGAGTGCGATCGCCGCTATAAGGATGTGTTTACCTACGTGTTTGGTAACACAGTCGTCTTTGAAACGATAAATCAAGCGCGTCAGCATTTGGGACTGTATCGCATCGTCACCTTAGACGGGGAATTGTTGGAAACCAGTGGTGCGATGACTGGTGGTAGCACAAATCAGCGTTCGTCGTTGCGGTTTGCGGGGGTGGAAGCTGCGGAATCTGAGGAAGTTTCTTCTTTGAAAAGTCGGTTGGCGGATATTGAACGGATTTTAGAACGTTGTAGCGAGGCAATAAGTACTTTATCTAGTAGAACAAAACGACTGACGCAAGAACTGACGGAAGCACGACAGACGCGGCGAGAACAACAACTGCAATTGGAACAGTTGCACAAAGAGATTAAGAGTTTGACGGCGCAATTGGAAACAACGCGATCGCTGCTTTCCCAAAATAGCGAAAAACTAGCCACCGTCCAAGTCCGCCTAGAAGTTTTGGATCGGGAATTACCTTCTCAAGAGCAGCAATTGCAACAACTACGACAAGCTTTGGCGGAGTTGGAACAGTCGCAAACTCCTCAAGAATGGCAACAAATCCAAGCAACAATAAAAATCCAAGAGCAACAATTGCAACAGGGGGATTCAGCTTTAAGGGAAGGAGAGCAAAAGTTAAAAAATTTGGAAAATCAGCAGCAGCGGTTGCAAGAAAAAATTGCCGTAGGGGAACAGCGTATAGAAGAATACCATCAAGACCAAATAAATCAGCAAACTCAACTCACAGCACTGAGTACTCAGCACTCAACACTCAACAGTCAAATTGCTGAGACTCGCGCTGCTTTGAGTCAAATGGAACAAAATCTGGGGGAAGAGAAACAACAACGCGACGCCACAGAACAGGAATTGCGATCGCACACGATGCGTCAACAACACTTGGAATGGGAACTGCAAAAACTGCAAGAAACCCAGCAAACAAGGGCGGAGGAACTCACTGCATTACAAACTCAAATGCAAACTATGGCGGCGGAATTACCACTACCTTTACCAGAAGTGCCAGATAAAGTCAATTTAGAAGAATTGCAAAAAGAATTGCGCTCTCTTGCCAAACGCCTGCAAGCAATGGAACCTGTGAATATGCTTGCCTTAGAACAATATGAGCGCACACAAAAACGTCTTGAAGAACTTAGCCAAAAATTACAGACTTTAGAAGCCGAACGCACTGAATTACTGCTGCGGATTGAAAATTTTACAACTTTGCGTCAACGCGCATTTAAAGAAGCCTTTGATGCCGTAAATGAAAACTTTCAAACAATTTTTGCCACCCTTTCTGAGGGCGACGGCTACTTGCAACTCGACAATCCAGAAGATCCGTTCAACAGCGGATTGAACTTGGTTGCACACCCGAAAGGCAAACCTGTGCAGCGACTGGCTTCTATGTCAGGAGGAGAAAAATCTCTGACTGCTTTGAGCTTTATTTTTGCTTTGCAACGCTACCGTCCGTCGCCATTTTATGCATTTGATGAAGTAGATATGTTTTTAGATGGGGCAAACGTAGAACGATTAGCTAAAATGATTAAGCAACAGGCGCAACAAGCACAATTTATCGTTGTCAGTTTGCGTCGCCCGATGATAGAATCAGCCGAACGCACAATTGGCGTTACTCAAGCAAGGGGAGCTTATACCCAAGTTTTGGGTATTAAGTTACAATCCAACCATAATTCTGCTTGAGTTTTTGTTAATAATAGTGTATAGATAAACCGGATTCGAGATCAGGACTCGGTATAGAATGACCTCTGAACAAAGTATTAGACGTTCCGATATTTTAAACACCCAGGTAATCACTCGCGACAACGGCAAGCGATTAGGAATCGTGAGCCAAGTTTGGGTTGATGTAGATCAGCGAGAGGTTGTGGCTCTTGGCTTGCGAGACAGCCTGATCTCTATTTCTGGAGTGCCACGTTATATGTACCTCAACAGCATCAACCAAATCGGTGATGTCATCCTCGTGGATAACGAGGATGTCCTTGACGATGTTGAGGTTGATCTCTACAGCAACCTGATGAACTGGGAGGTTATTACAGAGACTGGTGAAGTCTTAGGCAAGGTGCGGGGCTTCAAGTTTAATGGCGAAACAGGCAAGCTTTACTCAATTGTCATTGCCTCTTTGGGAATAGCGCAAATTCCCGATCAATTCTTGAGTACCTACGAGTTTTCAGTAGATGAAATTGTCAGCACAGGTCCTAACAGATTGATTGTCTTTGAGGGGGCTGAAGAGCGAGTCACCCAATTGACTGTTGGTGTGCTAGAACGCTTGGGTATCGGCAGAGCACCGTGGGAGCGCGATGTCGAAGAAGAATACTCCACCTACACTCCTCGCACAGTGACACCAGACAAGCAACTGCCAAGTGGAGTGCCATTAGAGCAACCTAAGCCGAAAATTATTCGTACACCCGAACCTGTAGCGCAGGAAGAATGGGATGAAGACTACTACGAAGAAGAACGTCCCCAGCGCCAGGTTATGAAGGCGCGACAGTATGAGCCTGTGCAATACGAAGAGGAAGAAGAAGATAACTGGAGCGAGGCAACAGGTAAAGACAGGTATCAAGCACAACCAAAGTATGACTCAGGTTCTTACAATAACAAGTCATACGCTGATCCATACGACGATTTAGACGACGATTTAGACCGTGATGCTTGGGATGATGAGCCACCAAAGCCAGTGAATATTCCCAAAAAAGTCAAAGAAAGACAGCCAGAGTACGAAGAAGAAGGTGGTTATTAAAACAGTTATCAGTTATCAGTTATCAGTTATCAGTCCTGACGGCGTATGGTGGCGGGTTTAAATCCCCCACCATAGCAGGCGTCACTGCGGCTGGTACTGTTCACTGTTTTAAGCTAGGCTTCACGTCCCCTAACCCTTAGGGTATCTCCTCGCCTTGAGGCTGCGCCAACGCCCCTGGCGTTGGTTTCCTTCCGTAAGAAACTGCGGTACTGGTCTCACCTCCTACAGCGCTGGACTCACCGCTTGCGGCAAACTCACCAGTTCCCTTAGGGGATTAAGGAGTGGGGTGCAACGAATGTGGCAACTCTAATTAACCAAACATAATATTGCCCCCCCATTTGTGCTAATTTTTGCTGAAAAAGCAACAAAAAGCCCCCGAGATAATTCGGGGGCAAAGTCCATATAAGACTATTTTGCTCTTTTAGCTTTTGCCTATTCGACTTCAAAGCTAAAAGAGTTCAATTTATGAACCTTAGTAGCGGCCACGTCCGCCGCTGTAGTTTCCTCGGTTCCCGCCATTGCCGCCAAAGGAACCGGAACCTTTTTCTTCCCTGGGTCTTGCCTTATTTACTTTCAAGTCACGACCCATCCACTCAGCACCATCAAGAGCTTCAATGGCTGCTGATTCTTCAGCATCTGTACCCATTTCCACAAAACCAAAGCCACGTAGCCGACCTGTTTCCCGGTCAGTAGGTAGCTGAACTCGCTTTACAGAACCATATTCTGCAAAAACAGTGGTCAAATCATCTTGTGTAACTTCGTAAGAGAGGTTACCTACATAAAGTGACATAGATTGTCTCCAAAATCATAACTGTGTAGAGATTTAGATTTCGGAGACAAGCCTGTCAAGACTAAAAGGAAAAAGCCTGTCAATACTAAAAACAAACACTATCACCGAATTTATTCTCATCTACAATCATAACATAGCAGCTCGCCCAAAAGACGGCGAGGATGAAAAAGTTTGAGGAAAATTTCTGCACTGACCTAGAGAAAGATTGCTATATTGTGGAATTTTGCGAAAATTAAGACAATGGCAGCTGTTATGGAGGTTGAGATGACAGATGGCAGTTTAAGAATTGTCTCGCTAATTCCAAGTGGAACAGAAATTGTAGCAGCACTCGGGTTGAGTGATGCAATTGTCGGGCGATCGCACGAATGTGATTATCCCCCAGAAATCAAAGACCGTCCTGTTTGCACTCAAGCCCGGATAAATAGCGCTGCTCCTAGTGGCGAAATTCATGACAAAGTCAATAATTTGTTGCAATCTGCCCTAAGCATTTATCAAATCAAAACAGATATTTTAGAAAAGTTACAGCCCACTCACATCGTTACCCAAGATCAATGTGATGTTTGTGCCGTGAGCTTAAAAGATGTTGAACAAGCAGTTGCCACCCTCACCAAGAGTTCACCTCAGATTATTTCTCTACAACCAAATATTCTCAACGATGTTTGGGAGGATATTCGACGAGTCGCTAACGTCTTTGGGGTAGACTCGCTACAGGTGATAGAAAACTTAGAAGCGCGGGTGAAAATCGTAGACCAAAAAACACAAGGTCTTTCTCAAACAGAGCATCTCCCTACCGTTGCTTGCATCGAGTGGACTGATCCTTTCATGGTTGCTGCTAATTGGATTCCTGAACTTGTTACCTTAGCAGGAGGACAGCCACTACTAAGCATCACAGGTCAATCTTCTACTCCTTTAAAATGGGAAACACTCATTTCTAGCAATCCAGATGCCATCATTTTTATGCCCTGCGGGTTTGATTTAAATCGTACCCGCCAAGAAGCCCAATTGTTCAGTCAACGTCCAGAATGGCAAGAATTGCACGCCGTACAAAGTGGTAGAGTTTACATCACAGATGGTAATTCCTACTTCAATCGTCCAGGACCACGGCTCGTAGATTCGCTAGAAATTTTGGCGGAAATTCTGCATCCAGAAATCTTTCAATATGGATATAAAGAACAGGCTTGGCAACTGTTGTAAAAATAAAGAAGAAAATTTTTTCTTTTTTCATGCTTAATTCTTTCGTCCTTATCCAGATAAAAGAATTAAGCATTTTTTCTAAATTCATTCTTTTTTTTTCTATCTTTTTTGCAGCCATTCAATCAGGGGTCTTAACGTTCCTGGTAAAGCAGCCTCACTCACGGTGACTGTGTGTTTTCTCCCCTCGTCTTCTACCGTTAAGGTGTATTGAAAACGGTCAGCCTGAACCGTAGAAGCTGTGATTTTTTCGGGTAAATTGAAGAAATCTGAGGCTTCTACCAGTTGGGGGAGTTGGTCGGCTTCATTTGCCGGAATGTCTGCCGTATCGACAGTTTTTGTGCTGCTTATCCCAGCAAAACCACCCGTGCGTTCAAATGATATCCGCATTTTCTTGCTCTCCGTCTTGCCATTTTTTGCAAGAGATAGTAAAAACTGGGAGAATAATATAATATCTCCCAGTTTAGCAAGAAGTAACAACAGTTAATGATGAATTATGAGACGTTAAAAGTTTCATAATTCATCATTCATAATTTTAAAGAACTCCTACCTTTTGCCAAGCATTCTGCACTGCTTTTTGTTCTTTACTTGCTTGACCGTACAGTTCTCCAGCCACTTGGATAGTTGTATTGGCAGCTTGTTTGAAATTGGCTTTGGATTTCAGGCGATCGCGTAAAGTTATGTACCATATTTTACCAGCTTTTTCCCAAGCAAAGCCGCCAATCTCTACCGCCGCTAGGTAAAAGGCATGATTGGGGATACCTGAGTTGATATGGACACCACCGTTATCTTGAGTACCCTTGTAGATGTTTTTCATATGCGCTGGCTGGGGGTCTTTACCCAATGCTGGGTCATCGTATGCCGTTCCTGGCGCTTTCATTGAGCGAACACCCACGCCTTTGACCTTAGGTGTAAATAGACCTTCTCCAATGATCCAGTCTGCCTGATCCGCCGTCTGTTTTTTAACTCGTTGTTTAACTAGAGAGCCAAAAACATCAGAAAATGACTCATTCAAGGCTCCAGGTTCCCCTTTATACACAAAACCTGCTTCGTATTGAGTAACACCATGAGTTAACTCATGTCCAATCACATCTATTGCCTTGGTAAACCGTTGAAACAGTTCTCCATTGCCATCACCATAAACCATCTGGTCGCCATTCCAGAAGGCATTGTCATATTTTACACCGTAATGCACGCTAGAGTCTAAACGCAGCCCCTTGTCATCAATAGAATTGCGCCCAAAAATCTCTTTAAATAAGTCATAAGTTGCACCTGCGCCATCGTAGGCTTCGTTGACCGCCGGATCACTGCTAGGGGGGTCGCCTTCTCCACGCACAAGTACCCCAGGGAGTTCTTCACTATTTTTAGCATCGAAGATGGTACGGCGCTTTTGACCAGGGGAAACCGCAAAATTGATAGCACCTATTACGTTGCGTCGTCCGCGAAATTGTGCTGAAACATTTAATGTGCGAAACGCCCACTCACGCTGTTCTTGGTTACCATTGACTGCAACGTGTTCGAGTATATGGGGTGGCAAAATACAACAGATAGGGCATCTGGAGTAAATTTGATAGTCACATTCAAACCCAACAGATTTTTTCTTTTTTCGAGCCATCTTAAAGATGTTCTCCTTTTTCAGATAAGTGATGAAAAACAGTGGCTCTTACTCTCTATTGACAAGGAGCAGAGAATGACTGCAAACGACAAACACCCGGTATTTTCTACTTTCTATTTTCAGGTTTGCCTGTTAAGACAAGACAGTACCTCACAGGGTACTTTCAAAGTACTCGTTGCACCTTGATGTCGCAAGTACAATCAGCAAACAGTTGTGTCAATGAGTCGCTTCTCGTTTATAGACCCAACGGTTTTAGATCATAGTTCCTCTTGAGAGGTAATGGTGTGATTTATTACTGTTTTGTTACTAGAAGTTTGATAATTTGGTCAATTTGAAAAAAAAATTAGAACTAGCGTAGCGTTAATAAGACTTGGTTTATAAAGCTCATTGTTCCTCAGCTTCTCGCAAAGTTTTGTGAGTTAGAGGATGAAACCGCTGATGGACACTCATGGAACACAGATAAATAATGACTTCATCCAAACGAGAACCGCTATAATTTTCATCTCTCCTTATGCTAATTACTATCAATAAGAAAAATGTCAATAGCAGGTAGTGGCAGTAAAAATCTAGACCAAAACCGCAAGATTGTTTAAGATGGTAAAAGACCCCACTAAATTGTGTGTGGTTGTGTGTTGTAAAACTTGGTTAATCAATGGTCAGGGGGTTTGACCCCTCTTGACCATTTTGTTTTTTTTTCGGTGAAATTCAAATTTTAAACCAGCTAAGGCTTGATTTTTGGACTTTTCTTTACTCGTATAAATACTGAAATTTCCCTCAATGATTGGTAATTATAGTTAGTCGTTTTGCTGGGTCAGTTGCATTTAGTCCTGACGGTTAAACCAAGGCTAGTGGTAGTCAAGATAAAACAATGAGAGGGACTTAACAGCAGCAACGCTTTACAAAATCGTAAAAGCTTGGCTATTGAACGTCCTGTGGAAGTGGCTAGCTTTAATTGATTGAAACCACACCACGGAAGGAATGAAGTATGTTCAAAAACTTATTGAAATCAAAACTTCTAGGATCGATTTTTTGACCGGAACGATCCACTAATTTATGAGTTGTAATCCTTTGATCTGGAACATTACTTTGAGCAATGAGCCAAGCAAGGGATTGGTATTGAGCATCTGTGTAGCCGCTATGGGTTTGTTGGTTATTCCCTATACCGGAAGGCGGGGTTTCTAAGCCGACGTGATAAGCAAAGTTATTTACAGACGCGGGTAGCAGGGGATTAGTCTTGACAGTTTCTGAACCCAGTGGTCCATCAAACACTGAATTAGCCGCACCAAACGCTCGCTTTTCTGGAGGGACTAGGTAAACAACCGTGCCATCTAGCTTAATCATAGTATGGTAGCTTGCCTGAATATTCTCGTCCTCGTTAGGGTTTTTAAAGAAATTAACCGCACTGGAGGCTGGTGCATCGGTTTCATGAAGCACTATAATTGGCTGATTGTTAACAGGTCTACCATAAACGTCTGTGGTAAAGCGCTCTCCAAAGTTAGTTGGATTTGCCCAAGCAATCTCGTATCTAGGTTTGTAAGCCCTAAAAGCCGCAGTGGTTTTGACTGAACCACTGGGAGTCTTTTGGGATTTGCCCTTTTGGTTTGTCTTGTCTTGAGGTTGGGATTTTGAAGCTTGAGTGGAGATAGCCGTGTTTGGATTTGGTGTTGTCTTGACTTCTGGTTGGCTGTTTTGGTTTATCTTGTCTTGAGGTTGAGATTTTGAAGCTTGAGTGGAGATATTAGCCTTTGGACTTGGCGTTGCTGTCTTGATCTGAGGCTGTGACTTTGAATCTTGGCTAGACACCGTTTCTGGATTTGATCTTACTGTGTTGAGCTGAGGTTGGAAGTCTGAATATTCACTAGAGATAGCTGTTTCTGGTTTTGAGGTTGTCTTCTCCTGAAAAAACTCTACTCTTCTCAGAAGCAGCCCCAATGTAAAACCAACAAACACCAAAAGAACTACAAGCCATTGAGTTGTCTTTACTCTGAATCTCATTTTTTTAATGATTTTGATAAATAATTTATATATTTAAATTGAAAAATAAATAAATGTTAATATATATCACTAATACAAAATTACACACAAAATATTGATTTGTCTACGGGTTTCTTTCCCAAAGATGCTGTAGGTATTTCTTATACCAAGTTGCGTTCAAAACCTTACCCCCGCCCCTCACCGCAGGTTCACAGAGGAGTGCCCGTAAGGGCGGGGTGAGGTGAGACCAGTACCGCAGTTTCTTACGGAGGGAAAGCAGCGCCCCTGGCGTTGGCGCAGCCTCTCCACAGGAGATACCCGGAGGCTGTAAGTCATGAATGCAACGCGCGTATTATTCTTGTGATCACAAAAGGACACTCTGGTGATTTCTATCAACTCGATTTAGCCCACAACAAAAAGCTCAACGCGTCTGAGTGTCTCCGTTTCTGTGCGTCAGCCCTAAGGAATGTATATTTCACCGGGCATGAGATGACTGTAGCGGACATCAACGATAATGTGAATCCCCACCCTCAAACAATGCTTCGAGTGGGGAGGATGTCAACGACCGACAAGACGTTTTTCCAAGCTTTTAAGCTTAGAGTCTATTGAAGCCAGGTTTGGAGATGTGGAAGAGTCTTGAGTTGCTTCCAAGGAACGCTTTGCCTTAAGTTCTGTAATCTTCGCTTTGATAGCTTCAGATACAGCATCATTGACAGCGACTTTGTTGTCTGCCTGTATTTTTGCAATGCGTTGCGACAAGCTTCCAATCTGAGAGTCAATTTTTTGCATGACTGGGGCTTCTGAGGTAAATACAGGCTCTAGCAATGCTCGCTTGACTTCTAGTTCTGCAATCTTCGCTTTGATAGCTTCAAATACAGCATGATTAACAGCTGCTTCATTACCATCTGGCTGTACTTGTGAAAGGCGTCGCCGCAAGCGTTCAAGCTCAGATTCAATTTTTTCGATAATGGAAGCATCTGCTGTAAATACAGGCTCTAGCATTGCACGCTGTATCTCCAGTTTCGCAATCTGTTGTGTTACTGTCTTTATAGAGTCTTTGGAAGTCGATTCAGAATCAGCGATCCCAGTAGAAGCCGTGCGTACGGGCTGTTGTACTAACACTACACTTATAGTTGCTAGCCCTGAAACTATAATCATGACTAGCATAGAGAGCATAAGTGGCTTGTCCCTCATAGAAATTTCCTCCAGAGGTCAGATTAAACTTAAGTTTTTAAAAGTTTGCACTTAGGGTTGAGCTTGTTATTATACAGTAGCCGATGTATTTATTTACCAAATTTTATTTAAATTTAGAGATTTTCTTAACCACTAAAAGGTTCCAAATAATTTATAATTCGTAATTCGTAATGATAAACTCAATTACGAATTACGAATGACAATTTACGAATGATGACTACTCATCAATCTGACCGACGCGACGAATATTAAGAATGTCGCTAAGTTTCTTGATTTGGGTGAACAGTTGTTCGAGTTGTGGTCGATCGCGTATCTCGATCCCCAAGTCCATTAATGCCGGTTGACCATTAGCAGTTTTTACCTGAGCATAACGTACGTTGATCCCCTGGTCACTTAAGCGAGAGAGAATATCCTTTAGCACTCCCACCCGATCTAGCGCTTCAATTTGAATATTCACGGGGTAAGTCTGAGGACGGCTTTGGGGTTCGCTTGCTGGGTTCCAATGAACTGGTACTAAGCGATCGCACTCCACAGTTTCTAGATTATGACATCCTTGACGATGAATCGAAATGCCTCTACCTCGCGTTACGGCACCAATAATCGATTCTCCAGGAATGGGAGTGCAACATTTCGCCAGATAATACACTAACCCTTCTACCCCAACTATTGGCGAGTCAATCGTGCGTGAGGTAGTCGGAGGGACATCTCGCAAAGCTTTGGCTGTTGAAGCTGGTTCTTTCGTAGGAACTAGGGCTGTCGTCGCAATAGGTTGTTGTGCTTTGACGAGTTCTCGCCAACGGTTTAGCACCAAATTCAGCGTCACTTCACCATAACCCAAAGCGGCGAGTAAATCTTCCATTGAATGATAATTACATCGCTCTGCAACTATCTGCATCGGTTGGGACTTAATCAGGTTTTCCACACCAGATCTACCCAATTCTTTTTCTAACAATTCCCGACCACGAGCAATATTTTCTTCCCGGCGCGATCGCTTGTACCACTGCTTAATCCGATTCTTCGCCGCCGAAGTCCTGACAAAATTTAACCAATCCAAACTCGGGTGGCCGTTTTTGTGCGTGACAATTTCTACGATATCACCATTTTGCAGCCGCGTTGAAAGTGGTACCATCCGCCCATTTACCCGCACCCCTGCACAGTGGTTCCCAACTTCTGTATGAATGCGGTAAGCAAAATCTATAGCTGTAGAACCAGGATTTAAAGCAACCAAATCTCCCTTAGGAGTGAAAACATAAACATCGTCTTCAAATAAGTTATCCTTGATGCTTTCCAGATATTCTTGAGCATCCTTGAGGTCATTTTGCCATTCCAACAGCTGGCGCAACCAGGTAAACTTGTCATCTGATGCCGTCCAAGGGATATTATTGGAACCTCCTGTTTCTTTATACTTCCAGTGAGCCGCAATTCCATACTCAGCGACGTGATGCATTTCCAGTGTCCGGATTTGCACCTCTAAAGGACGACCCCACGGACCAATGACTCCAGTATGCAATGATTGGTAACGGTTGGGTTTGGGCAATCCTATGTAATCCTTAAACCTACCAGGTATTGGGCGACAAGCATCATGAACAATTGCTAGAGCCCGGTAACATTCCTCATTGCTGTTGACAATTAGCCGCAATGCTGCTAAATCGTAAATTTCGTGAAATTCTTTGTTTTGCCTCTGCATTTTTTGGTAAATGCTGTAGAGGTGCTTCGGACGCCCACTAATATCAAGACACTTAATTCCCGCTTCCACAAGCCGAGTCTGCAAAGTTTGGGCAATTTTTGTTAATCTCTCTTCCCGCGCCGTCCGTTTTTCGGCGACATACTCCTGAATTTGACGGTAAGCTTCTGGTTCCAGGTACTTGAAAGCTAAATCTTCCAATTCCCATTTCATATGCCAAATTCCCAACCGATTCGCTAGGGGAGCAAAGATTTCTCGTGTTTCCAAAGCTATCCGGCGGCGTTTTTCGTCAGGAAGGTGTTCCAGAGTCCGCATATTGTGCAAGCGGTCTGCTAACTTCACCACAATCACTCGAATATCTTGCGCCATTGCCAAAAACATTCGACGAAAATTCTCAGCTTGACTTTCGGTCTTGCTTTTGAAATTAATTTTAGAAAGCTTTGTCACTCCTTCTACTAATAGTCGCACTTCTTTACCAAAGCGCTGCTCTATCTCTTCAATGGTGACATCTGTATCTTCCACTACGTCATGGAGAAATCCAGCTGCTATCATATCACCACTGCCCCCTAAATCTCGTAGCATTCCAGCAACAGCGACAGGATGACATATGTATGGTTCTCCTGACTTGCGGTACTGACCCTGATGCAACTGATAGGCAAAATCAAATGCTCGACAAATCAAACCCATATCGCTTTGTCTTCGGTCATCTTCTGCTTCGGCGCTTTGTACAGATGACCCTTTTAGACAAATCTGTAGCCATTCCGGGAGGGTAATATCAATTCTGGAAGTTAATAGAGTGCTGCTCATAGAATAGGCGCGCCTACGTGATTACTACTAAAGTGCAAAAGTGGAAAATCTTGACGGTCTCGCCGTCACAAGAAACTGTAAATGACGCACGCACTCTCGCATTTTTGTGCGGAGTGGATTCTCTAGTGCGGGTGTCTAGCATCATAGTTGGGAAAATGGATTGATACCAAATCCAGCCCCAAATTCTAAATGAGGCGAGAGATTCGGAAATAAAATTTAAGAAAGTTTAACCTATTAGAAAATTTTCTTGACATTACCTTGATTTTAATAGTATCTCAAGAAGAACTTGATGTCTCTAACTCGCGAGAAATACCACGCATTGAACATATTGCTGAAGCAATTGCATTCAGACGTCACGACTACCAAAGTAGATGCTCCCCAACTGCGGCAGAGTGTGACATCCTTGCAGCAATTTTTTCAGCAGCAGATTGTGCCTTTAGTTAATGACACAGACAGTATCGATGAGGGTCGGTTACAGTCTTATCAGACGGAGATAAGTAAGCAGCTGCGGCTACTGGAAATAGATGTGATATTTTTCCAAGGAGCGCGGCAAGCTTCCACTGCCAGGCATAGACTTGATGCCATCGGCGATCGCCTGACCACTCTCATTGAATACTCTAATGCCATATTGCAATAGAAAGTACCAGCAGGGCAAGCATTCGCACAAGAAAAAATGACAAATAAAAATTAAAAATTGAAAATGAAAAAAACTTCACTTTTTTGGTTCATATTCCTCCTCTATTTGTAGTCATCATTACATATTTAATTGGCACAATTTGTCGTAAATTTCGTCAAAAGTCAAGAGGTAAAGTCAAGAATTCTTGAAATTTGAGATTTTGACCAATAAAAAACTCGGAACGGAACCATCAAAAATCAGTATGAATACTTTATAAGCCAGTTACCAATCGTGGTAAAAGTATCCGAAAATATCCGTGGATATCAAGGGATCGGTTGATACTGAATCCCCTCGATTTATCAGTGAATTTATGATGAACTTTATTTAGGTTTTGTATTATTCTCAAAAAAATACTTAGGTAAGAACCCTGACGTATGTAATGTGATACACTATCTTAATTTTAAAATTTAAAAGCTGATAACTAATTATGAGTGAAGCCTTATTTTGTATTGAAAATTTACGAGTCGCCTATCCTCATCATGGTCATGAAGAACCTCAGTGGGCGATAGATGGTGTATCCTTCACATTGCAGCCTGGTGAAAGAATGGGATTGGTTGGAGAGTCGGGGTGCGGTAAGTCCACCCTAGGGCGGGCTGCAATGCGCTTGCTACCGCCATCTAGCCAAATTGAGGGACGCGTGACGTTTCAAGGGCGTTCAGTGTTTGATATGATGCCGGAACAGTTGCGAAAATTCCGGGGAGAAGCAGTATCATTGGTGTTCCAAGATCCGATGACGCGCCTCGATCCGTTGATGAGTATAGGCAACCACTGTCTAGAAACATTAAAGGCTCACTCACCGCAATTGTCGAGCAAACAAGCCAAGGAAAAAGCGATCGCCACTTTAGAAAAAGTGAAAATTCCTGCCAATCGTTGGCATCAGTATCCTCATGAGTTTAGCGGAGGAATGCGCCAAAGAGTCGCGATCGCCCTAGCCTTACTTCTCAACCCCAAGTTGATTGTTGCGGATGAACCCACCACAAGCTTGGATGTCACCGTCTCCGCACAGATTTTGCAGGAACTCACACGGCTGTGCAGCGAAGAAAACATGGCACTGCTGTTAATTTCCCACGATTTGGCTATGGTTGCTGAGTATTGCGATCGCATTGGGGTGATGTACTACGGCAAAATGGTGGAAATGGGTTCTTCAAAAGCTGTGTTCCAGCAACCCCAGCACGAATACACCCAGTCTCTCCTAAAAGCAGCTTTGCATATTCAAACGGTGGATGAAACCACTGGGGACTTGGGATTAGGGACTGGGGGAAATACTTCCCAATCACCAATCTCTGATCCCCGAACCCCGATTTTACGCATCCGAGAATTAAAACAGCATTACACCTTAGAACCCAACATTGTAGAACGACTGTTGAAACAGCAAAATCAGACTATTAAAGCAGTGGATGGAATCAACCTAGAACTTTATCCAGGAGAAATTCTCGGATTGGTTGGGGAGTCTGGTTGCGGTAAAAGTACTTTATCGCGGACAATATTACAACTTATTCGTCCGACTGCGGGTAAAGTCGAGTTTTTGGGACAAGATTTAACTCATCTGTCGCGCCAAGAAATGCGTGTTTCTAGGCGGCAAATCCAAATGGTGTTTCAAGATCCCCATGCTTGCTTAAATCCAGCGATGACAGTAGGACAAAGTATAGCTGACCCTTTGCTGATTCACAAGCTAGCCGATGGGGCAAAGGCAAAACAAGAAGTGCTGTCGATGCTGGAAAAAGTCGGGTTAAAACCACCATCGGTTTACCATGAGCGTTATCCTTCAGATTTATCTGGTGGACAGCAGCAAAGAGTTGCGATCGCCCGTGCTTTGATTACTCGTCCTAAGCTTCTGATCTGCGATGAACCAGTGAGTATGTTAGATGCTAGTGTACAATCGCAAGTTTTGGACTTGATGTTGGAGTTGAAAGAGGAATTTGAGTTAACGTATTTGTTTATCACTCATGACTTGTGGTTAGCACGGTTTTTGTGTGATAGAATTGCCGTAATGAACAGTGGCAAAATCGTAGAAATTGGTCCCACTAAACAGATTTTTGGCAATCCGCAACATCCTTACACAAAAACCCTGCTTGCAGCGGCTCCTCTGTTGGCACGAGCATAGATAACTATCGAGTCTGAGATCTTGCAGCGAACAAGAGCCAGAGGCTCTAATATCTCATTACGAGGTTCAACCTGGTAACGAGGGTTTGGAGGCTTCGCCTGCTCAGTGTTGCAACAGGTGCAAGATTTTAGGAGTGCTACATCTGATATACTTAGCACTCGATAATCACGATTTAGGACTTTCTCATTTGCTTGCTTCAATTAATTTGGGCATTTCTACAGTCGAACCATGTAGCTCAACAAATCTGTTAAAAAGCCACATTGTTTCGTGATTTGAAATCGTGTTTCGGTTGAGTAGATGATTTATATTTCTATCAGCCAGTTTCCGTAGATAAGGCAAATCCTCAAACAAAGTCAAACAAGAGGCAATGTGCAAGATAATTTGCAATATGGGTTTGGGCCACTCTAGGTCACTGTAGATCTCAATGAAGAAATAATGCTCGTTTTCTGTTAACGGGCAGGCATAAAACATCACAGTTATTCTTTTGTCTCTGTAGACTGGAATACTCAGTTCTACAGTGTATGGATTATGCAATATTAAATCCACTTCAACAATTGGTTGTCTCCAAATTCTCAAAATATTAACTGGAGAATCTAACATTGTTTGAAATGTGATCATTCCCCCAATAGACGTAGATTGGACATTGCTAACCTTAATGACTCTCAAGTTATTCAGGCTGAACTTGTGAATACTTTCCAAATGTTTTAAATTCAACAGATGGTAGATTTGGCAGACATAAGGAAAAGGTAAAAGGTACTCCTGGCTAATCATATGCCGCTTCTTTAACTCAAACTGGCTGCCTTGAGTCGGACATAAATAGGATTGATGTAGATAACTTTGAACGCTCTCTACATCATCCACATCAAAACTCTGCTCTGGTTTTAAAAACAGCCAAGTCAAGAAAAAGAATGAGGCTGTAAATATGTGTATGATTTCTATAGGAGATAAATATCCATCAGCAAACGCAACAAGGCTTCTATCTGTTAGCCCAAAGAGAAAAGATGGAATTCCAATGAACCAAATACCACTTTTAAGTCTCAATATAGACAGAGCAAGATCTAATTCTATAGAAGGACGGTTTTTCTCCGTTTTGATGTCGTCATCTTTAATAAGATTAATAGACATAGTGATTCAAAAAGTTATTCACAAAATTGATAACAACTGAAGCTAAGAAATAATTTTGGTTCTTACTTCCACCTTAGATGCAGATAATGTAACAGCCCTCTGCCTTCAGTTATAAATCTTAATAAATAAATTTTGCCTCAATTCAATTCTTCAGTAAATTCTCGCTATTTTCAGCAAACAAGAAAAGCAATATTATACATGTTGCTATTTTGTATTTAATTTTATTTGTAGTTAAAACTACAGCAGAAACTTTTTAGATAAGTCATTTTTTAGGCTCATAAAAATCAATACGCTTGGTGATAAGACCAGAACCCTTATCAGCAAGACAATGTAGAGACGTGCTGTTTGAAGCGTCTCTACAAAGAACGCTGTATTGTGATAAAAATGTTGTTCCTTTACCAATGCCTTAAGTAGCAATAATTACAGCGATAGCGAACCTAAGGACTACTGAAAATATGTATAATTACTATCTAAATATTTTTCTATACTTTGTTTGAATCATCAGCAATGATTAAGGGACTTCCAATTAAAAAAATCTGCAATTTGTAGTACTCTCCAAAACAATGGTGGGTTACGGCGCTGCGGCAAGTCCTGTATGTAAGACCTCAACTGTCGTGCGCCGTCAGCCCCCCTACATAATGGATAATTTATTTTTTGGTACTCCCTAACCACAATGCCACTGAGATTAACTTGCTAGCAGTTGTAGTCATTTATAATGCTGCAATTCCTAGCCTCATGATTAATAACTTTATTTTATTGCAATGACTCGAATACGTTTATAGTCTGCAAACCAAGTACCGTTTTTGTATAAAGTTGGACGCAACTGATTCTCGATATCAGTTAAGATGCTCATCTGAGCGTCAAGAGATAATCCATTAAAAAAGCTATTTGCAAACATTTTCAGCCAGTTTTGCATCCCTTGTTCTCCATCGTCCAAAGGCGTTGGACGTTCAAAAAGAGTTGCAAAAGTTAACTGCAAGCCATGTTTTTCTAGTAAGGTTCCGTATTCGCCAATACTCGGGAAGTGCCAAGGGTTTAATCCTGCATCAGCAGGATAACCAGCTTTTTGTAAGGCGTTATAAATTGCGGTAACAATGGCTTTTACGTTGCCTTTGCCACCAAATTCTGCCACAAATCGCCCACCAGGTTTCAGTGCCTTGTTTATACCAATGACAACTTCTTCAGCTTCTTTAATCCAATGAAGCACAGCATTAGAAAAGACAGCATCAAATTTTTCTGTAAATGGCAAATTTCTGGCATCCACCACAGAAAAATCTATCTGAGGATAGTTATGGCTGGCTTGTTCAATCATACTGGAAGCGCTATCAATGCCGATAACTTCTGCTCCCTTGCTAGCAATTTTATGAGTTAAATGACCTGTGCCACAACCTAAGTCGAGAATACATTGTCCGGGTTTTGGGGAGAGTATTTCGACTAAATCAGCCGCAAGTTCTGAAACAAAAGAATGTTTACTATCGTAAAGTTCTGCATTCCACTGGTTTTGAAAATCAGTTGCTGTTCTGTCCATATAAATACCTGAGTAATAAAAGTTGAATATTATGCATAAATTTGCCCTTAGGTTTGTGAACGCACCCATGCTCTAAATTCTCGCATTCTAGCGTTCTCACCTTTTTGAGAGTCTAGGTGGATAAATTGTGCTAATTCCTTTACAGGAAACGAGCCAAAAGCCAAACTTGTTTCAGACTCAATATAACCAGCATCTGTCTGAATATAAATTGTTAGTTGACCATCAGCAAAACGCCAAACTTCCGGCACTTTAAGTTCAGCATAAACAGCCATCTTATCGATTGATGAGTTGGTTACGTCAATTTCAATTGCTAAGTCAGGCGGTGGATCAACTTTGAGATCAATTTTGATTTTTCCCCGCATGATAGCTTCATTTTGAATATAAAAACATTCATCAGCTTCCTTGCCAACAGCCTTTGATCTTGAACGCCAAGTTGTCGATTTCAACCCCAAAATTTCTAATTGAAGTTCTTCAGAGAGGATAGTTACTAGCCGTCCAAAAGTCCAGCCATACCTTTCATGTTCTGGTAGGGGCTTCATCAGTTCCAGAGTTCCTTTATAGTAAGCCATGCGGGGCGTAGGACGTTCAGCAAATACTTCTAAAAGCTGCTCGTACATTTCCCAACTGACGTCATATAGAACGAGGTGAGAACCCTCAAAAGGTGGTGTGGCTGGAGTTAGGGTTTGAGTCATGTTTAACTTAAGCGCTCATCTGATTACAAATTTAAACCAAGCATTGAATTCCAGCTATGCTGCAGTATAAACGCCATCGACAAAAAGCAGGGATTCGGTGGCTGATAGCGTTGATTATTGCGGTGTTATCACTGCTGGCACAGTTATTGGCAAATATGATGATCGCCGTCTTTAAATAGCTGTGTGACATAACTAAGTAGAGCTTTGCATAAATTCATAGCCAAAATTTGAACGAAGACTCTGTGTACCTTTGCGTTTACCTCGGCTACCTAGTGCGTTTAAAAACGTTACGAATTAATGAAATGCTGTACTAAGTTAAGAGAGCTTGAGATAGTATTCAAACCGCTCCCGGAGTTGTTCAACAGTCAGATTCCTAGTCCAGTATTCTACTAGAGCATGACCAAATGCCCAAGCGTTGCGGTCAGGTGAAGCAGAGTTTTCCAGCAGCAGCGGCCACAGCGATCGCAGGTCAAAGTTGAGCGTGTTAGAATTGCCCGTATTCAAAAGCGAGAAAAGGTCGTATGCCATTTGGAGCTTGCCAATGACAACGGGTGTTTGTTCCACTGGAATTTTCTCTGCTAGCAGATATGCCAGAGTTGGCGCTCCAGTTGATACAGTGGAAATGAACTGAAGAACGGGACTTTTCAGCATTGCAGCTAGCCCTTGTGTGGTTGTCATTTGGAAGGTGTAGTGGTCGATAATTTTGGCACTAGCAACGGTGCGGGCTTCGAGGTTACGCAAAAAGCGGGCAAGACGGAGTTGTTTGGCAGGTGCGATCGCATTTATTAGCCCCAACGATAGCGCGTCTACTCCCCAAGCAGTTCGACTCGTTTTGTTATCACTTGTGACGACGGGCAGAACTAAATTAGAGAAGTCGCGCAGAAGCCCAGCGCGATACTCAGTAGCTTGGCGAATGGCAATTTCCTTTGGGCGATCGCCCCATTGCCAGTCATAAGGTGGCTCCCACTCGCGGATGGGACGCAGGCGATCCACTTGGGTGACGATAGTAATTGCAGGCAAGTCTGCAATTTCCGCCTTCATGTCTGTGAGAAAGTCTACATCCATTTGTAGGGCAGGATCTAGAGCAGGGGTGACGAGTAGCAGCAAATCGGCGTTTTTGGCATAGTCTAGCACGAGTTTGCGGAAGTCACCACGGTTGATTTGTTCATAACCAGGGGTATCCCAAAGTGTCATAGTTTCCCCGGTTTGGGTTTGCCACTGGTAATTTTGAATTTTATCTGTACTAGGCAAAACATCGACGGCTGCGAGATCTGCTTGAAACAGTGTATTAATCAGGCTGCTTTTTCCGGAGCCTGTTCGCCCTGTGAGCAGAATATTAACAGGTTTTTGCTCAACCGCCTCGGTGGGTTCTGCTTGGGCAAGGATGTCTCGGAGTGTTTGAGTCTTTGCTTTGGGTATTGGTGTGGAAACGGAGGATGCTGAAGTGGGCAGTGTGCTACCGCCATAGAGGGCGATCGCCTGCCGACATAAGTTTCTCAGGGCAGCTTCCCGCAAAAGCTGACTCAAATTTACCAGCAGTTGCTCAGTTGCTCGGTTACTGGAACGCTGACTGGCAACTTTAGCCACCGCCACCACCGGGTTCAACACCCACTGTGCCCAGCTCCATGCTTGAGCGAGTTTACGAGCGGATGGTTCCAACTTACGGTAGACTTCGTATCCCTGGTATGCCTGCCCAACCGTAACTTGATTGAGGGCAGGGGATAACTTCTGTATCCACTGATCCAGATCATCCACTGTTCCCCGGATCAGCGCGTAAGCCTGGGGAACGTAAATGTTTAGCAGGGGATACTTTTCTTGGGGATTGTAGATATGAGCGATCGCAACTACAACATCCTGGCATCGCTGCCAAAAAGTTTGCCAGTCTTCCCAAATCGGGCGATCGCTTTGTGCCGTTTTCAGGATTTCTTGGAGTGCCGCTTCTGCTTGCTTCGCGGCGTCAGTTCCTTGTAGGGGCATATCATCCGCAGTGGATTCCAGTTCTTGGCTGACTTGCGCCATTACGGTTTCCACCTGCTCTACCGCAGATCGAGTCCATTTGGCTAGTAGCCAACGCCAGCCCGCGAATATGAGGATGAACACGCCCCAAATCCAATTTATGCCCCACTCGTGAATTTGCAACCCCGCTGATACTAGCAAGAAAATGATGATGAAAGCGATCGGTGTTGCTAAGACGATCCATTGCCAGAGTTTCAAGCGTACCATTGCTCTGTGCCTGCCTTGATGAGATTTCTTATATCACTATTGTCGATCTAATACTCGTTTAATGAGTGCTGCATAGGGTAGAGCGCTCTTATTTCGAGTGATAGACCTCTTAGTGCGAGATAACATGATGATTGACACTCTTCGCCCTTAGGGATTTCCAAGAAATAAATTATCCAATCTTGTGTGAGATGGGCATCCTTGCCCGCCCTCAATCTGAACAGGCGAGACGCCTGTTCCACAAGAGATTTTTGAATACTTTTTTATTTGGAAGTCCCTTATAGGGCGGAGAGTGTCAACGATATGCTAGGCAAAAGGGTGATGCTTCGCAGGAGCCAGCCCAACGAGGCGATTGCCCAAGGCTTCGCCGTGAGCGCTCAGCCGAACCGGGCAGTGGCAAAGCCAATCGCACTGGATAGTAAAGAAGCAGCACCGAGTCATACAATGGTTGTATGCCAATGCTTGAAGAAATTCGTTGCAAAATTGCTAGCGATCAATTTGAATTCTCAAAACATGCAGTTGACCAGTCTATCTTGCGTAGCATTCGGGTGCAGGAAATCAAGGAGGCGATTGCAGCCGGACAGGTTATCGAAGACTATCCTGATGATAAGTACGGACCTACTAGCTGCTTGATAAGTGGCTTGACGCCGACAAATCGACCAATTCATGTTCAATGCAGCTATCCCTCTCGCCGATTAATCAAAATCATCACCGTTTACGAACCTGATCCCAAGCGATGGAGCAATAAGTTTACAACAAGGAGAATCAACGATGATGAGTGATTGGAATGAGATGCTAGTGGAGCAAAAAGTAACTTACTCCCTAGAGATGAATGGCAAGTTTTTTGTGATTGAAAATGTGCCTGCTCGGGTGAATCCAGAGACTGGAGAGCAGTTCTTTTGTCCATCTACAGTAGAACGCTTGCAGCAGATTATTCTGAACCAAGAAGAGCCTGTCCGGTTTGTTGAAACGCCAGTGTACAATTTTGCTGCATGAGGCGAACCTAACAAATGACTACACCCCATCGAAGTCAATGCAGCCTCCTTTACCGGAAGCAGCGATCCCGCCGAGGCGGGTACTTCGTGCGATTGCGGAAAGCGCACTACCCCTTGGGCAATCGCGCTCCCTTGCAATTGCAAGCTGGTTGTGGGAGTATGATCGCCCTATCCAATCGGTGATTAGCCTGCTACCCCAGAAACAGCTTATATGCAGGGTTGTGGCTTTCATCCCAATACCGATAACCGAGTGTATCGAGAAATGCTTGCCATTCCTCCATCTCGTGGGGGGGTACTTGCATGCCAACGACAATTCGCCCGTAGTCTGCCCCGTTGTTGCGGTAGTGGAACACGCTGATATTCCAGTTGGGGCTCATGGAAGCGACGAACTTCATCAATGCACCAGGACGTTCGGGAAACTCGAAACGGTAAAGCAATTCATTGTGAGCCAGAGAAGAGCGCCCACCAACCATGTGCCGCAAATGCAATTTCGTCAGTTCGTCATCGGTTAAGTCAATGGTTTTGAACCCACAGGCTTCAAAGGTTTCAACCATCTTTGCTGCATCGGCACGATTTTGAATTTGCACCCCCACAAAAATATGTGCTTCTTTTTCATCGGCAATGCGATAGTTAAATTCAGTCAGATTGCGTTTGCCAATACATTCACAAAACTTGCGTAGACTCCCCCGTTCTTCGGGGATCGCCACAGCAAAAATGGCTTCGCGGCGTTCACCCAACTCTGCCCGTTCGGCAACAAAGCGGAGTCGATCAAAGTTCATGTTGGCACCGCAAGCAACCGCAATTAACGTTTGTCCCTCGATTTGTTCCCGTTCTACGTAGGCTTTCGCACCAGCGATCGCCAGCGCCCCTGCTGGTTCCAAAATCGAGCGTGTATCCTCAAACACGTCTTTAATCGCGGCACAAGTATCGTCCGTATCCACCAAAATAATGTCATCCACATATTGCTGACACAACCGGAAAGTTTCTTCACCCACTTCCCGCACTGCGACTCCATCAGCAAATAAACCAACTTGAGGCAAGCGTACCCGTTTCCCTGCTTTCAACGATTGATACATGGCATCGGCATCGACTGGTTCAACGCCAATAATCTTAATTTCGGGACGTAACCGTTTCACGTATGCCGCAATACCGGAGATCAATCCACCACCGCCAATCGCCACAAAAATCGCATGGATGGGTTGCTGGTATTGCCGCAGAATTTCCATCCCTATCGTTCCTTGTCCAGCAATCACATACGGATCATCAAAGGGATGAACAAAGGTTAACCCTTTTTCTGCCTCCAATTGACGGGCGTAGGCATAGGCATCGTCGTAGGTATCCCCATGCAACACAACTTCTCCCCCACGGGCTCTGACTGCATCCACCTTCATTTGTGGTGTCGTTACCGGCATAACGATAATTGCTCTTGTTCCCAGGTGACGAGCACCGAGGGCAACCCCTTGGGCGTGGTTTCCGGCAGATGAAGCAATTACACCCTGTGCCAACAGATCCGGCGGCAGTTGTGCCATTTTGTTATAAGCACCACGCAACTTAAAGGAAAATACTGACTGCATATCTTCCCGCTTGAGCAGCAGTTTATTATTTAGCCGTGTAGACAAATTTGGGGCATACTCCAGTGGTGTTTCCTGGGCTACATCATACACACGGGCAGTCAGGATTTGAACCAGGTAATCACAAAACATGGGCGTCAACAAGTTGGTAAATGCCGGATGGATGATAATTTTACGATACTTGCGTACCTATTCTGTAGACAATGTTGACTATTTCAAAAATTGAGCCATTTGACAATCCTGACTGCTTGATCAGCAGTCAGGATTGTCAAGTTGTGCTGCAAAGATTGACAAATGAGTAAACGGTCAAATGGATCACGGTGTAGAGATGGTAACTTTATTAACTGAGCAACACTTGCCTCATCAACTGTGAGGCTATCAATTCGGTGTTGTTCGCGTTGCTTAGGTAGATAGATTTCAGGAGACTCTGGTAGCGGAAGTTTTCCCAGTTGATATTTGATGATGCACTCCCACAAAGAGACAACACTCAAATAAACAGTATTGTTAGGATTTTGAATACTATCCCGAAAGATTGCTGATAGCTGATTGCTACCACTAATGAACCAGAGAAATATGTGAGTATCTAACAACAGTTTCATTGAGTTAGAAATTCCCCTCAAAGTCACTAAGAATATCTTCAGGCAATGGATCATTAAAATCAGGGGGGACTGTAAACTCTCCTGCACAAAGAGCAAATGGACGAAGTTCTTTTTGGGTTTGTGAAAGCGCCGGCTGATTTCTGCGGGCTTTTGCAAATAGCAGGAAATCTAAAACCTCCTCAACCAAAAAATCTGGAGCTTGAGCAATTTCCTGTATCAATTGTTCTCGCGCAGTCATTGTCTTATATCTCCTTGAACATTCAACCTTCAATGATTTGCATTCTAAAGTACAACCTTCGAGTTTGGCAGTTGAATGCTGAAGTTTACAGCTAGAGCGATCGCTTTCTTATGCTGACAATTGATGTTCCAAAGGGCAACTTTGTGCTTTATCCATCCAATGGTGAATTTTACAGGTAGAGCGATTGCGCTCTGCGCAGTGCCCCTTGGGCAATCGCCTTCTCCCTTACTTGCGTTACTAGCCGCTTAGCTTAAACCGCATTTCCAGCTTAGACCACCGCGCCCGAGATTTTAGAAGAGTTTTGGCTTACAGCGCTTTTCAAGTAAATAAACCACGGGGTAGGGGCACGGCTAGCCTTTGCCCCTACAAAAATCTGTGGTTCAATTAACTGAAAATAGCTGTAAGTTGACATCAATGACCAGATCTGACTTTTCAAGTTAAAATTGCCCCTATGCTAGGCTAGCAGCAGAGAATATATATAGTAGCGGAGGCGAGAGTGCGGTGAGCCAAGTTTTAACGCTAGAACTGAGCGATGAAGCTTATAGAGCTTTGCAGCAACAAGCTGAAATTGCTGGTATATCTGTATCCAAGTGGATAACCACTTCTCTTCACCAACAGTACGGCTTAGAGAAAAAACAACAGACTGAGGCAGAAAAGGAAGCAGCACGTCAGCGTTTCCGTCACCATGCTGGAGCTATTGACCTAGGATATGCTACAGGAGCAGACAACGAAAGCGTCGAATGGTGAATATTACAGGTGAAGGGATCGCCTTCGTAAAAATACAACTGGCAACGATGAGTATCAGTCGTTATCTACTTGTTTATCTTTTTGTTTATGCTCAAACTCAGCTAAAATCTGCTGAATTTCTTCTGCTGCAATATCTTCCTGTTCAGATTTAGAATAGATAGTAATTAAGATAATCTTTGTGCTGGTTTTAACATAATATATCAGTCGATCTGACTTTTCACGCCATGTGGAAAAATCCACGAAAAACCTAACCCCCTAGCCCCCTTCCCTACTAGGGAAGGGGGAAAAATCAAAGCCTCTCTCCTTGCAGGAGAGAGGAATGGAAGCGAGGTTTTGCACATCCCGTGAAAAAGATGCCTTTGTGGCGATTATGCGTTCTTTGTAGGTGTCCGGAAGGAGACTCAGCCCATTGCAATCCGCGATCGCTACTTCCGTTTTGCCTTTACTGCCCTAGACTCGACTGTAAACGCTGGAATGTCTTGCAGTTGAGTTTCACTGAGGCTGTATTGTTCACAAACCAAGCTTAGACGAGTGCCGGTGGTTTTAACCGCATTCACGGAATGCATCAGATCGCCCTGGAAATACAGAAGTGTGTTAGCTTGTGGCTTAACCTGCCCGACTTGCTGTTTTTGACGGCGCAACACCAGTTCTCCGCCTTGCAAGTTTGGCGGTACTTGCACATAAAGAACACTAACCACCACGGGAGGCTCAACCGTTTTGCAGTAAGATCGCAGCGAGCGATCAATATGTGGATCGACGCGGGAGCCTTCTTTGAGCAGCAGGGGGTTAAGATAGAAAGCGTTGCAGGTGGGCTGTAGTGCCTGGTCGAGATAGGGCTTGAAAAAAGGAAACCGCCGTTCAACTTCTGCAATTTCTGAACGTTGGAATACCACAGAAAACCCTTTGGTGTCAACAAAGTCGCGGTTCAGGTTGTTGATTCCAAGATAAGCACACGCTAGGATTTCTCCTCGCAAATCGTTGAGGTAAGTGATTGGAAATGCGTCTTGGTGTTGAGAATAGTACTTCAAGTGTTCAAGGAGTTCAAGAGTTTCAAGGTGAGCAGAGATTCAGATTGGTAATCAGGCGGATGCCTTTGGCAGGCTACAAAAAACGCCAGGCTGAATAAAGAAAGCGATCGCTCAATTATCTTGTGTCAAATGCTTCCTGGTCAAATTTTAACTAATGTGGGTTCTGGAAAGCAGTAAGTCCCCCGTCATAATCTTTAGACTTCTTGCAAAAGTCGAAAAAAAGGGATTTCCAGAAAATAAATTGTCCAAAAAAAGAGACAGCATTTTCTCAAGAATGATAATCATCAAAGCAGGGCTGTTTCATTCCACAAGGAGGAGGAGTTTGTCAATATCATTTGGGTTAAGGCAGTCCGTCTAAAACTGTGGGTACTCACGCCCATTATCCCCACTTGCTTACACGCTTCCCTTAATATCCTTGCGGCGCTATCTTCAGCCAAATGTCCGTTAGAGCGACCGGGAAACAGGTAATATCACCACGGATTGGGTAGTAGTTAGTCAACAGTTGCCGTAAGTCCTCAATAACTGGGATCAGTCGCGCAAGTCCGGATTAAACAAGTCCTGGAACGACGCTGCTTTTGGACAGTTTTTCACAATCCTAGAATACATAGCTGGAAAAGCACCGGGTGTGGACAATAGCAGTAAAACCTGCATACACGTCTCAATTACTCGCCTACCGAGATAAATTTATCTTCACTGACTGCGGTATCCGCGAATATTGGGACAACAAAGAATCGCTTTGGGTTGACCGTGATCTTAACGCATCCATCAACGTAAAGCGCGTTGGGCTGGGACTATTCCCAACGATAAAACGCCGTAAAGGGAATCCTGTAGTGGGTGACTCTACTACTAATAGTACCTCTAAGGAAGTTCTGGCAACATTAAGAATGTACCAGAAGCCTACACCGACCTGTAATCAGGCGGTGTAGGTAGTTCACTGTTCGCTTTCCTGATGATGAGCCGAGGTCTAACCTGTCCCTTGGGTGTGTAGATGTCCTCAGACAGCAGGGTACACGCTTCACGGATTCTTGCAGCAGTAAACAGGCATACACCAAACAAGGTTTTATCACGCTCTGAATCAAACCCTTGGGCAAAAACTAGCTGTATCTCTTGCTGCGTTAGAATCTTGGCGCGACCGTGCCTGTTGATTTTCATCCCTAGACCAAAACCACTGTGATCCACAGCCTACACCTGATCTAAGCACTAGCGATACCCGTTTCTACGTCTAAGGATATAAGTTTATTTAATTTTGAGATATTAATGAGATATTCATGAGATATTAAGATATTAAATTGAAAAATTAATTCAGATAAAAAGTTATGGCAACCGAGCAAGAGCTTCAATCTCTTTTTAAGAATTTAGATCGCGATCAAGACGGCAAAATCTCTATTAATGAGCTTTTTTTAAGTCCTGGATTAAGTGCAATTATCTTATCAGAAACAAATACCAGTAGCCCCCAGGAGTTACTGTCACGGTATGGTTTAGTCGAAGACGGTAGTATTACCTTTGAAGAGTTAAAGGAAGTAGTTGAGAAAGCAAATAATTTAACCTAGCAGTCAAAAACCCAATACCTAAAATCCCTCTCTAGACCACGCTTTGAGGGATTTGCAATTTCTAGGTCATTGGTGACTTGCTCCCGGGAATTCCAGTGTCTTTTGCTTTTAGAGATTAAATGGTTCTAAGATTTGGATAGGCATTTTTATACCGTGAAAAGTAGAAAATAATGGTTGATTCAAAAGGTCATAAGAGTTGACTACGACTATTTGAGGAATAGCGCCAGTCTTCAGAAAATTTATTGCATGATTGGGTATTTCGTCAAAAAATACAGCCGTGTGTATAACTCCTTTATGTTGAATAGCAATATCTAAAACTGTTTCAAGTACCAGACCAAAATTCCAAAGTTCATCGATTGTTGGAATCGCATCTTTTCTTGTTGACTCAGTATTAAATAAATATTCATCCCAAACTATCTCAATAATGGTGTTTTCACTTTTTGCAATTGGATAATCTGGAAAAATCCCCCAGTATGGTGCGTCTCTGTTTACACGCCAAGTAATAGTTGGTAAGACTTCACTCTTGACATATGCGTCATATCCGACAAATTTGGCTTCTTCTCTCAAGAATTTAATAAGTAAATCTTGAGCGTATTTTTGAGCGTAAGTTTTAGATTTTTTATTGAAGTTGTCCATTATTGAGTTTTCTCCTTAATTTATTTCGTCGTCAAAATTAATCAAGCTCATTTGAATCATAATTCGATACCACCGTCAAATTCTTCTGGGTCGTCAGTCTCTATCGTTGTAGAAGCTGTTGACGGTGTAATGGGTACAACTTCCCGAGAAATTACCGGGCTGATTACAGAATTTATGGGTACAACTGGGTACTTTCCTTCTAGATATCGCAAGTAGAAAGTTATCGCGTCTTCCACAAACCTACTCTCACCAATATCTAGCGCTTTATACCATTGTTCTACTTTTCTGGCGTTTAGACTAAAAGTGAGAAAAGCGAATGTAAGGGAATTGAAATTACGGGTAAAAATCCTTACAAATCAGTATCCAGCCCATCCGTGACGTTTTCAAAATGTGTAATACGTCTCTCCGCTCATCCCCTATTGTATTATCATTATCACTAATCAGAAAATACGGACACTACGAGACTTACAAGCCTGTTCCCTGTTCCCTGTTCCCTGCTATAGTGCAGGAGGATGTTACGGATTTGCTACCGCAAAAGTATTACATTGTGCAGGATTACCCGTCTGAATGCCCCGCTGGAACCAGCGAACTCGCTGGGCTGAACTACCGTGCGTAAAAGACTCTGGGGTAACATACCCTTTTGCCTGACGTTGCAAACGATCATCGCCAATACTGCTGGCAGCATTGAGTGCCTCCTCAATGTCGCCTTGTTCAAGGATCTGCCGCGAACGATTGGCATGATGCGCCCAAATGCCAGCAAAACAGTCCGCCTGTAACTCTTGCCGAACTGAAAGCTGATTTGCCTGTACTCGATCAACTTGACGCTGCATTGACTGAACTTGATTTGAAATACCCATGAGATTCTGGACATGATGCCCAACCTCGTGAGCAATCACATACGCTTGGGCAAAGTCTCCCGGAGCCTGGTATCGATTCTTCAGATCCTGATAAAAGCTTAAGTCAATGTAGAGCTTTTGATCGGCGGGGCAATAGAACGGACCAACCGCTGATCGCGTATAGCCACAGGCAGATTGTACCGCATCCGAATAGAGCACTAACTTAGGCTCTACATAGGTCTGTCCCCTTTGCCGAAACAAACTCTGCCACGTATCCTCGGTATCTGCCAGGACAACCGAAACAAAATCAGCCATGCGATCGCTCGTCGCAGAACGTTGTGTTTGAGGAGACTGCGAGTAAGGGCTGTCGCTCGGCGCTTGTTGTTGCTCCCAAAGGATACTCGGATCGCCGCCCAAGAGGGCAACAATCACTGACAGAACGATTGCCCCAATGCCACCTCCCACCACAGGAGCCGAAATCCGACTTCCACGCCTGTCCTCAACATTGGTGCTTCTACGACCGAATTCCCAGCGCATAACCAAGAGTCTCCAAACTACTTAACCTGGCAAAAGTGAACAAAGTACAATTGCCTTCGGCAGGTTCAAAGGGCGAACGCACCAAAGCCAGACTTTCCATAATTCACCAAAAATATTAATGATTTCATTCATCAAAATCCTCTGCCAGAGGGACAGCACTTATTTGATAGGCACTCCTACTTAGGAAAGGCTATGTCATAGCGGCGGTGATACGATCAAAGCAATCGCCTTGTACTGATATGTATCGAACCTTTATCCCTGGCATTGCTCCACTCACAGTCCAGCCTGAACCCTCCTGGTGGTTTGCGTTTGTTGGCAATAAATTGCTGGTTCGCGCCGAAGGAAAGATCAGCGAAATTCCCAAGCTCATCACTCTGGCAGAAATTGGCTTAGAGCCAGTGCGAACGCAGTTCCTAGGCACCCTGGATGGACAGCCCTGTTACTCGGCAGAACTCCCCAAGGATGCGTTAGCCCCCGATGGCTTCACCTTGCAAGGATTGCGCGAATTGTACGGAACGTTGGATGAAGAGTTGTATACGCTCAGCGGTCGCGCCATCCAAATCGTGGAATGGGACCGCACTCACCAGTACTGCGGACACTGCGCAACTCCAACAACCCAATTATCCCATGAACGTGCTAAACGTTGCCCGAACTGTGGACTCGTGAATTATCCTCGCCTCTCGCCTGCGATTATTGTTCTCGTTTCTCGGGGTGAAGAACTCTTGTTAGCTCGCGCCCCTCGGTTTCCACCAGGGATGTACAGCGTCCTAGCTGGGTTCGTGGAACCGGGAGAATCGTTGGAAGAGACGGTGATGCGCGAAGTCCGCGAGGAAGTAGGGATTGAGGTCAAAGATATTCGCTATTTTGGCTCGCAACCCTGGCCGTTTCCCAACTCACTTATGATTGGATTCACAGCCACTTATGCGAGTGGTGACATTGTCATCGAACCGCAAGAATTAGTAGAGGCAGGTTGGTTTAGTAAGCACAACTTACCGCAAATTCCTCCTAAGCTGAGTATTGCCCGCAAGCTGATCGACTCGTTTGTGCTTTGAGCGCATCCACCTTTATCTGGGGTGTGGTGAAAAATTTAATTTATGGTTCAAACAATTATTGTTTTTGTGATTATTGGGCTGATTATCACTGGGATTTTAATCAGTCCCCTTTTGACTAAACAACGAAGAAACCGTCTTAAACGTCGTCCTTTCCCCCCACTTTGGAATGCGATTATTGAGAATAATCTTCCAATTTATCTCCATCTTTCTCCCGCTGAACGCCGACGGCTTCAAGGACATATTCAAGTGTTCTTAGCGGAAAAACAATTCATTGGCTGTGCAGGATTGCAGGTGACAGAGGAAATGAAATTGGCGATCGCTGCTGTCGCTTGTTTGCTCCTGCTTAATGAGCGAGGAGAATACTTTCCTAAACTTCGTTCAATTCTGATTTATCCCAGCACTTATTTTGTTAATGAAACTGTTGCCACCGGGAATTATATTGTTGAGGAAAGACGCGTGGCAAGACTGGGGGAATCATGGACTAATGACCAAGTGATATTGTCTTGGGAACAGGTGAAACAAGACACTCTCGACTGGAAGGATGGACATAACGTTGTGCTTCATGAATTTGCTCATCAGTTGGATCAAGAGGATGGCAAAGCTGAGGGTGTTCCTATTTTGCAAGGAAAATCAGATTATCTCGTTTGGGCGCAGGTGATGGCTGAAGAATATCAACAGCTGTGCGCTCAGGTTCAACGAGGCGTAAAGACTGTAATGGATAGTTATGGTGCAACTAATCCTGCAGAATTTTTTGCTGTAGCGACTGAGACATTCTTTGAAAAACCGCAGCAATTGCTCAAGCAGCATCCGGCACTTTATCAGCTACTGCAACGCTACTATCAACTAGATCCTGTGCTATGGGCTTAAACATTGGCGTTCCATCACTCTAGAATAACCTTTGTTTGTGAGCGATCGCCCAGAGTCTCCAACTTTTCTTGAATTGAACTTGACTGCTAAACAAATTTTTAACAATACTTAACAATAACAATGAAAGGTAAAGGGCTTCATACCAAGTTGCATTCATACAGGTAAGTAAGTCGGCACAAATAAAGTTAACTCGTGGAGGCTGTCATTAGTCATTAGTCATTAGTCATTGGTAAGACTTTCAGGTGTTTTTACATTTCTTAACCTAGTTTGGTTTATTTCTACTTATCTACTTAACTTTCTCTTTTTCCTCTCTGTGTTCTCTGCGTTCTGGAGCGGTTAATTCAGAAAATTCTCTGTTTGAACACAACTTGGTATCAGAAGTTTTCTATCGTACTCCCATAAATCAACAGCAATAGAGACAGCCAAATCATTTTGTAACATTGTCCTGATCGATGAGCACGATTTTCTGGTGCATGAACCCATTTTTGTAGCAATACACTACTATGTCTACTGGGATCATACTCTTGAATCAAGAATTATCCTTGCTGAGATAAATCCATGAAATTTGCCAGCTTATAAACAATCCGCGCACCGACGTTACCATCCCACTCAGCATCACCAACTTCGCAGACATCAAAGCCAATTATTTTTCGACCACTATTCACCAACTCACGAAACAAACAAAAAGCTTGCTCCAATTCCAGCCCACCAGGAACAGGAGTCCCTGTACTTTGACAGAATTTTGGATCAAGACCATCAACATCAAAGCTAATATAAACGTACTCAGGCAAATGAGCGATAATTTCTCGGCATAAATCAATCCAAGTTGTTCCCGAGTACAGCTTTTGTTTAATTGCCGGGTCATAATAAGCAACAATTCGACCGTTTGATTGGTCAATCATTTGCACTTCATCATGAGAAATATCACGCAACGCTACCTGCACTAACTTGGAAATTTGCGGTAGCTTCATCGCATTAAACATGATGGACGCATGGGAAAATTCAAACCCTTCATAAGCATCGCGCAAATCTGCGTGTGCATCAATATGCAAAATGCCGTAGCTTGGGTATCTAGCTGCTAATGCTTGATAGTAACCTAAAGGTGAACTGTGATCCCCACCAATAACTGCGACTCGCTTACCATTGTTAATTGCTTCCTGACACTGTTCAAACAGCCATTGATTCACCTGTTGACAAGCCTGATTAATTTCTGCTAGGACAGGTGTTAAATCTGGTGTTTCTGTCAGTGCTTTACCTTGCTCTAGTCGTTTGATAATTTTTGCCGCTAAGGCGCGATAGTATTTGTTCTTCTCTAAAATATCCTGGGGAATTTCCACCATGAAAATTCCCTGCTTCCATCCGTCAGGGTTATCGAAATCGAACAAATCCAGTTGAGGCGAAGCATCCAAAATCCGCTGTGGTCCGTTGGCGGTGCCTGCGCCATAGGAAACGGTCACTTCCCACGGTACACCAAAGACAATTAGGTTTGCAGACTCGTAATCGAACGGCAAACCCAAGAGGTTGCCATTAATTTGACCTACGCCGCTGGGATTATAGTCTTGGAGTTGATTACTCATAGATAATCTTCTGAATTTACGTGGGTAGACAGCACGCCGCCTGGTGGACACCTGCATTGTAGTCGCGCAGGTTATACTATGGCTGCAAATTGCGCTGTTTTATTGTAATCAAAATTTCTGATAGGCAGTAAGCTACTATCTCATCCCCAAATACAGAAACGAACATTCAACCTATGCAGTTCAATATTTATAGTAAGCAATTGAGTGTTGATGCAAAGAAGAGGGAATCAGTTAGATATTTTGCCATTAGGCAATGGGCGATTGTGCAGAGCTAGTTGTTCTGACTAAGCTCTGATTGGATTTACTGGCAAACTGCTAAAATTACAGGTGCTAGAATCAAGGTCTATGTCTTTCCGATTCTGATACACCCACTCCATGTAAGCTGGAGAGCAAGATGCCAAAAGCCCCAAACACACCACCCGAACCAGAAATCACGGATGAGCAAAGAAAGGCGGCAGAAGAAGAAATTCGCGAAAAACAAAAAATAGTTGATTACGATACAAAAGAGTATCCAGTTGAAGTTCTTGTCCAGAAATATAGAGATGGGCTATATGAGGACACCAATGAGTTGTACATACCAGACTATCAACGGGAAATGATTTGGGAAGAGCCTCGGCAGTCAAAGTTTATTGAATCTATTGTGCTAGGACTACCCATACCATATATTTTTGTTGCTGATTTGCGACCGAAAGATGATGATGATGATGATATTGTTGATTTAGCTCGGTTGGAAATTGTTGATGGTACCCAACGTATCCGTACTTTGGACAGATTTCTCAATAACGAGCTAAAGCTGTGTGGACTAGAAAAGCTAAAGAAGCTTAACGGCTTCAAATTCAAAGATTTTCCACTGGCAAGACAGAGACGCTTCAACCGGGCTACCCTTCGTATGATTGTGCTGACTGACAAAGCTGATGAAGAAACACGAAGGGATCTGTTTGAACGCATCAATACAGGTAGCGTCGAACTCAACGATATGGAGAAGCGTAGAGGCATATCTCCTGGTCCATTTGTTGATCTTCTTGAAGAACTCGCAAAAGATCCCAAATTTCGTAAACTATGTCCATTTTCAGAACCACTTGTCCGCAAACGTGAACCTGAAGAATTTGTGTTGCGTTTCTTTGCATACTTAAATAACTATCAGAACTTTGACAGACGAGTTAATGAGTTTCTTAATGAATATCTTGAAGAACACAATCATTCTGGGATTAACCAGAAGGGTATGAGAAATGAATTTCATTCAATGCTAGATTTTGTTGAGAAATACTTTCCCAATGGATTTAGTAAAGCAAAAGGTCATGTAAAAACACCAAGAATTCGATTCGAGGCAATTTCTGTAGGTGTTGCACTTGCATTGAGAGAGAAGAGTAATCTTGAACCCAAGTCAATAAAGTGGCTTGACTCACCAGAATTCAAAGAATACACTACATCCGATGCAAGTAACTCTAGACCTAAAGTAATTAAACGTATTGAATACGTGCGTGAGCAACTTCTCGGTAAATCATGACTAGTGGATTATTTCAGGACTTCAATGAACGCTCTAGAGAGGTGAATAAATATTTTATTTTTTTGAAGAGCTTGGAGCAGGGAACTACTAAATTAAGTATGGCAGGTAAGGGGGGAAGCCCAAAAATCCGAGAAATTGACCCTGAGTTAATAAAGACCTTAAAAGCGAGTGGTTTTTTGTTGCTTTATAACCTAGTGGAAGCAACAATGCGAAACGCTATCGAAGCAATATTTGATGAACTTCAAGGAAAAGGCGTTTGCTACGACCAAATTAGCCCTAAACTCAAGAAAATTGTCCTCAAAAACCTCAAGAAGCGAAATCCTGACAAAATATTTTCAAGTATAACAGCTATTTCCCTTGACATTATTACTGCCGGATTTGATAAACAAGATCTCTTTTCAGGTAATATTGACGGGATGAAAATAAGAGATACAGCAACTGAATACGGATTTTCGCACCTAACTGACTATGTTAGAACAGGGGATGGAAGTGATTTATTGACGGTGAAATCTAACAGAAATGATCTAGCTCATGGCTTTAAGTCTTTTGCAGAAGTAGGACGAGATAAAACAGCAGATGAGCTTTTACAAATTAAGAATAAGGTTGTCAGGTATCTAAAACAAATACTGCAAAATATTGAGCAATATTTATCTAATCAAGAATACTTGGATTCATCTACTGGGGGCACTCCTTAGGTAAACTGCTCAATATGATTTAAGATACTTTGAGCGATAGCTTGACCCAGTTTTACAGGAACAGCATTTCCGATCAAGCGTCCCACACGGCTAAAGATTACAGGTTCATCAGGAGCTACGAAATTATACTCTGCTGGAAAAGTTTGTAGCAATGCTGCTTCTCTAAGCGATATAGCCCTATCTTGTTCAGGATGTCCAAACCGACCGTTACCAAAACCAAAACACTGTGTAGTAATGGTTGGGCTAGGTTTATCCCACTCCATCCGGCCATACACTCCCGGATAAGTTTTACCACTTTTTTTTAGGTGGCATTCTGCAATTAAGTCCTTAGACCAATCTCGCCAAGTTCCTCCAGGTTTTGAAGCACGAATACGGCGAAGATTCAGATCAGACAGCCTACTACATTGATGGAGCCGATCCGTTTTAGATGTTTGACCCGCAGCCAGAGATTCAACATGTTCAATAGTTTTTCGTACTGTTTCATATCTTTCTGCGTCATGAGTTGGTGGAATTAAATTTATTTTGCCAAATTTTGAAGCAAGTAAGATTAAGCGCTTTCGAGATTGAGGAATTCCATAATCTAGACAGTTAACTTCGTAGAATTCAAAGGAATAATTTAAGGTCTCTAATTTCTCAAGAAATTCCTGAAAAACTGGATGATGTTTTAACTGAAGCACATTTTCCATTGAAATAATCTCTGGTTCACATTCCTGTACCAGACGAGCAAAATCTTGCAGAAGCTTCCACTTTGACTCCCTATCGTTATAACGTCTTGAATAACTTGAAAATGGTTGACACGGGGCGCATCCTGCTAGGACTCTAATACTACTTCCGGAAAAATGCTCTGTCAAATCAGAACCGCTAACATCTTCCACACCTTGCAGTATAAATTTTGCTTTGTTGTTCTGTTCGTATGGAAACTTACACGCTGGATCAATATCATATCCAGCTTTGACTGGAAGACCTGCTTGCTCAAATCCATGAGTTAGTCCTCCAGCACCACAAAACAGATCTACTGTAGAGACGCTGCCAGCCATTCACTTCCTCTTATTGACATATATAGCTTGAGAAGCTATAATACCTTGTCTGCACAGTGACTACAAAATGGTAAATAGTCTAAAGTAAGAGCCAGTCTGATCACAATCACTGTAGCTTAAGTGAAGGCAATCATAACCATCTCGCGCATAGCTAAAGTTGAACAGATTACAATTGACGTGCAACAGACTCCCAGGTAAGAACATGACGATAGTCCCTATATTAAATCGTAGACATACCAGCCCTAGTTAAACGTGAAAGCTAATGGCACAGGCAATTCTTAACCAAATCCTAGATCAACTTGAAGCGCTTGAACCACAAGAATTACAGCAGCTTAACCAAGTCATCCAGAAGCATCTTGCAGCTATTGAAGAAGCTGTTCAACGGACGACATTTCATCAAGCACTGTTAACATCTGGCTTAGTCAAACAACTGAAGCAACCCTCCTACAATCGGCAAACTGAACGGCGACTTATTCAGATTCAGGGAAAGCCTGTTTCTGAAACAATTATTGAGGAACGCCGCTAGATGGCAGTTTACTTTGTTGATAGCAGCGCTTTGGTGAAACGCTACATTAGTGAGATAGGTTCAGCATGGGTTGTGAATTTGTTTGATCCTGCATTAAACAACGAAGTATTAATTGCTGCAATTACATTTGTTGAAATTATTGCCGCGATTACAAGACGGGCGCGTGGTGGCAGTATCAGTCTTACAGATGCTACAGCAACGTGCAATCTGTTCAGGAGTGACTTATTATCTGAGTACCAAGTTGTAGAAATCACGGAAAATATTATCAACTCTGCAATGGCATTAGCTGAAGTACGGGGATTACGAGGTTACGACGCAGTTCAGCTAGCAGCAGGTTGTGCGGTAAATGCCCTCTGCATAACTAACGGCTTGCCCCCTGTGAACTTTGTCTGTGCTGACGATGAGTTGAATAAAGCAGCCGCAAGTGAAGGGCTGATGGTTGAAAATCCCAATAACTATCCGTAGGGCGATCGCCTCCTTACCACAACTATAATTGATGCGTCAAAATGGTGTTTTTGCCTGTAAATAAAGAGTTTCCCCCAACTGTGGGTGCTCAAAGCAAAGCTCCCTCGCATGCAGATGTAACCGACTTACCCCTGCACGACATCCATAAAGGCGATCGCCCAAAATAGATTTACCAAGACGGCTATGTAGAGACGTAGCATGCTACGTCTCTACACTGCCAAATCTCACCAAAAATCCTTAACTGAACCGTATTGGACTATAATGCTTTGCTGGATTAATTGAGTCATTTACTAGAACGGCGTCTTTGCCTGTAAATGAAGGGTTTCTCCTAACTGTGGATGCTCAAAAGAAAGCTCTCTCGCATGCAGATGTAACCGATTTGCAGCTGCACGACATCCATAAAGGCGATCGCCCAAAATAGTTACCCCAAGTCCTCTCGCATCAGCAGCGTGAACCCTCAGCTGATGGCTGCGTCCTGTTAGCGGTAGAAACTCTACACGAGTGCAGTCTCCTGTTGCTATCACTTGGAAGTGAGTTACGCTGGGTTTCCCATACTGCCAATTGACTTGTTGATAAGGGCGATTCTGAGGATCTCCCCACAATGGTAGTTCAATCACACCTCGGTCAGTTGTCACACAACCGGAAAGCACAGCTTCATAAACTTTGTGAACCTGTCGGTGCTGAAACTGCTGACTCAGTTGCCGATAGGTTTGTAGATCGCGAGCCAAGAGAAGAATGCCAGATGTTTCCTGATCCAACCGATGCACGGCAATAATCCCCATGCCATCTGGTAAAATCTGACGCAAACGACTGAGAACGCTGTCTTGAGTGTCGCGATAACGCCCTGGAACTGATAATAGTCCTGCGGGTTTGTTCACAGCAATCAACCATTCGTCTTCATAAAGAATGGGTATCACCTCTCCCCAAACCCCTCGGCTGGTAGGGGAGGGGCTTAAAACTCCCCCTTCCCTTTTAGGGAAGGGGGCTGGGGGGTTAGGTTTCCACGGAGGCAACCCTGACAGCAGAAATCCCATCAATGGCTGACAGCGTTCTGCACAAGCTCCGTAGAATTTTCCCTGAATTTTATCCTGATTAATTAAGGACGAACCCCACCAAAACTCTGCCATTGCCAATGGTTTTAAACCATGCGTCGCCGCATAATGCAGCAGCTTTGGCGCACAACAGTCTCCTGTTCCTGTGGGCATACCTTCTGGTATCAACTGCTGCAACGATAAAGATTGTCCTAAAAAATTCATCAGGGTGTAAGTAGCGTGCATCTGTGCCTGGAGTTGGCGGGACAGTTCTCTACGCCGCTGTTTCAGTTCACCCATCCGCGCATCTGCTGCTGCAATAAGCTGCTGAAGCGGCTGCAAGACTTCATCCCGTTGCCGTTTAAGTTGCCGTCGCTCAATCCCATGTTGACGACTTTCTTCGTCGAGTTGTTCCAACGCAACTATGAGCGCTTCTCCAATTAGCTTTTCGTAGCATATCTGACGTTTTTCGTGTCGTTGGTTTTTGCAATCTCGATGGCGATCGCTCATTTGTTGCAGGCGTAACTCAAACTCACTTCTACGCTTTTCGTACTCCTGGCGTTCTGGAAGTTGCTTGAGGGTAATGAGTTCCTGCTTGATCGCTTCCAACTGCGCCAATGTGCGGGCTTCCTCTAATGCCACTTCGTCTCGTCCTGGAATGGGGGGTACCCAGCCCTCAACCAGGCTGTCACCATTCAGTAGCCCGGAGAAAGCTTTGAGTACCCGTTGTTCGCCAGTAGGCAGTTCCACGAGTAATACTCCATACATCTTACCTTCAGAGGAATAACGCTCATCCGTGGCAAGATGTTGCATTAAAGCATGGGCGATCGCCTCTACCAAAGGTGTGCGGGGTAGTCTCAGGAGTTCACCAGTGTGAGGACAACGCCCTTCATACCAATAGCTAACAGATAAGTCGCTGACAGCAAAATTGCAGTTTATGAAATCACAAAGCGAGTGCAGAACGACCATATATAAAGCTTCTAATCTGGCTTACTTGGACTTATAGCGGTTTGCAACCCGGAGTAAGGTATAGAAAGAAATAATGAACCACAGATGGGTACAGATGGACACAGATAAATAATTGCTTCATCCAATTGAGTTGCGCTATATCAGGAACTTTTCTATAAAGTTATCCCGTTATATAGGAAGGCATTATCCCAAACATAATCAATCACTGCCCTGGCATCCTCCAAAGGTAGAACATGGCAAAATCCCTGGTTATCATAGCTTAATAAAGGCATTTCCGGGACAATATCTGCTTCTTCAGCATTTGTGATCACTTTGCCACGAATATCTTGCAGATTGTTCAAGGGACCGTGGATATCGAAGTTAATCCTGATGCCCAGCTTCCTCTCCATCCAAGTTTCAATGCGAGAGTCTAGCTGTTTCGGAGTTAGCGGAGTCGCACTGGTCAGGAGATGGTAATATACGAGAATAATTTCCTTACACTCTTCTTCCTCAGCCATGTCAATGAGCATTTGAAAGACGCTGGCATTGTTAGCTAAATTCTTGAAGAAAAGCGTGTCGGTAACATCTTTTTGGAATTTGATTTTTTTGTTTTTGTAATTGGTGTATTGCTTGAAGGCAAATCCACCGAGTGCTATCCCTAAAGATAGCGTTGCCACTAGAATGGGCATCACATCTCGCACCTTATGCTCTTCTAAATCTAGCGATTCGACTAGCAATGGTGCATTGAACACTAACGAAATTGCAGCTATGAGCAATAACAGATTTGGCAATGCTTTTAAGACCAGGGGAATTGCAGCCCCAATTGCAGGAATTCCAAATAACAGTCGATCTTTCCAAGTCATACTGGTAATAACATTCGGAAAGAGTAAGTCAATATCTAGTTTTGGAATATTCTTGTAGAAGTAAACATACATTTTACCAGGGGTAAAGTTCAACTCCTCTATCTTGACTTTTTTGGCACGAAAGTACGCCGCTTCTTTGAACTTAATGAGTAAAACAATTCGTTCCAAAATATTAATCGTCTTTTCTTCCTGCCAAAAGAAGAACTTTTTCAGCGAAATTTTCTGGTCAATATCGCCTTGGTAATAGCAACAGAAACGCTCAAAGTCATCGAAATCAACCTGAGTTTTCAAATCAATCAGAGATTTCTTTCCCAATGCTCGTTGTACAATCGATTCAGGCAAAAGAATGTAATTCGCTCTTTCTAAAATGTGTTGAAATGCATCAACCACTTTTGACTCCATCTCGTCGTATTGGTCGAAGGTTGGTTGAGTGAGTGGTTGAACATCTGCATTGGGATTGAACGGTACGTAGTTGTCTTTGATAATTTCCAGCGTCTTGTGAAAGCGAAAGTGGTAATACGCGGATAGGATTTGGCAGAAATCTTGAAACTTTTCAGCATCAGCGCCACTTAGCTGACCATCTTCCAGGCAAAGTTTGATAATATCGGTGCGACGGTAGGGAATGAACGCTTCTCGATTTTCATAAACTGCCATGATCTAAAATTAGTCGGAGTCCAACTTATAGGTTTGCAATCGCCTCTGCCAGACAAAAATCGCGATGGTTCAACATCATCCACCAATTTGGATCTCAATGACTAGTATCTTGAGTAGGAACTTTAGCAAAAACTGTTGATTCAATACGGTGATGATGAGCAACGTATTGCATTAAACTATAGGGATCGCCTTTACCAAAGGTGTGCGGGGTAGTCGCAGGAGTTCGCCCGTTTCAGGACAACGCGCTTGATAGTCATAGCTGGCAGAGGAGTTGCTGATAGCACAATTGCAGTTTATAAAATCTGAAAGCGGATGCAGAACCATCATAGAAGGTATTGTTGGAAATCTGGTTGTTCTCCATATCTGATGACATCACGATTGTTGTTTCAACCCCTCTATGATAAGTGCTAGAGTTCTTAATTATGGGAGCAAAATTTAGCAAACGAGCTATGCAGACCATTACCGACATTGGTACGTTTATTGTCCGTACGCCGGGAACTTGCGGTGGTCGTCCCCGCATCGCCGAAACTCGCATTACGGTTCACTACATCGTGAATGAGATTAAAGCAGGTGTCACGCCTGAAGAAATTTTGGAAGATAAACCGCACTTGACGCTAGCAGGGATTTATAGCGCTTTGGCGTACTATTATGCCAACAAAGAATCGCTTGACGCCGAATTTGCAGCCTACAACGAGGAATGCCGTCGCCTCGAAGCTGAGTATAAAGTAGGAAATCTGTCGTGAGCCGAATTCGCTTGTACTTGGATGAAGACACGATTAAAGGGGCGCTGATACTAGCTCTGCAAAATGCAGATTTGGATATCGTTACAGTCGCAGATGCTGATAGATTAGGATATCCCGATGAAGAACAACTCATTTGGGCAGTTGAGCAAGGGCGAGTCATTTATAGCTTCAACATTAGGGATTTTTGCAGATTGCACGGTGAGTTTGTGGTTCAACAAAGATGTCATGCTGGCATAGTTCTCGCACCGCAACAACAATACTCGGTTGGACAGCAGTTACGCGGTTTGCTCAAATTAGCTGCTGATAAGTCAGCCAAGGAGATGGCGAACCAACTGGTGTTTCTGAACGCTTATGTTGAGAAAACTATTCCATGCATTAAAGAAAGTAGATTTAAAGAATATGTCTAATGCAGTGAAAGTATTTTTTTCCTACTCCCATAAGGATGAAGTTTTGCGAGACGAATTGGCAAATCATCTGAGCTTGATGAAACGTCAGGGAGTGATTGAAGCTTGGCATGATCGCGAAATCAGCGCTGGTAGAGAATGGGCAAATGCGATCGATGACAATCTTAACACTGTGGATATCATTTTATTGCTAGTGAGCGCTAACTTTCTGGCTTCAGATTACTGCTACGACATTGAGATGCAGCGAGCAATGGAACGACATGAGGCAAGAGAAGCTCGCGTGATTCCGATTATTCTCAAGCCAGTAGACTGGAGTGATGCACCATTTGCCAAACTGCAAGCACTTCCTAAAAATGCCAAAGCTGTAACAACCTGGCAAGACAAAGATGAGGCTTTTTTGAATGTTGCTCAAGGAATTCGCAGAGTAGTTAAAGAAATGGCGAAATCAAAAACCTCTTCAACCGCTTCTGAAACTACTACACCAGCGACTTCAACCCCTCTTGTAACGAGTGGCGGTATAACTGATAGGCAACGTCGCAGATTGAAGCAACAAGAAGATTCACTGCAACAAGATTATGACTTGGCTAGCACAAAATTAGGCAAGCTGCGCCAAGCATACTTGATTGAAACAGATACAGCGACAAAGTTTAAGCTAGAGAAACAAATTCAGGAAAGCGAAACAGAACTAAATCGCTTAGATCGGCAGCTTGAGGAACTCGAGCAAAAGCTTGTGTAGTCTTCTTATATATCATAGATAATGCCCCCCTATGGAATCTATTAAAGTTTTTATTTCCTACCACCAAAACGATGAGGACTTACGCGAAGAGTTAGAAAAGCATCTAGCGTCTTTGCAGCGGGAAAAAACTATTACTAGTTGGCATGATCGCAAAATCGTCCCTGGGCAAGAATTCAAAGGTGAAATTGATAAGTCTCTCAACCAAGCTGGGCTTATCCTGTTGTTGGTGAGTTCAGATTTTATTGCTTCAGATTATCACTGGACAGTTGAAGTGACACGAGCATTAGAGCAGAATGCAGCAGGAAAGGCTCGTGTTATCCCGGTGTTACTGCGTTATGCGGATTGGGAAACTCCTCCCATTGATCAACTGTCCCCATTGCCTAAAAATCGCAAACCGATAAAAAGCTGGAATGACCGGGATGAAGCATATTTAGAAGTTGTCAAGGGTATTCGGGAGGAAATTAAGCGATTAGTTGCTAGCTCGAATTACTCACCTCCTCAACAAACTTCACAAGAACTGGACGAGCGCCAATATCAAGTCACAAGCTTGATAAACGAAGCAGATCGTTTGTACGAAGATAAAAACTTCGAGGAAGCAGCCCTGAAATACAAAGCAGCCCTCCGTCTTGACCCGAACTCTGTACTTGCTCACAATAAGCTGGGGAATGCGCTGTACTATCAACGCAAACTCGATGATGCGATCACCTGTTACCAAAAAGCGTTGCAAATCGACCCAAATGATGCAAATACTCACTTTAACCTGGGGAATGCGCTGTCCGATCAAGGCAAACTAGATCAAGCGATCGCCTCTTTCCAAAAAGCGTTGCAAATAGACCCAAATTTGGCAGTTGCTCACAATAACCTGGGGAATGCGCTGTCCGATCAAGGCAAACTAGATCAAGCGATCGCCTCTTTCCAAAAAGCGTTGCAAATAGACCCAAATTTGGCAGTTGCTCACAATAACCTGGGGAATGCGCTGTACTATCAACGCAAACGAGATGAAGCGATCGCCTCTTACCAAAAAGCGTTGCAAATAGACCCAAATGATGCAAATGCTCACAATAGCCTGGGGGGTGCGCTGTACTATCAACGCAAGCTAGAGGAAGCGATCGCCTCTTTCCAAAAAGCGTTGCAAATAGACCCAAATTTTGCAGGTGCTCACAATAACCTGGGGTTAGCGCTGTCCGATCAAGGCAAACTCGATGACGCCATCGCCTGTTACCAAAAAGCGTTGCAAATAGACCCAAATTTTGCATATGCTTACAATAGCCTGGGGTGGGCGCTGTACATGCAAGGCAAACTCGATGACGCCATCGCCTGTTACCAAAAAGCGTTGCAAATAGACCCAAATTATACGAAGTTGCCAAAGATAGAATTGTTTGGAATCAAGCTCCCTACTGGACTGGCTTTCGAGCAAATAATAGAATTGTTTGGAATCAAGCTCCCTACTGGACTGGCTTTCGAGCAAATAATACGATCTAAGACAACTTGGTGTTATGCAATTGTTCACAATAACCTGGGGTTAGCGCTGTCCGCTCAAGGCAAACTCGATCAGGCGATCGCCTCTTACCAAAAAGCGTTGCAAATCAAGCCAAATTATGCATATGCTTACAATAACCTGGGGTTAGCGCTGTCCGCTCAAGGCAAACTCGATCAGGCGATCGCCTCTTACCGTAAAGCGTTGCAAATCGAGCCAAATTTTGCATATGCTCACTTTAACCTGGGGTATGCGCTATCCAATCAAGGCAAACTCGATCAGGCGATCGCCTCTTACCGTAAAGCGTTGCAAATCGAGCCAAATTATGCATATGCTCACTTTAACCTGGGGTTAGCGCTGTCCAATCAAGGCAAACTCGATGAAGCGATCGCAGAACTGGAAATAGCTGTTCACCTCGATCCTACTAACACTCTGTTTCGTAAAAACTTAGAGATTATTAGGAATAATAAAAAGGGTTTTTTGGGACGTTTATTTGGTGGGTAGAATATTCTCAGTTTTATTTATGTAAACGGTGTGCGATTGGCTTTGCCACTGCCCCGTTCGGCAGAGCTCACGGCGAAGCCTTGGGCAATCGCCTGTGCCAGACAACAATCGCGACGGTTAGACATCATCAACCCATTTAGAGAAACTAGTATCTTGAGAAAGAAATTTAACAACTATTGTTCATATTAAACCTTTAAATGACAGCACAAGTCATGAGTACACTTCCTACAACAATCACCGCGATCGCACTGATTTTGGGAGTGTAGTGCTGCAAGGGTTGAACCCATGAAAAACGCTTCAGCCAGTGCTGAGCATAGATAACCGCTAAACCAACGCTCACTAATACGACTGCTAATCCAAAACTGAACGCACACACTAATACCAAGCCGTATACTGTTTGATGCAGAGCGATGGCGCTCAACAACAATACCAGAGCTGACGGGCACGGAACTAAACCACCTGCGATTCCCAAAGTTAGAATAGACTGTAACGTGATTTGAGAATCAGAGGGATAGTGGATGTGATTAGGAGAATCATGGTGATGATGGTGAGCATGGTGATGATGTTTTGGTGCAGGATTGAGATGTCGATCAAGTAACCAAAAACCAACACTACAAACCATCAATCCGCTCAAAAAACTTAATATTGGATACAACTTATCTGGTAAAATATACTGAGATAACAATAAAGCTACAATCCCTAGCGCGAAAACGCTAATCGTGTGAGTAAGCGTTGTCACCAAACCCAACACCACTGCCTGTTGAGGAGTGCCCCGCGAACCGACGAGATACGCCGCTACCATCGTTTTTCCATGTCCGGGTGAGAGGGCGTGTCCGGCTCCAGCAATCAGGGCGATACCGATCCCACTTAACATTAATGTTGGGGATAGAGTCATGCGAGCCAGATTTTGGGTGAGGAAGCTACCATGTCCGATATGAGCAAGAACTGGCTGACTAGGCAGGAAAGTGATCAGTAATGCAAAGCTAACAATCGAAGTCAGTCTCATAGACGGTTCGCTTCCGACGAGGCGCGGTACAAGCCATAACCAACCAATGCCAAAATGACGCTGATTGTTGCAATCACGACGTTGGGGTAGATGGGAATGCCTGCTACTATTGGTGGAGCTTCTTTAAGATCGGCTTGCAAACTGGTTCCAGGAATCACTAGCGTTACAAAGAAAAAGGCTGACCAAAAGATAACAGGCACCAACATTGCAACGGTATAACCAATCTCCGGTTCTAGCGATCGCCGCCATAGCAACCACAGTGCCATAATAGTCATTCCACTAAGCAACCACAGCATCACCGCATCATGGAATTTAGCGTGAGGATGCCATTCGGGATTGAAAAGGTGAGTCACATTCCAATCTACCGCCACGGAAACTACAGCAGTGCTGACGAGAACAACAGAAAGCAAGATACGACTGATTCTTCTCATAAATTCGTTGGTAGAACCTTAACCCTGTGAAGTATTACGTTTACTGATAAGGGGATTATTACGCGTAAAACCCACAGATGAAGATACAATGCACTACTGGATAAACGATAGACTTTTCTTGCTGGATCGAATTATGATTTAGCCCATTCTTGCTATCGGGATTGGTATCGCATAGTGCTACTTTTTCTTTAAAAACATTTTGGGTGTAACTCCGACATATTTTCTAAAGTGCTTTGTGAAGCGACTTTGATCTGCAAAACCAACGAGTAGAGCAATTTCAGCGATCGCATATTTCCTTTGTTGCAATAGTTCTTTAGCTTTTTCCATTCGTTGCTGAAGCACGTATTGATAGGGTGCTACGCCCATTGACTGCTTAAATAATCGGCAAAAATGATATTGACTGATGCCTGAAATTTCTGCTAGTTCATTTAGATGAAGCGGTCGGTCTAAATAGGTGTGGATGTAGTCTAGCACTTGCTCGAGTCGATTGTTAGATAAGGCTCCCACATCGTGTCGCTTTTTCGGCGCAAACGCACAGTATTGTCGCAGCAAGTGAATGATAAACACCTGTGTCAGCGATTCGACATAAAGTTGTCTACCGATGCTATCCGCATCAAATTCTGTTAGAAACAGACAAGCGATCGCTTGAATCTGTGGATCATAGGCACTGACTGTACTAAGTAATTCAACCTTGTTTTCATTCAAAAGAGCAACTTCTTGTGCCGTTTGATTCAAAAAGAGTGGATCAATCACAAACATCAGCGATTCATCGGTACTATCCCATGCCCAAACCCCCGACACCTGGGCAGGGCAAATCCAGAAATCTCCTTTGGTTTGAGGTTTTTCAGATTCTTGTTCACCGATGCGAGTCAGTTTTTGTTGATTACCATCACTTAACAGAAGACAAAGCAGATGATGATTGCATCCGGGAAAGTCAAGCTCGTTCGGTGCTGAGATATGTCGATCAATGGTTAACCCGGGTAGTTGAATCGTGCGGCGTTCAGAAATCCATGTTTCCTTCATACAAAGGTATTCCTACGATGGCATAAATTCAGGGTTCATGGTTTGTTCTGGAGTGTAGGGGCATATTTCTGGAAAAAGCTGTTCACCCAATTGAGTCTCTCGAATCGCCAAAGCTAAGCCCAGCTCGTAAGCAGCAAGAAAAACTTCATCTAGATACGGTTTTAAACTGGGACTATCTTGTAGAAGCAGCTTAATCTGAACACGTTGCTCTCGAATCGTACTCAACCAACTATTATTACGTTTCTCAGGTTGAAATTGCCATTTCAATAGGTGCCCTAACAACACTCCTAATCGATTTCGCAACTCTTGCCGCTCTTTTCTTCCCAAAGTTTCGATTTCCTCAATCAGGTTGACTGTATCTAGTCGATCCCACTGCTGAGCTTTGAGCAGAGTAACCTGCTGTTGAGTCCAGGCATAGAAATCTGTTTCGTAGAGGGGAGAGGTGTACATCCTTGATTATCATGTTTGAGATTATGATTCTAAAATATCAACTGAATCAACGTTGAGCTAATCGGGCAATTGAAGGGTTAATTCTATTTTCGGTGGTTGCTTGCATGGGGATGATGGGGAAACAAGTTGATGCAGATGCTTTGAGAGTATCCGATGAGCAGCCGCTCAGAGTTTTATTTATTGGTAACAGTTATATCTATGTCAATGATCTTCCCTGGTTGACGCAACAGTTGTCCGTTTCAGCAGAAGAAACCAGAACGCTAGAAACCGAAATGGTTACAGTTGGTGGAGCGACGCTGAAAGGTCATTGGGAACGGGGTGAAGCACTTCGGCAAATTGAGAATGAGCGATGGGACTACGTAGTGCTGCAAGAACAGAGTACTTTACCCATTACCGATCCAAAGGTGATGTATCAGTACGCGCGTTTGTTTGATGCCCAGATTAAGCGAGTAAATGCTCAAACGCTTTTCTACCTAACCTGGGCAAGGCAGAATCGACCCCAAACGCAACAGATACTGACCGATTCGTACACGAAGATTGCCACAGAACTGAGAGCCGAGGTTGCACCTGTCGGACTTGCTTGGCAAAAAGTTCAGGAGGAGAATCCAATATTGAACCTTTACCATCCAGATCAAAGCCACCCTAGTCCTATTGGATCGTATGTAGCAGCCTGTGTGTTTTATGCAACATTCTATAAAAAGAGCCCAGTAGGTTTGAGTCATCGTATCTACGATACTCAATTTGGGACTCCACAAGAAGGAAACAGAATTGAGTTAGAGAGTTTGAGCCAAATAGATGCTGCAATAGTTCAACGCTTGGCTTGGGATGTTGTCAGCAAGATGTTGTCATCTGCAAATTAGGTAATAATAGTCACCCTTCCTGTATCTAAATCATAACGACCTCCGACGATTTTCAATTTGCCGGACTGCAACCGCTCACTTAAGAGTGGCGATCGCTTCAACCGTTCAATTTGATACTGCACATTTGCTACCACAGCGTTTTCAACTGCGTCCCCCGACTGACCCTTGACTTTTTCCACGGCTGGCTTAATTGCCTTAACAAAGCTACTAATATCACCGAGTAGGGCTTCGTTTTGTACAGCTGCGGTAACTGCCCCGCATCGTTCATGTCCCAGCACCATGAGCACAGGAGTACCCAACAGGACAACGGCATATTCGATACTCCCGATCGCTTCAGGAATGGCAATATTTCCAGCAATCCGCACATCAAAGATGTCTCCTATGCCCTGATCAAAAACAATTTCTGCGGGTACTCGTGAATCCGCACAACTTAGGATCGTGGCAAATGGATGTTGAGCTTGAGCGACTTCCTGCAACCGAGCCTGAGATTGATCGGGATATTGAGGTTGATGCTGAGCAAACCGCTGATTTCCCTCCATCAGCTTTTGTAATGCGGTATCGGGACTGAGGGATTGAGGAGCTGCGGGGGGCAATTCGGCGGCTTTAACCTGTTCAACCTGCCACAGCAAATCACTCGCAGTGATCACCAAACCAAATGCCCCTGTGACTCCCAACTTCAAGAAGTCACGACGTTCCATGAAATGCTTCTTTCGGTTCATGATTTTCTTACATCGACGCGACACATCTTACAGAACGAACTTCCATAACATCCGAGATGTAACAAGTCCCTCCAAACTTATTAAGCAGGGGTTTGATGTTTTCCACAACAGGCTTGATTTGCTCTGGCATACAGAATGCGATTATGTAAACATTATCAAGCATTGTCATGTCTAAATCTTCCCTCGTGCCTCCTAATCCTTTGCCAGCAACATTTCGGATCACAATATGACCGTTTACACCAGACTTATCTAAACCATCTAAAATTTTGCCAAGCTCAAAGGAGTTGGCAATAATTTCTATCTTTTTAACTAAGTGCATATTATTACCTCCACAACAGGTTAATCCCGTACAGATATAGCGGAATTCCTACAATAATATTGAATGGGAATGTTACTGCTAAAGCAGTAGAAACATATAGGCTGGGATTAGCTTCAGGAACAGTCATACGCATAGCTGCTGGGACAGCGATGTAAGAGGCACTGGCACATAGCACAGCGAACAAGAGCGCATTTCCCTGAGACATACCAATCAATCTGGCAATCAATAACCCAATAGTTGCATTGAGTATTGGAATTAGTATCGCAAATGAAATGAGGAAAAATCCGGTTTTTTGCAAGTCTTTAATTCTTTGGGCAGCAACCAGTCCCATGTCAAGTAAAAAGAAGGTGAGAACGCCATAAAATATCCCCTGAGTAAAAGGTTCCAAAACCTTCCAACCGCGTTCTCCAGTCAAGAATCCAATCACGAGGCTACCAACCAGGAGAAAGACTGAACTGTTGAGAAACGCCTCTTGCAAAACTTCAGACCAGGCGGTTTCCCGTGGTTTGCCTTGGTCAACAGTAAATAAATTTACCAGGATCAGACCAACAATGATGGCTGGAGATTCCATCAGGGCAAGGGCTGCGACCATGTAGCCATCAAAAGCAATGCCAAGCTGAGTTAAAAAAGCACTAGCTGTGATGAACGTGACAGCACTGATAGAACCATAGGTTGCGGCGATCGCAGCAGCATCATAAGTATCCAGCCTTAGTTTGAGGATAAAAAAGGTGTAAATTGGGACAAAACACGCCATCAACATAGCTGCCAAGAGCGTCAGAACCACTTCCTGAGTGATTCCACTTTTGATCAGTTCAACTCCTCCCTTAAACCCAATCGCCAACAGCAGATAAAGCGACAGGAGTTTGGGCACAGGTGCAGGAATTTCCAAATCAGACTTGACAAAAACGGCTGTCATCCCAAGGAAGAAAAACAGGATTGGTGGGTTGAGAATGTTGGATATGATCAAGCTGGCATCCATGTCTATCGCTCCTTGTGCTGATGAAACCGAAAATTAAAAAAACTTTGCATTGTAAGAAACTTAACCATAGCCATTGAATTCATGAGTATCGTGTAGGGTGACCTCATGTCAATTGGGTGATGATGTATCTATAAAACACTACATAAAACACTACGAATTACGAGAACGTCAATTAACCCCAATTGGTCGTGCCAAACTCCTTTGAACGTGTTTGTGTTGACGATTCTTTATCTCATATTGGTCATTGGCAAGGGAAGCAGGCTCGTTGTCGGTTCTCTTGACGTTCTCCCCGGCGTAAACGCAGGGGGATTCTAGCCATCACTAGCTAGATTTTCTCTTTCGTCGAGTTCCCTTACTTGGGCGTGTTTCCACTTATCCTTGCAGAGGGGAATCTCTCCAGAGACTTCAAATTCGGTGCGCCCCACCGTATTTGCCCATTCCTTTAAAGCGGATTTTAAAATATTCAATGCTGGTAAAAACTTATTTGACCTTCGTCGCACACCCGTTGTTCATAATCTTCATGTTCTTGCAAAAAATTTGACTAACACTACTGAATTTGCCCCTACTTCTATCAAAACATAGTGGAAGGATGAGAACCCCTGAAGATGTAGTTTGACGCACGGAGGAAAACTACATCTGTGCTTTAAGCCAGGGGATGAAATCCGACCCATAGGGCTTTAGCCCTATGTTTCTTTTTCGACGTACATTCTAATGGCTTCTCGAATCAAGTCGTTAATAGATCTTTCTGTTTGTGTTGATATTTTCTTTAATTGTTCATACTCTTTGTCGGATAGTCTTAGATTGTAACGTTGCATAACCCCATTGACGTGTTAATATGGGATTATTTTAACACTACAGGATGAAAGACTCCAATAACAAACGTAGGGTTAAGCGCTATGAACCATGACAATTGAAGATATGAGGTTGTGTTGAAAAGTCTTTCAAGAGCCATCAACACGTAAAATCTTCATGGTTGGAAGATCTAAAGTAGCCGCACAGCCTGAAAGGGTCGAGGCGGGTAGGACTGCTTGAACCAGTCAACGTGTTTTATAAAAACATGAGACAATGTTGCGCAGTGAGGCTTTTAGCCCACGTAGCAACAACAGTCTAGAATCCACGTTTTTCAAAGCGTGGAGAGTTCAATTGATTACTGAATCGGTGTTCTAATTGCAATTTATTGTAATTTCGCTCATGACCTTTCTGGCAGTTTTGGGCTTTTATGTTTGCAGGTCCCAACAAGTAACCATTTTTTGATACAGTGATGGTTTGTCGATCGCTCTTCATCTCTATGTCCCAGGTATCGCTTCCCCAATCGCTCCAGAAAGACCTACCCCTCACCGCTCTTGCGCCCATGCAGGATGTGACAAACCTCTGGTTTATGAAGGTCATTGCCCACTACGGCAGTCCTGACTACTTCTTCACAGAATATTTCCGCGTGAACGATACCTCACGGCTCAATCGTAGCATTCTGGCAGCAATCACCGAAAACGACACGGGTCGCCCCGTTTTTGCTCAAATGATTGGCGAAAGCATTCCAGACTTAGTAAGAACAGCACAGGAACTCTGCCGCTATAATATCGCTGGAGTTGACTTGAACATGGGCTGTCCAGCACCTAGAATCTATCGCAAAAATGTTGGGGGTGGATTGCTGCTCTTACCAGAAAAAGTGGATCGGATTTTGGGAGAACTGCGTTCTGCTGTGAACGATCGACCTTTGACCGTCAAGATGCGCGTAGGCTTTGAAAATACAGATACCTTTTACGAAATTCTAGATATGATCAATCGCCACAGCATTGATTTGCTGAGTTTGCATGGGCGCACGGTGAAAGATAGGTACCACGGGGCAGTGAAATATGATTTGATCGCCTCTGCGGTCAAACGGGTGGATTGTCCAGTGCTTGCCAATGGCAATATCCACTCTGCGACAACAGCCCTCGATGTGCTTTCTCAAACGGGCGCGGCGGGTGTGATGGTGGGACGCTGGGCGATCGCCAATCCTTGGCTTTTTAATCAAATTCGGCAGGCTTTGCGCTCCGAGCCGATCACGCCCGTTCCTTTAGTAGAGGTACGCAGCTATATTGATCGTTTATGGCAAACCCCCACAGCAGCAACAATGCCAATGCGTTCACGCGTAGGCTACCTCAAAATGTTCCTCAACTACATTGCCCTCTTGGTTGACGCTGAAGGTCATTTCCTGCGGCTGATGCGACAGGCGCAGACCGAGGTAGAACTGTTTAACCTCTGCGATCGCGTTCTCCTTGCTGATAGTACGAGAACTTTAGCCCTAACACCCTCCTTGAGCGTTTAACGCCTGGCAACTATCAGCAAATACCTGGCTACGCACTAACTACTAATACAATTTCATTAAAAGTGTTGTATGGTGTTGGGCAACAATCGCTAACGACAAGCCGCTATTCTTGTACACGCGCGTCCAAAGGTGATTCAATTCTCGGTCTAGCGCGAGCCACGAAAGCGGGAAAGAGGGTTTGAAATCCAGCTTGCCGCTGTGCAACAGGCTCTGGAGCAGAGTTCCAGAGGCTTTCGTAGTAAAAGAAGGCTACGCCCAAGCCTCGTTGTTGGGCAGCCCGCACCTGGGACTGAATTTGTTGCATTGAAACTCGGTTAGTTCGTAACCCTGCCATAACACCAACTCCAGTGGGAATCATTTGTTGCGCTTCTTGAATTTCTGCACGGGAAATATTGGCGATAAAACTTTGCAGATTGGGACGATAAATTTGCACAATGAGTTCATCCACAATATTCAGCCGCATCCAAGTGAGCCAGTCTTGGAGTTGAAACTTGTAAGCAAAGTCATAGTAATTGGGAGAAATGGAGAAAATCGCATTGGGTTTTCTCGCTTTCACTGCTTGATTGAGTTGTACCATGAACGCCGTGATTTTATCTGCCCGCCAGCGCATCCATGCGGGATCTTGGGGATCAGTCGGGGGATTATTCTTGGTTTCCTGAGTATACAACGCAACCGTGTATTTATCGTAGCCAAATTCGTGGGGCAAACTCATGTGATCGTCAAACTGAATGCCATCGACATCATATTGGGTGACGGTTTCCAGCACGAGATCGGTGATAAACTGCTGCACTTTTGGATGGAAGGGATTGAGCCATGCAACCTCACCAGCAGCGCTGATCGAAGTTTCGCCGCCATCGCGCTTTTGCGTGAACCAATCCGGATAATTCAAGGCAAGTTCCGATGTTGGGGGAGCCATGAAGCCAAATTCAAACCAGGGAATCACAAGCAAGCCTTGGCGATGTGCCTGAGCAATAAGATCTGCGAGAATATCACGTCCATCTGAGCCTCGCAAGACAAACGGTTGGATACCAGCACGTTTTGCTACGGCGCTGGGATACATCACATATCCAGAATTCCACACCACAGGATAGATCGTGTTGAAGTTCAGCCGCCTCAATTGACTCACGCCATCCTGCACTTTGGCTCGATCTTTGAGGATGTCAAAATCATTGTTTGTCATCCAAACCCCGCGAATCTCTTGACGGGGTAGCTGTGCGATGGCGGGGGTGAGGCTATCGACTAACAGTACTGTAACGAACGATATCAGAACCAGGAGTGGAAAAAGACTCTTAAGCAATCGCCGCCAACCTTGAGGAATGAAACGTAATTTCATAGCGTTGAATGATGTATCAGCAACCCACGCGCGCCATCGTATGCTTTTGTGATGGAATCTACTCATCATATAGTCTACAAGTATTTATGCTTATTAGAGACTTGGTTTGTTGGTAGTTGTTTATTCAATGCGGCGCATCAAATCGTTGCATCCTTTGAAACTGAAGGAGACTTAGTACACTAGGAATAGTTGACGCAGTTGGTAGGTAAGTAGTGCCGAGCGCACTTTTGTTTGTAAATAGCGATCGCTAATAAGTCATATTATGAAACCTGATATTCTTGTACTGAATTGCCTGATAATGAAGTTTTAAAAAGTATCTGTAAAGATTGTTCAAGGTTCTCTAGTGAGAATCTACAAGAGTAAATATGCAAATGAGCCAAAAACTCTACCTCCCAACGATGGGCTGCGGAACTTGGGCATGGGGAAACCGACTGCTCTGGGGATACGATGAAAGCATGGATGACCAGTTGCAAGGCGTCTTTAACCTTTGTGTGAGCAACGGTGTGACTTTATTTGACACGGGTGATTCTTACGGAACTGGGAAATTGAATGGGCAAAGTGAGCGACTCTTGGGACGGTTCTCTAGGGAATATCTTGGTTCGGGTAAAGAAAATATTTGCATTGCCACCAAGCTTGCTGCTTATCCGTGGAGATTGACACGCTCCTCAATGGTGTCTGCTGGCAAGGCGTCTGCCAAGCGCTTGGGAAGAAACGTGGATTTGGTACAGATGCATTGGTCTACAGCAAACTATGCTCCTTGGCAAGAGGGAGCGCTTTTGGATGGTCTTGCAGATTTATACCAGCAAGGACTCGTTAAGGGAGTGGGCTTATCCAATTACGGACCGAAACGACTCAAACAGGTGCATCAAAAATTTGTTGAGCGAGGAGTTCCAATCGCTACTTTGCAAGTTCAGTACTCTCTGCTGTCCACCTATCCTGTTACGACATTAGGACTAAAAGACGTTTGTGATCAGCTTGGGATAAAACTTATTGCTTACAGCCCTTTGGCTTTGGGGCTCTTGACAGGAAAGTACTCAGACGGTCGTTTTCCAAAGGGGATCCGAGGTTTGCTGTTTAGGCAGATATTACCAGGAGTGCGATCGCTTTTGTCATGTTTACAAGAAGTTGCCCAATCAAGAAACAAGACGATGTCCCAAGTAGCAATCAACTGGTGTATCTGTAAAGAAACGATCCCCATCCCTGGAGCAAAAAGCGTGGAACAGGCAAAGGAGAATATTGGTGCTTTGGGTTGGCACTTAGATTCTAGCGAGATTAGCGAGTTGGATAAAGCGGCTATGAGCGTGGATAAAAAAATGGTACAAAATATTTTTCAGACCTTATAAAATCTCGGTTATGAAACTCGCCCCTCCTGACAAAATGCAATCACCTGTGCCTTCACTGCATCGAGCGGAAAGTTTTCTGGATAGGTCGAGAACATCAGCATGATACCTTGCAGTGTTGCCGAGAAATAAAGCGATCGCTAATACCGTAGTCACCATCTCTTGTAGCTCGATGCTGTCTCAAGCGTGAGTCAGTTGAGAGCGCGGCAGTTGGTATCATAACAGCCAATGTACACAATTATTAGCACTCAAGCTTTATTTTGACAGATATACTTTAACCACTCCCCCTTCACGTCTTGCAATTGTACTATTTTGTACCTAAATTCCTTACCTGGGCTTGTTATTTACCCTATTGTCAATAAGCCCTGCTTTTTGCTGTGAGCAGTTACCCTCGCGGAAAGTCCCCAGGCTGGAAGAGCGGACAACCACGACAACGTAGAATTCGCTATTCCATAGTCAAAAAAACTACCACTCAACCCCGCAAAGAACAACCAGAATCTGCTTAAGATTGTCGATTTTCATCCCTGAACCTTGTTTCTTTTCAACTCAGCGTTGCTGGGTCGTTTCTTGTTGCTTAGTCTAAACTCCAGTATTCCTCAACCCTCAGCAAATACGCTTTCTTAGAAGAGGGATCAGATTGTGAATGAGCAAATTTCGTCTGATGATGCTTGGGGTTGCTTTGCTCACTGTGGTCTATTCATATGAAAACCGCTGTAATGTTTAGAACCCCTGCTAAATTGTCGCCCATTTCCCCCGAAAAAAATCGCTCTCGTTTCTACTGCCTTGAGTATCATACCAGGCTCAATGTCAGGTGATATAGCAGGGGACGCTTGGACGCTTGGACGCTTGGACTGGGTGAAAAGTCTTTTTGTGTCTAGGTTTTATCATCTGTTGATGTCCTAACCACCTTGGCTGTTGCTATATCAACGAAAATTCTTTTCGTTGCATTGGCGAACGTACTTGCTTGGATAAAAGTTAATTTACCTGGTTTTCGGTTTTAACCGAACCGTATTGGAAGTGGCTGCATAAATTAATTGGCTTACCCCTATCAAAAGAGAGACGCTAGATATTCTTAAGCAACTGCTTTATAAGTGTATCTAATTTGCGTTTAGTTAATTTTACAAGTTTCATCGCAACCTAATTGCAATTTTAGTACCAACTATTTTTTCCAACAAGTCATCAAATCAATCGCAACAAACAACCCGAAAAACCATGAACACATATACTCTTAGCACTAATAATTCTCATTCCCACGCGGTCAGCGAACCCAACCAAAGCGAAACAGCTTTAGCACAATTACGTACCATCGTCGCAAATTTACTCAAATCTGACCCAGAAGACGTTGATGTTGATGCACCTTTTTTGGAAATGGGTGCTGATTCGATTGTACTCGTTGATGCGATTCGTCATATTGAAAATACTTTTGGCGTTAAGATTGGGATTCGTCAGTTATTTGAAGAATTAACAACTCTAAGTGCATTGGCAAGCCATATCGAACAAAATACGACTATACAATTGCCTGTAGTAGAAGAGATTTCGCAGCCAGAGAATGTAGTTTCGGTATCATCGCAACCCCAACTCACTTTAATGCCATATAACAACCACCTAGGGAACGCTGCTTCAGAGAACTTTCTAGAAGAAGTCATTAACTTACAGATGCAGTTAATGTCGCAGCAGTTAGAAGTTCTGCGCGGTACTGGCTTGGCTTTGGAAAATTCTTTTCCACACCAAAATGGTCACTCCAAGTCGGCTGCTCAAACAAAAGCAGTTGTCGTTAATACTCCTCAAAAAACCGTATCTGCATCATCCCCAAGCAAACCATCCTCCTCAGTTTCATTCTACCGACCAGCAGAAATTCGCGCTAGAGGGTTGACACCACAGCAGTCTAGCCACTTAGAAAACCTCATTGCACGCTACACTCAACGTACTCAAGCATCAAAAAAACTGACGCAAACTTATCGACCTGTTTTAGCAGACAATCGAGCATCTGTGGGTTTCCGCTTCTCTACTAAAGAAATGCTCTATCCGCTTGTTGGTGAACGTTCTCAAGGTTCGAGAATGTGGGATCTGGATGGTAATGAGTATATAGATATTTCGATGGGATTTGGGGTGAATTTGTTTGGGCACAATCCCGAGTTTATCACCTCGGCGATCGCACAGCAACTTCAGCAAGGTATGCAAGTTGGTCCTCAAACCAGCCTCGCGGGAGAAGTCGCACAGTTAATTTCCGAACTTACAGGATTAGACCGTGCCTGCTTCTGCAATTCAGGAACCGAAGCTGTTATGACCGCTTTACGTTTGGCACGCTTGGCAACTGGACGTAACAAAGTTGTCATGTTCTCTGGTTCTTTTCACGGTAATTTTGACAGCACTTTAGGCACGGCAACGGCTGGGAATGAGAATCCTGCGGCGTTGCCGATCGCCCCAGGTATCGCACCCAAAATGGTGGAAGATATGTTAGTGCTGGACTATGACAATCCCCAATCCTTAGAGATTATTAAAGCACATGCCCACGAACTGGCAGCTGTGTTGGTCGAACCCGTACAAAGCCGCAAACCTGATTTACAACCGAAACAGTTTCTGCACCAACTCAGACAGTTGACACGAGAAGCGGGAGTGGTTTTGATATTTGATGAAATGATTACTGGTTTTCGCATCCATCCAGGCGGGGCGCAGGCATGGTTTGGTATTGATGCAGATATCGCTACTTACGGTAAGATTGTCGGTGGTGGTATGCCAATCGGGGTTGTGGCTGGTAAAGCTAAATACATGGATGGTCTTGACGGTGGGATGTGGAACTACGGCGATGCGTCCTACCCACAAGCAGATACAACTTTCTTTGCGGGTACTTTCTGCAAACATCCTCTAGCAATGGCTGGTGCCCGTGCTGTCTTGCAAGAAATTAAGCGGCGTGGTTTGCCTTTACACCAAGAGTTAAACCAGCGCACAGCGAAAATGGCGGCGACTCTCAATGCTTACTTTGAAACCGAGAATTTACCGATTAAAATTGTTCATTTTGGCTCTTTGTTCCGCTTTGCCTTTTCGGAAAATGTTGATTTGTTGTTCTATCACCTCCTGTGTCGCGGAATTTATATTTGGGAAGGACGCAACTGTTTCTTGTCTGCTGCTCATAACGATGAAGATGTCAATAAGTTCATTCAAGCTGTAAAAGAGAGCGTGGAGGAGTTGCGAAGCGGCGGTTTTTTTCCTCAGTTGCCCTCGGTAACTTTATCGCAGGGCAAAAAAGAATTAACTGAAGTGTCTGATGCTGTCACCATCGCCCCTTTAACTGCGGCACAAAAGCAACTTTGGGTGTTGACGCAGATTGAGGAAGAAGGTTCGCTGGCTTACAATGTCTCAGTGAGTGTGGAATTGCAAGGTGCGTTTAACTTACCAGCGATGCGTCAAGCTGTGCAAAAACTTGTAGACCGTCATGAGGCATTGCGGACTACCATCAGTAGCCAAGGCGATTTTCAAAAGATATTATCATCTTTGAAAGTAGATGTTCCTTTGGTTGATTTTTCTCTTGTTGAAACAGACAAAGTCACTGAGTGGTTTAAAAATCAAAGTCAGAAAGCTTTTGACCTCAACGAAGGAGTTCTTTTTTGCGCTCATATTTTGAAACTGGCAGAACAACGACACGTACTGGTACTAAAGGCACACCATATCATTGTTGATGGTTGGTCAATGGGTGTGATGTTGCAGGAACTCGCAACGTTATATTCAGCCGAGTGTCAAGGTGTTGTTAACAAGTTGGACTTGCCAATGCAGTATCGCGAGTACGCACTGTGGCAAGATCAGCAAAGCCAAACAAGCGAAATGGCTGAACATGAATCTTACTGGTTACAAAAATATACAAGTTCTGTTCCGAACTTGAATTTACCAACAGACCACCCACGTCCACCAGTTAAAACTTATAACGGTAGCAGACAATCCTTACATCTTGATGCGAGTTTTTGCGATGAAATTAAACGCTTGAGCAGACAGAATGGTTGTACTCTGTTTATGACACTGTTGGCAGCATACACAACTTTACTTTATCGCCTCAGTGAGCAAGACGATATAGTGGTTGGTATTCCTGCAAGTGGACGTTCCATCGAAGGCACTGAAACAATGGTAGGTTATTGCAGTCACTTATTGCCTATCCGCAATCACATCTTGGGCGATGCTACTTTTAAAGAGCATCTCAAAACCCAAAGAAGTGTTTTATTAGAAGCCTACGAACACCAAGATTATCCTTTTGCAAAGTTAATCGACAAGCTGAATATCCAACGCGATGCTAGCCAATCGCTTCTGGTGACAACGACCTTTAATTTTGACCGACCTGTAGATCTACCAGCAATGCCTGGACTGCAAACCAAGCTGCTGTCTCAACCTATCAGTTTTGCTGACTACGACCTGAGCTTGAATGTCTCGGAAATTAACGACGAACTGCTGTTGGAGTGCGATTATAATACAGACTTGTTCGATGCTACCACCATTGACCGCTTGTTGGGACATTTCCAAACCTTACTAGCAGGAATTGTAAAAAATCCGGAACAAACTGTTTCACAATTACCCTTGCTCACAACTTCCCAAAAACATCAACTGCTGGTGGAGTGGAACAACACTCAGATGGACTTTCCTCAAGATAAGTGCATCCATGAGTTGTTTGCACAACAGGCAGAATTAACTCCTAATGCTGTAGCAGTAGAATTTGGCGAACAAAAGCTAACCTATCGCGAACTAAATAGCCGCGCCAACCAATTAGCGCATTACCTACAAAGTTTAGGTGTAAAACCAGAAGTCCTCGTCGGTATCTGCCTTGAACGTTCGCTCTTAATGTTGGTTGCGATGCTGGGTATTCTCAAGGCTGGTGGTGCTTACGTACCTTTAGACCCGGCTTATCCCCAAGAACGGCTGGCTCATATGCTATCTGATTCTCAAGCGTCGGTGCTGCTGACTACTGCCAAATTACAAAGTCAACTGCCTCCACATTCAGCAAAAGTAGTGCGATTAGATACAGATTTGGCAGTGATTTCGCGTAAAGAAAATACCAATCCCGTTAATATCGCCAAGCCAGAGAACTTAGCGTATGTGATTTATACTTCAGGTTCTACAGGCAAATCGAAAGGAGTACTGATTCCGCACCAAGCTTTAGTAAATCATAACTGCGCGATCGCCAAAAATTACGAACTGACCGCGAGCGATCGCATCCTGCAATTCGCCAGCTTTAGCTTTGATGTTGCCGCTGAAGAAATCTTTCCTACCTGGTTGAGTGGAGCGACTTTAGTACTGCGTCCAGAGGAAATACTTTCGAGCATAGAGTTTGTCGAATTTGTCAACAAGCAAAACTTGACTGTGTTAAACCTGCCAGTAGCATACTGGCAAGAGTGGGTTGCCCAAATGCCTGATATAAGCTGGGCAGAAAGTGTACGCTTGTTAGTTATTGGCAGTGATAGAGTGCAGTTAGAGCGGTTTACCGCTTGGCAAAAGCAAGTAGGTAGTCATGTTAGTTGGCGAAATGCTTACGGTCCGACTGAAGCTACAATTACAGCTACAGTTTACGGTTCCCAATTGAGTCCAGAACAGGAAAAAGCTTCTTTACTGTTTATCGGTCGTCCCATCGCTAACACCCAAATTTATATTCTCGACCGCCATTTGCAACCAGTGCCGATAGGTGTTACAGGTGAATTACACATCGGTGGTCATGGTTTGGCACGAGGCTATCTCAACCGTCCAGAATTAACAGCCGAAAAGTTTATTCGCAACCCCTTTAGCGATGAACCAACAGCCCGCTTGTACAAAACAGGGGATTTAGCCCGCTACTTGAGCGATGGTACGATTGAATTTATCGGTCGGCTTGACCATCAAGTGAAAATTCGCGGTTTCCGCATCGAGTTAGGGGAAATTGAAGCAGCGTTGAGTCAACAGCCACAAGTACGAGAATGTGTAGTTATCGCCAGCGATAAGCAGCAATTGCAAGCATACATTGTTTTTCATCAAGAGCAAAATCAAAATGTAGATAGTAGCGAACTGCATCGCTTCCTTAAGCAAAAGCTACCGGAATACATGGTGCCCTCTGCCTTCTTTCAACTAGAAACCCTACCCCTAACTCCCAACGGTAAAATTGACCGTCTAGCCCTAAGCAACTTGGGTGTGTTAATCAACAATCTTGAAGTAGACTCAGTTCCACCCCGCAACGCTATTGAAGAGTTACTAGTTTCTATCTGGGCTGAAGTTTTAGAGTTGAAACAAGTCGGTATCCACGACAATTTCTTTGAACTAGGAGGAAATTCGCTGCTAGCGATGCAACTCGTGACGCGGATAAACGAAGCCTTCTCGATAGAGTTGCCCCTGCGTAGCTTATTTGAATGCTCAACAATTGCTCAAATAGGCGAACTGGTAGAAGCTCAAACATTTGAACAGGTTCAAAGCGATGCTCTGGAACAAATTTTAGCTGAAGTCGATGAGTTGATGGATACAGAAATCGAACAAATGCTTGCCGACTTTTAGCAACCCAGCCAACTATAGCGCAATACAGTTGGTGATAAGACCAAAACCATTATCAGGATGGCAATGTAGAGACGTTGCATGCAACGTCTCTACACGTGTGGAATCTTCATCAACAATCCTTAACAGCAACCGTATTGGCAGGTGGGGTATTTTTGTGTAAGTTTTCACCCGCTGCATAAATTCATCGAGCTTACCCTATTGAAATTTAGACAAATGCTAGCCACTGCTGGTGTGTACCTTAACCGAATTTACGTTTTTTAAATACAAGCAAGAACTTTATGAGCGACTTACTAAAACGTCTGGAAAATCTCTCACCTAAAAAACGCGAACTTGTTCTGCAAAAACTATTAGCACAGCAAGCTTCTACAGCAAACAATAAATATAAAGTTCCACCAATTGAATCCGTTAGCACAGACCAATTAATACCTTTATCTTTTCCCCAACAAAGACTTTGGTTCCTTGACCAAATGGAGGGAAATAGCGCTGCTTACAATATGGCTGCTGCGGTAGAAATCACTGGAGATTTGCAAGTATCTATCCTCGAAAAAATCATTGCAGAAATAATACAACGCCATGCAATCCTTCGCACTACCTTTAAGACGGTTGATGGAAAGGCTGTTCAGATAATCGCCCCCAGTTTAACACTAACTCTTCCAGTGCTAGACTTACAAACATTGTCAGCAGAAGAACAGTTTGCCGAGGTAGAACGTTTGGCGATTGAGGAGCAGGTGCGACCCTTTGACCTGACGAAAGATTGTTTGCTGCGAGTTACTCTACTACGTTTGGCATCAGAATCTTATGTGCTGCTGGTGACGATGCACCATATTGTTTCTGATGGTTGGTCGATGGGAGTCTTTATTCAAGAGTTTTCGAGTTTATACGAGGCTTTTTCTCAAGGTAAACCTTCTCCTTTACCAGAATTAACTATTCAATATGCTGATTTTGCTCATTGGCAACGGCAATGGTTGCAAGGTGAGGTATTAGAAAATCAACTCAACTACTGGCGGCAACACTTAGCTGGTGCTCCACCAATATTAGAATTACCTACAGACCGTCCGCGTCCTCCAGTTCAAACCTTCCAGGGTCAAACCCTGCATTTTGAACTCAACCAAAATCTCACGCAACAACTCAATACCCTTTGTCAAAAGTCAGGGACAACTATGTTCATGACCCTGATGGCAGCTTTTGTAACTTTACTCGGACGCTACAGCAACCAATCAGATATTGTTATTGGTTCCCCCATCGCCAACCGCGATCGCAAGGAAACATACCCATTAATTGGTTTATTTGTCAATACCTTAGTACTGCGTACTCATTTGGAGGGAAATCCCAGCTTCCGAGAGTTACTGCAAAGAGTGCGACAAGTCGCTTTGGATGCTTATGCTCATCAAGATATGCCTTTAGAGCGATTGGTAGAAGCTTTGCAACCAGAGCGATCGCTCTCGCATATGCCTTTGTTCCAAGTTGCGTTTGCAATGCAGAATGCTCCGATGGGTAAATTAGAATTACCCAACTTGAGCTTAAATCTTTTAAAAACCGAAAATCGCACAGCGAAATTTGATATAACGCTGTCAATACAAGAAACCGAGTCAGGACTTTTAGGAGAATGGGAATACAAGACCGATTTATTTGACGCAACGACTATGAGCCGCATGGTAGGACATTTCCAGACTTTGCTGGAAAACATTGTGGCTAATCCCGAAGCGCGAATTGCTGAATTATCACTCTTAAGTGCTAGCGAGCAGCACCAGTTACTTGTCGAGTGGAACGACACCCAAACTGATTATCCCCAAGGCAAATGTATTCACCAGTTATTTGAAGAATGGGTAGAGCAAACACCAGACGCGGTAGCGGTAGTCTTTGAAAATCAGCAACTAACCTACCGAGAGTTAAACGATCGCGCTAACCAAGTAGCACACCATTTGCAAAACTTGGGTGTAAAACCAGATGTACTGGTGGGTATCTGCGTTGAGCGTTCCATAGAAATGATAGTTGGGTTATTAGGAATTCTCAAGGCAGGTGGTGCTTATGTACCTTTAGACCCAACTTATCCAGCAGAACGATTGTCTTTAATGCTATCAGATGCTCAAGTTTTGGTGCTGCTGACTCAACAACATCTTGCTCCTCGATTCTCTGAATTTGAAGTTAGACAAGTTTGTTTGGATGCAGATTGGCAAACTATCAACCAAAACAGCCAAGAAAATCCTGTTAACACTACTACCCCTGAAAGCTTGGCGTATGTAATTTATACTTCAGGTTCCACTGGCAAACCTAAGGGTGTGGTGGTTCCCCACCGAGGCGTGAATCGTTTGGTACTGAACACAAATTACGTGCAAATCAGTGCAACCGATGTTATTGCTCAAGTATCTAATTGTTCCTTTGATGCTGCAACCTTTGAAATTTGGGGAGCGTTATTAAATGGAGCGCGTTTGGTGATAGTTAGCCAAGATATTGTTCTTTCACCGCAACAATTTGCTACCTGCATTCAGGAGCAGAAACTAGGGATAATGTTTTTGACTACGGCGCTGTTTAACCAAATAGCAAAGGAAGTACCAACAGCTTTTGCGAAGATGCGATATGTGTTATTTGGAGGTGAAGCTGCTGATCCTCGGTGGGTTAAGAAAGTATTTCAACAAGGTGCGCCTCAACATTTGCTGAATGTATACGGTCCAACAGAAAATACCACTTTTTCCACTTGGTATCCCGTGCAGGATGGGTGGGAAGCGAGAGTGACAATTCCCATCGGGCGAGCTATTGCTAATACACAAACCTATGTGCTGGATAGTCATTTGCAACCAGTACCAGTGGGCGTACCTGGTGAACTTTACTTAGGGGGCGATGGTCTAGCTAATGGTTATCTTAACCGTCCAGAACTGAATGCAGAAAAATTTATTCCCAATCCCTTTGACAATTCTCAATATTTGTACAAAACTGGCGATTTAGTTCGATACTTAAGCGATGGCAATATAGAGTTTATTAGCCGTATCGATAACCTAGTGAAAATCCGGGGCTTCCGTATTGAATTGGGTGAAATTGAAGCAGTCCTGCAAAAGCATCCAGATGTTCGCGATATGGCAGTTCTTGTACGGGAAGACGAACCAGGGCAAAAGCGTTTAGTTGCATATATTGTCTTGCAGCAATCAGCAACAACTACGGTTAGCGAATTACGCCATTTTCTCAAAACAAAATTGCCAGAATACATGGTGCCTTCGGCTTTTGTGATGCTGGAGTCTCTACCCATAAACCCCAACGGCAAAGTAGACCGTCGCGCCTTAAAAGCACCGGATACCTCAAGGAGTGGTTTTGATACCAGCTTTATTCCTCCCCGCACTGACACAGAAAAAATCTTAGCCAATATTTGGGCTGATGTCCTGCGATTAGAACAGGTTGGTATTAACGACAACTTCTTTGAATTGGGAGGCGATTCCATCCTGACTATTCAAGTTGTTGCACGTGCTAATCAAGCTGGTCTACAACTGACTCCCAAACAGCTATTTCAGCACCAGACTATTGCCGAGTTGTCCACCGCAGTGGGTACAACTCTTCATGTCCAGGCTGAGCAAGGTTTAGTAACGGGTTCTTTACCATTAACACCCATCCAGCATTGGTTCTTTGAACAGAATCTACCTCAACCAGCCCACTTTAACCAGTCGGTACTGTTGGAGGTTCCAACAGACCTGAAACCAGAACTATTAGAGCAAGCCTTGCAGGAATTATTATTGCACCATGATGCTTTACGTTTGAGATTTGTACAACAAGGCGAATCCTGGTTACAAACTAACGCAGACGCTGATGGTACAGTACCTTTAACTTGTGTAGATTTATCAACAATTGCGGTACAAGAGCAACAAGCAGCCCTCGAAACTACCGCTACTTCCCTACAGGCTAGCTTAAATCTGTTCCAAGGATCACTCATGCAAGCCGCACTGTTCCACCTTGGTGCTGAACAACCTGCTCGTTTGCTGCTTATCGTGCATCACCTAGCTGTGGATGGTGTCTCTTGGCGAATTGTGGTAGAAGATTTATTTAATGCTTATCAACAAATAAATCGTGGGGAAACAATTCAACTTCCACCCAAAACATCTTCCTTCAAGGAATGGTCGCATCGACTGGCTGAATATGGAGGTTCTTCTGTACTCGCGGACGAGTTAGATTTTTGGTTAGTACAGTCAGTTGGCTCGACTTGTTTGCCTGTAGACTATCCTAATACTCAAGAGGCTAATACTGTTGCCTCATCTGCACAAGTTTCGGTATCTCTGAGTGAAGAACAAACCCGTGCTTTACTACAGGAAGTTCCTTCTGTCTACAACACCCAAATTAACGATGTGTTGTTAACTGCTTTGGTGCAAAGCTTTGCTCAATGGACTGGTAAGTCTTCCCTACTCGTTGATATTGAAGGTCACGGACGAGAAGAACTTTTTGAAGATATCGATTTGTCGCGCACTGTAGGTTGGTTTACCACGCTTTTCCCCATCAAATTAGAAGTGGCAGCGATTGGCGAAGAAGGAAAGGCTTTAAAATCAATTAAAGAACAACTACGCCCTTGCCAAAAACGGGGTATTAACTACGGCATTCTCCGTTACCTTAGCCAAAACCCAGCGGTACGCCATCAACTCGAAACTGTACCCCAAGCACAAGTGAGTTTCAACTACTTGGGACAATTTGACCAAGAGTTATCAGAATCTGCATCGTGGAAATTCGCCAAAGAGTCTGGGGGTGCAGAACAAAGTACATTAGGAAATCGCACTCACTTAGTGGAGGTAAACGCATTAGTATCATCAGGTAAGCTCCAATTGAATTGGACATATAGCCAAAACATTCACCAACAATCGACTATTGAGGCTTTAGCTTCTAGTTTCATCGATGCGATAACAGATATTATCAATCACTGCCAGTCTCCCAATGTTGGAGGTTATACACCTTCAGATTTTCCGGAAGCTGAGTTAACTCAGGAATATCTGGACAATTTGATTGCAGAAATGGCAACCAGCGATACAAGCAAAAAGAAAAATATTGAGTCGATTTATCCCCTTTCTCCCATGCAGGAGGGTATACTCTTTCATACCCTGTATGACCCAGAGTCTGCGGTGTATTGCGAACAGTTAAGCTGCACTTTCCACGGACATGTTAATACAACAGCATTTGAACAAGCTTGGCAACGGGTAGTCGAGCGTCATCCTGCTCTGCGTACTTTCTTTATCTGGGATAATCTTCACAAACCGCACCAAGTCGTTTGCAAAACCGTAAATTTACCTTTTGCTCATTATGACTGGCGTTCGCTATCGCCTACCCAGCAACAAGACCAACTGAAAGCTTTTCAGGAAGCAGATAGAAACAAGAGTTTTGAACTTAATCAAGCTCCCTTGATACGCTGTACTCTCATCCAAACGGCAGATGACATTTACGAATTTGTATGGTCTTTCCATCACCTGTTGATAGATGGATGGTCTTTACCCATCGTAGTTCAAGAAGCTTTTGCTTTCTACGAAGCTGCGAACAAGGGCAATGATTTGTACTTAAAAACACCCCGTCCTTTCCGAGACTACATTACTTGGTTACAACAACAAGACCTTTCCCAAGCAAAACAATTCTGGAAGCGATCGCTTGCTGGTTTTACAGCCCCAACTCGGCTAATTGCAGACAAGTTTGTTGTTAACAATTCCCAGCAAAAGCAAATTTACCACGAGCAGCATATCAAATTACCACAAGCATTAACAACTGCGCTGGAATCTCTCGCCAGACAACATCAACTGACTCTCAACACCTTGGTACAAGGAATTTGGGCACTGTTACTCAGACATTACAGCAGTCAAGAAGATGTCGTATTTGGCACAACTGTATCCGGTCGTCCTCCATCGCTTGCGGGTGTAGAAACTATGGTAGGTATGTTTATCAATGCCTTACCAGTACGGGTACAAGTACCTGGAGATACTCAAATATTACCTTGGTTGAAAGATTTACACGTACAGCAGGTAGAACGGGAGCAATACTCCCATACTCCCTTGGTGGAAATTCAACGGGTAAGTGAAATACCTAGCGGTACATCCATGTTTGAAACTAACGTCGCATTTTATAACTACCCGGTAGACCCTTCTTTGCAGAACTCAAGCGGCGGCTTAAAAATTGACAACATCAGTAATGATGAACAAACAAAATATCCCTTGATGTTGGTAATTATGCCAGGTGCAGATTTATCTGTAGGACTAAGCTACGAAGGAAACCGCTTTACTCATGATGCGATCGCTCGCATTTTAGAAGACTTTGTGACTGTTGCAACCAAAATGACCGAACAGCCCAATGCCAAGTTGAAAACATTAGAAGAAATACTTGCCCAAGCAGACAAACAAAAACAACTCATCAAAGACCAAGAACTTGCAGAAGCGACAAGAAATAAGTTGAACAAGTTCAAGCGCAAATCAGCAGCTTAAATTTCTAATCCCAATGGTTTGTAGTGAGTGCTTCAGTGCTGAGATGAGCGACGAATTCACTACAAGCCATTACCCGAGTTTGATATTACTTCCTTCCCAGTCCAAAATTACCTAAATTTCTCTAACTCTTACCTCTGTTTCCTCTGCGGTTTTTTAATTAAGTAATCTTCGGGCGGGAATAAAATAATTTACACAATTCCAATATAAGGATGAACAAAAATGAAGAACTTAGAGTTACAAACAAACAGCATCAAAAGATTACAAACCACCAAACGCAAAGTCGTTGAAACATTAGTAAATTTGCAACCACTCAACTCAGGAAATTCTTTACCGTTAGTCATTTCTCCTGCTGTCGATGGTATCAGTTTAATCCCTTGGGCGCAGCAAAATCGCGATTTGATTGAAACTAATTTACTTAAATATGGTGGCGTACTTTTCCGAAATTTCCATGTAAATACAGTCGAAGAGTTCCAAAAGTTTGTAGAGGTAGCTTCCACCGGAGAACTCTTAAATTACACCTATCGCTCAACGCCACGCACGGAGGTCAGTGATAAAATCTATACTTCAACTGAATATCCTGCCGACGAATCGATTCCGCTACATAACGAAAATGCTTACTCTCCCATTTATCCAATGAAAATATCGTTTTTCTGCGTTAAAGCATCAGAAATTGGCGGAGAAACACCAATTGCTGATAGCCGTAAAATCTTTGAACGCATCAACCCAGCCATCAAAGAACGGTTTATGGAAAAGAAAGTGATGTATGTGCGGAACTATGGCGATTTAGATTTGCCCTGGCAAGAAGTTTTTCAAACCACAAATAAATCTGAGGTAGAAAGTTATTGCCGCAACTTGGGTATTTCATTTGAATGGACAAGTAACAACACCCTCAGAACAAGCCAAGTTTGTCAAGCTGTTGCCAAACATCCCAAGACTGGTGAAATGGTGTGGTTTAACCAAGCTCATTTGTTCCACATTTCCAGCTTGAAAGCAGAGGTACGCGAATCATTGTCTGCATTGCTCAAAGAGGATGAGTTTCCTCGCAATGCCTATTATGGTGATGGTTCTCCTATCGAAACCTCTGTTTTAGATGAAATTCGTGAAGTATATCGCCAAGAAGCAGTGATTTATCCTTGGCAGGAAGGAGATGTGTTGATGCTGGACAATATGCTAGCAGCACATGGACGGATGCCATTCGTCGGCAAAAGAAAGATTGTAGTTGCGATGGCAGAACCTTGTTAAGGGATTTCCAAATTAAAAAATACCCAACTTTCCTTATGGGATGGGCTTCTAGCCCGTCCTATAAACTGGGCGGGCAGGATGCCCACCCCACAAAATTGGATAATTTATTTGTTGGAAATCCCTAATTGTCATGGTTCCTCCCAACCCCTGCTGCCTATTTGTATCAACTTTAAAGTGAAACGGTGTAAAGCGAGTAGGATGTTCCTCTCCCAAATACTTATGTAGTAAGGATTTGGGAGTTTTTTTTGGAATGTTGGCAACTGACAGCATAAATTGATTTGCCTACCCCTATTAAAACATAGATGCAGGTGTGGATGTTCGTTATTACACGAGGTAAGCCACTATTTTGGTGTGATTTTATTAAACTCACATCGAATTATATTGCAAGCATTTATTAATTTGATGACGTTGTACTTTCACAAAGGATCTTAACTTTATGCACGCTCAAATGACCAATCTTGTTCGCATTTCTCCTCAACAAAAGCATTTATGGTTGCAACAAGAAGATAATCGCCAAGCTTACTGTTCCCAAATTGCGATAAATATCGCAGGTAATCTCAATCCTGATATTCTTAAATTAGCTTTACAAAATATCATCGATCGCCAGGAAATCCTTCGCACTGCTTTTCATTCCTTACCAGGTATGAATATTCCCTTACAGTCAATCAGCACTTCCAGCAAGTTATCTCTTCGGGAATACGACTGGAGTGGTTTGACTTCTCAAGTACAAAAAGCAAAAATTGATACACTTTTCCAAGATGAAAGTTTGCAAGATTTCAATTTGGAACAAGCTTCAATTTTGCACGTTGCCTTAATTAAGCTTTCTTCAAACAAGCATATACTCTTTATCAGCTTACCTGCTTTATACGCAGATATGGCAACACTCAATAATCTTGTACGTGAAATCGGTCGTTCTTATACAGCTTGCTTGCATGGCGAAGAATTATCAGATGAAGTGATGCAATATGCAGATATCTGCGAATGGCTGAATGAATTATTAGAATCTGAGGACACAGAAACAGCAAGAAAGTATTGGGAGGAACAAGATATTTCTTCTGTGTTAACTTTGAAACTTCCCTTTGAAAACAAAAATGTAAATCCGTCATCTGCAATACGATTTGAACCAAAATCGCTTTCCTTGGAGATTAATCCAGATACGGTAGCAAAACTTGAAATATTGCAAGAAAAGTATAACACTTCAGCCGAAACAATTTTACTAGCTTGCTGGCAAGTGTTGCTTTGGCGCTTAAGCGGACAATCTGATATTGTGATTGGTACTGCTTGCGATGGGCGCGAATATGAAGAATTAAAGGAAGTTTTGGGACTTTTAACTAAGTATTTGCCTACTCATTCGCACCTAGAAGGAAATTTAAAATTTTCGGAACTTCTGGAAAGAGTTTCTGAATCTTCGCGCTTTGCAAAAAAATGGCAAGAGTATTTCGACTGGGAGCATATTATCGCTGCAAATGATAAATTTACTTCCCGTGCATTTTTCCCTTTCTGTTTTGATTTTACAGAACAATCTGAGAACTATGTAGCTGCTGATATTTCATTTGCACCATATAAAAACTACGCCAATACAGAGAAATTCCAAATTAAGCTCTCCAGCCTTTATGGCAAGAATAATTTGTTTTTGACTTTTGATTACGATTCCAACTTATTTTCTGAGGATAGTATCAAAATCATTTCCGAACAATACCAGACCTTAATAGCAAGTGTCGCTAATGGAGCAGAAGCTGCAATCATTGATTTAAATATTATCAGCGAAAGCGAACGGCAAAGGTTGCTGATTGATTTTAACAATACAAAAACCGACTACCCGCAAGACAAATGCATTCATCAACTTTTTGAAGAACAAGTAGAACGCACACCCAACAACATTGCTGTTGAATTTAATAACGAGTATCTCACTTATGCACAACTAAACGCAAAGGCAAACCAGCTAGCGCATCAACTGCAAAAGTTGGGAGTCAAACCAGAAGTCTTGGTGGGAATTTGTGCAGAACGTTCGTTAGATATGCTCATCGGTATCTTTGGAATTCTCAAAGCAGGTGGTGCATATATACCTTTTGACCCCACATATCCCCAGGAACGGCTGGGATTTATGTTAGAGGATGCTCAAATCCCGATACTGTTAACTCAACAACGACTTGTTGATAAGTTTGTTGAATATAACACCAATGTCATTTGCCTTGATAAGGATTTGGAAGCAAACGCTACTTTAAGTATCGAAAATCCTGTTAGCAATGTTACAACCGAAAATCTAGCTTATATCATCTACACCTCTGGTTCTACCGGAAAACCCAAAGGAACAATGATTCCTCACAGAGGTCTAGTTAATTACCTCAGTTGGTGTACAAATGCGTATGCGATCGCCCAAGGTTACGGTACTCCAGTGCAATCTTCGATAGGGTTCGACGCTACGATTACCAGCTTATTCTCTCCGTTATTGGTCGGACAAAGGGTGGTACTATTGCCCGAAAAGGAAGAAATCGAAGCTTTGTCAGCACTTTTGCAGTCTGATAAAAACTATAGCTTGGTTAAAATTACTCCAGCTCACCTGGAAATGCTCAATCAGATGTTACCCAATCGCAAAGATGTAACCGAAACGAAAGCATTGGTTATCGGTGGCGAAGCACTATTGGGTAAAAGTTTGAAATTCTGGCGTGATAATGCCCCAAATACAAGAATAATAAACGAATATGGTCCGACCGAAACTGTTGTTGGTTGCTGCGTTTATGAGGTTTGCGAGCAAACTTCTTTATCAGGTGCAATTTTAATTGGTCGTGCGATCGCAAATACTCAACTTTATTTGCTTGATGAAAATCAAAAACTTGTACCGATTGGTGTTCCCGGCGAATTATACATCGGTGGCGCGGGAGTCGCTAGGGGTTATCTCAATCGCCCAGAATTAACACAGCAGCGATTTATTCCCAACCCCTTTAGCGATGAAGTTGGTTCTCGCCTATATAAAACAGGGGATTTAGCGCGATATCTACCTGATGGTAATATTGAGTACCTCGGACGCATTGACCATCAAGTTAAAATTCGAGGCTTCCGCATTGAATTAGAAGAAATTGAGTCCGAACTTGCTCAACATCCCTTAGTAAATTCTGTCACCGTTATCGCCAGGGAAGACCAACCTGGAGACAAACGTTTGGTAGGTTATATTGTTCCTCAAGAGCAAGCCCCAACAAGTAGCCAACTGCGCCAATTTTTACAGGAAAAGTTGCCCGAATACATGATACCCTCTGCCTTTGTGATGCTGGAGGTAATACCTCTAACCGCTCATGGTAAGGTAGACCGTCAAGCCCTACCGCAACCCGATACATCTCGTGTTGATGAGCTAAAAGCAGAATTCTTGGCACCACGCGATGGTTTGGAACTGAAATTAGCGAATATCTGGGAAAATCTTCTAAACGTTCATCCTGTGGGAGTAAAGGATAGCTTTTTTGAACTGGGTGGTCACTCGCTTTTGGCTGTGCGCTTGATGGCTCATATTAACCAAGAGTTTGGTAAAAGCTTGGCTTTAGCAACACTTTTCCAAAATCCCACAATCGAAAAATTGGCTAATATTCTTCGCCAAGAATCAGAAGTATCATCTTGGTCTGCTTTGGTAGAAATTCAAAAAGGTAATTCCAAGTATCCTTTCTTCTGCTTACCCGGAGGTGGCGGTAATGTCCTTTATTTACATGATTTGGCGCGTTATCTAGGTCCAAACCAAACATTTTACGGCTTGCAAGCACCAGGTTTAAATGGAGAATCCGAACCATTAACCCAAGTTGAGGACATGGCGGCTTACTACATCCAAGCGATACAAACCATTCAACCCTCTGGTCCGTATTTTCTCGGGGGTCACTCCTTTGGGGGTATTGTTGCCTATGAAATGGCTCAACAGTTGGTCAAATCAGGACATGAGGTTGCTCTGGTTGCCATTTTAGACGCTCCAGCCCCGGTTGCAAGTGACAAACCCGTATATGTTGATGTCGATGATGCAACTCGAGTGACCGAAACTGCTCGCCTCATCGAACGTTGGGTAGGCAAAAACTTAGATATATCTTATGAGATTCTCCAGCCGCTAGAACTCGACGAACAATTGGAATATCTCAAAGAGCGATTAATCGCCGTTGATTTACTACCCGCTGGTACTGATACAAAGCAAGTACGCGGTTTGGTGCAGGTTTTCGAGGCTAACATGCAAGCTAGTATTAACTATCTATCGCACCAAGTCTACCCAAATCAAATTACCTTGTTGCGAGCTAGCGAGATTAGTACTGAGGATGCTGCACTTTTGACTGAGTTACGCCAAGATCCAGCATGGGGATGGGGTCAGTTTTCCGCTCAAAATGTCGATATTCACCTTGTCCCAGGCGACCATATTACGATGATGGCTCAACCCCACATCCAAGCTGTCGCAGAACAGTTAAGAATCTGCATTGAGCAAGCAAATGTAGGTTAATGAGGAGTATTGAAATGACCCAACATCCAAAAAATACAGGAATGCAAATTTTTACCCTCATCTGGTTCGGACAGGTAATTTCTCTCATTGGCTCTCAGTTAAGTAACTTTGCTTTGGGTGTATGGGTATACCAGCGAACTGGTTCAGTAACACAGTTCGCCCTCATTTCCCTATTTACAAGCTTGCCGATGATTCTGATTTCCCCTGTAGCAGGCACGCTGGTAGACCAATTTCCACGCCGCTGGATGATGGTATTTAGTGATTTAGGAGCAGGTATTGCTACAGGGGTGATTGCAATTTTGTTGGCAGCAGGCGATTTGGCGATTTGGCACATATATATAGGTGCAACCATAAGTTCCTGCTTCAGCGCCTTTCAATGGCCCGCTTATACGTCTGCCACTACCCTCCTCGTACCTCCACAACACCTTGCTCGTGCCAACGGTATGTTGCAAATAGGGGAAGCTGCTGGTCGGTTGGTCGCACCGATGCTAGGAGGGGTGCTGCTGCTCATTCTCGATATCGATGGCATTCTCTTTATTGATTTTGCCACCTTTATTTTTGCTTTCAGTATTCTTTTACTAGTTCCGTTCCCAAAACAGTACATTGATCGGCATCGCGCCGAAAAAACTCCTTGGTTCAAAGAAGTATCCTACGGCTTGGTATATGTAGTTAAAAGAAGAGGACTGTTTGCGCTGCTGCTTTTCTTCGCCGTTAACAATTTCCTCGTCGGAATTGTGCAGATGCTAATTACGCCCCTAGTATTGTCCTTCGCCTCAGCTACAGACTTAGGTACAATTATGACTGTTGGCGGTGTGGGAATGCTGGCAAGCAGCGTTCTCGTCAGTACTGTGAAAACACCGCAACATCTAATTTTAGGTATATTTAGCTTTATGCTGCTAGGTGGAATCTGCATTACCTGTGCAGGGTTCTACCAATTCGTTCCTGTCTTAGCGCTGATAGCTTTCCTCTTTTTCTTCGGTCTACCAATTATTAACAGTTCAACCCAACTTATTTTCCAAAGGAAAGTACCCTCTAGTGTCCAAGGCCGAGTTTTTGCAACAATAGGAGCGATCGCTAACGCATCGCAGCCTTTTGCTTACACAGTCGCAGGACCACTAGCAGATAAAATCTTCGAGCCATTAATGACTCGTAACGGGCTTTTAGCTGGAAGTATTGGAAAAATTATAGGTGTCGGTCAAGGACGTGGTATTGGTTTGATGTTTATTGTGATGGGAGTGCTAACCGTATTAGCGACGGTTATTGCTTACCAGTATAAACCTTTAAGACTAGTAGAAAAGCAGCTGCCCGATGCTGTGAATTATAGCGATGACCTTTCGGTCATACCTTAGTACTGCATTTCATAAATTCATATTGCAATAAGGGGTTGTAGTTGCGCTAAGCGCGTGCCTCCTACGGAGGACGCACGGTACAGCCGAAGACAGCGTGCCGCAGGCATAGACAGCGGAACTACGAACTATAACGCTACTTGCCTTGTGCAATCTTGTACTTAGAGAGTGTTTATCAAGAAAATCTTAAATACGTAGGGTGCGTTAGTTGAGGGTAACGCACCCTACTTAATATTTTTTGATCATTCCAAACTCTTTGCGTCCGGTGTGTCCAGTGTGTCTGGGCGTCAGCCCTAATGATGAGTCGCCCACACATGATATAAGTCAATATGCTTGGTGATATAGCAGGGGACGCTTGGACTCTTTACTGGGGACTGGGTGAAAAGTCTTTTTGTGTCTAGGTTTTATCATCTGTTGATGTCCTAACCACCTTGGCTGTTGCTATAAGACCAGAACCCTTATCAAGAACACAATGTAGAGACGCTTCAAACAGCGCGTCTCTACACACATAATTTTTTACACATCAACCTTAACTGAACCGTATTGTGATATACAGCAGAAGTAAAAAGGGCTTTCTCTCTGGCTTTTAGACAAAGCGCGTTGTACTTCATTTACTGGCAAGGTGCTGTAAGTGGGAAAAGTTTGTGATTTACTGACTGTAGGAAACTGGCGTAAGCGCAAAGCGCACGCTCTTTGCGTCTTTGGAGGAGATACCTGAAGGGGATTGCGCCCTGATTTGTCTGTTTGTATGCTCCCTTATTTAAGAAGTTTTGAGTAAGCGACTGCATAAAATAATTGGCTTACCCCTATCGAAATATAGAAGCAAGATGATTCGTAATTAATAATTCCTAATTCGTAATTGAAGAGTCATTGCGAATCACGACTTACGAATTACAAACACCAATTCCCAAAATCTAACAAATAATAACTAAGGTTGACCTCCAATGGACATTTTTCGCAAACCAGTAAGCTTTGATACGAAGTCAAAAAAATTGAAGGTAGCTTTAATGGTTCCTGTAGGATTAGCAGCTATTGCTGTGCCGATCTATATTTTTTCCACTAGCTCTAATTTAAGTTTGCAACTTAAAAACCAGAGTAATGTAGCGCCAACAGCTCCAGTTCAAAAACCTGTAAATCCAAGTATTGCAGCTTTAGGACGCATTCAAACAAAGGATAAAATCGTTAACCTATCTGGACCATCTGCTTTGCAAACTGCCACGTTAGATAAGGTTTTGGTAAAAGAAGGCGATAATGTTCGTCGCGGACAATTAATTGCTGTTCTTGATAACGTCAGACAACTGCAAACAACCGTAGACAAAACCCAAATGGGCGTTCGAGTCGCTCAAGCCCAACTTGATCAAGCCAAAGCAGGGACTACAAAACAAGGAGAAGTTGCGGCCGGGCAAGCACGCATCGCAGATTTAGAAGCCCAATTTCAAGGGAATATTACCGTTCAAAAAGCCAAGATAGCTGGCTTGGAAGCGCAACTGAAAAATGCACAGACTGAGTACGCACGCTATCGGTCATTGTACGAACAAGGCGCAATATCTGCTGTTACCAACGATACTAAAAAATTAGCAGTAGAAACTTTGCAAGCGCAACTTAAGGAAGCTAAAAGTTCGCTGAATCAGACTTTATCATCATTTCCCAACCAGATTAAAGAAGCTAAAGCTAGTTTAAGAAAGTTAAAAGAAGTACGTCCTGTAGATGTGCAGGTTGCTCAAAGCGAGTTAGAAAAAGCAAAGGCATCTGTCCTGGAAGCAAAAGCAAATTTAGATTTGGCTTACGTGAGAGCGCCGATGGATGGAAAAATTTTGAAAATTAACACTTTTCCGGGAGAAACTATTAGCTTTGAAAAAGGGATAGTTGAGCTAGCTCAAACGCAGCAAATGTATGTTGTTGCTGAAATTTACGAAACTGATATCAGCAAAATAAAAGTAGGTCAAAAAGCTTCGATATCGAGTCGCGCATTACCGAAAGCATTAGCTGGAAGCGTTGAGAAAGTAGGTGTCCAAATAGGTAAGCGAAATGTTGTAAGCAATGACCCTACGATAAATACTGATTCAAGGATTGCAGAGGTAAAGATTCGCTTAAATGCTAGCAATGTTGACGAAGCTGCTAAATTCATTAATTTGCAGGTTGATGTAAAAATTGAAACTAATTTAAATAGTTAAAATTATAGGAGAATACTAAATCATGAGCGCTACAACACCCGTCGCTTGGTTGCAACTAATCCATCGCAAAGCTCGCTTATTAGTTACAATTACTGGCGTGACCTTTGCTGTAATGTTGATGTTTATTCAATTGGGTTTTCGAGACGGACTTTTTGAAGATGCTGTCACTTTTCATAAAACATTACAAGCAGACTTAGTCTTGCTGCATCGCGATACTACACGTTTTTTTGAAATGAAAGAGTTTTCACGGCGCTATTTGTATAACATTTCAGCAGTCGATGGAATAGCCTCAGTCAATCCTTTCTACCTTTCCATCGCAAATTTCAAAAATCCTGAAACTTTTGTCAAAACACCAATAGTTATTTGCGCTTTTACGCCAGATAAGCCTGTGTTTAATTTACCAGAAATAAATCAACAAACAGAAGCCATAAAAGCAGCTAACACCGTATTATTTGATAGGCTTTCTCGACCTGAATTTGGTCCAATTGTTGAAAACTTGGAAAAACATGGAGAAGTGATAACAGAAGTATCTAATCGCCAAACTAGAATTGGAGGATTATTTTCTCTCGGAGGTGGGGTGTTGTCGGCAAATGGTGCTATCATCACCAGTGATTTAAATTTCTCTGAAATTGTTAACCAGCCATTAGAAAAAGTTCATATGGGAGTTATTCGACTCCAACCTGGTGTTGACTCGCAAAGTCTCATTAAAAAAGTCTCAAAAGACCTACCTCGAGATGTGAAGTTAATGACTTTAGAAGACTTCATGCAACTTGAGAAAGACACTGTAGCAGAATCTACACCCATCGGATTTATTTTTAATATGGGTACAATTATAGGATGTGCATTTGGTGGCATTATTGTTTATCAAATTTTGTACACACAAATTTCTGATAGTTTAGTTATCTACGCCACATTTAAAGCAATCGGATATGCAAATTCATACATGGTAAAAGTGGTTTTGCAACAAGCAGTTTTAATGTCTTTAATTGGATACATCCCTGGATTTGCTTTCTGCATATATCTATATAGCTTTGTTCAAGATGCGACTCGGTTGCCAATGTTTATGACGATAACTAGAGGTGTGCTGGTGATGGTACTAACAATTATTATGTGTTCCATAGCCGGAATGTTAGCGATGAGTAAACTTCGCTCTGCCGACCCAGCCGAACTTTTTGGATAAAGTCTACCAATTTCCAATGAATAATTTGCGGTTTGTAATTAACCCCACAATTTAGGGCAAAGCGTTTCAATCAAAGAGTTTACTGAATTTTGAAGTTTCAATTCTCAATTCTGACACCGAGCATTTCTCAATCTTCTATCTTTCAGGTAATCATCATGTTTCAATCTCCTATTATCTCAGTTCAATACCTCAACCATTACTTTGGAAAAGGTTCATTACGCAAACAAGTTTTATTTGATGTCAGCTTATCAATTGACTCTGGTGAAATTGTGATCTTAACAGGTCCTTCTGGTTCAGGAAAAACAACTTTATTAAGCTTAATCGCTGGTTTACGTACTATACAAGAAGGTAGCGTAAAAGTATTGGGAAGAGAAATCTATCGCGCCAGCAATCAAAAGCTATTACAACTACGTCGTCAGATTGGATATGTTTTCCAAAAGCACAATTTAGTACCTTTCCTAACCGCAAGTCAAAATGTACAAATGACTATGGAATTAGGTAAAAATATGTCTCGTAAAGAAATGTGCCGTGAGGCAGAAGCGATGCTGGAATTAGTAGGTTTAAAACACCGTATTAATTATTATCCTGAGCAACTTTCTGAAGGACAAAAACAACGTGTGGCATTTGCACGGGCATTAGTTACTAAACCTCAATTAATTCTTGCTGATGAACCAACAGCATCGCTAGATAAAGCAAGTACTCACACTGTAGTCGAAACCTTAAAAAATCTTGCCAAATATCATGGTTGTTCCATTCTTTTAATTACTCATGACAATCGCATTCTTGATATGGCTGACCGTATTATTCACATGGAAGATGGTTACTTAAAGAATAATGTTCGCATTGCCTCATAAACTGATGTGCTTATACCAGCAAAATTTCATTTTTCTCAATCTAAACAAACATTCACATTAATTCTAGGAGATATTTATCATGACATCTACATTAAAGAATCAAATTACAAGAATTCACAATCCTAGCAAGCAGGAATTCTTAAATCTGTGGAAGCAAGGCCAAGCGTTTATTATTAATGGTGTTGCTAACCAATGGGACGCTTATAAAAAGTGGTCGAATGATTATCTAATAAGTACTTGTGGAGATAATCTTGTTCCTGTTGAAGCTTACAACCAAACTTTTTTTCAGAATTCCAATTTTGATTATGACAATTTTCACCATCTCAAAGAAATGAAACTTAAAGATTATCTTGATGTGGTTAATGGGAATCAAAAGGATGATAATATATCGTACTATATGGCTCAGCTAGATTTTAATAAGTACTTTCCTGAACTCATTAAAGATATACTTCCTCCAAAATACTTCACGAAAAACCTAAAAATAATGTATTTCTTTTTTGGGTTCTCTAACAAAAAATCTACTTCAACTACTTACCTTCACTTTGATGATGTACATAATATTTTTGCACAAATCCGTGGACGAAAAAAATTCATTTTATATCCACCTTCAAATTATCTATCATTTTATCCACCTATTGGAGATAATGGCTCTTCCTCTGCTTGGACTACAGTTGCTTGGAGTAAAGTAAATCCTGCTAAGCCTGACTTAGAATCTTACCCTAAATTTCCTTGGCAAGACAAAATTGAGGTTATTCTTGAAGCTGGAGAAATACTCTACATTCCGCCTTTATGGTGGCATCATGTTACAGCGATAGAAGAAAATATCTCATTAACTTTTTGGTATCCTCCAAGTATCAAAGACTTGATTGCGCAGAAAGGATTCTTATCAACATTTTTGCAAATAGCACCTCATGTCATTCCTCATCTAATTAAATCTGAAGTCAAGAAAAAGTTAAAAATAATAAGTTCAAATCAAACTTGACTCTGAATAAATATATTCTGTCACAGTCGATTGGCTCAGTTCTTGCACCATTATTAACAAGAGCCAGAGGCTCTAATATTTCGTTACCAGGTTGAACCTGGTAACGAGGGTTTGGAGGCTTCGCCTCCTCACTGTTGTAACTCTTGCAAGATCTTAGTTGAGCAACAAGAGCAAAGCCTAGATTCTAGGCTTTTTTGTGGAGATAAGTAGTTCAGGTAAATAATTAAAGATATGTAGTAACCGCTTTAGCAAAGACAGCGCTTACTACGAGCTAGTTCCCAAGCTTTACTTTTCTTGACATAGTTCGATTTTTTCTCGCCTACTTACTTATACACAGCCAAATTTCTGCATAATTGCTGAGTTTTAACACTATTAAACAAAAAATGCTGTTTATTCAAATCAATGATGTAGAAGAAATGATTTCAGAAATTGAGCCAAGAACTGTAATACACAGCCGCTATCAGATTCATAAATTTCTTGGTAAGGGAGGATTTGGACGAACTTACCTAGCATTCGACAATGAGCGATTTAATGAAGCTTGTGTTTTGAAAGAGTTTGTACCAACAACATCAAAAGAAGAAAACCTCCGTAAATGCAAGGAGTTATTCGAGCGTGAAGCAAAAGTTTTATACCAAATTCAGCATCCTCAAATTCCCAAATTTTTAGCTTGGTTTACGGATAATCAACGAATCTTCATCGTTCAGGAATATATTGACGGCAAAACTTATTCAGAAATTTTATCTGATCGCATCGCACAGAAAGGTGAGCCATTTTCTGAAATAGAAGTGAGAACATGGTTAATGGATATATTACCAGTTTTAGAATATCTTCACGATCGCCAAATAATTCACAGAGATATTTCACTGGAGAATATCATGTTACCTCATAATCAATCTAAACCCGTGCTGATTGATTTTGGGGTAGTTCAAGAGAATTGTACCCAGATTATGTCTCCTGATTCTCTAAATTTTTATAATTCAATTCGCAAATCAGTAGTCGGAAAGATTGGCTATTCTCCACCTGAACAGCTACGTTTAGGACAATCCTATCCTTCTAGCGATCTCTATGCACTTGGTGTTTGTGCAGTGGTTCTTTTAACGGGTAAAATGCCACATTCTCTCTTAGATGAATCACTAAATTGGCAATGGCGCTCTCAAGTCAATATCTCTGAGGATTTTGCGCTCGTTTTAGAAAAAATGCTGGCAGAAGTACCAAATGAGCGCTTCCATTCAGCTAAAGAAATTCTTTTTTTATTGAATCACCTACACAGTCATTCACCTGTTTTACCTCGTTTTACATTTATACCTCGAATACAAGGAATTAAAAGTTTCCAAAAGCAAAAACAAGAAAAAAAAACTAAGAAAGCATTAGAAGAATTATTAATTTTACAAAAATTAGAACGAGAACTTAGACAAGAAAATGCTACCAATGGCGACATTCATCCACAAACACCTATGTATATCAACTTAGATTTGGCAGAGTATATACAACAAGAATCAACTGTTCCTATCGAGTCTTCTCCTCATGTTTTGATGAAAACTCCATTAATAGCGGCAAAAATTAGCGATGTTTTGATGAAAATACTTAATAAAATAGCAGTAAATAATAGTTCTGTTAATAACAACAACTCTATCAATCATAGCAAACTGGATTTTATGGAAAAATCTTCTGTAAATAGGAATTTGGAGCTTTTAAAACTTATTCAGCAAGAACTCACTAAGTTTATTGGACCAATGGCAAGTTTAATTATTAATGAAGTATTAGCGGTTTTTCCAGATTGTTCACCATCGCAACTCATCGAAATATTAGCAGCAGAAATTCCTGATAAATTAACGTCAAAGCAATTTCAAGAGGATACTTATAACATAATCAAATCAAATTTCCCTATTAGACAAAAAACTGAGTAATATTTATTAGAGGTTTCCAATCGCTTTATTTGAAATAAATAAATCAATAATAATTCATAAGTTAGATTTTTTTGTGGAAGCGCTTTGCTTACAGTATTATTTTTGGATTTTAATTCCTTAACTATTAATAAAGAATGTATTCTATAGCAATCCTAAATCATAAGCTCTACGGGCACACGAAGAGTTTATGCCTGCGGCACGCACTCGCCTTCGTGAACAGCCAAATTCCTGACTTTACCGAAGAAGCCGGAAACCTGAGCCGATGGATTTTTACAAATTAAATAGAATTACTAGATTTGCTAACATTTTTAATTTTCTCCCAATTTTTTCTGAAAAATCACCAGACAAGTGCATAATTTTCCAGAAGTGAACCGTAATATATTATAAAAGCAATAAAAATATTGGGTGACACAGTATAACATTGCTAGAAAGATTTGACGCTTTATAAGTCCATACGGTTCAGATAAGACCAGAACCTTTATCACGACCACAATGTAGAAATGCGCCCTGGCGCGTCTCTATAGAGAACGGGAATCGTTTATAAGTGATTGCACTATCAAGTTTTATGGACATCACCTTTAATATTTTTATCTTTTCTTTTATATAACAAAGAAAAAATAAAACTTTATTGAAGAGTTTTCTTATAGTTGCTTGAAGTGAGTTATAGCTTATCTGAATCTTTAAGTCTATTTACCTTAATTTTACAACGGAGGACGGAGAAATGAATCATTTAGTATTGGTTAATTCTCAGCAACAAGAAGTACAAAAGCTTTTTGATAAAAGTAACCTAAACCAACAATTGGTCAATGACGTAATTAGTATTCGAGGTCACAACTATCATACTCAAGCTATTGAAACAACTGTGAAGCAGAGCCATCCATCCTTAAAACCAAGCGCTGGAGTGGTCTTTTCTGTAGAAGTTAATTATCAAGAACGGTTAGTCGTTCTTCAGGAGGTGAAGAGAGCCTATTCACGTATTTTTAATGCGGATGAAGTCATTAAAGCCATCCGTTCTGCAGTTTTAGAAGAACATGAACTGCAAATTTATACTGTGGTGTTTTTAAAGGCAGGTAGTATTCCAAAAGACTCTACTGGTAAGATTGACTATCATGCTTGTCGCAATGCTTTTTTAAATGCAAGCTTGGATGCAATACATACTTGGACCGTGAACCATGAACAAGATTTGCAGCAACTACAAAAAGATGTAGATGCATTGTTAGAACAAATGCAAGTGTTTGTTCAGTCGGCATAGTTCTGATTGGTGTGGGCGCTGTGACTAGTTAATTGTGAGCCAGAGGCTCTAATATCTCGTTACCAGGTTGAACCTGGTAACGAGGGTTTGGAGGCTTCGCCTCCTGACTGTTGTAACTCTTGCAAGATTTTAGCCAACTTACTTAAGTAGGTCGGTGTAGATAATTACAAATCTGTAAGAAGCGCTTACTACAAGCTAGTTTCCAAGATTTACTTTTCTTTACATAGTTTGATTTTTTCTTACCAGCTTACTTACTGCATAAAATTTGGCATACGACTGGTATTAAACACAAGAACGCACTAAATCCATCGCATACATCCCGCAGTTGCGATTATTCAAAGCAACTTTTCGGAATATTAAACCAGTGAACAGTACCAGCCGCAGTTATCAAGCGTATGGTGTGGATTAACGCCTTCCACCAATTGGTGTGGTGTTTCCGCCAATGATGAAACTAATAATGCGGATACTTAATAACTGTTAATAACAGATTCTGCCAAGTACTTTATCTTTTCTGAGGAAACATCAAATGATTGCTAATTTAAACGATTTTACCAATAACAATGATGTTAAATTTTCTACTTTAGTAGAACTTTTAACCTACAGAGCGCAAAATCAAACTGAACAAACAGCTTATACTTTTCTTCTCGATGGAGAAACAGAAAGCGTCAATCTAAGTTATCAAGAATTAGATAAAAAAGCACGGGCGATCGCCACTCAACTTCTTCAACACGGAGTACCAGGTTCGCGGGCTTTGTTACTATATCCACCTGGACTAGAATTTACCGCTGCCTTTTTTGGTTGTTTATATGCTGGCTTTGTCGCGGTTCCTGCTTATCCACCCCGACGCAATCAAAAAATGTCTAGGCTACAGGCGATTGTATCAGATGCTTCAGCAGTGGTAGCACTGACTACAGCATCCGAATTAACAACCATGGCGGTTCAATTGGCTGAAAATAATACATTGGCTGCAATACCCTGGTTAACAACCGATAATATTAACACTGACATAGCCGTAGATTGGCTGCATCCAAATATAAACAGTGATACTTTGGCTTTTCTCCAGTACACTTCGGGTTCTACGGGAACTCCAAAAGGGGTGATGGTGAGTCATGGTAATCTATTGCACAATGAGCAAATGATTTTGAGGGCTTTTGACCATACAAAGGAAACTATTGTTGTAGGTTGGTTGCCCTTATACCATGACATGGGATTAATTGGGAATTTGCTCCAGCCATTGTATCTCGGTAGACCTTGCATTCTCATGCCACCAGTTGCTTTTCTCCAAAAGCCTTTCCGTTGGTTGCAGGCGATTTCTAATTACAAAGCAACGACCAGTGGAGGTCCAAATTTTGCTTATGACCTTGCTTGTCGCCAAATTTCCCCGGAACAACTAGCAACTCTTGATTTAAGTCGTTGGGAAGTTGCGTTTACAGGTGCAGAACCGATACGTGCCGAAACAATGGAACGTTTTGCCGAAACTTTTGCTCCTTGCGGTTTCCGTCGGGAAGCATTCTATCCTTGCTATGGAATGGCGGAAACAACTTTAATTGTATCTGGGGGTTTGAAATCTGAGGCTCCAATTGTTCGTCATATTCAACCCACAGCTTTGGAACAAAACCAAGTCATATATACTACTGCTTCTGATGGTGGCAAAGCGATTGTTGGTTGTGGTAAAAGTAGCCCAGACCAAAAAGTGCTGATTGTCAACCCCGAATCATTTCTGCCTTGTCCAGATGAACAGGTGGGAGAAGTTTGGGTAGCAGGCGATAGTATCGCTCAAGGTTACTGGAATCGTCCCGAACAAACGAAAAATACTTTTCAAGCGTACCTTGCAGACAATAAAACTGGTCCTTTTCTGCGGACTGGGGATTTAGGCTTTTTACACGATGGTGAGTTGTTTATCACTGGTCGCCTCAAAGATTTAATTATCATCATGGGTCGCAACCATTATCCTCAAGATATTGAATTCACTGTGGAAAATAGTCACCCTGCACTACGTCCTGCTGGTGGTGCAGCCTTTGCAGTCGAAATCAAAACTGGTGAAAAGTTGGTGATTGTCCAAGAAGTCGAACGCAGTCACCTCCGCAAGCTTAACGCTGATGAAGTCATAGGAGCAATTCGTAAAGCCGTAGCCGAACACCATGATTTGCAAACTCATGCCATTGTTTTGATTAAAACGAATAGTTTACCGAAAACTTCTTCTGGTAAAGTACGACGCAGTACCTGTCGGGCTGAGTTTGAAGCTGGTACTCTCGACGTGGTTGCTATTTGGAGTGCTGATTCTCACAACAAAACTAAATTAGAAAATGTGGAATCAATCGCACCGCAGTTAGAACAAACCCAAATTGAGACAGCAAACACCGAAGCGATCGCAGCTTGGTTACTTACCAAAGTCACCGAACAATTGCAAATTTCCTCCCAAGAAATTAATATTAACGAACCTCTCGCACAATACGGTCTGGGTTCCTTGGCAGCAGTGAGAATTTCGGGAGAATTACAGGAATGGTTGGGACGCGAACTTTCACCGACTCTGTTGTATGATTATCCTTCAATCGCAGCTTTAGCACAACATTTAGGCGGTGGAGTCCCACAACAAAAGGTAGTATCGCAGCAACAAAAAGAACAAAAAGAAAATAATGCGATTGCGATCGTTGGTATTGGTTGCCGTTTCCCTGGTGCTGATAACCCAGAAGCCTTTTGGCAATTACTACGCCGTGGTGTCGATGCGATTAGCGAAGTCCCGCAACAGCGATGGGATGCGAATACTTTCTATGACCCAAACCGCGCTACACCAGGCAAAATGAATACTCGTTGGGGTGGCTTTTTAGAACAAGTAGATAAATTTGACGGGCAATTTTTTGGAATTTCCCCACGCGAAGCAGAGTCTCTCGACCCGCAACAGCGATTATTATTAGAAGTTAGCTGGGAAGCGCTCGAAAATGCAGCTTATGCACCAGATAAGTTAGCAGGAAGCAATACAGGTGTATTTGTTGGGATTAGTAATTTTGATTACTCTCAGTTGCTATCCAAACAAGTTGCTGGATTCGATGCTTATACAGGTACAGGTAACGCTTTTAGCATCGCCGCTAACCGTATCTCCTATTTGTTAGATTTGCGTGGTCCGAGTTGGGCAGTAGATACAGCTTGTTCTTCATCCTTAGTTGCACTTCACCAAGCTTGTCAAAGTCTGCGTCAGGGAGAATGCGAACTTGCTTTAGCTGCTGGTGTAAATTTAATTCTCACCCCACAGTTGACTATTACATTTTCCCAAGCTGGGATGATGTCTAGCGATGGTCGTTGTAAAACTTTTGATGCCGATGCTGATGGTTATGTACGGGGAGAAGGTTGTGGTGTCGTGGTTCTCAAACGTCTTTGCGATGCTCAACGCGATGGAGATAATATCCTTGCAGTTATTAAAGGTTCAGCAATTAATCAAGACGGACGCAGCAACGGACTTACAGCACCCAATGGACTAGCCCAACAAGCAGTGATTCGCCAAGCAATGCAAAATGCTGGTGTGTCACCGAGTGAAATTAGCTACGTTGAAGCGCATGGTACTGGAACCTTTTTAGGCGACCCTATCGAGGTAAACTCCCTCAAAGCAGTCCTTATGGAAGGACGTTTGTCTGAGCAACCTTGTGTTATTGGTTCTGTCAAAACCAATATTGGACATTTGGAAGCAGCAGCAGGAATGGCTGGTTTAATTAAAACTGTCCTATCGCTACATCACGAGGAAATTCCACCCCATTTGCACCTCAAACAAGTTAACCCCCACATTTCTTTTGCTGGCACAAACTTGTCCATCCCTAGTACAGTTGTGCCTTGGAATAGAGGCAATAAACAACGCTTGGCTGGTGTATCTTCTTTTGGTTTTGGTGGTACCAATGCTCATGTGATTTTAGAAGAAGCACCCGAAGCAAGTCAAAAAGAAACGGCAAGCGATAGGCAGGTGCATCTTCTCACGCTATCCGCTAAAAGTGAAAATGCTTTACGCGATTTAGCACAACGTTATGAGAATTATCTTGGTAATAACCCTGATGCATCATTACCAGATATTTGTTTCACGGCCAATACCGGGCGATCGCATTTCGATCATCGCCTAGTTGCGATCGCGAAATCTAACCTGGAATTACAAACGGTACTTGGTGCTTACGCTGCTGGTAAAAAAATGTCTCAGTTGGTAAGCGGTAAAATTGGCGGCAAAAAGCATCCCAAAATCGCCTTTTTGTTCACAGGTCAGGGTTCCCAATATGTAAATATGGGTCGCCAACTTTACGAAACTCAGCCGACCTTCCGCGCTTGCATCGACCAATGCGATGAAATTTTGCGGTCTTATCTAGATAAACCTCTGCTGTCGGTTTTGTATCCTCAAGCCGAAACCGAAAGTAGCTACATCGATGAAACTGCTTACACCCAACCAGCGATATTTGCTGTAGAATACGCTCTGGTGCAGTTGTGGAAATCTTGGGGTGTAGAACCAACAGCCGTCATTGGTCACAGTTTCGGTGAATATGTCGCAGCTTGCATAGCTGGAGTCTTTACACTGGAAGAAGGACTCAAGCTCGTTGCCGAGCGATCGCGCTTGATGCAGGGAATCAAGTCAATGGGTGCGATGGCTGCGGTATTTGGCAATGAGGCTCAAGTACAAGCCGCGATTGAATCTTACAGCCAAGAAGTTACCATCTCTGCCATTAACGCTCCTGATAATATTACCATCTCTGGTACCATTGCCGGAGTTGAGGCAGTCATCGCTAAACTCGAAGCCCAAGGAATTGAGACTCGACGCTTAAAAGTATCTCACGCCTTCCACTCTCCTTTGATGGACGAAATGCTAGATGCTTTTGAGCAAACCACAAGTCGAGTACAATTCCAAGCTCCGCGCATTCCCTTAATTTCCAATGTGACTGGAACTTGGCTGCCTTCAGGAGTTGTACCCGATGCCAAATATTGGCGATGCCACACCCGTGAAGCTGTAAAATTTATGGCAGGGTTAAATACCTTGTTAGCAGACGGTTACGAATTATTTGTAGAAATTGGTTCCAAACCAGTTCTCTGTAGTCTAGGCAAACGCTGCCAGCAAGTAGAAAATGCTGTTTGGTTACCTTCTTTGACTGCAAAATCCGATAATTGGCAAACATTGCTGGAAAGCTTATCAGTATTGTATCTGCAAGGAGTCGATATTGACTGGACAGGATTTGAAGGCGATGATTCGCGTCAGCTACTGCCACTTCCTACTTATGCGTTCCAAAGAAAACGTTACTGGATTGAATCGCAAAATACGGTTGACAATGCAAATATAACTGTGAATAGCAATGATTCTAAACCTGTTGCGTCAGTTCATGGTGATGGAGGAGGAACACCATCTAAGGCATTGGTGGAAAAAATTATCAAACAACAGCTACAGCTCATGTCTGAGCAGTTAGAAGTTTTGCGTAGTCATGGTTTGTCTTTTGACAAATCCTTTCCATCGCAGAATGGACACTTACATAACTAAACGCAAGTTCTACAGGCGTTGCGTAAAATCTCTACGGTTGGTTGTTCCAACATGAAAACTCACACGCCGCTTACAAAGCACCCAGAGGAGATTAAGAAATTCTCTGCGTGCTCTGCGCCTGTGACATTCAAACGTCTGTTCCCCTCTGCTACTCGACCTTTGCTGTCCTTATGGTGTTAAGGACAGTTTCAAGCTGCTAGCAGAATTGTCCAACCAAACACCGCCAATTCCAGTACTCGTTTTTACAGACCAAAATAATTTTAGTGAGCGCCTAGAAGTCGTGCGAGCTGGGGGACGTGGTTTTTTGCACAAGTCCATGCCTGCAAGCCTTGTGTTGCAGCTAGTGACTCAGGAACTGCAACAATCTTTGGAGGAATTCTATATCATGCCCGGATAAACACTTATAAAAAACGAAAAACCTCACCCGCCTCCCTTCCCCTCTCCGCAGGTTCGTAGAGGGTTATGGTGAGGTAAAGCAGGAATTATAATTAAGAAGAACGCAGAACACAGAACGCAGTAATCAGAATATCCCCACGGACAGAATCCGGGGGAAATGAATGCGGAAAACTTTCTTTTTCTCCACAAATAAATTCGGGGTGCGGGGGTCTTACACGTAAAAATTTTGGCAGCCTTATTACAACGAGTACTCGACTTGGAAGACAGATCAACCAAACACTCGTGTGCCAAAATTTTAGGGGACAATGCGTCGGTACCAAACCAATACGGCTGACCAGAACTGTTGATTTGTAACGAGAAACACGTTTAATATTCTGACGAATGATTCTGACGGATGATTCTTTCTTGGTCATTAAGCGGACATGATAGAATGCCTGAAAGCTAGACAAAGCAAAGCTTTCTAAACCCAGAATGCATGATTTTACAAGGCTAGAAGCTCAATGCCTAAAGTGTATGAACTGCGTATAAGATTTCAACATAATTGTGAAGCATTGAGCGAATCTCAAGGCAGCTAAAATACATCTGGTCATATTCCACACGTATGCTTACATCTTCTGACGATGGCTTCATTGAAACAGCAAAATTTAAAGGAAAGTTGAACTTGTCATGAGACCTTCTTGCATTTACCTTCAAGTCAGTTTGCTCGAAAAGATTTTTGGCATTATGGAAAGACATGAAATTAAACGTAGCGAAAAATAACTCCGCCCGAGCACCAGGTTTTAACTGTTGGTCTGATAAAATTTCCAGAAGTGGATATCGAACATAAGGTTCGATATCAATTAGAGATTGCTGCACATTTTTAATTTGTACCTCTTTATCTTCTATAACTTGTTGGCAGAATGGAACAATATTCCAGAACAAGCCCAAAGCTCCAAACGGGTCAGATAATCTTTCTGTCCTACTATTTGAGATAATTCCTACAGAAACCATGTTTTCTTTCATCACAGTACCAATGAGGTCAAGGTAGGTACTCAGGAAAAGTGCTTTCGGTGAAACTTTCAATTTCCGACAGAACTCACGTAAGTCAGCAATGATTTCTGAGTCCAATTTGTATTCTTCTGCAACAGCTTCTACTTGAACTACTGAAGTGGTTAACGGCTTTAATGGTTTATATGTATAGTTTTTCAAGTGAAGCTTCCAGAAATTTGATGCGTCTAGTGAGCCAAGAATCTCTTTCTCCAAAGCGACAAATTCCTTATGCACATTGGCAGCAGGGGATACTGTTATTTCTTCTCCTTTCTTGAGAACCAAATAGAACTCATACAGTTGGTTGAGAAATTCAATATTGCTCCAACCATCTATAATTGCATGATGAGTTGACATGAAGAATTCAAATTTATTCTTTGCTTTCTGAAAAATCCAGAATCTAAAAAGTGGCTCATTGGAATTTTCAACGTTGAACAAATTGTGCCTATCTTGCTTCACCACCTCATCAACATAGCTTTCTTGTTCCTCCGTTTCCATGTTGCTAATATCATGCTCATTGATGGAAAATGTCAGATTTTTTTTGACCACCTGAACTGCTGGTTTTCCGTTAGAAGTGATAAATACCGTTCTCAAAGCCGGATGTTTTTGCACGCTTATTTCTAATGCCTTCTTAAAGGCAATCAAAGAAAGATTGTCATCATAGATATCGTATGATTGCTGGCAATGGTAAACCCCCATTTTTTGATGATCATTTGCGTAATGATGCAACATAAACTCCTGCATTTTGGCAAGAGGATATGCCGATTCTATATCTGAGGGAAGTAACTCAGAGATTCCCTCTGGAAGTTCTAATAAGTGTAGGGGTACAGAAGCGTTATTTTCCTGACGCTGGTCATTATTTATTTGTTGAGTAAAGCTATGAACCGTCTGTTCAGATACATCAGGTGTGTCGCCCCCTGCATCAGCAGATAAACAATGAGCGATTAGCGATCGCAAGCTTGCTGCAAAATCTTGGGCGAGACTTTCAATTGTGGCACGTTTGTGAAAGTTTTCGCTGTATGTCCAATCCAGTTGTAACTGACTTTCTACTACCAGTCCGTTAATATCTAGCAAATGACTGCGACTTCCGAGCTTGCTTTGTTGTGAACCGACTGATTCAGGGGCTAGTTTGAAGAAAGAATTTTCTTGCATTCGCGAATCCAATTGCCCCAGGTAGTTGAAACTTACCTCAGCTTGTGGTGATGCTTGCAGTGTGGAGGTAATTTCCGCATCCCCACTCAAATAGCGCAGCAAACCGTAGCCGATGCCTCGGTTGGGTATGGCACGGAGTTGTTCTTTGATAGACTTAATTGCATCTCCTAGATTGTCTGTTGGTTTTAACTCTAAAAGCAGGGGGAAGATTGTCGTAAACCAACCAACTGTGCGCGATAAGTCCACATCTTCAAAAATATCTTCCCGCCCATGACCTTCAAGGTCAAGTAACACAGAGTTATTGCCAGTCCACTTACCGAAAACCTGCACCAGAGCAGTCAGCAGGATATCATTGATCTGAGTTTTATAAGTTTTAGGAACTTCCTGCAAAAGAGCGCGGGTTTCGCCCGGTGAAAGCGACACTGATACTGTGCGGGCAGATGCTACAGTGTTAGCACCGAAGACATTGTCTACTGGCAGACGGGATATCTGTGTACGTGAAATGCCTTGCCAATAAGTCAGTTCTTTCTTTGCGCTATCTGAACGCGCGTAAGAAGTTAGTTGCACAGCCCAGTGTTTAAAAGATGTCGTCTTGGGGGGAAGCTGAATTTTTTCGCCGCGACTGAGTTGCTGGTAAGCACAAAGCAAATCATCTAACAAAATCCGCCAAGAAACGCCGTCCACGGCTAGGTGGTGGATGATTATTAGCAGTCGGCTTAGTTTATCACTACCCAGAGCAAAAAACGCTACTCGCATGAGTGGTCCAGAAGAGAGATTCAAGCTCGCTTGTAGCGAAGCAGCGGTGGATTCGATAGCAGCTTTTTGCTCTGCTGAAGGTATTGCTGATAAATTTACATAAGAAAAAGGAATGGTATCATCAGGGGTAGTGTTAACCTGTTCCCAATCTGAGCCAGACTGCACAAAACGTAAGCGCAGCGCATCATGATGCACCAATAATTGTTGCACCACTTGCGACAACAAAGCGGGGTCGAATGTTTGCGGTATTTCTAGTAGAAATGACTGGTTGAAGTGGTGAGGTTCTGGTAGATTTTGTTCAAAAAACCAATGTTGGATGGGTGTTAGAGGTAACAAACCACTTAAGTGCCCTTGTTCTGCCCTGGTCGTTTGAGTAGCGTTCGCTACTGCTGCCAACTCAGCAATTGTCAGGTGTTCAAATATCTGTTTAGCAGTCAGTTGCAGTCCAGCCTGTTTGGCTTTAAAAATAATCTGAATGCTGAGAATCGAATCCCCGCCCAGTTCAAAGAAGTTGTCATGGATGCCAACTTGCTCCAGGTGCAGAACCTCACGCCAGATTTTGGCTAGTATTTCTTCAGACTCTGTGCGCGGTGCGACTAGAGCTGTTTCTCGTTGATGACGTGTTGTATCAGGCTTCGGTAACGCCCGACGATCTAGCTTGCCATTAGGGCTAAGCGGCAGGGCATCCAACATCACAAAGGCAGATGGTACCATGTAATCTGGCAGTTTCTGTTTGAGGAAGGAGCGCAACTCGCTCATTGTCACTGCTGTGCGTGTATCAGGTATGACATATGCGACTAAGCGCTTTTCTCCGGTCGCATCCTCGCGGACGATGGTGACGCAAGAGTTGACATTAGGGTGTTGAGTTAGTACTGCTTCGATTTCTCCTAGCTCAATGCGGAAACCACGTATTTTTACCTGGAAGTCAACGCGACCAATGTACTCTATGCTGCCATCGCTTAAGTACCGGGCTAAATCACCAGTTTTGTACAGGCGAGAACCTGGTTCTGAACTAAAGGGGTTGGGAATGAATTTTTCGGCTGTCGTTTCCGGGCGGTTGAGGTAGCCTCGTGCTAAACCCACACCACCGATGTGCAGTTCTCCCGGTACCCCGGTAGGTACTGGTTGATTGTCGCGATCGAGGATGTAAATTTGTGTATTGGCTATAGCCCGACCAATCGGTACTGTCAACAGTTCGCTGTCTGGTTGGCATTGCCAATAGGTGACGTCAATTGCCGCTTCTGTCGGACCGTAGAGATTGTGTAAACTGCACCCCAGACGCGCAAAAAACTTTTCTTGCAGTTCTTTTGGCAGTGCTTCACCACTACAGAACACTTGCCGCAACGAAATGCAACTTTCCAGACTTTGTTCAGACAAGAACACCTGTAGCATTGAGGGGACGAAATGCAGTGTGGTAATCTGCTCTTTGGCAATCAGCTTCACCAGATAAGCACTATCTCGATGTCCTCCCGGTTGCGCCACCACTAGACGTGCGCCAGTGATTAATGGCCAGAAAAATTCCCACACCGAGACATCAAAGCTGAACGGGGTTTTCTGTAAGATGCTATCATTTGGTGTGATTTGGTAAGCTTGCTGCATCCACACCAAGCGATTGCAAATCGCCTGATGAGTGTTCATTGCTCCTTTCGGCTTACCTGTAGAGCCCGAAGTGTAAATCACATAAGCCAGATGATGGGGTAACACGACCGAGCGTGGATTTTTAGCGCTGAACTCACTAATAGCTTGCCAGTTTGTATCCAAACACACCAGATGCGCCTGCTGTTGTGCAAGCCTTGCCACTAATTTTTCCTGGGTCAACAGCACCTTGACCCGGCTGTCTTCTAGCATATATGCCAAGCGTTCTTGCGGATATTCTGGGTCCACTGGCACATAAGCTCCACCCGCCTTGAGAATGCCTAGCAATGCCACAACCATCTCCACAGAACGCTCAACACACACACCGACTAACACTTCTGGTCCCACGCCTAGTGATTGTAGGTAATGCGCCAGTTGATTGGCGCGTGTGTTTAATTCACTGTAGGTGAGGCGTTGTTCTTCAAATACCACTGCAATCGCATGGGGTGTCTTCTGCACCTGTTCCTCAAACAAGGAATGCAGACACTTTTCTTGAGGATAACGAGCCTGTGTATTGTTCCACTCGATCAGGATCTGATGTTGTTCAGTGGCACTTAACAGTGGTATGTGCGACAGCTTTTGGTCGGGATTGGCGACTAGACCCTCCAAGAGAGCTTGGAAATGACCCACCATTCGTGTCACACTCGCCGAGTCAAAACGCTGACTATCATAGATGAAGCGCAACGACAATTGCACACCCGGCTGAGCGATGAGAGTGAGTGGATAGTTGTTCCTCTCAAAGGCACGAACATCACTGATTTGCAACTTCTGGGAGTTCTGTTCTAAAGCCGTATCTACCGGATAATTCTCAAACACCACAATGCTTTCAAACAACGGCAGCCCTTGCGGCACATCACTGTGACGCTGAATCTGTACCAGTGGAGTGTACTCGTAACTACTAATTTCAACTTGTAGCTTGTGTATTTGCTTGAGCTTTGGTAGAACTGTGTCCTCACTCGAGAGTCCTACCCGCATCGGCAGAGTATTGATAAATAGCCCAACTATCGACTCCACACCTGTTATGGCGGCTGTACGACCTGAGACAGTCACGCCGAAAACTACGTCGGTTTCGCCACTGTATCGCAAAAGAAGTAAAGCCCAAGCTGCTTGCACTAAGGTGTTCAACGTCAGTTGATGTCTTCGTGCGAAAGACACCAGGGCTGTTGTTGCTTCACTTGATAGTAGAAGAATCTCCTCGCTATAGCTTTGTTGCACTTGATTGCTTTGGTGTGCTTTATCAATTACGAGCGGTGTTGGTGCCGTCACACCCTGTAGTGTTTGCCGCCAAAATTCTTCGGCAACTTCTAAGTTCTGCTTTTGTAACCAAACAATGTACTCGCGGTAGGAACGACTTGGTGGCAGTTGTAACTCTTGCCCCAAAGACAATGCTTCGTAATAGCCCAACACTTCCTTAAATACCAACGGCAGTGACCACCCATCTAAAAGTATGTGGTGGTAACTCCACACAAATTGGTAGGCATCCTCCGACATTTGAATTAGGTTTAGACGCATCAGTGGTGCTTTGGTCAGTTGAAAGCCACGCTGCTGGTCTTTCTCTAAGAAAGTCACTAGTTGTTGCTGCTGCTCCTGTGGAGATAACCCGGTCCAAGAATGGATCTCTAATGGTAGTTTCACCTGTCGGTACACCACCTGTAGCGGCACATCTTGCCGTTCCCAAATGAAAGCAGTTCGCAACACCACATGCCGCGCTACGACTTGCTGCCATGCTGCACTGAATGCCTCAACATCCAGAGAACCTGTAAAAGTACAACTAAATTGTTGGCAATACACCCCGGAAGAAGGAGCATAAAGCGTGTGGAACAGCATCCCCTGCTGCACTGGGGATAGCTGATAAATATCTTGAATGTTATTCTTTTTCATTTATTGATCTCAAGTTAAATTTAATACTTAAATTATACTGAAAAAAGAATGTGACGAATAGATTTTGTAGAGGCGCGACGCCAGTCGCCTGGGTCGGGCTAACCCTCCAAAGGGCGCTGGCTCGCTGTTTGAAGCGTCTCTACGTGGTGTTGCAAACCTTTTTTGAATTGGTATTAGCTTGATTGTGCTAATTTTTCCATTTGCTGACGCAAGCTAAGTGGTCTCATATCAGTCCATACTTCTTTTATGTAAGCTAGGCATTCTGCCTTTGTCCCACTTTTCGGTGCATCTGTCCAACCGAGAGCATTTTCCCGCTCGCTAGGCCAAATTGAATACTGTTGTTCGTGATTTACGACAACTTTGTAGATAGTTGTATCTTCTTGGTCATTCCAATTCATAATTACTCCAAAAAAATTGACAGTTAGTTTGCTTGTGCTAGCACTGTTTTGCAAGTAAATAGCAAAACAGGCAGTTATTTAGTGGGAGATAAAATTTGGTAGTTCCGATTCTAGCAGTCGCAGGCGTGGAGAAAAATAGCAGGTAATAATAGCTACCATCAAGCTCATTCCCATGATGATGAATAAGAAGCCAATGCCACGTCCCGGTCCGACACCAATGATCTTTCCAACACTTCCAGCTAATGGTCCATTCATCGTAAGCAGTGGTTCAAACACATGGTCAGCTAGCGGTCCTGCAACTAGATAAGCAAGCAGCAGGGATAAATTGATGAGCATTCGGTTCACAGCGAAGACTCTTGCCAGCAGATCAGGCGCAACTTTGCTCTGAAAGATGGCTCGCTTAACACTGACAACGATCGGCAGACTGAAGTAGTGAAGGAAAATGGCAACAGTACACAGCAAAACATCACGACGCAGCCCAGCCACCAGCATGCATAACCCGCCTAATAGCATAAACCCGAGTACGGTATATATGCGACGCTTCCCTCCACTCCAAGTGCTGATGAGTGCCGTGCCAAGTATCATACCGCTGCCACCGATAGACAACATTGTGCCAAGTACAGCAGTCGAGGTAAAGGAAAGGAACAGTGGTGTCGATAGCACAACGCCAGTTCCCTCAACAAAATGGTAGATGCAAAAAAGAGTTAATAACCAGAACAAACCAGGTCGATTGGTGATATAATACCAGCCTGCTAAGGTATCATGCCACACTGAGTTTTTCGACACTTCGGCTTTTGTCGTAGTTCTAGATTTGGGCAGCCGAACCAGCAAGAGTATCGCAAGGCAGAAAATGAAGGTAATTCCGTCAAGTATAAGGACACCTTGAATCTGAATGGTCACTAGCAGAAAGCCTCCTAGCAGCGGCGAAATGAGCTGGGAGACAGCTAGCCCTATTTGGAACATACCATTGGCACGAACCAAATGCTGCGGTGGTACAAGCAGTGGAATTACAGCATCATAGGCAGGCCACTGCAAGGCGTTGAAAGCGGAGCTAAGAGCTGTTGCTGCGTAGATGTGCCAGACTTCAAGATGTCCAAGAAAAAATAGCAGGGCGATCGAAAGGATGCTTAACCCAGCTCCACAATTGCCTAAAATCATTAGCCAGTGTCTGTTCCACCGATCCCCAAGTGTACCTGCAAGTGGGGAGATGATGATGCCAGGCAGCAGAGTAAGCACAGAAATCAGCGCAAACTGAGTAACTGAGTTTGTATTTTTGTACACCCATAAGCTTAAAGCAAAGCCAGTCAAGCCTGAGCCAAGGAGGGATACCAGTTGTCCAAACCAGAGGATTATAAACGTCCGCATTTTTCGGTTACTTAATTATCTGCCTGTGCCTGCTTAATGCAGTGTTTCAATTGTTCTGCTAGAACGAACTTAGACGTTGGGTTTGCCAAGTTATTTTTTAGCTCTCTACCTCCTCTTGCAGTTGTGCAAATAGCTCGTCAAGATCTGTTTGGCTTAAACCCGCTGCGGGAAAATCAGTTGGAGTGTAACCAAAAGCCTCAGGATCCAAACAATGAGTAATGAGTGCGCGCAACGCTTGCAAAAACTCGTGTGCCAGACTCTCAATTGTGCTTGAGTGGTGTAAGTTTTCACTGTATGTCCAATCCACGCGCAACTGAGCGTCGATGATGATGGTATTAACCTCAAGTAGATGGCTGCGGTGATTTCGAGGGCTACGGCTAGGACCGCTTGATTCACTAGCCAATTTGAAAATCTCACTTGTCTGTACAACGCCGTCAAATTGACCCAAATGGTTGAATACGACCTGGGCTTTTGGTTGGGCTTGGAGTTGGGCGACAGTATCTGCGTCCTCTAGTAGATAGCGCAGCCAGCCATAGCTAATCCCTTGCTGCGGAATACGACGCAGTTGCTCTTTAATTGACTTTAACGCCTCTGCTGGATGGTCTGTTGCTTTGTGTACGACCACCGGAAAAATCGTGGTAAACCATCCGACAGTGCGCGAGACATTGACCGAATCCAAGAAATCTTCTCGTCCGTGTCCTTCCAAGTTGAACAGCACATCATTTGATTGTGTCCAATCGGCTAACACCTGCACCAAAGCTGTGAGCAACGCGTCATTGATTTGTGTGTTGTACGCTTTTGGCACTTCTTGCAGTAATGCACGCGTTTCTTCAACTGACAATTGACAAGACACTGTACGTGCAGATGCTTCGGTGTTTGCACCGCCTGGATAGTCAACTGGGATGTTCGCCACTTGCTGTTTTGATTGTAAGAGCCAAAAATCCCGGTGGTGTTGCAGATCTTGTGATTGTACATAGGAAAACTGCAGTTGCGCCCAATCTTTAAACGATGTGGTCTTGGGTGGCAGTTGTATCGCCCCACCAGCACTGAGTTGGCTGTAGGCAACTTGCAAATCTTCCAACAAAATCCGCCATGACACCCCATCCACAGCAACGTGGTGGATGACTATCAACAACCGAGAATTTAACTCCTCGCCGAGATTGAACCATGCCACTTGCACAACTGGTCCGGTGGACAAATTCAAGCTGGCTTGTAGGGAAGCTGCTTTTGCTTCTATTGCTGCAGGTTGTTGTGCTTGTGGGAGTGCGGATAAATCTACCACCGTAAACGGCACCGTATCGTCCACAAGGGCATTTATTTGTTGCCAACCAGAATCCGTTTGCTCAAAACGCAAGCGCAGCGCATCATGGTGTACGAGCACTGAGTGCACCACTTGCTGTAGGCGATTTGGCTGTATACCCGGTGGCATTTCCAGGAATACCGCTTGGTTCCAGTGTGCTGGTGCTGCAAAATTCTCACAGAAGAACCACTGCTGAATTGGTGTCAGTGGTAATGCGCCGCTCACCACACCTTGTTCTGCCTGAATTGCTCCCACTGTAACGACTGTAGCCAACTCAGCAATTGTTTGATGCTCAAACATCTGCTTTGCACTCAGTTGCACTCCTGCACTAGTGGCTTTGGCAATGATTTGAATACTCAGAATCGAATCGCCGCCGAGTTCAAAGAAGTTGTCATGGATGCCCACCGACTCGATTCCCAGTACCGATGCCCAAATGTTTGCCAGTATTTCTTCTGTTGGCGTTCTGGGGGCGACAAAACTGCGGGATAGTTGGGATAGTTCGCTTTGCTCAAATGGTTTGGGTAGTGCTTTGCGGTCGAGTTTACCATTGGGTGTCAGTGGTAAGGTCTCGAGCACCACGAAAGCACTCGGTATCATGTATTCTGGCAGCTTTTGTTTGAGGAAAGCACGCAATTCGCTACTTTGTGGTGCTGGTTGCCCATTTGCTACTAAGTATGCGACCAACCGAGTAGCACCCACCATCTCTTGCGTGGCGATGACCACAGTTTGTCGCACATTTGGGTGTTGACTCAGGGCTGCCTCTATTTCTCCCAACTCTATGCGGAAACCACGGATTTTCACCTGATGGTCAATCCGACCGAGATACTCGATGTTACCATCTGTTCTGTAGCGGACTAAATCCCCAGTTTTGTACAGGCGTTGACTCGATTTGTCAGGCGCAAAGGGGTTGGGAACAAATTTTTCTGCTGTCAATTCTGGACGGTTGAGGTAGCCTCGTGCTAAACCCGCCCCAGAGATGTACAACTCACCTGTCACTCCAACTGGTACTGGTTGCATCTGAGCATCCAATATATACACTTGTGTGTTAGCTATAGCCCGACCAATTGAGGGTGCTCCAGTTGCTCCTTTTTCAACTAAGGCATATGTCGAGTAAGTCGTGTCTTCCGATGGTCCATAGAGATTGAACACCTCTTGGATGGAAGAGTGCTCATATATCTTCTGTACAAGTTGATTTTGCAGCGCTTCACCAGCCAAGTTGACTGTTTGCACACTAGTCGGTATGCCGTCAATTCTGTGTAATTCCGCAATGGCAGAGGGTACGGTATTGATTAAAGTTACCTCACCTGCACAGGGCAAGCTGGGTAGATGCAAAGCATTTTGGGCTAAGATAACCTTGCCACCAGAACTAAGGGGTACAAACAACTCGAACACTGAAAGGTCAAAGCAGATTGAGGTTGAAGCTAGAACCCCAGCACACTGTTGTGGCGTAAACACCTCTTGTGCCCAATGCACTAAGGTGACTGGGCTTTGATGTTCAATCGCCACTCCCTTGGGGTTACCTGTAGAACCACTGGTGTAGATGACATATGCTAAGTTCTCAGGTGTCACCTGAGTGACACAATTGTCCGGGCTTAATTGGGCAATTTCGTTCCAATCACTGTCCAAAACCACCACACGTGAACAGTGCACAGGTAAGTTGTCCACCAACTTTGCTTGAGTCAGGAGCACCGACGCCTGGGAATCGGACAGCATGAAACTCAAGCGTGTACTCGGGTATGCTGGGTCTAATGGCACGTAAGCCCCACCCGCTTTGAGTATGCCTAAGATAGCCACAAGCATCTCTATTGAACGCTCGACACACACACCGACCAACACTTCTGGTCCCACACCCAATGATTGTAAGTAGTGCGCTAGTTGATTGGCGCGTGTGTTTAACGAACTGTAGCTCAGCCGTTGTTCTTCAAATACTACTGCCACTGCATCCGGTGTTTTCTGCACCTGTTGCTCAAATAAAGAGTGCAGACACAACTGTTGCGGGTAGGCGGCTTCGGTTTTGTTCCATTCCACCAGTATTTGATCTTGTTCGGTGGCAGTCAGTAGCGGTATATCTGATAGCTGTCGATGTGGATTGGCAATAATCCCTTCTAACAGGGTTTGAAAATGATCCGCCATGTGGGCGATCGCAGCAGTATCAAAGCGCTCAGTATCGTAGATGAAGCGCAACGACAATTGCACTCCAGGCTGGGCGATGACTGTCAGTGGATAGTTAGTTCGCTCTATGGTACGAACATCACTGATGTCCAACTTTAAGGAGTTCTGTTGTAAAGCCCCATCTACCGGATAATTCTCAAATACCACGATGCTTTCAAACAATGGCACCCCGTGCGGCACATCACTGTGACGCTGAATCTGTACCAGTGGTGTGTACTCGTAAGTATTAATTTCTACCTGTTGCTTGTGTATTTGCTTAAGCTTTGGTAGAACTGTGTCCGAACCTTTGAATCCTACCCGCATCGGCAGGGTATTAATAAATAGCCCAACTATCGACTCCACACCTGTTATGGTGCCGGAACGACCTGAGACAGTCACGCCGAAAACCACGTCGGTTTCGCCACTGTATCGCCAGAGTAGTATTGCCCAAGCTGCTTGCACTAACGTGTTCAACGTCAGTTGATATTTCCTTGCGAAAGACACTAGCGCTGTTGTTGCTGCACTTGATAGCGAAACAACCTGCTCGCTATAACTTTGTTGCGAACTAGACTTTTGCTGTGTATCAACGACCAACGGCGTTGGTGCCGTCACACCCTGTAGTGTTTGTCGCCAAAATTCGCAGGCTTCTGCCAAGTTCTGCTTCTGTAACCAGGCTATGTACTCGCGGTAGGAACGACTCGGTTGCAGTTGTAAATCTCGCCCCAAAGACTTTGCTTCGTAAAAGCGCAGCACTTCAAGGAATACCAACGGCAGTGACCATCCATCTATAAGTATGTGATGGTAACTCCACACAAATTGGTAAACATCCTCCGACATTTGAATCAGCACAAGGCGCATCAGTGGTGCCTTGTCCAGTTGGAAGCCCCTGTGCTGCTCTTGTTCTATGAAAGTCGCCAGTTGTTGCTGCTGCTCATCCGCAGATAGCCCTAGCCAAGAATGGATCTCTAATGGTAGTTTCACCTGCCGATACACCACCTGTAACGGCACTTCTGAGTGTTCCCATGTGAAAGCAGTTCGCAAGACCACATGCCGCGCTATAACTTGCTGCCATGCAGCACCGAATGCCTCAACATCCAGATTTCCTGCAAAAGTACAGCTAAACTGCTGGCAATATACCCCTGGTTCTGAAGCATAAAGGGTGTGGAACAGCATCCCCTGCTGCACTGAGGATAAAGGATAGATATCGGCAATATTTTTCCAGTTGCTTGTGCTTATCCCTTGCGGGGGCACAATATTGCTCAACAATTGCTCAAGTACAACGTTGTTCAGTTGTGCGAGTGGAAAATCAGTTGGAGTGTAACCAAAAGCATCAGGAGCCAAACAATGAGTAATGAGTGCGCGCAACGCTTGCAAAAACTCATCGGCTATACGCTCAATTGTGCTCTCATCGTGTAGATTCTCACTGTAAGTCCAATCGATTCGCAACTGAGAGCCGATGATGATGCTATTGACCTCAAGTAAATGGCTGCGGTGATTTCGGGGGCTACGGCTAGGACCGCTTGATTCACTTGCCAGCTTAAAAAGTGCACTTGTCTGTACAACACCGTCAAATTGACCCAAATGGTTGAATACGACCTGGGCTTTTGGTTGGGCTTGGAGTTGGGCGACAGTGTCTGCGTCCTCTAGTAGATAGCGCAGCCAGCCATAGCTAATCCCTTGCTGCGGAATACGACGCAGTTGCTCTTTAATTGACTTTAACGCCTCTGCTGGATGGTCTGTTGCTTTGTGTACGACCACCGGAAAAATCGTGGTAAACCATCCGACAGTGCGCGAGACATTGACCGAATCCAAGAAATCTTCTCGTCCGTGTCCTTCCAAGTTGAACAGCACATCATTTGATTGTGTCCAATCGGCTAACACCTGCACCAAAGCTGTGAGCAACGCGTCATTGATTTGTGTGTTGTACGCTTTTGGCACTTCTTGCAGTAATGCACGCGTTTCTTCAACTGACAATTGACAAGACACTGTACGTGCAGATGCTTCGGTGTTTGCACCGCCTGGATAATCAACTGGGATGCTTGCCACTTGCTGTTTTGATTGTAAGAGCCAAAAATCCCGGTGGTGTTGCAGATCTTGTGATTGTACATAGGAAAACTGCAGTTGCGCCCAATCTTTAAACGATGTGGTCTTGGGTGGCAGTTGTATCGCCCCACCAGCACTGAGTTGGCTGTAGGCAACTTGCAAATCTTCCAACAAAATCCGCCATGACACCCCGTCCACAGCGAGGTGATGGATGACTACCAACAACCGAGAGTTTAACTCCTCGCCGAGATTGAACCATGCCACTTGCACAACTGGTCCGGTGGACAAATTCAAGCTGGCTTGTAGGGAAGCTGCTTTTGCTTCTATTGCTACAAGTTGTTCTGCTTGTGGGAGTGCGGATAAATCTACTACTGTAAACGGCACCGTATCATCCACAAGGGCATTTATTTGTTGCCAACCAGAATCCGTTTGCTCAAAACGCAAGCGCAGCGCATCATGGTGTACGAGCACTGAGTGCACCACTTGCTGTAGGCGATTTGGCTGTATACCCGGTGGCATTTCCAGGAATACCGCTTGGTTCCAGTGTCCTGGGACGCTGAAATTCTCACAGAAGAACCACTGCTGAATTGGTGTCAGTGGTAATGCGCCGCTCACCACACCTTGTTCTGCCTGAATTGCTGCTGTGACAGCGACTGCAGCCAACTCAGCAATCGTTTGATACTCAAACATCTGCTTTGCACTCAGTTGCACTCCTGCACTAGTGGCTTTGGCAATGATTTGAATACTCAGAATCGAATCGCCGCCAAGTTCAAAGAAGTTGTCATGGATGCCCACTGACTCGATTCCCAGTACCGATGCCCAAATGTTTGCCAGTATTTCTTCTGTTGGCGTTCTGGGGGCGACAAAACTGCGGGATAGTTCGCCTTGCTCAAATGGTTTGGGTAGTGCTTTACGGTCGAGTTTACCATTGGGTGTCAGTGGTAGAGCATCAAGTGCCACGAAAGCACTCGGTATCATGTATTCTGGCAGCTTTTGTTTGAGGAAAGCGCGTAACTCGCTTATCGTTGGTGCTGGTTGCTCATTCGCTACTAAGTATGCGACCAATCTAGTAGCGCCCACTATCTCTTGTGTGGCGATGACCGCAGTTTGTCGCACGTTTGGGTGTTGAGTTAATACCGCCTCAATTTCTCCTAGCTCAATGCGGAAACCACGGATCTTCACCTGATGGTCGATGCGACCGAGGTACTCAATGTTGCCATCCGCTTTGTAGCGGACTAAATCCCCAGTTTTGTACAAGCGTTGACTTGCTTTGTCCGATGTAAACGGGTTGGGAACAAATTTTTCTGCTGTCAATTCAGGACGGTTGAGGTAACCGCGTGCTAAACCCGCCCCAGAGATGTACAACTCGCCCGCCACACCTACTGGTACTGGTTGCATCTGAGCATCCAGTATATACACTTGTGTGTTGGCTATAGCCCGACCAATCGAGGGTGCCCCAGTTGCTCCTTTTTCGACTAAGGCATATGTCGAGTAAGTCGTGTCTTCTGAGGGTCCGTAGAGATTGAACACCTCTTGGATGGAAGAGTGCTCATATATCTTCTGTACAAGTTGATTTTGTAGCGCTTCACCAGCCAAGTTGACTGTTTGGACACTTGCAGGTATGCCGTCAATTCTGTGTAATTCCGCAATGGCAGAGGGTACGGTATTGATTAACGTTACTTCCCCAGATGCCGCCAAGGTGGGTAAATGCAAAGCATTTTGGGCTAAAATAACCTTGCCACCGCAACTAAGGGGTACAAACAACTCGAACACTGAAAGGTCAAAGCAGATTGAGGTTGAAGCTAGAACCCCAGCACACTGTTGTGGCGTAAACACCTCTTGTGCCCAATGCACAAAGGTGACTGGGCTTTGATGTTCAATCGCTACTCCCTTGGGGTTACCTGTAGAACCACTGGTGTAGATGACATATGCTAAGTTCTCAGGTGTCGCCTGAGTGACACAATTGTCCGGGCTTAATTGGGCAATTTCGTTCCAATCACTGTCCAAAACCACCACACGTGAACAGTGCACAGGTAAGTTGTCCACCAACTTTGCTTGAGTCAGGAGCACCGACGCCTGGGAATCGGACAGCATGAAACTCAAGCGTGTACTCGGGTATGCTGGGTCTAATGGCACGTAAGCCCCACCCGCTTTGAGTATGCCTAAGATAGCCACAAGCATCTCTATTGAACGCTCGACACACACACCGACCAACACTTCTGGTCCCACACCCAATGATTGTAAGTAGTGCGCTAGTTGATTGGCGCGTGTGTTTAATTCACTGTAACTCAGGCGTTGCTCTTCAAATACTACGGAGATCGCATTCGGTGTCAACAACACCTGTTGCTCAAATAACGAATGCAGACACAGTTGTTTGGGGTAGTCGGCTTGCGTGTTGTTCCATTCCACCAAATACTGCTGCAGTTCACTTGCGCCAAGCAGTGGTAGTTCTGATAGCTTTTGCTGTGGAGCGGCGACGACTGCTTCTAGTAGAGTTTGATAGTGTTTTACCATCCGGGCGATAGTGACAGCATCAAACAAGTCAGTGTTGTATTCGATCGCCCCCATCAATCCGGCGCTTGTATTCTCCAGAAACAGAGTTAAATCAAACTTAGCTGTGGAGCTTTCAATTGCTAAGGGCGACAAGGTTAAATCAGCCAGTTCCAAAGAAGGCATCGGCGCATTTTGCAGCACAAACATCACTTGGAACAGTGGTGTATAGCTTAAAGAACGCTCTGGCTGCAATTGCTCGACTAACTGCTCAAAGGGTAGGTCTTGATGAGCGTAAGCACCAAGGGCAACTTCCCGCACTTGCAACAGTAAATCGCTAAAACTGGGATTGCCAGACAAATTGCTACGCAGCACTAGGGTGTTGACAAATAAACCGATTAACTCCTCTGTTTCGTTGCGATTGCGGTTAGCAATCGGTGTGCCCACGCAGATGTCAGACTGTCCACTGTAGCGATACAGCAATGTTTGGAACGCTGCTAAAAGCGTCATGAACAGCGTTACTTCTTGTTTCTGGCTCAAGGCAGCGATCGCCGCACTCAATTGAGGGGAGAATGAGAATCTTTCAGTTGCCCCCTTGTAAGTTTGAATTGCAGGTCGCGGTCGGTCGGTGGGCAACTCCAACAAAGCGGTCGCGCCTTGAAGTTGTTGCTGCCAGTATGTCACCTGCTGTGCCAGTACCTCCTCCTGCAACCACTGCTGCTGCCAATGAGCAAAGTCGGCATACTGAATCGGCAACTCAGGCAACGCAATTGGTAGCTCATTGCAGATAGCTTGGTAAACTTCTGCTAACTCACGCACCAGCACGCCCATTGACCACCCATCGGAAACGATGTGGTGCATCACCAGTAACAGGACGTGTTCTGTGGGTTGAAGCTGGAACAAACTAGCCCGCACTAACAGATCGCCTGCTAGGTCAAACGGACGCACTGCTTCTGCTGTTGCCAGTTGCTGGCAAGTGATTTCACGCTCAGTGGGATCTAGCTGTTGCAAGTCTACTACCGCCAGTGTGAGAGCCATGCTGCTAGCAATCACCTGCATCAGTTGTCCATCTACCTGAATAAAGTTGGTTCGCAGGGCTTCGTGGCGGTTGATGATGTGGTTAAGACTCTGCTTCAGCGCTGTGATGTTGAGTTGACCTTGAAAACGCACAGCCACAGGAATGTTGTAAAAGCCGCTCTCGGACTCGAACTGCTGTAGGAACCACAAGCGCTGTTGAGCAAACGACACTGGCATTTGAGCTTGCCGTGGTACTCTGACGATCGGGGGAGTTTGTTGAGATTGTCCGGTTTGCCCAGCTGTGGCAATAGACTCAGCTAAGGCAGCGACAGTCGGTAACTCAAACAAGCTACGCAATGGTAACTCCACTGCGAAGGTCTTTTGCAGGCGCGACATCAGTTGCGTTGCCAGTAAGGAATGCCCGCCTAATTCAAAAAAGTTGTCATGAATACCCACACGCTCAACTTGCAGCAGCGAAGCCCAAATGCTGGCTAGCATTTCTTCAATCGGTGTTCTGGGAGCAACGAAGTCGTGTGATGCTTCAGGTTGTCCGGAGGGGTCTGGTAGTGCTTTGCGGTCAACTTTACCATTGGGTGTAAGTGGTAGCCCATCAAGTAGCACAAAATAAGATGGCACCATGTACTCGGGCAGTTGCTGTTTGAGGAAAGAGCGCAACTCACCCATCACTGGTGTTGTCTCAGTCTGGGGTACTAAGTAGGCAACCAAGCGCTTGTCGCCTGCAATCTCTTTGGCAATGACAACAGCTTGTTGCACAGTTGGGTGTTGACTCAACAGTGCCTCAATTTCGCCCAATTCAATGCGGAAGCCACGCACCTTTACTTGATGGTCAATGCGTCCGATATACTCGATGTTGCCATCACTGAGGTAGCGGACTAAATCCCCAGTTTTGTACAGCCTTTCACCAGGCTGGCTGCTAAAGGGGTTGGGAATGAATTTTTCTGCCGTTAACTCCGCTCGATTGAGATAGCCACGCGCCAAGCCATCACCACCAATGTGCAATTCACCTGGCACACCCATAGGTACTGGTTGTAAATTGGTATCGAGGATGTAAAATTGGGTATTGGCGATCGCCTGACCAATAGCCACCGAGCCAGAACCCGCTTGCACTTGAGATACGGCGGACCAAATGGTGGTTTCAGTCGGACCGTACATATTCCACAGGCTATCTGCACGCTCAATCAGTTGCGCTGCAAGTTCGCGAGAGAGAGCTTCACCACCGCAGAGTATTTTCAATTGCGGGTTGCCAAGGAAGCCTGCTTGCATCAACGCTCGCCAAGTGGCTGGTGTGCCTTGCATGACTGTAGCGCTTGATGTCGCCAAGGCTGCAGTGCTTTGACCACCATCGGCAATCAGATCGGGGGTAAGGACGAGGCGTGCGCCTGTGCTCAATGGTAGGAACAACTCCAACGCGGCAATGTCAAAGGTGATGGTTGTCACCGCCACCAGCACATCTGATGATACCATTCCCGGTTGAGCGGACATTGCGCTTAAGAAATTCACCACGGCTCGGTGGCGAATTTGTACTCCTTTGGGTCGTCCGGTGGAGCCAGAGGTGTAAATGGCATAAGCCAGGTTCTCACCGCAGACATTGCTGTTGAGGTTGGATGAACTTTGTGATATGGGGCAATCTGAGTCTAAGTAGACAACAAGCCCTTGTACGTCGGGCAGTTTGTCAAAGAGCGCCTGTTGTGTGAGCAGCACACAGATACAGGCGTCTTCTAGGATGTACGCCAATCGCTCTGGTGGGTAGATCGGGTCAAGGGGCACATATGCACCTCCCGCTTTGAGAATGGCTAGCAGTCCCACTAACATCTCTATTGAGCGTTCTGCACAAATGGCAACCAACACTTCCGGTCCGACACCCAACTCGAGTAGGTAATGTGCCAGTTGGTTGGCTTTGGCGTTTAACTCACTGTAAGTAAGTTGTTGAGAATCAAACACCACTGCCACAGCATCAGGCGTCTTCTGCACCTGTTGCTCAAATAACTCATGTAGACACAATTCTTTCGGGTAAATAGCTTGGGTGTTATTCGATTCCCGCAAGAGCTGATGTTGTTCAGTGGGAGTTAGCAGTGGTAGTTCTGATAGCTTTTGATGGGGATTGACAACAACTGCTTCTAGTAGAGTTTGATAGTGCCCTACCATCCGCGCAATGGTGGCTTTGTCAAACAAGTCTGTATTGTATTCGATAACCCCCATCAATCCAGCGCCTGTGTTCTCCAGAACTAGAGTTAAATCAAACTTAGCTGTGGAGCTTTCGGCTGCTAATAGACTTCCCGTTAAGCCGGGAAATTCCAACTCTGATAGCGGCGCTTGCAGAGTAAACATCACTTGGAACAGTGGTGTGTAGCTTAAAGAACGCTCTGGCTGCAATTGCTCGACCAACTGCTCAAACGGCACGTCTTGATGGCCGTAAGCACCAAGTGCGACTTTCCGCACTTGCGACAGTAAATCGCTAAAACTGGGGTTACCAGATAAATTGCTACGTAGCACTAAAGTGTTGGCGAATAACCCGATTAACCTCTCAGTTTCGGCACGATTACGGTTGGCGATCGGTGTGCCTACGCAGATATCAGGCTGACCACTGTAGCGATACAGCAATGTTTGGAATGCTGCCAACAGCGTCATGAACAGCGTCACTCCTTGTTTCTGGCTTAAGGCGGGTAGCGCCTCGCTCAGTTCTTTCGAGAGTGAGAATTTCTCAATTGCCCCCCCGTAAGTTTGAATTGCTGGTCGCGGTCGGTCGGTGGGCAGTTCCAACAAAGCCGGAACACCCGCGAGTTGTTCCTTCCAGTATGCCAGCTGCTCCCTCAGCACTTCTTGTTGCAACCACTGCTGCTGCCAATGAGCAAAGTCAGCGTACTGAATCGGTAACTCTGGCAGCGCTATTGGTAGATCATTGCACTTAGCTTGGTAGACTGCTGCTAACTCGTTCACCAGCACGCCCATTGACCACCAATCTGATACAAGGTGGTGCATCACCAGTAACAGGACGTGTTCTTTTTCTGTCAGCTTGAACAAAGTCGCCCGCACTAATGCGTCAGTTACGAGGTCAAACGGTTGCGCTACTTCTTCAATTCTCAATTGTCGGCAAGCGCTTTCTCGCTGTGCTGGCTCTAAGTATTGCAAATCAACGACTGCCAATGTTATGGTCTTGCTCCTGGCAATGACTTGCATCGGTTGCCCATCTACTGCTACAAAGTTCGTGCGTAGAACTTCATGGCGGCTGATGATGTGATTGAGACTGTACTCAAGGGCAGCGATGTTGTGGAGGTGACCTTCAAAACGCACAGCCGCCGCAATGTTGTAAAAGCCACTATTAACCTCTAACTGCTGTAAGAACCACAAGCGTTGTTGGGCAAACGACAGAGGTAGCTTTTCTTCTCGTGAAACCGGGAGAATCGGAGCTTGAGTGGAACTTGAGGTAAGATTCGCCTTTTGCAGAAACGCGAGGATTTCTGCTTTGCGCTCTTGCAACTGAGCACGCAGGGACGGTGTCAGTGTTCCCTCGGGGGCGCTACACCGCAGCCGTGCCTCCTGGGTCGGAACTCCGTTAACACCATCCGCGGACAGCTTTATATCCAAACTGGATAGATAAGACAAAAATTCTTCGATAGTTTTCATAACTCTATCTCCTCTCGGTTGTTCGCCATATCATCGGGAGCAGCGTGTATTTGTTGTACTATCGAACGAATCCTTTCAATGCGCTCCGCGAGTCCTGCTACACTAGACTCCTCAAACAAGCTGTTTAAGGGCAACTCAACTTGCAAGGTTTCACGCATCCTAGAAATGAGTTGAGTAGCTAGCAAGGAATGTCCCCCTAATTCAAAGAAGTTGTCGTAAATGCCCACTTGCTCAATTCCAAGTAACTGTTGCCATATATTGGCAATAGTTTGCTCGAGTTCATTGCGAGGAGCAACATAAGCATTACTGAGTTCAGGTCTTGGATGTGTTGCTTTTGATGAAATTGTGAATTGCGGTTCCGAGAAATCTTTTGGAGCGTTTTCCCACTGTTCCCGAATGTGTAAATCTCTGGGACATATCACAACTTGGGACAATTTACTTTCCAAAATGCGGCTAAAGGCATCTACACCCTCACTGGGCAATATCGCTAGCTTAAGCATCTCCGAGCGCATTTTTTGCAGTTCCGGTGGTAGCGTTACGTTTACTGCCATGCCCACTTCTTGCCAAGTATCCCAGTTAGTACATACGGTGAAAGTGCCACGTTTGGAATTCTTGTAGTGAGTAAAGGCGTCAAGAAAGGCATTTGCACTAGCATAATCTACCTGCCCCACACCTGCGATGATTGAAGTAATTGATGATGTAAGGATAAAGAAATCTAGCGGAGTATCCTTAAAGATGGAATCGAGAACTAGCGTACCTTTCACTTTGGGTGCGAGGATTTTCTCTACAGCATCGGTCGTTTTGCCTTGAATCACGCCGCCTCCTGGAACTCCTGCGGCATGGATCACTCCATTAATATCACCAAATCGGTCTTTTGCCTTAGCAATAGCTTCTTGCATTTGTTGCTGATTGCTGACATCTGCTGCGATCGCCAAAACCTCAGCACCTAGCTCTTCCAGTTCTTGAACTTTCCGGATTTTTAAGCTAACGCTATCAAGAGCCGCATGACTAGCAAGCCATTGTTCCCACTCCTCTTTTAGGGGCAAAGCTGAACGTCCGATCAAGATGAGTTTGGCTTGTGCAGTTTTCGCCAAATATTCCGCCAGCACAAGTCCAATGCCTCCAAGTCCACCCGTAATCACATAGACTCCCCCTTTCCTTAACCGTGGTGTCGCTTCGTTGGACTTATCCAGCTGAACTGGTTCAAAAGTTTGTACCCAACGATAAAGACCACGATAAGCAATCACCCGATCGGAAGATTGAGTCGTCAGTTCCGCCAACAGCTGTTCTGTGAGTTCTTCCTCCAGCCGACTTCCTTTTGGAGGAATCACAATATCAATACTGCAACAGCCTATGTTTGGGTATTCTTGCGCTATGACCTTAACAGGTCCAAGTAGAGTTGCTTTCTGTGGGCACAGCACCTCAACGCCTGTGACTTCCTGCATATTGTTGGAAACAACTGCGATTTGCAGCTTATCATTAATAGTTTGTTTCCCAAGGGCTTGTGCTAGAAACAGCAGACTATTAAATCCTAAATCTTGAGCTTTGTCAATCGATTCAAGTCCTAATTCTGCTTCACTGTTTGGCGTGACGTTCCATAAATGAACAATTGTTTGTGGAGTTTTGCCCAGTGTGCGTAGTTCATTGAGCAGGGTATTGTAGTCATTACCTTGTCCGGGATTTAAGGTATATACATCGTCCCTCAGCTTGATAAACTCCGACCCGACCTTCACCGTAATGACATTGTGTCCCTCAAGTTCGAGTTTTTTCACCAGTTGAGAACCTAAGCCACACTCATCAATAAACACAAGTGTATTCGATTGAACTGGCATCTCATCTCGTTTACGGGCGCTGAGGGGGGAGCGTTTCCAGGAAGGAATGTAAAACCAGTCGGCAATGTTTGGCTTTTTGTCTGGTATAGATGTTGAAGACTCTAGACTTGTCTTGACATTATTTGTCTTGACAGTATTGACAGTATCTGCTTGTGTTCGCGGTTCAATCCAGTAACGCTGGCGCTCAAAAGGATAAGTTGGCAACGGGAGGCGATAACGCTGCTCACGGGCATAAAATCTTGACCAATCCACCTGTACGCCAGCAAGCCAGAGTTTGCCTAATGTTGTGAGCAAGAAAGCAACATCCGATTGGCGGTCTTGCGGATGGCGTAACGAAGAAAGCACGACTTGCTGAGCTGCCTTATTTGGATGTTGTCTGGCTAATGTGCTTAATGTCCGTCCGGGACCGACTTCCAGCAGAATTTGCTCTGATTCATTTAAGAACTGTTGCACACCGTCAGCAAAGCGTACTGTGGAGCGCAAATGGTTTGCCCAATACTCTGGATTTGTTGCTTCTGCTGCAGTAATCCAAGTACCCGAGACGTTGGAGACGTATGCAATTTCTGGGGGGTTTAAGCTGACTTTTTTAACTTGCTCGGTGAACGTCTCAAGTATGGGTTCCATCATTTTTGAATGGAAGGCATGGGAGGTATGTAGACGACGGCACTCCACTCCTTGTTGTGCTAAGTGCTTCTCTAATGCCTCCACAGCCTCAGTGATACCTGAAACTACGCAAAAGTTCGGTCCGTTGACTGCAGCTAGGGAAAGTTGCTCGCCTAAGAGGGTTTGCACCTTATTTTCTGGGAGGGGAACCGAGAGCATTGCTCCTGATGGCAGTTGTTGCATCAGCTGTCCGCGTGCAGTGACTAAGGCTAGGGCATCTTCCAGGGAGAAAACATTTGCTAAACACGCTGCAACATATTCACCGATGCTATGACCAATCATCGCCTGAGGATGCACTCCCCATTCCATCCATAACTTGGCTAAGGCGTACTCAATCACAAACAGCGCTGGCTGTGCGATCGCTGTCTGTGTAATTTGCTGTGTCGCTTTTTCGGTGAGTTCTTCGCTTGGGAACAGCACATCGCGCAGGTCTAGTTTCAAGTGGGGCTTGAGGAGTTCTGAGCAAATATCCACCTGCTCGCGAAATGTCGGCTCTGTCTGGTAAAGTTCTAGAGCCATATTAACGTACTGCGCTCCCTGCCCTGAAAACATAAACACCACAGGTCGCGCCTTGGGTTCTATGAAGCTTGTAAAAACTTGTTTTGGATCTAGGGGATTCAGGGCGATCGCCGCCTCGTTAATATCTTGGCAAACCAGTATCCGTCGATGCTCGAAAGCACGGCGACCAATGCTTTGCGTGTAAGCAACATCAGCGAGGTTAATTTCAGGATGCTCCTTTAAGTGTTCTGCCAGATTTGCAGTTGCAGTATCAAGTGCAGAGTCGGTTTTCGCTGAGAGAACCAGCAACTGCCAAGGTCTAGATTTTCCAGAAGACTCAATCGTAGGGGCTTCTTCTAGGATGACATGGGCATTAGTACCCCCGATGCCAAAAGAACTGACCCCTGCTCGGCGCTTAGTTCCGTCGGTTTTCCATTCGCGCAGAGTTGTGTTGACATAAAAGGGACTATTAGCAAAATCAATCTTAGGATTGGGCTTTTCAAAATGTAGGCTCGGTGGCAACAACTTGTGTTTAAGCGCTAGGACTGTTTTGATGAGACCAGCTACACCAGCAGCTGTATCTAAATGTCCAATATTTGTTTTCACTGCACCGATCGCACAAAAGCCCTTTTTGTCGGTTGTGCCACGAAAAGCTTGTGTCAGCGCGGCGATTTCAATCGGGTCTCCCAGAACTGTTCCGGTTCCGTGTGCTTCTATATAAGTGATTGTTTCGACATCAATGCCAGCTATGGCTTGAGCCTCTGCAATCACTGCTGCTTGACCTTCCACACTAGGAGCAGTGTAACCAACTTTTAACGAACCGTCGTTGTTAATAGCTGAACCTTTGATTACTGCATGGATGTAGTCTCCATCAGCAATGGCATCCGATAGACGCTTCAGAAGGACGGTTCCTACACCGTTGCCACCAATAGTTCCGCGAGATTGGGCATCAAAAGCTCGGCAGTGTCCATCGGGAGAAAGAATCATGCCTTCTTGATACAAATAACCTGTTTTTTGTGTTATGCCGATTGAAACGCCACCAGCTATTACCATATCACACTGGTAATTCAGCAAGCTCTGGCATCCCATTTGCACAGCCACTAATGATGTAGAGCAGGCAGTGCTAACGTTAAGACTCGGTCCTTTTAGGTTGAGCTTGTAAGAAACTCGCGTAGGTACAAAATCCTTATCATTGCTAATAAAAGTTTGATAAGTGCCTACCGATTCAATTTGGTCGCGGTTTGAGATTAGGTTATAGAGTAAGTAGGCATTCAGACCAGCACCAGCATAAACACCAATCTGACCATCGTATGCTTCAGAGTCATAACCAGCATTTTCCAGAACCTCCCAAGCACACTCCAAAAACAGGCGGTGTTGGGGGTCCATAATTTCAGCTTCTTTAGGTGTAAACCCGAAGAATGACGCGTCAAACTTCTCTACGTCTTCTAACCAACCATTTGCTTTGACGTAGTTTTGGTGATTCAGTAATGCTGGATCTATGCCTGAAGCCTCTAATTCCTCATCAGTGAAAAATGAAATGGACTCAACACCGTCGCGCAGATTCTGCCAAAACTCATTAACATTCTTGGCTCCTGGAAAACGACCCGCCATGCCGATGATGGCGATCGGTTCCAAACCATCGTGTGTTTCCCAGTTATCCATTGGTCTTCTTCCTTTGTTTAATTAGTGGTTGTCGTTTTAGAGCTTCTATGCGCTTGCTGGCACGGTCATTGCTTTTCTGCTTCGTTTGTACTTCCACATCTTGTTCCTGTCCAAGATATTGTGCCAAAGTACTTATAGTTGGATATTTAAACAAGTCAACTACTGAGATATCTCGGTTGATTCCAAGTAACTTATTATTATTCAACTTGCTATGAACTTGGATGACCAGAAGTGAATGACCGCCGAGTTCAAAGAAATTGTCGTTGACACCCACCTTCTCCAGATTCAGCACCTCTTGCCAGACACTACTCAGCAGTCGCTCGATCTCGTTTCGGGGTGCAACGTATGCTTCGGCTTCTACTCGAGTGTGCTCCGGATCTGGTAGTGCTTTGCGGTCAACTTTGCCATTGGGTGTGAGTGGTAAGGACTCCAAGACCACAAAATAAGATGGCACCATGTACTCAGGCAGTTGCTGTTTGAGGAACGAGCGCAACTCACCGGTTGCAGGCGCTGCCTCAGCTTGGGGTACCAAGTATGCAACTAAGCGCTTGTCGCCTGCAATCTCTTTGGCAATAACAACGGCTTGTTGCACAGTTGGATGTTGACTCAACAGTGCCTCAATTTCGGGCAATTCAATCCGGAAGCCACGCACTTTCACCTGGTAGTCAATGCGTCCAATATACTCGATGTTGCCATCTGTTTTGTAGCGAACTAAATCTCCGGTTTTGTACAGCCTTGAACCAGCTTCGCCAAAGGGGTCAGGAATGAATTTTTCCGCCGTTAACTCCGGTCGGTTGAGGTAGCCACGCGCCAAGCCATCGCCACCAATGTGCAATTCACCTGCCACACCCACTGGTACTGGTTGTAAATTGGTATCGAGGATGTAGAATTGGGTGTTGGCGATCGCCTGACCTATGAACACTGAAGAACCTGCTTGGACTTGAGACACGGCGGACCAAATGGTGGTCTCAGTTGGACCGTACATATTCCACAGGCTATCTGCACGCTCAAGTAATTGAGTTGCAAGTTCCCGAGACAGAGCCTCACCTCCACAAAGTATTTTCAATTGTGGGTTGCCAACGAAGCCGACTTGCATCAGTGTTCGCCAAGTGGCTGGTGTGCCTTGCATCACTGTGGCGCTTGATGTCGCTAAGGCGGCAGTGCTTTGACCACCATCGACCATTAAATCGGGAGTGAGGACGACGCGTGCACCTGTGCTCAATGGTAGGAATAACTCCAACGCCGCAATGTCAAAGGTAATAGTTGTTACCGCCACCAGCACATCTTCTGGTACTATCCCCGGTTGATCTGCCATTGAGGTTAAGAAATTCACCACGGCGCGGTGGCAAATTTGTACTCCTTTGGGTCGTCCGGTGGAACCGCTTGTGTAAATGGCATAAGCTAGGTTCTCACCGCAGACATTGCTGTTGGGATTGGACGAACTTTGAGATATGGGCAAATCTGAGTCTAAGTAGACAACACGCCCCTTGAAGTCGGGTAGTTTGTCCGCTACCGCCTGTTGTGTAAGCAGTACACGGGCACAGGAGTCTTCTAGAATATACGCCAATCGCTCTGGTGGGTAGATCGGGTCGAGGGGTACATATGCGCCACCCGCCTTTAGAATTGCCAGCAGCCCGACTAACATATCAGTTGAGCGTTCTGCACAAATGGCGACCAACACTTCTGGTCCGACACCCAATGAAACTAGGTGATGTGCCAGTTGGTTAGCTTTGGCATTCAAGTTACTGTAGGTTAGTTGTTGAGAATCAAACACCGCTGCTACTGCATCGGGTGTTTTCTCGACCTGTTGCTCAAACAACTGATGCAGACACAATTGTTTGGGGTAGTCTGCTTGGGTCGAGTTCCACTCCCGTAAGAGCTGATGTTGTTCACGCTCACTTAGCAGTGGTAGTTCTGCTACCTTTTGATGGGGATTGGCAACAACCGCTTCTAGTAAAGTTTGATAGTGTTGTACCATCCGCGCAATTGTGGCGGCGTCAAACAAATCTGTATTGTAATCAAGAAACCCGCTCAATCCAACGGCTGTGTCCTCACTGAATCCTTGGGCGGTGTTCTTTAACGTTAGGGTCAAATCATACTTGGCAGTTGAGCTTTCAAGTTCCAATGGAGAGAGCGTTAAGCTGGGAAGCTGCAACACTTGCATCGGTGTATTATGCAGCACAAACATCACTTGGAACAGCGGTGTGTGGCTTAAAGAACGCTCTGGCTGCAATTGTTCGACCAACTGCTCAAACGGCAGGTCTTGATGAGCGTAAGCACCAAGGGCAACTTCCCGCACTTGTGATAGTAAATCAAGAAAACTGGGATTGCCAGATAAATTGCTGCGTAGCACTAAAGTGTTGAGGAATAACCCGAATAACCCCTCTGTTTCGGCGCGATTACGGTTAGCGATCGGTGTGCCGACACAGATATCAGTCTGGTTGGTGTAGCGATACAGCAATGTTTGAAACGCTGCTAAGAGCGTCATAAACAGCGTCACTCCCTGTCGCTGACTCAAGGCAGCCAGCGCCTCACATAGCTCCTGGGAAAGTTTGAATTTCTCAGTTGCCCCTCCGTAAGTTTGAATTGCTGGTCGCGGCCGATCTGTTGGTAGTTCCAACAAAGCGGGAGAAAGAGCGAGTTGTTCTTTCCAGTATCCCACCTGCTCCCTCAGCACCTCCCCCTGCAACCACTGCTGCTGCCAATGAGCAAAGTCAGCATACTGAATCGGCAACTCTGGCAGCACAATCGGTACATTATTATACACAGCTTGGTAGATTGCTGCTAACTCGTTTACCAATACGCCCATTGACCACCAATCTGAAACCATGTGGTGCATCATTAGCAGCAGGACGTGTTCTGTTTCTGTCAGCTTGAACAAACTCGCCCGCACTAATGGGTCAGTTGCCAGGTCAAACGGTTGCGCTGCTTCTTTAAGGATCAATTGTCGGCAGGTGCTTTCTCGCTGTATTGGCTCTAGGTGTTGCAAGTCTACGAGTGCCAGTGTTATCTTCACGCTATCGGCAATCACTTGCATCGGTTGTCCATCTACTGCTACAAAGTTGGTGCGTAGGACTTCGTGGCGGCTGATGATGTGATTGAGACTGTACTCAAGGGCAGCTTGGTTGAGCTGACCTTCAAAGCGCACTTGCACATGAATGTTGTAAAAGCCACTCTCGGGTTCTAACTGCTGTAGGAACCATAAACGTTGTTGGGCAAACGACAGAGGTAGCTTTCCGGAGCGTGAAACGGGCAGAATAGTGGCTAGAGTGGAACTTGAGACCAGATTAGCCTTTTGCAGAAACGCGAGGATTTCTGCTTTGCGCTCTTGCAACTGAACACGCAGAGACGGTGTCAGTATTCCCTCGGGGGCAGTACACCGCAGACGTGCCTCCTGGGTCGGAACTCCGTTAACACCATCCACCCACAGCTTTACATCTAAAGTGCAGAGGTAAGACAAAAACTCTTCAATAGTTTTCATAGTATCTCCTCTTGTTCACCAATCAATGAAATGGACTCAACACCGTCGCGCAGATTCTGCCAAAACTCATTAATATTCTTGGTTCCTGGAAAACGACCCGCCATGCGGATTACAGTCATCGCTTCCATTGCATCGTGTGTTTCCCAGTTATCCATTAGTCTTCTTCCTTTGTTTAATAAATGGTTGTCGTTTTAAAGCTTCTATTTGCTTGCTGGCACGGTCATTGATTTTCTGCCTAGTTGGTGCGTTCACATCCTGTTCCTGACCGAGATATTGTGCCAAAGTACTTATAGTTGGATATTTAAACAAGTCAACGACTGAGATATCTCTGTTGATTCCAAGTAACTTATTATTATTCAATTTGCTATGAACTTGGATGACCAGAAGTGAATGACCGCCGAGTTCAAAGAAATTGTCGTTGACACCCACCTTCTCCAGATTCAGCACCTCTTGCCAAACAGTAGTCAAAAGTCGCTCAACCTCGTTTCGAGGTGCAACGTATGCTTGTGCCTCTACTCGAGTTTGCTCCGGATCTGGCAGGGCTTTACGGTCAACTTTGCCATTGGGTGTGAGTGGCAGCGCATCAAGCACCACAAAATAAGATGGCACCATGTACTCAGGCAGTTGCTGTTTAAGGAACGAGCGCAACTCACTCATCGCTGGTGTTGCCTCAGCCTGGGGTATCAAGTAGGCAACTAAGCGCTTGTCGCCTGCAATCTCTTTGGCAATCACAACGGCTTGTTGCACAGTTGGGTGTTGGCTGAGTAATGCCTCAATTTCGGCTAATTCAATGCGGAAGCCACGCACCTTCACCTGGTGGTCAATGCGTCCGATATACTCGATGTTGCCATCTGTTTTGTAGCGGACTAAATCCCCAGTTTTGTACAAGCGACTGCCTGCTGAGCCAAACGGGTTGGGAATGAATTTTTCTGCGGTCAACTCCGGTCGGTTGAGATAACCACGCGCCAAGCCATCACCACCAATGTACAATTCCCCTGGCACACCCATAGGTACTGGTTGTAAATTGGTATCGAGGATGTAAAATTGGGTGTTGGCGATCGCCTGACCTATAGACACTGAAGAACCTGCCTGCACTTGAGACACTGCGGACCAAATGGTGGTCTCAGTCGGACCGTACATATTCCACAGGCTATCTGCACGCTCAAGTAATTGTGCTGCCAGCTCGCGATCGAGAGCTTCACCACCACACAGTATTTTCAATTGTGGATTGCCAACGAAGCCGACTTGCATCAGGGTTCGCCAGGTGGCTGGTGTACCTTGCATGATTGTAGCGCTTGATGTCGCCAACGCTGCAGTGCTTTGACCACCATCAGCAATCAGATCCGGGGTGAGGACGAGGCGTGCGCCTGTGCTCAATGGTAGGAACAACTCCAACGCGGCAATGTCAAAGGTGATGGTTGTCACTGCCACCAGCACATCTGATGATACTATACCTGGTTGAGTGGACATTGAACTTAAGAAATTCACCACGGCGCGATGGCAAATTTGTACTCCTTTGGGTCGTCCGGTGGAGCCGCTTGTGTAGATGGCATAAGCTAGGTTCTCGGCACAGACATTGCTGTTGGGGTTGGATGAACTTTGCCAGTTCGGCCAATCTTTGTCTAAGTAAACAACGCGCCCCCTGAAGTCGGGCAGTTTGTCCGCCACCGCCTGTTGAGTGAGCAGTACACAGGCACAGGAGTCTTCCAAAATGTACGCCAATCGCTCTGGTGGATAAATCGGGTCGAGGGGTACATATGCGCCACCCGCCTTCAGGATTGCCAGCAGTCCCACTAACATATCAGTTGAGCGTTCTGCACAAATGGCAACCAACACTTCCGGTCCGACACCCAATGAAACTAGGTGATGTGCCAGTTGGTTGGCTTTGGCATTCAAGTTACTGTAGGTAAGTTGTTGAGAATCAAACACTACTGCCACTGCATCGGGTGTTTTCTGCACCTGTTGCTCAAACAACTCATGCAGACACAATTGTTTCGGGTACTCTGCTTGGGTCGAGTTCCACTCCAGCAATATCTGATGTCGTTCACTAGCACTTAGCAGTGGTAGTTCTGATAGCTTCTGACGGGGATTGGCAACGACTGCTTCTAGTACAGTTTGATAATGTCGTACCATCCGCGCAATGGTGGCTTTGTCAAACAAGTCTGTATTGTATTCGATAACCCCCATCAATCCAGCGCTTGTGTTCTCTAGCGATAAAGTCAAATCAAACTTGGCTGTAGAGCTTTCGATTGCCAACGGAGACAGCGTTAAGTCGGGAAGCTGCAACACTTGCATCGGTGCAATGAGAAGCACAAACATCACTTGGAACAGTGGTGTATAGCTTAAAGAACGCTCTGGCTGCAATTGCTCGACCAACTGCTCAAACGGCAGGTCTTGATGGGCGTAAGCATCAAGTGCGACTTTCCGCACTTGCGACAGTAAATCGCTAAAACTGGGGTTATCAGACAAATTACTACGCAGCACTAAAGTGTTGAGGAATAACCCAATTAACCCCTCCAAGTACGTGCCATTGCGGTTGCCAATAGGTGTACCCACACAAATGTCAGTCTGACCACTGTAGCGATACAGTAATGTTTGAAACGCTGCTAACAGCGTCATGAACAGCGTTACTCCTTGTCGCTGACTCAAGTCCTTCAGCGCCTTGCTTAGTTCTTTCGAGAGCGTGAATTTCTCAGTTGCTCCCCCGTAAGTTTGAATCGCTGCTCGCGGTCGGTCGGTGGGCAGTTCCAACAAAGCTGGAATACCCGCGAGTTGTTCTTTCCAGTATCCCACCTGCTTTGTCAGCACCTCCCCCTGCAACCACTGCTGCTGCCAATGAGCAAAGTCAGCGTACTGAATCGGTAATTCTGGCAGCGAGATTGGCTTTTGACTGCACACAGCTTGATAGACTGCTGCTACTTCCCGGATAAGTATGCCCATTGACCACCCATCTGATACGATGTGGTGCATCACCAGTAGCAGGACGTGTTCTTTTTCTGTCAGCTTGAACAAACTCGCCCGCACTAATGGATCAGTTGCCAGGTCAAACGGGCGTTGGGTTTCTTTTATTGCTAGTTGCTGGCAATAACTTTCTAGTTCACTTTCAGCTAGCGAACATCTTTCGGACACGCTACGCGAACGCAAATCCACAATAGTTAGTGTCAAGGAACGGGCAGGGTGGATGACTTGAAAGGGTTGTCCATCTACCTGAATAAAGTTGGTGCGTAAGGTTTCGTGGCGAGTGATGATGTGATTGATACTGTACTCAAGGGCAGCTTGGTTAATCTGACCCTCAAAACGCATAGCCGCCGGGAGGTTGTAAAACCCACTTTCAGGTTCTAACTGCTGTAGAAACCACATACGTTGTTGGGCAAATGACAACGGTATATGTCCATTCCGTTCCACAGGAGACAGAGGAATGGTTTGAGCAGTGTCGGCACGCTTTTGCAGCAGCAGTATAATTTTTTCCTTATATTGCTTAATGTCTTTTAATAATGCTGGAGTCAGTACATCTTGAGGACCTCGATAGCGCAGTTTGCCGCCCTCAACCCACAGTTCTACATTCTTTGCGGAAAGTTCTTGCAAAAACTCAACTAAATTCATAGCTCACCCTCTATCCAAGTGTCTTCGCTTGATGTAGCTGCTGATGCAAATGCATAGGAGGTAGAGCGGACTTCTATTGGTAGTTTGATAGCCTCAAAATCATTTTCTAAGGAGGAAAATGAGGGTACCGATGCTATTGTGCTGACTATGGCTAATTCCTCAAGTAATAGCTCTGCCAGTTGCATAATGCTGGAGCCACTGATGAACTTTTCTACAGACACATTCACCTCAAGGTCAGTTGCGATCGCGTTTTTGAGTTGAACAGCCATTAAAGAATCAAGACCTAATTCCAGCAAGCCCTGGTGCGGATTAAAAATTAACGATTCGTCAAACCCCAACACCTTAATTATCTGCTTTTGCAGGTAGACTACCAAGAGATCCAAGCGATCGCCACTTTGAGCCTGCAATAATCGTGGTAAAATATCAGACCGTTGCACTGACGACTGAGGAAGTTGTGCTTTCTGTGGTTGCCCCTCAACCAGTTCTAGGAGTGACCGTTTTCCTCTTGCTTCATATACCTCTTTGAATAAACTCCAATCGACATTAGCCACGGTTGTCTGGACACAGTCTGCTGCCATCACGTATCCCAAAGCAGCGATCGCATCCTCCGGCTGTAATCCTTCCACGCCCATTCGAGACATCCACGTTTGGAATTCCTCCACTGCCATACCACCGCCAGCCCACGGTCCCCAATTCACAGTTAAAGCTGCCAGTCCAAGTCCTTGACGGAAATGAGCCAACACATCGAGGAAGTGGTTCGCTGCGGCATAGTGCGCTTGTCCCTTGGACCCCCACACCGACGCTATTGAGGAAAAGTTCACGAAAAAGTCTAGTTTTATTCCCTGTGTCAGTTGATGGAGAATCCATGTCCCCAACACCTTAGGGCGCAGCACAGACTCAAGGGTGTTAGGCTCCATGTCCTTGATAACTTCATAACCAGGAACACCAGCAGCATGAACAATCCCTCGCAGGGGTGGCATTGATGCCTGAACCGCCTCAAGCATATTTACCATATCCCCTTTATTAGATACATCTGCCTTTTGGACTAAAACCTTGGCTCCAAGTTGTTCCAGTTCCCTCAGGGTTGACTGCGCTTCATCTGAAGCCTCGCTCCGCCCAATGAGCACCAATTGTCTCGCGCCCTGTTCCACCATCCACCGGGCTACCAAAAGTCCCAAAGCACCCAAACCCCCAGTAATTAGGTAAGTGCTATCTGAACGGAGCGCCATTTGCTTGGATTCTGACAGTTGCTTGGGCACTAAACGAGCAACATACCGATTGCCGTTGCGAAAGGCAAGATGGTCTTCCCCAAGAGAATTCTCTATTTCTACTAACAGCTCTGTTGCTTCATCACCAGTGTATTCCGGAGCTAAATCGAGCATTCCGCCCCACAATTCCGGGTGTTCCAGCGCCACTACTTTGCCTAATCCCCATAGAGGAGCTTGTGCCACCCCAGGAACCTCTGAATCAACTGGCACCGCTCCCCGTGTCACTAACCACAACTGAGGTAGGGGAGACGCGGGGAAACTCTGCGCGTTCTTCTGTGTCCCCAGTTTCTTTATTAGGGCTTGCAGCAAATGCAGCACGCTCCCAACACCGAAGGTCTGAGCCTGTTCTAAAGAGGAGATTGTCAGAGATGAAGCCAATTCCGCCTCTAAACTCCACAGGTGGACAATTCCCTGTAAAGGTCGCTTCATTTCTAAAGCTTTTTGGAACAGAAATTCAAAATCTACTGGCCTAGAAGGGTTGATAGTCCAAGTTCCGACGTCTTTGATATTACAGGTATTCCCCGGATAAACTAAAATACAGGTGTGACCCCGTGACTGCAAAAGTTTGGCTAGGGTTTGTCCCACACCTTCCAAGTCAGCAAAGATTAGCCAAGTACCAGCTTTGTGAATCCCGTTCTTCTGTAGAGACGCGCCATGGCGCGTCTCTACATGACGCGGCAACTGCTGCCACTCTACCTCATAGAGCGAATCTTTGATGGATGCTGTTGTTAGCAACTGTTGATCTTGTTTGATTAACAGTTCCAATAGCTTTGGCAGTAATTCTAACTCATCTTCTGAAAGTTTTCCTGCCTTTTCTAAATTTTGGACTAGCTCTTGAGTATCTCCTTGGCTCAAGAGTTTCATGATCCGACTTTGAATCTTTTCTTGGAATAAGTTCCCTGTTTGTGAATGCTCGTTTTTGGCAATATCGACCCAATAGCGCTGTCGTTGGAAGGGATAGGTGGGCAATATCACACGCCGACGCCCGTAGTCCCGGTCAAAGCGCGACCAATCTACGTCTGCTCCACGCACGTATAGTTCTCCCAAACTTTGGAGTAATACCCGCCAATCTTCGTGTCCAGAACGCAAAGAAGGCAACCACACTCCCACTTCTTCGCTTAAGCAGTTACGCGCCATCCCCAACAATGTTGGTTTTGGTCCTATCTCCACAAACACCTCGTATCCACTCGCATGAAGTGTGTTGAGACTTTTGGCAAATTGTACGCTAGAGCGCAAATGGCGACACCAGTAATCAGGCGATATCTCCTCTTTAGTCAGTGGAACTCCTGTGAGGTTGGAGATGATGGTCAATTGAGGAGCCGCATAGGTCACCTTATCAGCCACCTCACGGAATTGAGCCAGTATCGGCTCCATCAGCGGTGAGTGGAAGGCGTGGGAGGTTTGTAGCTTTTTAGTCTTTATTCCTGCTGCCTCTAGGTCAGCACAAACTGTTTGGACTGAGAGTGCTTCGCCAGAAATCACCGTGTTTCGCGGTCCATTGAAAGCAGCAATTGCTAATTTTTGCTCATCGATTTCAGTAATAGCACGGATGGCTGCAATATCAGCAAATACTGCCACCATCTCTCCGTCTTGCGGCAAACTCTGCATCAACCGGGCACGTTCACTAATGAGCTTTAACCCATCTTCCAGGCTAAAAACTCCCGCCACACAAGCAGCGACATATTCACCTACACTATGACCCATCACAGCAGTCGGTTTGATACCCCAAGATATCCAAAGCTGCGCCAAGGCATATTCTAGGGCGAATAGAGCGGGTTGGGTATAAGCAGTCTCATTTAGAGGTGAGGTTTCCCCAGCTTCAGGATAGAGGACTGATAGCAAAGGTTTTTGAAGATAAGGGCGTAGAATTTCATCGCAGCGGTCGAGGGAGGCGCGGAAAGTGGGTTGAGTTTCGTAGAGTTGGCGTCCCATACCTATATACTGAGATCCCTGACCTGTGAATAGGAAGACTACCTTGGGCAAATTGCTGCCCAGGCCCTTGGATACCCCTGCGGGTTCCTGTCCGGCTAAGAAATCTACGAGCTTTTCACGTACTTGTGCGGATGAGGAGGCAACTACGCTCAGCCGATGGGTTAACTGAGAACGACCCGTATTGGCAGTAAAGCAGATATCTTTTATATCTAAGGATGGATGACTACCTAAGTGATTTTCATAACGAGCAGCTAACTGCTTGAGCGCCTCTTCCGTTTTCGCTGATAGTGTCAGCAGATGCTCTTTGCGTTCCAGTTCAGCTTCTGTTGGCTCTAATATCGGCGGCTCTTCCAAAACAATATGGGCATTGGTGCCGCTCATACCAAAGGAACTGACTGCCGCGCGGCGTCGCCTTTCCTCTGTATGCCCTTGTCCTTCCTCAAAAGTAGACCAAGGCATTGGCGACGTTGGTACCACCACTGGTAGTTTATCCCAGTTGATGTTGGGATTGGGTTGTTGAAAGTGCAGATGGGGTGGAATCTCCTTGTGTTGGAGAGAATGCATCACCTTGATTAAACCAGCTACTCCTGCTGCTGCTTCCAAGTGACCAATGTTGGTCTTCACTGAACCAATTATCAAGGGATTTTCTGGCGATCGCCCCTCACACAAAACAGCTCCTAAAGCTGTGACTTCAATAGGGTCTCCCAAAGACGTTCCTGTGCCATGAACCTCCACATAGTTCACAGAGGCAGGATCTACCTTAGCATTTGCCAGACTGGTGCGAATCAGCGCTTGCTGAGCTGAACCATTGGGAACCGTCAAACCACTGCTGCGACCATCGTGGTTAACTGCCGAACCCCGAATTATAGCTAAAATATTATCTCGATTTGCCACAGCATCGGAGAGGCGCTTGAGAACTAAAACCCCGCATCCCTCGCCACGTGCAAAACCATTGGCGGCGGCATCGAAAGTGTGGCAGCGCCCATCTGGGGACAGGGCTTGGGTTTTGGATAGAAAAATGGTTACTTCTGGTGACAGAATCAAATGTACACCGCCAGCCAGTGCTAAATCACACTCTCCTGTACGCAGACTCTGACACGCCTGATGGATAGCCACTAACGAAGAAGAGCAAGCCGTATCTATTGCCATATTGGGACCCTGTAGCCCCAGAACATACGACAACCGACCAGACGCAAAGCAAAAGCCATTACCTGTACCGTCATAGGCGTTGATGCGTGCAGGGTCACCAGAGCTCAGTTGCAATTGTGCATAATCATTTTGACCAATTCCCACGAAAACGCCAGTGCGGCTACCAGCTAGATGATTTGGTGCAATTCCAGCCCTCTCCAAAGCTTCCCAAGCTACCTCTAAGAGTAACCGCTGCTGAGGATCCATGCTTACCGCTTCCCGAGGGGAAATTCCAAAGAACTGGGGGTCGAACTGGTCTACCTGCTGTAAAAATCCACCCCAACGGGTGTACATTTTCCCTGGGCTATCTGGGTTTGGGTCATAGTAGGCATCAATATTCCAGCGGTCACCAGGAACTTCTGCGATCGCATCTACACCATCGCGTAGAATTTTCCAAAAGGCATCTGGATCATTGGCTCCCCCAGGAAAACGGCAGCCGTCGCCAATGATAGCAATTGGCTCTGTCTTTGAACTCTCAAGCGCCTCAAGTTTGGCTCGCGCTTCTTTTAAGGCAAGAAGCATCCGTTGCGATGATGATAGTTGGTCTACCCTTTGAGAAAGATCACTCATTTCAATTTTTCCTCAAAAAAGTTTCTAGTTTTGCGAGTTCCTCCGCAAGAGACGCTTCTACTCCATCTTCAGAAAGCTGTTCTACCTCTGACAAAGCTTCGGTTAATTCGTCTTCTCCTTTGGGCAACTCGGTTTCACCTGTAGCAGGTAATTCCCAACCCATGACCTCCTTGGCTATATACCAGGCAAGGTCTTTAATTGTCGGAAAGTCAAACATTAAAGTCACTGGGACAGAAGTTTCCAAACTGACTTCTAAACGCTTCTTAAACTCGGCTGCCATCAGAGAGTCCATACCCATGTCAAAAAAACCTTGCTGCGGGTCTGGCAAGTTAGATGGCTCAAGCCCCAGTACTTTGGCAACTTCACCTTGAATGTAAGCAATTAATAAGGATATGCGTTCGCTTGGCGCTACCGCTTGCAATCGTTGTAAAATTTCTGATTGTTGCACCGACTGCTGAGGAAGTTGTGCTTCGTGTGGTTGTTCCGCAAGGAGTTCTAACAGTGACCGCTTACCCCGAGCTTCATAAAGCTCTTTGAATAAACTCCAATCTACATTAGCCACGGTTGTCTGAACACAGTTTGCTTCCAGCAAGGATTCCAAAGCAGCGATCGCTTGCTCTGGCTGCAATCCTTGTATACCCATCCGGCTCAACCGTGTTTGGGATTCCTCTACTGCCATACCACCACCAGTCCACGGTCCCCAATTTACACTTAAAGCAGGCAGTCCCAGTCCTTGACGATAATGAGCTAACACATCAAGGAAGTGATTTGCCGCCGCATAGTTCCCTTGTCCGGGCGAACCGAGTAATGCCGATACAGATGAGAAACAGACGAAAAAGTCAAGCTCTAAATTCTGGGTCAAGGTGTGCAAATTCCATGCTCCTTGCACTTTGGGAGCCATCACCCGATGGAAACTTTCCCAAGTTTGCCCCAGCAGCATCCCATCCTGCAATACCCCAGCACCATGGACAATACCGCGCAGGGGAGGCATGGAGTTTTTCACCTCCTCTAGCAGCCTGCTCACATCTTCCCGTTCTGACACATCTGCCTGAACAACTACAATCTTGGCTCCTTTTTGTTCCAGTTGCCTCAAGGTTTCCTGTGCCTCATTTGAAGCCATGCGACGCCCAATGAGCACCAGTTGTTTAGCACCCCGTTCCACCATCCACTGGGCAACCGAAAGTCCCAATGCACCCAGACCACCGGTAATTAAATAACTACCATCCGACCGGAGAACCACTTTTTTAGATTCTGGCAGTTGCTTGGGTACTAAGCGGGCGACATACCGATTTCCATTACGAAAAGCGAGATGGTCTTCCCCAAAAGAATCCTCAATTTCTGCTAATAGCTTTGTCGCTTCGTCATGTTGAGGCGTTGTATGTAACTTATCTACAGCATGTGGCGCTAAATCAAGCATTCCTCCCCATAATTCGGGATGTTCCAGCGCCACCACTTTGCCCATTCCCCATAGAGAAGCTTGAGCTATGCCAGGCAGTTCTGAACCAACCGATACTGCACCCCGCGTCACTAACCACAACCGAGGGAGAGATTGGTGATTGGTGATTGGTGATTGGTGATTGGGAAGATTGTGTCCCAGCCACTTAATTAAGTATAGCAGACTACCAACACCGAAAGTTTGAGTTTGTTCTAGAGAAGAAATTGTCAGCTTTGAAGCCAATTCTGCCTCTAAACTCCATAGGTGGACAACTCCTTGTAAAGGCAGATTTAGAGTTTCTAAAACCTCTTGGAATAAGCGCTCAAAGTCTGCTGGGTTGGAAGGGTTAATGCTCCAAGTTCCTGCTTCTTCTATCTTATAAGTATCTCCCGCATAGACCAAAATACAGGTGTGACCACGTGAGTGCAAAAGTTCGGCTAGGGTTTTTCCTACACCCTCAGAGTCAGCAAAAATGAGCCAACTACCAACTTTCTGGAACCCGTTCTTCTGTAGAGACGCGCCATGGCGCGTCTCTACATGACGCGGCAGGGACTGCCACTCTATCTCGTAGAACCAATCTTTGATGGATGCTGCCACAACCTGCTGTTGGTTTTGCTTGACTAATAATTTCAACAGTTTTGGCAGTACTTTCAACTCATCTTCTGAGAGTTCTTCTGTCTTTTCTAAATGCTGGACTAGCTGTTGCGTATCCCCAAGGCTTATCAGGTTCATAATCGGCGTCTGAACCGTTTCTTGGGATAAGTTATCTGCTTTGAAATGCCCATTTTTAGCAAGATCTACCCAATAGCGCTTTCGCTGAAACGGATACGTTGGCAGTTGCAGAAGGCGACGGGGATAATCCCGGTCAAAGCCTGACCAGTCTACTCTTACTCCCCGCACATATAATTCTCCTAAGCTCTGGAGTATTTCCTGCCACTCTGATTGCCCTTGACGGAGGCTAGGTAGCCAAACTGCCACTCCTTCTTTTAAGCATTGGCGACCCATTCCCAACAAAGTCGGCTTTGGTCCACACTCCACAAACACTTCATAACCTTGTTGAGCAAGGGTTTCCATGCTTTGAGCAAATCTTACTGGCTGCCGGATATGATCACACCAATATTCAGGGGTAGCTATCTGTGCGGTTGCCAGTTTTCCAGTGAGATTGGAAATTAAGTCTATTTGTGGTAATGAATAAGTGATTTCACGAGCTATCCGTTGAAAATCGGCTAGCATCGGCTCCATTAGAGGCGAGTGGAAAGCGTGGGAAACGTTCAGCTTTTTCGTCTTCACCTCTTGAGCTTCTAGAAGCTCGGCAACACTTCCTACTGCCTGCTTTCTCCCAGAAATAACTATACTCTGCGGTCCGTTAATAGCAGCAATTGAAACTTGTTGAGCATAGGGTCGTATGGCGGCTGTGACTGTTGCCTCATCAGCAAACACCGCTAGCATCTCACCATCTTGGGGCAGGGCTTGCATTAAACGTGCTCTTTCGGCAATGAGCTTTAAGCCATCTTCTAGGCTGAATACTCCTGCTACACAGGCGGCAACATATTCTCCTACACTGTGACCCATGACCACAGTCGGTTCTATACCCCAAGATTTCCATAATTGGAAGAGCGCATATTCTAGGGCAAATAAGGTGGGTTGGGTGTAGGCAGTTGCATCGATTGGTGAGGTTTCTCCTGGTTCAGGATATAGAACATTGAGCAGGGGCTTGTTTAAATAAGGACGGAGAATTTCATCACAGCGATCAAGGGAGGCGCGGAAGGTAGGCTGGGTCAAGTATAGTTCTCGTCCCATTCCTACATATTGGGAACCCTGACCTGTGAATAAAAATGCGAGTCGAGGGGGCTTCTGACTGCGTAAGTGTCTGCTTATCAGTCCACCATCCCTCTTAGCGGCAAAGGCATCTAGCTGTTCTCGCAACTGCACGGTAGAAGAGGCAACTACGGCAAGGCGGTGGTCAAAATGCGTTAGCGAAGCGGCTCCTCCGGAGCTTCGCCCAGTATTAGCTGTGTAACAAACATCTGCAAGTGGAGACGTTGCATCCAACGTTTCTACATATCTTTGTGCCAGTTCCTGCAGAGCTACATCACTTTTTGCTGAAAGAGTCAATATGTGTTTGGGACGCTCTCGTTCAGCTGACACTGACGCTGTTGTCGATGCCTCCTCTAGGACTAGATGAGCATTGGTACCCCCAAACCCAAACGAACTGACTCCAGCCAACCGACGCTCGTTTCCTGTAACCCATTTCTGAAGCTTAGTCGGAATTGACAATGGTGTTCCGTCTATAGAAATATACGGATTGATCTGCTCTAGATGCAGGTGGGGAGGAATTTCCTTATGCTGCAAAGAGAGTACAACCTTGATTAAACTAGCAATCCCAGATGCAGCTTCCAAATGACCTATGTTGGTCTTAACCGAGCCAATCCAACAAGGCTGGTCTGGCGATCGCCCCTGCATCAGCATGTCCTTGAGCGAATTTACCTCGATTGGGTCTCCAAGAGAGGTTCCAGTGCCGTGTGCTTCTACATAACTAATTTGCGCTGGCTGAACTTTCGCATTTTTAAGAGCATGATTAATTACGGCACGCTGTGAAAGCGGATTGGGCGCTGTTAGTCCATTGCTGCGACCATCCTGGTTAACTGCCGATCCTCTGATCACAGCTAAAATATTATCTCCATCCCTAAGGGCGTCAGAGATACGCTTAAGAACCACTACACCGCAACCTTCTCCTCTAACATAACCGTTAGCTTTGGCGTCGAAGGTTTTACAGCGACCATCAACCGATATCATTCCTGCCTTGGAAAAGGTCATGGTCACTTCAGGGCTGAGAATGAGATTGACTCCACCAGCTAAAGCCAGATGGCATTCTCCTTGCTGGAGACTTTGACAAGCTTGATGAACTGCTACCAGCGATGAAGAGCAAGCTGTATCCACCGCCCAGCTTGGTCCTCGTAAATCCAGCACATAGGACAAACGATTCGCAGCAATGCTCAAAGCGTTACCAGTACCGGAATATGGATCAGTGGCGAGGGTATGGTTAAACACCAATCGAGAATAATCATAGTTGCTGATGCCGATGAATACCCCTGTTTGACTGCCTGCTAACTGCTGTGTCTGTCCGGCATTCTCCAGCGCCTCCCAACTGACTTCTAATAGTAGGCGTTGTTGGGGGTCCATCAGTTCGGCTTCCCTTGGTGCAATGCCGAAAAACTGTGCATCAAACTGATCCACTTGTTCAAGAAATCCACCCCATCGGGTGTGGTTTTCCTTCATCTGTGCGGTCGTCTGGTGAGAGAAATGACTCATGTCGTCCCAGCGTGACGAACTCACCTCAGAGATAGCATCAACCCCATCATGCAACAGTTGCCAGAAAGTTTGCGGGTCTTTTGCTCCAGGGAAACGACAGCCCATTCCAATAATGGCGATCGCTTCAGAAGTCGTTGGTGTACGATCAGCATCTTGTTGATGAACCCTAGTTTCTAATCCCGCTAAATACTGAGCTAAACTTTCAATCGTGGGGTAATCGTACAAGAGTGTAGGAGAAAGCTCACGTCCTAGCCATTCCTGTAAGTCACCAGAAATCCCTACAGCTGCCAACGAACTTAGACCATATTGGACTAGGGGTTGCCGAATATCTATCTCGTCAGAACAAGCAAGTTGCTTTGAAATCTTTGAAATTAACCAGGCTTCGATAGCTTCTTGACTTGGAGATATCTGTTGATTCAATACTTGCTCTTGAGAATCGTTGTTCCTAGACTGATCTGGTTGCAATTTGCCTGTTTGCAGTTGTTGCCACAGCGATTCTACTTCCGTTTCCAGATCCCGGAAATTTGTTTTGTATTTCGGATTCGGACTCCAATCTGCCACTATGTCTAAAGTTCCAGCTAGAAACTTAGCCCGACAAGCACTGCGCTGTACTTTACCACTGGAAGTTTTGGGAAGGCTGACAGTCTTAAGCAGCAGCACCGCATAAACTTCTAGATCGTGCTGTTGGGCTACGGCTCGACGAATCGACCCAATCACTTCGTTAGCGTTTAGCTTCCTGAGGTAACTCCGCTCTACCTCTTGGGCAACGACTAGCTTTTCTTCTCCAGCAATATCGACTGAAAAGGCGGCTCCAGCGTTGGAACGCAGTGCTGGATGGCTTTGTTCTACGGTGAGTTCAATATCTTGAGGATAATAGTTGCGCCCCCGGATGATAATCACATCCTTGAGTCTACCGGTAACAAACAATTCCCCACCCTGCAAAAATCCCAAGTCGCCTGTCCGCAGGAATGATCCAGATCCAGTGTCTCGCAGTTGTGCTTGAAAGCTTTGCTCAGTCTGCTCTTGACGATTCCAGTAGCCTTGAGCTATACTTGGTCCAGATACCCAAATTTCACCCACCTCATTGGGCTGACACCGTTCCATTGTCTGTGGATGGGCAATGATAATCTCCAGATCCTCCAAGCATTGACCACAACCAACCAGTGTTTGGCACTCATCGTCTTCTCTTAAGGCTGGAACTACACGGTTTTGCTCTAAGGCTTGTTTTTGGACGTTTTGCAGGACTGGCTGGGCGCTTACACGACCACCAGAAACAATCAAAGTTGTTTCTGCCATGCCGTAACATGGGTAAAATGCCTCACGGCGAAAGCCACAATCAGCAAAAGCTGCTGCAAACCGTGCCATAGTCTCTGCACGGACTGGTTCCGCTCCGCTGAAAGCCACCACCCAGCTACTAAGGTCGAGAGTCGCCCGCTGTTCGTCGGTAATCTTGCTCACGCAGAAATCGTAAGCAAAATTGGGTCCACCACTGGTGGTAGCTTTATATCGCGAAATAGCTTGCAGCCAACGCAACGGGCGTTGCAGAAAAGCCTCTGGAGGCATGAGAATACACGGTATACCCACATACAAAGGCTGTAACATATTCCCAATCAGACCCATGTCATGAAAAAGGGGTAACCACCCGACGACGCTAGATTGTGAGCTATGTTCAAATGCCTTCTGGATAATTTTTTCATTATGCAGCAGATTCTCATGGCTCACCATGACTCCTTTCGGTGTTCCTGTAGAACCCGAAGTGTACTGTAGAAAAGCCAGATTACTTCCACACAAGGGTGTTTCCTGCCATGACTGTGCCTGCGCTTCGTCTATGTTGTCCGTCGCCAAACAGGGCAATGCAGCTAATTCTGGATTTTGGGCAACCCGACTCTTTATGTTAGTCAATAAAGCTTCAGTGGTGAGAATCACCTGAGCTTGGGCATCTGCGACAATCGCCTCTAGCCGGGACATCTTCTGATTAGCCCTGGGTGGGTAAGCAGGAACAGCAACAACCCCGGCATACAAACATCCGCAGAAGGCGGCGATGAATTCTAGACCCGATGGATATAGTAGTAAAGCTCGTTGTCCGGTTGCTCCCATGCTCTGGAGTTGAGCCGCGATCGCCTTTGAAATTCGATCCAATTCTCCATAACTTAGACTACTTGATTCTTTCTCTCCATCTTGTAAAAAAGTATAAGCTCTCTGATCTTCCTGATATAGTGCCCTGCTTCTTAATACATCTACTATAGTAAGCATACTCATATCATTTCTCATGGATCTACCTAAGTCTTCAATAAAATTGTCAAGAATAAAGAAATTTTTGTCAGATCAATAGTGTTTTTAACCTTTTTTGGTAAAACCAAATCACATTATTATTACTGTAACCTTTCTAAATATTTAAACTTTTACCAAACTCAAAACTTTACCTTAAATTTGTATTTTTTATAACAGAATTTTACTTTTGTGCCTTGCACTAGCTTGAGCGAATGCCAACTTTGTTTCTAGCCGCGTTACTGACTACTACAAACTTACTGACATTCATTGATACATTTTTAACCTGGAAAACCTAACGAATGAAATTATCAAAAATGACAACTTCTGTCAAGCATTTTTCTTAAATAACTCAAGCTCCATTGATGACGTGACTTTTGACGGGGTGTGGAAAACAAATAAAGGTTTACGGTAAATATCTGAATTTTCTCCTAAAAGTGCTTGTAACTCATGCAAGGTAGATTGCGTTACTGATATAAAATTTTACTTTGTTTTTTTATTAATACTATAAAAATGATACCAACGCTAGTAGGAAAAGTGGGAAGTTAAAAAAGTAGGAAAAGTGGGAAAAGTGGGAAGTTAAAAAAGTGGGAAAAGTGGGAAGTTAAAAAAGTGGGAAAAGTGGGAAGTTAAAAAAGTAGGAAAAGTGGGAAATCTGACTTTCCACATCCCGTGAAAGGTCAGGTTATGGTATGAGTTGGGATGACTTGTTTTAGGGCTGTGAGTAATTCGGTAGGGGATAAATTGGGAGCAGTGGTTTTAAAGTTAACCAACGACATGAGTAGGTGCATCTCAGTTTTGTAAGTTAATCTAAGCTGAGAAGCAACTATTGAGATAAGCACAACGCTGTGCCAAGACTTTCGGGACATTTTGAGCCGACCATTGCGCGCCAGAAATCTTAACTCGACGGTCAATTTGCTTGACAGCAGACTCAACCGCACGCCTTGCCAATTGAACAGGTTTTCTCAGCTTGCAGTTGTTTATAGTTAGGGACGCACTTATCTATACAAAACGCGCAACCCGACAACAAATCAAGCAGGATTTTTCGTAAATATCGAAAATTATTTCTAATAAACTGCTTGATTTGGGGGACACTCGCGTGTATCTGTGGAGCCCAGAACGAGTAATCGTAAAAGGGTTGCGCGTTTTGTACAGGTTTTTTCCACGGGGATGCGAGTGCGATGCTTTTCTTCAGTAGTTACGAAAGCATTGAAATTGCTTGCTTTGGCAATCCTCGAACAGCGCTAAGTAAGGCTCGCTCTATCTGCCCCTGGTGCCTTCTTGATTTCTAATAAGCTACACAGTCTGTTCTATATTTACTGGACATCTTTGGACATCGGTCAACATTTCTTGCTTCAACCTGGGGAGTCGGCTCCTTCCAGTCCACAAGCGTTAAGTTCGGGGCGAACCGACCCTACTGCATTTATTATCCGGTGCATTCGCTCTTATTGATTGCCGCGTGCAAGTCTCTATCCTCTATGTGTCCACATTGGGGGCAATTAAACACACGGTCTTTTAATTTCAGTCGATTGTGTTTGTGTCCACATTTACGACACTGTTTTGAGGATGGATACCATTGGTCAACAATATCTAGTTTTGAGCCAAAGACTGACGATTTGTATTCCATCTGTCTACGGAACTCGTAAAAACCTAGATCACTGATTGCTGTCGATAACTTGCGGTTAGCAATCATGCCCGACACATTTAAGTCTTCAATCTTGATGTGGGCATATTTTTTGCAAATGCTCGTTGTTGTCTTGTTCAAAAAATCTTTGCGCTTGTCCGCAATCTGTTTATGAAAACGTGCCATTTTTTTGTAATACTTTATGGCATTGTTTGAAGCTTTTTCGCCAGTCCGTCTATCCCCGCGTCTTTTGTTGCGGTTACGGCACTGAAGACGCCCTAGCTTGGTTTTCGCTATTTTATAGGGCTTTGGAGCTTCAACTTCGGTTCCATCACTGATTGTGGCAAACGTCTTTACACCTAAGTCAATTCCTACAGCTTGGGCGACTTCATGCATAACAGGTGGTATCCGTTCAGCATTCACAGCAAAAGAGACATACCATGCGTCAGCTTCACGAGATATCGTAAACGTCTGACTGATATAACTTTCTTTTAGCGGTTCAGTAAGTCGAAAAGTGCCAAGAGTAGGGATTTTGATAAATTTACCCGACTTAACCAACACCGAGCCGTTGCTGTCGTAAACAGTAAAAGACTGCTTATTATGCTTTGTTTTGCGAGTCGGTGCAAAGGCAATTCCTTTGCGCCATCTGCTAAATGCTGCTTGCAAGTCTTGTAACGCTGACTGGTAAACCTTAGATGACATGGTATTCATCCAAGCAAATTCAGCACGTTTCTTGGTGATATTGGTCAAGCACTTTTTGATAGCTTGTATTCGTTTGCTATCCGATGCTTTTAGTGAAGCGTCTACTGATGGTCAATACAGCGAGTTGCCGTAAATGGGTCATTTATCCCCGGAGAGAGGGCACGCATGGCAATTTCTACTAATTGATCAATTGGAAACTCTATATCTTGTTGCTCATTACGTTCTATGCCCAGAATAAAGGCATCATTGATTTGTTTGACAAGTTTTGCATTCACTCGTTCCTCAGGAAAAACCATAACTAAATCGCTGCCTTTAACCACAAATTTTCCCGGTCGAGTTGCTAAGCGCACTAGCAGATTATACTTGCAAGCAATATTTATTAGTTCTTCGTCATCAATTGCTTGCAAATAACCTGTGCCACTAGCTCGAATTGGGCAAGCTTCTTCCTCAAAAGAAACTGGAATGGACGACGTAACGTCCTGTTCTGGTTTACCACGTCCAATTTTTTGTGGGAAAAGCCGCTCGATAACGCTATCTAAATCTGTACTAACGTTCTGAATTACGTACGATGCCTGAATGATGGTTGAAGCATGATGGATAAAATAAATCAATACGCCAATGCTGATAATTGCAAGTAAAGTGCCGCCTGTAACCGAAAGCTGCGGTACAAACAGACTGTATCCATCTCCCTCTCCATGAATAGTCCGAAGTACGAGCAAGCAGTAGATAAACGTACCAATGAAGGTGCCAAGGACAATTTGATTGCCAGTATCCTGCATAAAATTACGCAGTAGCCGGGGACCAAAACTGGAAGCAGCAAGCTGAAGCGCCACAATTGTAATTGAAAAGGCTGTAGCGCAAACGCTCACCATCGAACCTGCAACAGCTCCCAGTAGCGATCGCGCTCCATCCGCTCCACCAGTGTAGCTCCACCAATAATTAATTTCGGCTTTGCCTGTGCGGTCAAGCGTTAGCATTGTGAACGCCAGAGCGATCGCTGCTACTGCCATCAATGTTGGTATAAACCAATAGCTAGAGTGGAGTTCATCCCACAGCTTGCCCAACTTGACGTTTTTCATGAGTGGTCGTTATGAGGTTGAGAATCTATCTTGCCATTGCCATCCCGTTGCGCCCGGATTTGAGCTAGCTTTCTGAGCGAACTGCTAATACTGCCTGTTTTGGGAACTTCGCCTTTACCAGCCGGCCAGCCTTCTCGTTGACGGGAGCGAATGCCTAACGGCACGCTTCGCGAACGCCATCTGTTTCCTCTGTCTGATCATGAAACAGAATTTGCTGTGTCGGGAAGGGCAAGTCAACACCATTTTCAACTAGCTTTTTCTTAATTGCAGAAATGACCTTGTCCCGCGAGTCAAGAGCATCTGCCCGTCGTGGCGGTTTGATCCACCATCGGGCGCGGATGTTGACGGTACTTTCGGCAAGTTCCATCACCAGTGCCTCAGGAGCTGGGTCTTGCAATACACTGTCTACGCTCATTTTTCATCCCTTGTACTGACATCGATTGATTCTGTCAATCAAATTTCTTAGAAATAAATAACACTATTGAGAAATCAAGTCACAAGATATATTCACCCAATAGTTGCAGTTGAATGTATGACCAAACTTGTTTTAGATTTAGATTAAATCTAAATAGTGGAAAAGTCGTGGAGGACTCAGCTATAATCCTCCCCCTCTAACCCAGTTTCCAGTTTTTTATATTTTTCTTGCCTAGATAAAAGATTTTTATCTGAAGATCGATGTCACTAATAAAATGTTGTGTTTGAAATAAAAAAAATAAAATTATTTAATTTTAAAGCGAGAATTGATAGGCATATTCGCAAGTGCTTCAAAATTTCAAACCGTTCATTAAGCATTGATAGCTTTTGTTTTCTTCAGTGTAAATATTTAGATGCGTTTTCCCGAACTTGAAACTTATTTATATGAAAAATCTAATTTAGGATTTAAAGTTGCCAATCTTAAAATCATCGAAGATAATAGCATTAGCAACATAAACACTCCTGGTATTGCTGCTGATATTCAAGCTTGAATATCAGCAGCTTATTTATTATCTATATAAGTTCAAATTTGAACTTATACCAATTCTATATAAAGTATCTAAACTACAGAAAAGACACAAGATATTTCCAAAATAGAAATGTAGTTGAAGATTATCAAATAATCTTTTTACCATAAAAATATAGCGAAATAAGTTATCAATCTCCTTAACCTTGCAGAAATTGCACACAAGCTAGTGGTCTACCACATTAATTCTGACGGATTGCGAAAGTTCGTAGTAAGCACTTTAGTGCTTGCAATTGAGCGATAAATCGCTCACTACAAACCCCGCAAAATTAATGTGGTCAAGTACTAGGTTAGTTTCATCGCTGCTTGTGTTTACGTTAAAAGAAATTAAAAATAATTGATAATAAATCCTATTAATTTTTATTGTGCATTAGGTATCAATAAACATAGTTGGGCGCGTCACTTGATGGATGCAAAATTAATGAACGATTGCGCTTTGGACACTCTGTGTCACGAGCAATTGCAACTGAAAAGCCTCAGCTAAGAGGCTTTTCAACTCTAAGATTTTGTGATGGCTGAGACGGAAGTGCTGTTTGGTACAGCAGTACCGTTTTGAAGGTGTAAAAAATTCACTAAAACCATAATGTTTATGAGCAGGGTGCAGTTAATTCTCACCAGAAGTATTTTGCGTGATTACTACAGGCGCTACGCACTCAAGGTTTTCAAAAGAAATCCGAATCGACTTTTAGCGTTTACGCTTAGTGTCTTGTTTGCCTTGATTTTAGGATGTCAGAGTTTAGGCTCTCCACCAAGAAGTACTGAAATACTCTGGGATACCTATGGCATACCGCATATCTACGCTAAAGATACCCAAAGTGCTTTTGAGGCATTCGGTTGGGCGCAGATGCAAAGCCACGGAAACTTACTTTTGCGTCTTTACGGTCAAGCACGAGGACGCGCTGCGGAATACTGGGGAGAGAAATATCTGGAGTCTGACCAGTGGGTACTTACAATGGGAGTACCAAGCCGCGCTCGTTCTTGGTATGAGCAACAAAGCCCTACTTTTCGTGGCTATCTGGATGCTTTTGCTAAAGGCATAAATAAATATGCCAAAGAACATCCTGATTTAATTGATGATTCTGTTGAGGTCTTACTGCCAGTTAAAGGAGAAGATGTACTAGCTCACCTGCAACGGGTACTGAATTTCACTTTTATAGTCAATCCACAACAAGTAGCAGGTGTTAGTAAAGAGTCAAAAGCAGGGTCTAATGGTTGGGCTATAGCACCTTCTCGTTCTGCAACTAGCAAGGCAATGTTGCTTGCAAATCCCCATTTACCTTGGTCAGACTTGTTCTTATGGTACGAAGCACAAGTGACTGCCCCAGGTATTGATGCTTACGGAGCAACACTCGTTGGCATTCCCGTTTTAACGATCGCCTTTAACGACAATTTAGGCTGGACTCACACTGTCAATACTTTCGATGGCTGGGATGCTTACGAACTGAAAGTAGTTGACAATAGTTATCGCTTAGATAACAAAGTTCGTCGCTTTGAGACAAAAAACTTTTCCTTGAAGGTAAAGCAAAACGATGGAACGCTGCGTGACCAACCACTCGTAGTGAAAAGTTCTGTCCACGGACCGATTGTGTCACAAACAGATGATAAAGCCGTAGCACTCCGTGTTGTGGGTCTTGATCGCCCTGGTGTTTTGGAGCAGTGGTGGGATATGGCACGCTCCCAAAATCTGAAACAATTTGAAACTGCACTCCAACGTCTGCAACTCCCGATGTTTACAGTGATGTATGCAGATAGAGATGGACACATCATGCATCTGTTTAACGGTCAAGTCCCGGTGCGACAACAAGGAGATTTTAAATACTGGCAAGGAATCATTCCTGGTGACACATCCCAAACCTTATGGACGAAAATTCATCCTTACCAAGATTTACCGCGTGTTGTTGACCCTGCAAGCGGCTGGTTACAAAATACAAATGACCCACCTTGGACAACAACATTTCCTACCGCCATCAAATCAGAGAATTACCCGCCTTACATGGCACCGCGTTTCATGGGTTTTAGGGCGCAACGTTCTACAAAGATGCTAGATGAGGATGAAAAAATTTCTTTTGATGAAATGATTGAGTATAAACATTCGACACGCATGGAATTTGCTGACCGTATCCTGGATGATTTAATTCCTGCTGCACGTTCGTTGGGGAATGAATTAGCAATTCGTGCCGCTGATGTGTTGGAAAGATGGGATAGACAAGCGAATGCAGATAGCCGGGGAGCAGTATTATTTGCTTCTTGGGCACAAGAAATAGATTTTGATACAGCCTTTAGTAAACCTTGGACAGAAAACTCACCACGTACTACACCCGATGGATTAGCTAATCCTCAAGGTGCTGTTACGGCATTGGAAGCGGCAGCCGTTAAGGTAGAAAAGGCTTATGGTCAGCTAGATATTGCTTGGGGAGAGGTTTTTCGGTTGAAGCATGAGAATCTAGATTTACCTGCCAATGGTGGCGATGGAAGCCTTGGAATCTTCCGTGTTCTCAATTTTGCTCCTTCAGAAAAAGGACGTTTCTTACCTGTCGCAGGTGATTCTTATGTTGCTGCAATTGAGTTCTCTAAACCAGTAAAGGCTATGGCACTGACTAGTTACGGTAATTCGTCTCAACCGGGTTCACCCCATACTGTAGACCAGTTGCCACTGTTTGCGCGTAAAGAGCTGCGTCCAGTTTGGCGATCGCAAGACGAAATTACAGCCCATTTGGAAGAGCGCAAAGTCTTTTAACACACATTCATTCTGTTGTTCTGGTGGGGAAACTCCTTAGAAGAACTCAACTTGTAGAAGCAGAAAGCCCAAGTAGCAATGCTTTGTGAATCCCACCCCCTTTAAGGTAAGTGGAGGGGTGGGAGCATATCAAAGCGTTTATCCATTGGATACTTCCGCATTGCTCGTGACAACGACATAGTTGCATAGCACTTAAACTCTGGTTCAAAGACAATAATGCCAAGTTCACCACTCATCAAACCGTAATGTCTAATTGGACGCCCATCACATAATCCATTTGATGAAGCCCACTCATAAGTCGTCCAGCCATGCTGGGATAAACGGTAGCAATAATTGAGCTTCTTCAGAAAGTTCAAATTTTTCTGTTTGAGGAGCTGACTCAAAAGCGGTAGTCATGTTATGATAGCCCCATATTTGTTTTATTTATAACTTCTAAAAGCGCTTCTAGAAACTCGCAGAAGTAGATACAAAGTGCCTTTAGTTTTATCAAATTATACCACGTCAAATATTGCCAGTTATTGTCATCCCTATAAAAAACCCTGTAAACGACAAGTATAACAACAAGGCATTTATCACCTGCATTTAATACCTACACTTACTTGTTTAATTTTTGTAAATTTCTGCTTCTATGTCATTGTTAAGACCTGCGGAGGCAGTAAAATCTCCAATTCGCTTGTAGTTAATTCAAGAAGATGCGCCCAAAGAGAGATGCAGCCACGCAAATATAGAAAGTTCAAATATATTCATTGTTGAAAGGACAAGAGACACAAGGCAGACACAATAAGATTTGTGAAGGCAACTTGGTATCAATGGAACTTTGTAGCCATGCGCTTAAGCCAGAGTAGTGTTCTCCAGAAAAGAACCGATTCTTGGTTAAAACAGTGAAAGCTGACTGGCTGGAGTCACCCTAAACAACATTTCAGCACCGAGTGTAGGGTGTGATACCTCATACCCTTCACCCAACAACTGCATATACTGAGTTATTTGCTTTTTTAAGTAAGGTCTTGATTTCATGAAAGCTCTTTTTACTTCCCTACTTTCGCTCAGGATAGTAGAGGGAGTTTAAGAAGCGGCGTTTTCCCCTACAAAATAACAAACGGGAGTCGTAGAGGAACAACTGATAAGGAAATTAAAAACAGCAAATGATTCTTGGATTTTTTCTTTTAGGAAAAAAATAACTAAATGAGAAAACCCAACTCATAGCCTAACTACAACGTAAGTTTAGATAAGTGTCCAAAATAACCGAACCTTGACAAATAAATAACTTTAAATCCACATCTATCCTCAGGTAGAGTGCTTCCATACTTGTGCCTTTTGTAACTTAAAAAATAGCCTGTGCAAAATCAGAATTTATGCACAGGCTATAAATCTACCAGTACAGCAGATTAAGATTACGATGCAAAGTCATAATTCTCAGGGTGCCGAAATCTACAATCCTTTTCAGGAATTATTTGCCAACGAGCGCAGGCGCACTCTTAGAGAGTGCGTCTTCGTCTTTGTAGATACTGCTTTTACAGCAGGCTACACACAAAAAGAGGTGCTAGAAGCGTTCACAGATTGGTTTTTTCAAAGTGATGAGGAGAAATTTGAAGAAGTCGTCAAATGCCTTGAAGAAATTGTACAAAGCGGCTACGACTAAGATTCTGCACTCACCTCATCAAGCAAAAGCTTAATCAAACGAACACACTCCTTTTTGGATAACTGTCTGGCGGTAGGAATTACATCCTCCGCCACTTTTGGTTTATGGGTTACCTCAGTTGCTTGTCCTCTGATTTCAGCAAGCAACTGCTCAAGGGTTTGTCCACGAGAAGTGGCGATCGCCTCCAAGTTTGCCAAATCTGGAATGACTTCTCCTCGTTCCCAGAGTTGTATAGTCACATAGCTTACGCCCAAATCCTTAGCAAACTTCCTCTGACTTCTGTCTCCCCTGGCTTTCTTGATAGCTTCTGCTAACTTAGTTCGGGCGTCACTATCCATAAGCATCTTTCAATAATAAATCTCTATAATGACGTTGCACTTACTCTGATTTCAAGTTATAAATGTACTTATCAACAGTGGTAAGTACATTTTAATAGTATATGGCTAGAGCGACAGAAACAGAAAGAATCAATGTAAACGTATACATAGACAGAACTGTAGCCCAAAGGTTACATGAGTTTGCCCGCCAACAAGCAATGTGGAAAGGTCGAGTCGTCGAAGCAGCCATTGTTGAATATCTCAACAAAGTAGAGCATCGAGCAGGCACAACCTTTAATTAACCTTATAAAAGGAGTGATAACCAAATGATTCATCATCGTCATTTAACTTAAGACAGATCTCTCTAAAAAAAGCCTTGTAATCCTTCGTCTTTTGTAACAAACCAAGAGCTTTAGTGACCATTTCCTACAAATAGAATTCGCTCGCTTTTAGCAGCATTCATCAACGATCAACAGACAACACTATGCATCTTCACATATTGTCTTTCGTTCGTCCAGTGTACCCTTTGCGCTTGCCTCCAGGCGCGGTTAAGATTAAGCACTTGCTTCGCCAAAATCTAGAAGGTAGGACTTACCCAATTTAGATCGCGCATGACAAGAAACTAGCCTGAAAGCCCCGTTTCTTAAAAGCGGGGATAAAAGCCTCCATCACAGGCACATAGCCTATCTGCCAGTTTTTTATGAGCGTGAATCTTCCGCTCTTAGCCAAAGAAAGCCAAAGGAAAGAAACTGACATTTCGCACTAAAAAAAGTTGATGTCATTTCTTCACTCAGCATCAAACTCAAAGCCTTAATTTAGCGAGAAAAGTTAAGAAAAATCATGTAACTTGCTCGCGCAGATTCTTACTTAACCTCGGTTTTTACGGCTAAGCGCAAGATTCAGAGAAAATACACTTACGTGTTTACCCTGTAAGTGTGGACACTTTAATATGTAAATATGTAAAAGTGTCAATCTCGTGCTTTCTCACCAAATGGTGTAAAACCCAATTTTTGTTTTTTGCTGGTGTTATATCTCGTCATAAATATTAGACTTCTTGCATTCCAAAAAAATGAATAATTAACCGCAGCCTGTAACAGATGGACGCAGAGCAAATCTACATATGCAAGAAGTCTATTAGTTTACTAACATGAAATCTCAAATCACAAGGAGGTGGTTAAGCAGTGTATGAATATCACCAAGTTTTGTTAAACCTTAATGGTGAGCTAGAAGCCGTACTTAATGAGCCTAGATGAAAACAACACTCTTGGCATTGATGCACAAATCGTCAATTGACTAACCTGTATTAGCAATGTTGGAACAATCTTTACTATTGAAGGGCAAAATGAAATCACAAAATCAACCATACAACAAAGAGGTTGCAACTATCAAACACGCTAAACCTCAAGGTTTCTGGAGTGTGAGGAGTGCACGTATAACCTCCAAGCGTAACCGCCAAATGCGAGATACTCTTAACAAATCCGCAAGACTAGTCATGGACTACTGTCTTGAACACAACATTAAAGCGGAAGTTTTTGGATGGGATACCGGAGTTAAGCAAAACTCGAATTTGGCAACTAAAATCAATGAACGGTTTATGCAACTACTAACTGCAAGACTTAAAAACCATATCAAGCAACTGTGCGAGTACTACGGGATGCAGTTTGTAGAGATTGAGGAGGCGTATATATCTCAAGCATCATTCCTAAACGCTCATCCACTATCTAAATATGGTGAAAAAGCCAACAGATTGGTATTTAAGGAGAAACGACTTAAACGCGGGATGTTCCGTACAAGTGCGGGTAGAGTTATCAACGCTGACGCTAACAATGCAGCTAACATTTTAACAAAACTAGAGTTGCAGCTACGACTTAACTTAGCTAAGCCTTGTAAGGCATTATTGATTGTGCCACCTAGACTTCATGTCTGGGAAACCAAAGTTAAAAAGCGCAGGGACGTGACTGAAGCTGCACCCGTACGAACAGCTTAGAATTCCTTAATTGACTGCTTTCCTTAAGGCAAACAAAACATTCTTTCATTTGTGGACTCCCAACCTGAGGTTTTCAGGATGTCCTTTATAAAGCACAAAATCTCTGCTCAAACCAACGAACTGCGTATGAGCTGCTTGTTGGCGACTTCTCAAAAAAAATGCCGCATAAAGCGGCAAGCTAACCAAAAAAAACTTTCAACAATTATGACATCTTTACCGCTAATACAAAAGCCTACTGATATTGTTTCGCTACTGACTTTAGAAGAGAATTTCAAATTTTCCGAAATTCTTGCCGAAACAAACATCGAAGACATTCCTCAACTAGAAGAGTCGGAGAAGGCAATTCAGAAATTAGGGAAAATTTCCAAAGAAGAAAGAGATTACAGAATCAAGCTTTTACAGCAACGCCTTTACCAACTTTCAGTGATCCAAAGCTTTCGAGTTTTTGAAGAGGATTACAAAGATTATAAAGCACACTTCTCAATAAATGGAAGAGGGATATCAATCAAAATTATATCCCCTCATGGTGATTCCTGGGAAAAGCAAACTCAAACTTTCACAAAGTTGCAAGCTAGCCGTGAATTTCACCTTATAGTGGATGAAAAGTTAGCCAAAAAGCCAGCGTTAGCAACCAATCTACAGCCATTAAGTGAAAAAGAGAAACGCTACGAGATTCTTGGCTTACTGACTGAAGGTGAGCGTGTTTTGTATAAAGGACGAGTTGGGACATACAAAGGAGTCCAAGACTGTGTTACACCCAGCGCGTGGGTTTTTTTTGAAGATTCCCAAATAACTGAAGCAGTTAATCCCCTAGAATTAACTCCAGAAAACACTGAATCAGTTCATCTCCTAGAATCCAATCCAGAAAACTCGGATAACAATAACTTAATTTTCAACACAAGTTCAAATTTGAACTTGTGTGAAGATGAAAAATCGATTTCAAGCAATTGTCTCACTTCCTGTAGCCAACCAAGAACAATTGCTGATTTGACTCAAATAGATGGAGAAGATTTTCTTCATCCTATGCTTGAGTGGAATAACGAAGGGGAATTGTCAGACTTACCTTTTGAGTTGCAGCATTTGGAGAACACTGAAGCCAGTTCTTTAGCAGACAATTTCAAACAGAATTCAACAAGTTCAAATATAAACTCAAAAACTCTTCCTTTTTGCTCCGACATTCTAGAAAGACGGCTCTCCAAACAAGACGCAGAAAAAATCATCACTTTGATTAACTCTCATTTGAGACAATTGAAAACCTTACCCAAAATTCAAAAACGCAGCAATGACATTATCCGTCACTATTTAGTCTTGCTGGATGAAGGGAAGGGATATGAGCAGCTTGGATTTAAAAATATGACTGCTCTATTAAACAGTGACTTTATTCAAGGAAGCCGTTCTAATTTACAAAAACAGTGGCAAGCCGGGCGTATTGAACGCCACTGCTTGGGAGTAGAACCAGGAACTATACCAGAAGATCATTGTCGTAAATTAGCTGTACTAAAAGCTTACCCAGAACAAGTTCAAAAAGCATATGCTGACGCTCAAAAATTGGCTGGTGGTGGACGAGTGACAGCCAAACTTGTGCAGCAAGCTGTTCAAGAGCTAGCACAAAATCAAGGAATTGAATTACCACTACTAAAACCACAAAAAAACAGTCGTTGTGGTTGGCATCAAAATATTTCTGGTGATGAACGTTATTACAAAGTGGATTTGTATGGAGTGAAACATAGCATTCAAGACTCTGATACACAAGCTTGCATTGAACTGGAAAAGGTTGCCAAAGAGTGTAATGATACTCCCGAAAAACTCATTGTTCAAGGACTCATTAAACTTGTAGCTCAGTCAATGGAATTGAGTGATTCTGAAGTGCTTGTTAAGGCAGTTGAAGTTGCTTTAGCAGAAATCAAAACAGACATAGCGGCATAAGGAGGAGAATAAAAATGCAGTTGTACATCTACCCTGGTTGCTTAAAACAAGTTTGTCAATTTTGTCAATCGGAAACTATCCCTAGAACTTTTCTCCGAGGAAAACCAGTTTGCTTAAGGTGCACTGAATTAAAGGGATTAAATCCAATTGCATTTCCAGTTAGAAAACGCCAAGCTAACACATTGACTGAATTGCCTTTATCTACACAAGAAGAAGCAAGAATCATATCATTACTCAAAACCCCTCAAACAACCTCAGAAATTGCATCTCAAATTGGAGTCAGTAGAGGGACAACGCTTAAAAAATTGACTTATTTGGAGGCTCGAAGAAAAGTTTTTCGATTTGGAGCCGGAGCAGGTAAACCTTGTTGGTGGGCACTTAGTCTGGATGCTGCAGTTCCCAATATGGCTGATAAAAACTTTGCAGATCAATTTTTAGAACTAGTAGATTTACGGGAACTAAGCGCTTTTGAATTGAAATTAAAATTGGGCAAGCGAATTGAAGATGTCCTTTCTGTTGGTAGGCGATTACAAAAAGCAGGCAAAGTCCGCTCATATCTTAAGGGTGATATGCAGTATTTCAAGGCGGTTTAACCAATAAAGATTTCCAACAAATAAATTCTCCAATATGAGTGTGGGGTGGGCCGGACAGCCCGCCCAGTTTCTAGGACGGGCGCAATGCCATCCCATTTGTTCTAGCTGTCAACTTAATTAGACAACTTTCCTTTCCACATATCCCCTTCGGCTTTTCTCCTTCTCCTTAAACCTTCTGTAACACTTGTGCCAGGGTTGCAATAAAGTGTTAAAGCGTCTGGTACCTTTTCCCATTCTCTGTTTTTCAAAACTCTAGTTAGGGTTTGAAAGTCAGGCGAACCAAAAAATGATTTGCCTAAATTGTAAGCAAAGCTAAGCAATGCTCCTTTTTGATTCTCGTTAAGTTCAGCCCATATAGAAATTTTTTGTAGGCTTGGTAAATAATCTTGTGTCAGTTGAAGTATGAGTAATTCATCAGCTTCTTGTTGAGTGATGCGATCGCCCAATTTCCACTCTCCTCCATCTCGTCTCTTCGTGCAGCCCCAACCAATAGTAATCGGTTTATCACCACTTAAAGGATCGGGATAAGCTTCTAGGTAACATCCTTCAAACTGCTTAATAAGTTCAACCCCCTTTAAAGGTAGTTTTTCAAGTTGCGTGTCTGCACAGGGGCAGTTTTCTAAACTCACGCCTACCTGCTTTGCCTCAATCAGTTGCTTAGCAACTTGTGGATTAATTTTTGGTGGAAGGTTAAACGCTTTTGTAAACTGCGTTAACGATGCTTTGGTGAGATCTCCATAAGCGCCATCTGCTACTCCTTGAAGTAGCCCTAAATTGATCAGACGTACTTGGATTTGGCGAGCAAGTTCTTTGTCAGTTTGAAGAAAGTCAAAATCCAGTGATTGATTGGTTTTGATAATGTCTTGGAGTTTCATAGTTTTTCTTACAAAAGTCAACTTTTCAGAAAGTAATACACTTCCGTGAAGGATTTTTCTAGCAATCCGTGCAGGAGAATCAATCTTCGTGACACTAAAACACGAATAGCTTGGCTTTTTCACAACCTTCTTCTCAACCATTAAAGGTTGAGGAAAAGAATGAACCAAAGAATTAGATTTTCAAAAAAACATGAAAATAACATTAAGCTTGATACCGTTAAAAGCAAGTTTTTTTCAAAGAAGGAAATTTTGCTATTTTCAATTAATTATCTTGACTAATTATAAAATTCCCATCGTTATGAAAAATTAGATAAAACACTAATCTAATCCTAAAAATATAGTTCGTTTTTGAACTTTTTTTTTCCATTAAAAACCTATCAAATAGGACGAGGAAGATTTTATTTGAAGGGTATTCTATACAAGAAAGCCAACAACGTTTTACTGGTGGCAAATTATCACAGGGTGCTCTATGCTAAAACTTCCATTCATCTATCAATCTCAGCAACTAAAACCTGCGAATATTGCTAATAAAAAATTTGCTGAAATAGGAATATTAAAACGATGTCAGAGTCAAGTAGAAAAACTGCTTAACTTCTGTGCAGAAACAGTAGAAATGACGTGTGCCATTACAGATGAAACTGAAATACGCTTACTAAACTCATACAACTTCTTGACTCATTATGAAACTGATCCATTAGATGATCATAGAGGAAGTGGACGTATTCAAAGTTGCAGCCGTGCTGTAGATGTCTTTTTTTCAGTAGTAAAAAACGAAATTGTGCCAAGATGGATAATACCAGAACCTTTGTAGAAAAGTATAAAAAACTAAAATCGTTTATGGTTCAACAAGGTTGTACATTTAATATCTTCGCTAATGACGAAGGGTGGACATAACATTTCTAGAGATTTGTGTTTAAACCTGTCAATTGTTGAAGGGATAAGGGAGACAAGGGAGACACGGTAATATCTATAAAGCAATACGGTTCAGATAAGACCAGAACCCTTATCACGACCACAATGTAGAGACGCGCCATGGCGCGTCTCTACAGAGAACGCGAATGCCACCAAAAATCCTTAACTGAACCGTATTGATCTATAAAGACCATTTGGTATTAATTGTGGCAACCCAAACAAGATATTTTGTGTCAGATCGACTTTCTGCATTTTCGAGCAACGCTATGGCGCTTTTCTCCCGCCCAAGGGGGTTCCAGGCTGCGGCTGTTTTGCATGCATTGAGATGCTCCCGATGTCATACAGGTTATTTGTAGGGGTACACCAATGCCGTGCGCGTGTATTCTATGCAAGTAAGAATCGCAATATCTGTATTAATCTGTGTGCATCTGTGGTTCTAAATATCTTTTTATGGCTTTTGCAACAAGTTTACTGTGATTAAAGGAAAATTTTGCATCTTCGGAAGTTCCGAGGATGCAGTGAGGAAGAGTTTTTTAACACTCCCACAAGTTTATACGGAATAGGACTTACGCAAGAACTTTCTGAAACTCTTATTTCTATGGGCTAAGGCGCAGGCTACCGCCAACCGTGTACCTAAAGATGCGCGCTAAGCGCGTACTTTTAGCTACATAGATGCCTTAAACGCGCAGCGCGTACGCCAGAACGCGAAAAATTCCTAGAGTTTACGTAAGACAACAAAGCAATTTACTCCGCAGAATTCCCGACTTGGCATGAAGCAACTCTAAAGCACTGCTTCCGTATTTACCGAGTTACCGATTCAGTGCCTTATGCGCTATTCATATCTTTAGAAAATTTTGTACAGTAGTTTTATGGTCACAGAAAAAAGCAGGACTAGAGTTAGTCCCGCAATTGAACTTCAAAGACGTAATCAGATTGCCCAAACCCACAGCAAATTAGTTCATAAAATTGTGCATCGTTGGGTAAATAAATGTAACGAAAGCTACGAAGACTTATATCAAATAGGGTTTCTTGGACTTCTGAAAGCCGTTGAGCGCTTTGAGTCAGAACTTGGACATGCTTTTAGTTCTTTTGCCGTTCCTTATATCCAAGGTGAAATTCAGCACTACTTGCGGGATAATGCATCACAGTTAAAAATTCCTCGTTCTTCAATAGAAAAGCTAAGTAAGATCAGGCGCTTAAGAAAGCAATTTATCGCTTTAGGAAGACAGGTTAATGAAGTCGATGTAGCTGCTAAACTCGGAATCAGCGCTCAAGAGTGGGAATCCCTAAAACTCACCGTTTCGCGGCGCTTAACTGTAAGCTGGGATGAGTTACCTTATGAACCTCTGATTGAAGATTCGGAAGCAATCACCCAAGAGGAATCAACTCAGCTGCTTTATGAGGCGATCTCAAAACTTCATCCCAAGCATAGGCTTGTGATTCGAGAGCGCTATCTTCTGAATAAAGAAGTTGTTGAAGTCGCTAAAGTGTTAAAAATTTCAACCGCAGAAACTCAAGCATTAATACAGGAAGCAATTTTTATTTTGAACTCATCATTAAGTGCGCTTTATGGAAGTTCATTTGGTTGAAATTGATAGAAAGCTACTCAGAAGAGACGGTGGAACACAACCAAGAGAGAAACTGGATCCAGAACATATTGAAGATTTGGTTCGCGACTGGAAAAAGGGCGCTCGCTTTGAACCTGCTTTAGTTTACTATGATGGTGAGTCTTACTGGTTAACAGATGGATATCACCGCGATGCTGCGCTCTTAGAGTTGGGTGAGTCTAAAATTCTTGTTGAGATTTGCTCCGGAACGCTTGAGGATGCTAAATGGCATAGTTACTCCGTGAATCAGCATAAAGCTTTGAAGCGAAGTAATGCTGATAAGCAGCGAGCAATCATAGGAGCGCTCAAACATCCTTATGCTGTAAGCAAGAGTAACGTACAAATAGCTGAACATTGCGGTGTGGATGAAGGAACTATTCGTGCTTGGCGAAAAAAGCTTGAGGATAATGGTGAAATTGAACTCTGTCACACACGTATGGTTACCCGCAACGGGAAAACCTACAGCCAAAATACCACTAATATTGGTAGTAGCAGACACAATCAACACCAACAGCAGAAGTTTAAGGTAAACTGTCCAGAATTACCTTATCACGGACAAATTGTAGAAGTTCTTGAAGTCAAGACAGGTGATTGTTATCAATGTCGCACTGCAAGTGGTGATATTTATCCATTCTTTAAATCTGAACTTGGCGACGTGAATTCCTCTGCTACTCCTACTCCTTCTCTTACTATTGCAACTCAGCAACCATCTGCAAGAGAAAAACTCGTTGCGTTAGTGGTTCGCTTACCAGAGGATTGTTTAGAGGATGCGATCGCTCTTCTTAAAGAAAGGTTTGATGTTCAAACCGTGGACAATAAACCTTAAACTTTTTTCAGTTTCAAGAGATTCTTATCTCTAGCTAAATGTTTGTAATACTACATATTTGCAGTTTAGCTAATTAATTAAATATAGAAATTATTGTTTGTCATTTCGCATGGCAAACATTTTTTATGGGAACTATAAAGGTATTAATTATCAGTTTACAAATTTATGAGCAAGTTCAAATTCATAATGCAAGGTGGGGTTAGTATCGCCGTTCTTGGATTTTGTATGCTGCAATTACTCTCCAATCCTAAAAGTGAAGCGCTTTATTGGGGAGGCGTTACAAGTACGATTGCTTATTGGTTACCATCTCCGACTGATTCTAAAGATGACAAATGATTTCTATCTACTTCTAACGGACTTGAATGGAACTATTCGGACAATTAAGTTAAACCTACAAAAATACATAATTGGTAGGAATTCTAGTTGTGATATCTGTATAAATGCAAATTTTATATCAAGATTTCACTGTACATTAATACTTCAGGAAACTGCTGAAGGTTATTGTTACACCCTTTGGGATGGAATTCCCCTAAGAAATGCAAGTACTGGAGGAACTTTTTTAAATAGAAACAGAATAGATAAACCAACTCGATTAAAAACAGGAGACATAATTAATTTTGCTAAAAGTCAAAATGTTCCTTGTATTCAATTTGTTGTAGAACAACCAGCAAGTCACGAAGAAACTTTGGGGTTTGAATTCAATGAAGCGGAAGCTTGATAAGCTTTACTCGGAAAGCGAAGTTACCTATAAAGGAACTATATTTTTAGCTATTACTATTAGTAGTATAGCTGTTGGTCTCCACCAACTTTTGATAGAAATGAATGTGCATATCCATCTTCCTAAAATTGGAAATTTGGATTTTATCACTTTGTTTGGGTTAGCTGTTTCAGGCATCAGTGGTGTATTTGCATTTCAACAGATAAAGCTTGCTGACATTGGAATTAGAGATGTTAGACAGCACGCTATTAAAGACGAGATTTTGAGGGAAATTGATGAGGTAAAAATGCTAACTGATCGATTGTCAGAAAGATTAAGATTAACTGCTGATAGTCTTGCAGAAAAACACGGAATGATAGAGAGAGAAGTTTATTCTCTCAGGCTGCAATTGGAAAAACACGCAGATTTGGATCTACATACAGGAGCACAAAAAAGGCTTTCTTTTATGGAAGATAAATTGTATGAAATTGGTGCTGCTGTCAAGCTTTTAACTAAGTCTGACGAAACTCTCTATCGGATATCTAGACTAGAACAAGGTTTGAAACATTTAAATGTTGATGAGGAGTGAATATGGTTTGTTGTGAACTTGGAAGAAAAATGATTCGTTATATGAAATCAAAAGGGTGGAGAATTCGTCCTTTGAATATTGTTTACTTAGAAGATGCAAACGCCGATACTTGGCAACCAACACAAGGGAAATTGGACGAGTGGGATGATGTTCGTATTGTGATATCGGATATTGGTGAAGTATTGCTTTCTTGTGAAGCGACTTGTGAACCTGGTGCTTACTATACCTACAACCGGATGAATCCAAAAGGCGCTTTTAGGATTGCTAATGATGTTCAATTCCTTGATGCATGGGAATTTGGATACCACTACAGACAATTAGCGCTTGTCCAGTGTGGGACGATTATGGGGTTTCGTGACGGTAATGAAGATGGTATTCGACTAGGCGATGCAAAAGTCGAAGGGGATGACTTTTGTGTGAATCAACATACCACAGGAGATTCCTCAGATGCTTCTGCACCAGGTAAAGTGGGAAGGTGGTCAGCTGGGTGTTTGGTTGGTCGTTATGCATCAACTCACTATGGAAAATTTCTCCCTTTATGTCGCCAAATGGGTTTGAATAAATTTGATACTGCTATCATACCCTCCGACCGATTCGCTCAATTCTCTTAACTCTCAAATAGCAAACCAAAATTGGGTTGGTTTTAACAAGAAACACCACAAGTTGTAGGGTGGGGTGTGCCCTAAACTTATGTCCTGATCCTCAACTTTTACTCAGCACACCCCACTTTAGAGTCTTTGCTCAATAGAATGAAGTAATACCGATTCAAAAAATGTTTGCGACAGATACCCCACCCGCCAAGAGAGCGCACCCTCCCCATGAATCGGGGAGGGTTAAGGAGGGGTGTTTTACTATGTGTAGCATTCTTTTTTCAAATTGGTATAATTATTTATCCGTGTCCCATGAGTGTCCGATGGGTAGTTCATTATTTCTTTGGTGTACCTTACAAGGGTTGCAAACCGCTATATCATGCAAAGGCACCAAGAACAAATAAATTCGGGTGCGAACTTTGCGCCTTTGCGTGAATTTTCATACTCTCCTGAGCAATGCTAAAACTAGGCTTAAAAATATAAAGATTACTTTGAATTTTCATCAACTACTACAGATGGAATTTGCGCGAAAATAGCAGACTGCAAAAGTTCGGGAAACTGTTTCCAAGGAATCGCCCCTTTACTACTTTTGATATACAGTTCCATAAACTCCAGTAATGCAGTTACGCTTTCTGAAGGGGGGAGATTGGCGAACAGATAAGTGGGTTTGTCTGGGCAACAGACAGAGACAACACAGCCATGACTGCAAGCCCATAAACATTCGACAGGTTTAATTTCAAGTTCATCAGATTGGGAATTTTCGGCAGATAAAGAGTTTAATTGGTTGAGTAAAATAGTACCATCTCTATGTTGCTTTTCTGGTAGTTCTCCCGATGAACGGTGGCAGGATTTGCAGACAAATAGGGTGTGTTTGGGCATCGGTTTACGGTGTGTTGACTAGGTATTTAAATAAGTCATCAATAACTGCATTCATGGCTAAGATATCAAAACCATACCAGTGGTCAGAATCTACAAGATAAACTTGATTTTTTTGAACTGCTTTGAGTTGTCGCCACAAAGATTCTTGTTGGAGTTTCTCTAAAGTCTCTTTAGCAGACTTGCCTCCCCTATAGAAAAGGAAAATAACATCACCATCAATATCAGACAGACGTTCATGAGAAATGTTATCTCTCATGAAGAAATCCCCACTTTGTGCAGGTGGGCGTTGTAATCCGATATCATTTAAAAGTGCACCTATAGGATGTTTTTTTCCATATGTCAATATTCCATAAGGTGGAAATACACTGGCAACAGACACCTCAAGGCGTCGATTCTCCTTTGGAGAGGGTGCGCCAGCGCCCAAGGCTTGTTTGAGTTTTTCAATCCGCTGCCAATATTCGTCTATTAACTGTTTGCTCTCCTGTTCCTTATCTAGTAACTTGGCAATGTCTTCTAAATGTTTTTGCCAAGGAGGAGGTGGGCTAGGAAGATCTATGACAACAGTGGGGGCAATGTAAGATAGCTGCTTATAGATATTTTGCAACCTAGTGTTCGATAGAATTAAATCAGGTTTAAGCAACAAAATCTTTTCTAAATTTGGTTCACTTAGGCTTCCAACAGGTTCAACTCCATCTACTTTACCTCGAAGATATTCTTGGAGAGGTTCACCTATGATGTATACAGAACCAACAGGTTTGATACCCAATGCTAGGCTATTAGCCAAAGTAGCTGTCCACAGAGTCACAACTCGTTGAGGATTGCGAGGAATGCAGGTTTTACCCATCGTATGTTGCACGACTCGGCAATCCTCCACTGGCTGTTTGGGGCTTGTAACACTGCGATTCATATTTGTGCTACAAGCTGAAGCAAGTGTAAATGTCAAGACTCCCAAGAACAATAGATAAGTAAGGCAACGTAAAGATATTCTCATGGGTATCTAACTACTCAAAACTGCCAGGAAATAGTTCCCAGTACTGTCAACGGCTCACCAGGTATAATACGATTTCGGTTTTGTGCAGAGACAAAATAATCAACGTCGAACAAATTCCTGACATTGAGAGCAGCCCGGAAATTGTTCCGTTTATAAAAAATAGCTGCATCTGTACGTGTATAACCAGGTAACTCCACAGTGTTGGTTAAATCAGCCTGCCGTTCCCCGTAGTAAAAAACTCCTAAACCAAAGCCTAATCCTTGGAGAATACCGGATTGAATTTCGTAAGTTGTCCACAAGTTAAACGCGTGTCTCGGCACATTATTTAGTTCATTACCAACAAAACTAAACCGTTGATTATTAACAACAAAAGTGTTGTTGTCTTGTGTGACTTCTGTATCGGTGAAGGCATAGCCGGCAATAATGTTCCATCCCGGCAAGATTTCACCAGAAATATCAAACTCAATCCCTCGACTTCGCTGTTCCCCAACTTGAATAGTTCGGGTTGGATTATTGAGATCGGTTGTTGGGAGATTGGAGCGAGTTAAGTCATAAAATGCTAGAGTTGCAGCTAATCGGTCAGTGAAATCAGCTTTGACACCAACCTCATACTGTGTGCCTCGTTCTGGTTCAATGGGTGCAGCAGAGAATCCACTGGATGTTGAATAATTGAATGAACGGCTATAGCTGGCATAGAGCGAGATCGGTTGAATGGGCTGGTAAACAATCCCAACACGGGGGCTAAAAGCCTCTGTTTGCTTAAAGTCAGTTGTTTGGGTCAGTGGAGCCTGAAAGTTCTGGTTAGCAATATCAAAGCGTCCACCCAAAAGCAGCTTTAAGTTTTCTGCTAGGGTGATTTGATCTTGGAGGTAAATTCCTAATTGCTGCACCGTATCTTTGTTAGCCTGCGGTACAAATCTCGGAGCTATTGGAGTGCGTCCATACACAGGGGCAAAGATATCAAGGGGAGCGTAATTTAAGCTGAGATTAGATTTATAGTCAACATCAGTTCTTCTTAAATTAACCCCTGCTACTAGCTGATGCTTGATACTACCAGTAGCGAAGTTACCGACAACGTAATTGTCTAAATTATAAGTATTCCTATCGTATTCAGTGCCATCCTCAGCTCCTCTATTTAAGGTACGCCTATTAGGTTGCAATGCCAAAGAAAATACAGTGTCTCGTTTTAGGCGAAACAAAGAAGTCCGGAAAACACTCCGCACTTGCCAGTTATCGCTGAAGCGATGTTCAAAATCATAGCTAATACGAAATACCTCATTTGAGGTGTCATTAAAGTTAGGCTCACTCACATAACGGTTGCGAGGAATTTTGCCGTTGGGGTTAGGTAGAACACTTCCTTCTGGTGGAATTCCATAATCATAGGTTCCCTCTGCAAGGGCATACTCTGCTGCTAATGTCAGCTTGGTTCTGTCACTCAGTTCAAATGCTAAAACCGGTGCAATTAAGTATTGCCGTAGCCCATAGAAATCAATAAAGCTTTCGGTTGTTTGAGCAGAAGCGTTCAAGCGATACAACACCGTTTTACTGTCATTCAACGGACCCGATAGATCGATTGCCCCACGATAGAAATCGTAGCTACCAGCAGAAGCCTCCACAAAGTAGAAAGGATTAGCCAATGGCTCCTTCGTGACTAAGTTGACGGTACCGCCGAGTCCACCTTGACCAAACAGTACCGAAGCGGGTCCTTTGAGAACCTCAACCCGCTCAATATTTGATCCAAACCCTATATCTGAGCTTGTAGGATCTGGCAAACCATTGATTAAAATATCTGTACCAGCATCAAATCCCCGAATTTTGAAGATATTGAGAGGGTCACGAGGGCTTCGATTTCCTTGCACGACACCAGGTGCGTTTTTTAATACCTCTGTTAGACGAGTTGCTTGCTGGTCTTGGATAACCTGTTGGGGAATGACTTGAATTGACTGGGGAATATCTCGTAGGGGTGTATCAGTTCTTGTCCCTACAGAGGCATTAGGCACGCGATATCCATCTTGCTCACCCGTGACTACCAACTCAATCGGCTCATCCTGCTGCGAGTTAAGCGGTTTGTCTTGGGGGGTTTCGCTAGCAGGTTTTTCTGGCTCAGGCTTTTGCGGTGTTTCTGGTTGTTGTGGTGGCTGCATTGCTGTCGCAGCAGAAGTTATACTAAAAACCAGCCCTGCATTATCATCAAATAACTCAACTGTCGGCAAAGCCTTCTCACCTACCACCGTCACCCGCACAGTATTAGCATTAACATTCGTAACTGTTATCTCAGTAATTCCCGTGAGTGGTTTCTCGGAACGAAATGTAAAAACCTCGCCCGATGGTAACCGCAGTTGTGCTCCAGATATATCAGCAATAAAATTATTACCAGTACTGCGATTTGAGACTTGCAGTTGTTGCCCAACAGTTGTCTGTAAAATCACCTCCACACCTTTTTTTGTGGCGTTTGCCTTAACTCCCGTAATTGGTACAACTTGCTCCCCACTTCTTTGTTCTGGGTTCGGGGGATTGGTTGGGGTTGGTGTTGGTGACTGTACGAGTAGTTCCGCACTTTTGGAAAAATGTTCAATCTCACTCAGTTGAAGAATCTTTTTGGTCGGCTGGACTGAGTTGAGTGAGCTAAGAGAACTTGAAAGTTGAGTTTTTTTGGATTTGGGGGCAAATCTTGAGGATTGGGTGATTGCTAATCCCTTGTCCGTAACTTTACCTGTGTCACGAGATGTGGGTTTACCTGGGGTTACAGAAGATTTACCTTGTACATCCTCTGGGACTTCCTCACCTTGAGCAGGAGTGATGATAAAAACAATAGCTGCGCTTGTCAGTAGTAAACTTTGGAACATTTTATCCAGTTTCATGATTTTCCCCACAACCGATCACACCACTTAGTCACACTCAAAGATATTCTCGAGGACACAGGAGAATTAATAGCATTTATTCTCATTTCAGTGGAAATTAGCTTAGATAATATAATGAACTCATACAAGACACAAGATAATTAACAAGTTTTTTCAATAATTGCTGACAAGCAGCAATCTTTTCCAGGCTGCATATCGATTGGGAACATCAGCCCTAGGGGGCTGGGGGGTTAGGTTTCGCGTTGGTTTTTCGAGATGATGTGAAAAGTCAGTTAAACGGATTTGGTATCAGGGCTAGGTGTAGCAGAGCCACTGCGCCCTTAGAGGTTCCCTAGTTGAGTGCAAGTGGCGTTTTCCCTCTATAGGTGGCTGGTATTGTGGGATGTGGTGGACTACTAGTCTCATGTACAACTGAACCAATTTGAGTTGGTGCAAGGCTCGCATCTTTATATACAGCGTTTTTGAAGTCAATAAACCACGGGGTAGGGGCAGGGCAATGCCGCGCCCCTACAAAAATCTGTGGTTCAATTAGCTGAAAATAGCTGTAAATGAGCAATATTCGTTATCTAGCTAATTACAGATATTGTTTATATATTAGATTTAATTGATATCTGAATACTTTTAATAAATTTTACTAATAATTATCCTCTTGCTTAAAGCTATTATTCTCGATAAAGTACTGAAGAGTAATCGAAAATAACTTTCAACAATTTTGAAAAAGAGTTGCGCTAGATGTATCACTCATCAGTAGCGTTCAAGTACTAGCAGTGGTTAGCTAAACTGACTATCGAAGGTTGAGACCAAAGTTAAACAATCTCCTACACTCCCTAGCCTCAACTCATAAGCTTTGGTTTGGTTGACTACTAGATTAATAAAAAATCTCGTCAGTAAGAATGTAGTAGTGGGCATAGGAGGTATGGAGTGCAAGATTTTGCGTTTACCAAAAATGAGGAACCGAAGAACTAAGGTCAATACGCGAGCACTTGAAGAAAGGTTTTGCTCTAACGTCTAAGTTTGTCTGTCTATTTTTCTACCGCCATATGTAAAACTTGAGGGGCGGTAGGTGTACCACGGTTGCATCTAATCAAGGTAAAAATGAATCAATTCTCCAATGACCTCCTTGAAGCTTCTTGTGAGTGTTCTACAGTTGTTGAACTTTTGCGTTTAAGAAGCTTTACACAGCCTAATCGAGATGCTTTTACCTTCTTGCTTGATGGTGAAACAAAACAAGCGAGGCTCACTTATCAACAATTAGATCAACTTTCCCGTAGGATAGCAGTTCAATTACAAGCACGAGGTTTAACAGGGGAACGAGCTTTACTACTTTATCCACCAGGACTGGATTACTTGGCTGCTTTTTTCGGTTGCTTGTATGCGGGAGTGATTGCTGTTCCTGCTTATCCGCCGCGTAATCAGCGCAACACACCGAGAATACAAGCTATTGAAAAAGATGCACGAGCAGCGATCGCTCTCACTACAACAGCGATTCTGTCTACAGTACAATCTTTACTCACACAAAAAACTGACCTCACATCTTTGCAATGGTTGACGACTGATAACCTTGCACAAGGGACAGAAGATACTTGGCAACAACCTTCTATTGATAAAGATACTTTAGCTTTTCTACAATACACCTCCGGTTCAACAGGGACACCAAAAGGGGTTATGCTCAGTCATGGCAATCTCTTGCACAATGCAGCCGTGACTTACCAATATATGGGACATTCATCCAGCAGCCAATTTGTTTCTTGGCTGCCGGCATACCATGATATGGGACTCATTGGTGGTATTTTGCAACCCCTATATGGTGGCTTTCCTTGCATCTTAATGCCTCCAGCATCTTTTTTGCAGAGTCCATACCGTTGGTTGAAGGCTATTTCAGACTATAAAGGAACTACAAGTGGTGGTCCTAACTTTGCTTACGAATTATGCGTTCAAAAGATTACTCCTGAACAACGTTCTACTCTAGACTTGAGTAGTTGGAGTGTGGCTTTTAACGGTGCTGAACCAATTCGACATGAGACTTTAGAACGCTTTGCTTTATCTTTTGCAGAATGCGGCTTTCGTCCAGAAGCTTTTTACCCCTGCTATGGTATGGCAGAGGCTACTCTGATGGTTTCTGGTAGTGTGAAAGCCTCTGTTCCCATCACAAAAACTGTTCAAAAAACTGCTCTAGAGCAAAATCGGGTCATCAATGTCCAGCCTGATGACTCCGATTCCCAATCTTTTGTGAGTTGCGGTCAAACTCTGCCAGAACAGCAAATTATTATTGTTAATCCTGAAACCTTAACTGCTTGTTCGCCAGATGAAGTCGGTCAAATTTGGGTATCTGGTCCTAGTGTTGGTCAGGGATATTGGAATCGTCTGGAAGAAACACAACAAACCTTTCATGCTTGTGTCAAAGATGGGGGTTCTGAAAAATTCTTGCGGACTGGAGATTTAGGCTTTTTGGATGATGGAGAACTCTTCATTACTGGTCGAGCTAAGGATTTAATTATCATTAGAGGTCGCAATCTCTACCCGCAAGATATAGAACTGACAGTAGAACGCAGTTATCCATCCTTGCGTTCAGGAAGTGGCGCAGCTTTCACAGTAGAAGTAGACAATGAAGAAAAGCTGGTTGTGGTGCAAGAGTTGGAGTTTCGCGCCAAACCAAATATTGAGGAAGTCATAGCAGCAATTCGTCAGGCTGTTGCAGAAGAACATGAAGTGCAAGTCTATGCAGTCGTTCTCATCAAAGGTGGTACTATTCCAAAAACTTCTAGCGGGAAAATTCAGCGCCGTGCTACTCGTGCAGAATTTCTTGCAGGCAATCTAGACGTAGTTGGAAGCAATATCTTAAAAAGGACTGATATTGCTTTAAGCGAAAACCGATTACAGCGCTCTACTCTTTTGGCGCTTTCCCCACGAGAGTGTCAGCCACTTTTAGAATCCTATCTTCTTGAACTCTTGGCGCAGGTGCTGTCAATAGCACCGGATGAAGTCAAGCCTCAACAATCATTAACCACTTTAGGGCTTGATTCTTTAAAAGTCTTTGAATTAAAAAACCGGATTGAAGCTGATTTAGAAGTAGAAGTATCTGTAGCAGATTTCTTTGAAGGGATGAGTGCGCGAGCTTTAGCGACAAAGATACTGGCTGAACTGACAATAGCTGCAATACCGTCGTTATCCCTTACCAAACAAGACAAAGATACATCTATTCATCCTCTGTCTTCTTCCCAGCGGGGATTGTGGTTTATTCATCAGCTAAGTCCCAATACCCCTACATATAACATTCCTATAGTTATTAGCTTAAAAGGTTGCATTAACTTAACAGTCTTACAAAATAGTTTTAACGAAATTATTAGACGACACGAAGTATTGCGAACAAGCTTTGCAGTGGTAGATGGACAGCCTGTCCAGATTATAAATCCAGTAACACCTTTAACCTTAGAGGTTGAAGATTTATGCTCATTGTCAGAAAATGAACGTATTCAAGAAGCGCAACGTCTGGCTACAGAATTGGCACAAAAACCATTTGACTTGTCTTCTCAATCGCTTTTACGTGCAAAAGTTTTGCACTTAAATGAACAAAATTATCAACTACTTGTGACTCTGCATCATATAATTGCAGATGGTTGGTCTGTTGGTATTCTCATTAAAGAAATAGCTGCACTATACGAAGCATTTTCTACTGGCAAAACCTTACTGCTTCCTGAATTACCAATTCAGTATAAAGATTTTGTCAATTGGCAACAACAATGGATGAATTCTGAGCGCATTCAGCCTTTGTTGACTTATTGGAAACAAAAGTTGAAGGGTGAGCTTCCTGTATTGAATTTACCAACTGACCGGGCGCGATCGCCAGTTCAAACCTTCAAAGGCGCTCAAGCGAAATTAGTTCTTTCCCAAACTCTGAGAAAAGAACTGAAGAATTTGAGCCGTCAGCAGGGAGTAACTCTGTTTATGACGTTGCTTGCAGCCTTCAAAACCTTGCTGTATCGCTACACAGGTCAGACTGATATTTTAGTGGGTTCGCCAATTGCAAATCGTAATAGAGCAGAAATAGAGTCATTAATAGGATTTTTTGTCAATGTTTTAGTACTCCGTACAGACCTTTCTGGGGAACTGAGTTTTCAGGAGTTGTTGGATCGGGTGAAGTCAACAGCTTTAGAAGCTTATGTTCACCAAGATTTACCTTTTGAAAAGTTAGTAGAGGAAATACAACCACAAAGAGACCTAAGTTACAATCCACTATTTCAGGTGATGTTCGTTCTCCAGAACGTTCCAATATCAAATCCAAGTCTGTCAGATGTATCAGTTACTTACGAACAAGGCTATAACGGGACATCAAAGTTTGATTTGACATTGTTTATGGAGGATTCCGAGCAAGGGTTGGTTGCAACTTGCGAGTACAACACGGATTTATTTAATGCAGATACCGTTACCCGGATGCTTGGACACTTCCAGAGAATACTTGAAAGCATAGTTAGCAATCCCGAACAACGCATTTGGGACTTACAATTATTAACGCCATCTGAAGTCCGACAGTTATTAGTTGAGTGGAATGATACCAACACAGACTATCCGCAAGATAAATGCATTCATCAATTGTTTGAGGAACAGGTAGAGAAAACGCCATCTGATATTGCTGTTATCTTTGAAGATCAGCAATTAACCTATAGAGAGTTAAACAACCGGGCAAATCAGCTGGCACATTACTTGCAGCAGCTAGGCGTGAAGCCAGATGTTATTGTTGGTATCTGTGTGGAGCGTTCTATTGAAATGGTAGTAGGATTGCTAGCCATTATGAAGGCAGGAGGTGGTTATATGCCCCTAGATCCAGCCTATCCTAAAGAACGCTTGGCTTTTACCTTGGCAGATTCTCAGGTGTCAGTATTGTTAGCACATGCTCATTTAGTTAATGACTTGCCACCAAATTTGGCACAACTAGTATGTATTGACACCGACAGTACAGCGTTTGCTGATTACAGCCCAGAAAATGTAGTCAGTAATGCGATTCCAGAAGATTTAGCCTATGTAATTTATACATCTGGTTCTACAGGAAAACCCAAAGGAGTACAAATTCCTCACAGCGCTGTGGTTAACTTCTTAAGTACCATGCGTCAAATTCCAGGACTAGCGAAGGAAGATATTCTCCTATCTGTCACTACCTTGTCTTTTGACATTGCAGCACTAGAATTGTATCTGCCACTGATTGTTGGCGCTCGTTTAGTATTAGTCAATCGAGAGGTTACCACCGATAGCAACCAGTTGTTAAAACAGTTAGTCTCCAATGATGTAACAGTTATGCAAGCCACCCCTGCTACTTGGAGAATGTTGGTAGCTGCTGGGTGGCAGAGCAAGAATACCATGAAAATTCTTTGTGGTGGTGAAGCCCTCGACTCTTCACTTGCCTATCAGTTGCTAGAACGAGGTCAAGAAGTGTGGAACTTATATGGTCCCACAGAAACCACTATTTGGTCAGCAGTACAAAAGGTAAACTATCAAGAGCAACAGCAGGGTGTTAGCTCTATTGGTCGTCCCATCGCCAACACCCAATTCTATATCTTAGATCCACATCAGAAATTAGTTCCTGTAGGAGTTCCAGGTGAATTGCATATTGGCGGTGTTGGACTGGCGCGAGGTTATTGGAATAGACCTGAGTTAACTAAAGAAAAGTTTATTCCTAGTCCTTTTGAATCCGGAAAACGCCTTTATAAAACTGGAGATTTAGCGCGTTACCTAACAGATGGCAAGATTGAATTTTTGGGCAGAATTGACCATCAAGTAAAAATTCGCGGTTTCCGTATTGAACTAGGAGAAATTGAAGCTTTATTAGAGCAACATCCACAGGTACGAAAAACGGTAGTAGTAGCTAGAGAAGATATACCAAATGACTGTCGTCTAGTTGCATATCTAGTTACTCATGAAAAAGGTACGTTTTCTGTTAATGAATTACGGGATTTTCTCAAGGAAAAAGTGCCTGAATATATGCTTCCTTCTGCCTTTGTGGTATTAGATGCTTTACCTTTAACTCCTAATGGCAAAGTAGACCGTCGTAGTTTACCTGCACCTGAAAATCTACGTCCAGAGTTAACAGCAGCCTATCAGCCACCTCAATCTGAGATAGAAAAAACAATTGCTCAGATTTGGCAAGAGGTGTTGCATTTAGATAAACTGGGTATTCATGATAATTTTTTTGATTTAGGCGGTCATTCGCTACTGATGCTTCAGGTCAATAACAAGCTGCGTGCAATTTTGCAGCGAGATATATCAGTAGTAACGATGTTTCAAAATCCCACTATTTACTCATTCGCGCAGTATTTCAATCAACAGCAACAGCTTTCTTTTACAGGAACACGCGATCGCGCGAATAAGCAAATTGAAGCTATCAAACGACAAAAACAACAATTAAGTAAGCAAGGTAAAAAGATTTATGGTTAATGCTATGCATAATGATGCTCTAGAAGGTATCGCCATTATTGGCATGGCAGGGCGTTTTCCTGGTGCCAACAGTATAGAAGAGTTTTGGCATAATTTACGAGATGGTGTAGAGTCTATATCCAACTTCACAGATGAGGAGCTAATATCTTCCGGGATAGATCCTGCTGTACTGAGTGACCCCAACTATGTCAAAGTTGGTGGGGTGGTCAAAGATGTCGATTTATTTGATGCTTCATTCTTTGGCTTCAATCATAGAGAAGCTGAAACAACAGATCCGCAACACCGTCTGTTCTTAGAGTGTGCGTGGGAAGCACTTGAAAATGCTGGTTATGACTCCACTAGATGTGAAAGTCGGATTGGAGTTTATGCAGGAGCGGGTCTTAATAACTACTTGTCCTTTGATTTAACACGTGACCGCATAGGTTCAGCTAGCTGTTACCAAACGTTGATTGGCAATGATAAAGATTTTCTCACTACCCGTGTCTCTTACAAATTAAATCTGAAGGGACCAAGTTTTACGGTTCAAACTGCTTGCTCTACGTCATTAGTTGCAATCTCACTTGCTTGCCAAAGCTTGTTGAATTACCAATGTGATATGGCATTGGCAGGTGGTGTTTCTATTCGGGTGCCACAAAAAGCCGGCTATTTGTATCAACAAGAAGGAGTCTTATCCCCGGATGGTCATTGTCATGCCTTTGATGCTAAAGCACAGGGAACTGTTCTCGGTAATGGTGTGGGAGTAGTAACGTTAAAGCGGCTTGCCGATGCGATCGCCGATGGTGATAATATCTATGCTGTTATCAAAGGTAGCGCCATCAATAATGATGGTTCTAATAAAGTCGGTTACACAGCACCCAGTCTGAACGGACAAGCTCAAGTAATTGCAGAGGCGCTTGCTTTAGCAGGTGTAGAGCCTGAGACAATTAGCTATATTGAAGCTCATGGTACAGGAACTGCTTTAGGTGACCCAATTGAAATTTCCGCTTTAACAAACGTTTTTCGTGAAAGTACAGATAAAAAGGGCTTCTGTGCTATTGGTTCAGTCAAAACGAATATTGGTCATTTAGACGCAGCAGCAGGGGTTACGAGCTTAATCAAAACTGTTCTGGCTCTCAAACATCAGCACATACCTCCTAGCTTAAACTTTGAAGAACCTAACCCTGAAATTGATTTTGCCAACAGTCCTTTTTACGTCAACACCAAACTGACGGAATGGAAAAGCACTCGTACCCGTCGCCGTGCAGGTGTGAGTTCTCTGGGTATCGGTGGAACCAATGCTCACGTCATTTTAGAAGAAGCCCCTAACCTTCCAGAGTCTAGCTCTTCTCGTCCCTGGCAGTTATTAGTACTTTCTGCAAAGACTGACTCAGCACTAAAAAGTGCTACTGCTAATCTTGTAGATCACCTAAAACAGCATCCCGATTTAAACCTTGCCGATGTGGCTTACACATTGCAGTGTGGACGACAAGTTTTTGAGCATCGACGGAGTGTTGTTTGTCGGGATATTGCTTCGGCGATCGCCGCATTTGAAGATCCAAAGCAAGTACCTACCAGCCTGCAAAAAACAGAAGAACGTCCTGTAGCCTTTATGTTTCCAGGACTTGGTACTCAATACGTCAACATGGCTTGGGAACTTTATCAAGTTGAACCTACATTTCGAGAGCAAGTTGATTACTGTTGTGAATTTTTGAAACCGCGTCTTGGTCATGATCTGCGAGATGTACTGTACCCAAATAGGAGTTTTCAACAACCTCAAGAAAGTCAGCAGCCAGCCCAAAAAAATTCTTCAGGTGTGGATTTGCGAAAAATCTTGGGTCGTGCCGAGACACAAACGGATGCACAGATATTGTCTGCAACATCTTTACTCAATCAAACTTATTTAGCTCAACCAGCCGTTTTTGTCATTGAATATGCCCTAGCACAGTTGTTAATCTCCTGGGGAATTCGTCCTCAAGCAATGATTGGCTACAGCATTGGTGAATATGTAGCAGCAACTTTAGCGGGGGTTTTATCTTTGGAAGAAGGTTTAACACTGATTGCCGCCAGAGCACAGATGATTCAAAAGTTGCCTGGTGGAGCAATGCTTGCGGTTCCACTTCCGAAAACAGAAATATCCCCCATACTTAATGACAAACTCTCACTCTCTGCGGTCAATGGGTCATCCATGTGTGTAGTAGCTGGTGAAACCGATGCTGTAGAGGCTTTGGAACAACAGCTAACTGAAAAAGGTTTAGCTTGTCGCCGTCTAGAAACTTTTCACGCTTTTCACTCCACAATGATGGAAGCTGTTAGCTCTGACTTACGTGAGTTAGTAAAAACATTCAAACTGCAAACACCAAAAATTCCTTATGTATCTAACGTTACAGGCACTTGGATTACAGCAGCAGAAGCCACAAATCCCGACTATTGGGTTAAGCATCTGTGTGAACCTGTGTTATTCGCTCCGGGTGTACAAGAGTTGTGGAAACAGCAACATCCAATTTTGTTAGAAGTAGGTCCTGGACAGACTTTAAGTAGCTTTGCACTTCAATGTATAGAAAATAATCTAACAGTTAGTCAGATTGTTTTATCTTCTCTGAGGTATTCCTACGATAAACAGCCAGATTTAGCATTCTTGCTCAAAACATTGGGTAGGCTTTGGGTAACAGGAGTCCAAATAGATTGGTCGGGATTTTATGCTCACGAGCGCCGTCATCGTATTCCTTTACCTACATATCCTTTTGAACGTAAACGCTACTGGATAGAGCCACAAGAACAAGCAAGTAATACTCATACTAATCAAACATCGTCAGAAGAAAAGCTTGATGTTACAAACTGGTTTAATATTCCTTCTTGGAAACGTTCTGCTCCTCCTGTGTGTATTGCACAAAAAAAATTAATAGAGCCGAGCCATTGCTGGTTAGTATTTATTGATAATTGCGGTGTTGGTAGCCAAATAGTAGAACAACTCAAAGGCGAGCATCAAAATGTCATCACTGTCAAAACTGGAGAGCAATTTTGTCAAGTTGGAGATTGCGAATATACGATTAATCCCCAAAGCAGAGATGACTATAGTGCTTTATTAAAAACTATTCGCAATTTAGGTAAAATTCCGCAGAAGATTACTCATTTGTGGAACATTACACCATATAAGGTAAAATCGCGCCTTGAGTATTTTGAGGCGGCTCAAGATATAAGTTTCTGGAGTTTACTCTTTCTAACGCAAGCACTGGGAGAACAAAATATTACCAACTCGTTGCAAATTAATGTTGTTTCTAACAATATGCAACAGTTGCTAGATGAAGACTATTTGTGCCCTGAAAAGGCGACAATCCTCGGTGCATGTAAAGTTATTCCTCAAGAATATTCTTATATCTCCTGCCGCAGTATCGACATTACACTTCCCCAAACTGGTACTAAGCAATGGCAGCAGGTAATAGACAATCTTTTGGTAGAAATTACTACAACAATATCTGACCAAGTTATTGCATATCGTGGTAATCAACGATGGGTGCAATATTATGAACTATTACCGATAGAAAATCAAACCGTATCTAATACCAAGTTACGAAAAGGAGGAGTTTATTTAATAACAGGTGGATTAGGAGAAGTTGGACTTGTCATTGCAGAACATTTAGCAAAAACAGTACAAGCAAAAATTGTGCTAATTGGACGTTCGGGATTACCTCCAAAAGCTGAGTGGGAGCAATTATTATCAAGCCACGACGAAGAGGATTTGCTAAGTACAAAAATCAAAAAAGTTAAGCTTCTAGAGGAATTGGGTGCAGAGGTTTTAGTTTTGACAGCAGACGTTGCTAACCTCGAACAAATGCAGAGCGTGATTGATCGGGTACGCGATCGCTTTGGCGAAATTCATGGAGTCATTCATGCAGCAGGAGTTCCAGGTGCAGGTATCATTCAACTCAAAACTACTGAATTAGCGGCAAAAGTTTTTCAGCCTAAACTGAAAGGCACACTTGTGCTAGATGCTGTTTTGCAGGATTTAAATTTAGACTTCCTTGTCTTGTTTTCCTCCAATACTGCAATCACAGGTGGTATAGGGCAGGTAGATTATTGTGCAGTTAATGCTTTTCTAGATGCGTTTGCTCATTACAATTTTTACCAACAGAAAATCCCTACTGTCTCGATTAACTGGGATTGGTGGCAAGGAAATAACTGGGCAGATTCATTGATGTCAGCTATCCCTGGGTTGCAAACTGAGTTTAAAAAGATGCGAGAAGAATATGGCATCGCCTTTACAGAAGGTGTAGATGCATTTAACCGCATCCTATCCATAAAACTACCTCAAATAGTGGTATCGACACAAAGTCTCCCAACTATAATTGAGCGGGTGAATAGTTTTGCAACATTTATTTCTCAGAAAGAACCAAGCAAGTCTAATATATCTACAGGTAAGCACCCAAGACCTATTTTAGAAACTGCCTACGTCGAACCCAGCAATGATTTTGAGCGTAAAATTGCTGATATTTGGCAGGAATTGCTGGGCGTAGAGCAAGTTGGTCTTGACGATAATTTTTTTGATTTAGGTGGACACTCCTTAATCGCAACTCAGATGGTTTCCCAGCTTCGTAAAGACTTTAAGGTCGAACTATCCCTGCGCCATATCTTTCAAGCGCCAACTGTAGCTGCATTAGCTTTGGCAATTGAGGATATCCTTATAGGAGAATTAGAGGAATTAACCGAAGACGAAGCAGCAAAGCTAGTTTCAGTTACTGCTAAACAACAACAAGTATCTCAGACTGTTAGCCAGCGACGCTATAAACTGCCCAATAATCTAGAAATTGCGTACCAAAGCAAAGCTGAGGTTGATTATTTATACGAAGACATATTTAACAATCAGGTGTATCTCAAGCACGGAATTAAGCTATGTGATAATTCCTGTATTTTTGACGTGGGAGCAAATATAGGTATGTTTACACTTTTTGTATCTCAACAATGCCACAATCCCACGATTTATGCTTTTGAACCAGCACCTCCTTTGTTTGAAATTTTACGCTTTAATACTAACTTGCATGAGGTAAATGTTAAACTGTTCAACCTAGGGATATCTAAAGAAGCAAAGACGGCGACATTTACCTTTTATCCTCATAGTTCTGCGATGTCCTCCTTCTATGCTGAAAAAGAAGAAGAGAAAGAAGTCTTAAAAGCCATCATGTTTAATCAACTAGAAAGCGGTATGAGTGGCATGGAGCAAGTTATGGAATATACTGATGAATTATTGGAAGAAAGGTTCAAAGAGCAAAATTTCACATGCCAGTTAAAAACTCTTTCTGAAATTATCTGCGAACAACAAGTTGAACGTATCGACTTACTAAAAATTGACGTTCAAAAAAGCGAGCTTGATGTTATTCAAGGTATCCGATATCAAGATTGGGAAAAGATTAAACAAATTGTCATTGAAGTACATGATACAGATGGACGACTAGAAAGTATAACAAGTCTCCTGAAAAAACAAGGTTACAACGTTGTCGCTGAGCAAGAAGACTTATATCAGCATTCAATTATCCATAATGTTTATGCTATCCGTAGCTAAAATTTTAAGATTAGATAGCAAAAAGAGGTTAATATAAATTATGAACATTCAAACAGTGGGCGTTGTTGGTGCTGGAGTAATGGGAGTAGGGGTTGCACAAAACCTTGCTCAAACAAATCATCAAGTCATTCTAGTGGATATTTCCGAAGATATTCTGGATAAAGCCAAACAAGAAATCAGGAATAATGTTCGCTTCCAGGGGTTTTTCAAGAAAACTGACAATACAGAAACTCCAGATACCGTCCTCAACAGAATTGAGTTTTCTACCAACTATAAATTTTTGGAGAAAGCAGATTTTGTAGTTGAAAATGTCACCGAAAAATGGGATATTAAAAAGCAGGTCTATTCCCTGCTAGATTCGATTTGCCTAGCAGATAGCGTATTTGCGGCTAACACATCAGCAATTCCCATTACCCGCATTGCTTCAGTCACTAAGCGTGCCGATAAAGTTATCGGTATGCACTTTATGAACCCTGTCCCAATGAAGCCCATGGTGGAAGTGATTCGCGGTTATCATACTTCTGAGCAAACAATTGAGATAGCAAAAAAAATGCTAACTCAGATGGGTAAAGAATCTATCATTGTCAATGATTCGCCGGGTTTTGTTTCTAACCGCGTACTGATGTTAACTATTAACGAAGCTGTTTTTCTGTTGCAAGATCAAGTCGCTACTGTAGAAGATGTAGACAAAATCTTTAAATCCTGCTTCGGTCACAAAATGGGACCTTTAGAAACAGCAGATTTGATTGGGCTAGATACCATTTTATTTTCTATCGAAGTTTTGTACGAAAACTTCAATGATAGCAAGTACAGACCATGTCCTTTACTTAAAAAAATGGTAGATGCAGGATTACATGGAAGAAAAAGTGGTCAAGGATTTTACGTATATCAATAAATAGGAATAACCAAAACTAATGAAAGAAAATCAAGCTAAAATCAAAACTTTCCTTTCCAAATTTTTCGGCAATCATGATTTGCAATTAGATGAAGACATTTTTGCTCTAGGTTTTGTCAATTCTATGTTTGCGATGCAACTTGTTTTGTTTGTAGAGCAAGAGTTTCAGATTTCTATTGAAAATGAAGACTTAGAATTTGAAAACTTCCGCACAATCAATTCTATTGCTAATTTAGTTGAACGTAAAACTGGTATTCTCGTGCAGTAGTAAAACAGAATTTTCCATTCATCTTGAGGAGTATGTTAAACCCAAGCATTGTTTTACTAACTTCACTACCATTAAAAGTCAAGATATGGAGATATGGAGTTTATAGCGCATTTTTCACAAGTTCAGCGTTCGCAGTCGTAAGACATGAGTTAAGGATGCTCCTTAATTTTGCAGAAAAATAAAATGCTTCTATCACTCGATAAAAGCAAATTCCTAATGGAGGAAAATAAAAATGACTAAATTGCAAGAATATCAAGAATATAAGCAATCTATCCAAAATAAAAAAATATTATTGTCTAAGTCGGAGAAGGCAAAGATAAAAATAGGTTTTTCGCTGCTTAAATTATTAAATATTTTGTTTGCTAAAGGTAATATTCATAGATTTGAGAACTCTCTAAAATTTTATTTGGGGCTGATAGATATAAATATTGATGACTGGAATCCACAACAAAAACCAACATTGTTTTTATATCTTGGTCTTCCCTCTAAACCTTGGTATGAACCTGATGATTACGACGTTTTCAAAATTGTGACAAATACCCTTGAAGAAGGTGCGAAAGAGATAAAAAGTGAGTTGTTAATGAATATATCTAATAAAAATAATTTCTTAACTCCAGTCATTGATCCAAGTAGTGATCGTTCAACTTATGAGCAATTTACTGACATTGAGCTACCTGCATCTCACAAAAAAGATGACTGGTCACTATTTAGATTGTGGTTAGATGGGAAATTTACTGAAGAAGCCAGATGTTTATTTCCAAAAACTGTAAACATTTTGTCTAAGCTGGAATCTTTTATAGATCCTTTTGAAGATGTTTACTTTCTTGTTTTAAAACCAGGAGTTGTCTTACCTCCACACCATGATCCTTCAAATACTTTTATTACCTGCCAGTTGGGATTAATAATTCCAGAAAGTTGTGGAATTAGGGTCGGAAATGAAACGCGGAGTTGGACTGAAGGGAAAACTTTATTTTTTGATCAGAGCGTTGAGCATGAAGCCTGGAATAAAAGCCAGAAAGAACGAGTAGTTCTGTTAGTGCATTTACGTCACCCAGAATTGTCAAAGTTTGAAAATTTTTTATATGAGCTTTTTCGTAAGGCGTTATAGTTTAAGCTTTAAGTGGCAAAAATTATATTATGAAACTAGAACTTTCTTCTCAACAGAAAAACGCTAAAATTGAATTTAGGGTTTTTGTCAATCAGGAAATATGTCCTCGTGCTGGAGAATGGGATAGGAAAGAATTTACTCCGCCAGAGCTAATTAAAAAAATAGCAGAACGTGGTTTTCTCGGTGCCATATTACCGCAAGAATATGGTGGTCAAGCAATGGACATGATTACCTACGGTATTCTCAACGAGGAAATAGGACGGGGATGCTCTTCTGTACGCAGTTTGCTGACAGTTCACAACATGGTTTCCCAAGCGGTGTGTAAATGGGGAAATAAATCTCAAAAAGAGTATTGGCTTCCCAAGTTAGCATCTGGTGAAATAATAGCCGCTTTTGCATTAAGCGAACCAAATGTAGGTAGCGATGCCAAAAGTGTAGAAACAACAGCAACACTTTCTAGTAATGCTTATATTTTAAATGGGCAAAAGAAATGGATCACCTATGGACAAATAGCAGATATATTTTTAGTCTTTGCTCAATGCGAAGGGAAACCTAGTGCTTTTTTAGTGGAAAAAAATAGCCCAGGTTTTTCTGTCAAACCCATGTCTGGTATTTTAGGAACTAAGGCTTCGATGGTTGCGGAATTGCAATTTGAGAACTGTCACGTACCTCTAGAAAATTTAGTAGGTAAATTGGGTTTTGGTTTTTCCTACATTGCTTCTTCTGCACTTGATTATGGTAGATATAGTGTAGCAACGGGTAGCGTGGGTATTGCTCAAGCTTGTTTAGAAGCTTGTATTAAGTATACAAACGAGCGAAAACAATTTGGTGTTTATCTTAAAGAACATCAATTAATTCGTCAAATGATTACTCAGATGATAACTAACGTGAAAGCAGCAAGACTGTTATGTTATCAAGCTGGTTATCTCAAAGACATTAACGATCCAAACTCGATTATAGAGACTTCTATTGCTAAGTACTTTGCATCCACAGTAGCTACTAAAATAGCAAATGATGCCGTACAAATTCATGGTGGTAATGGCTGTAGTAGTGAGTACCCAGTTGAAAGGTATTTACGAGACTCTAAAATTATGGAAATCATTGAAGGTAGTACTCAAATTCAAGAAATTACTATTGCAGAGTCAGGTTATCAGAATTATTTTTTTTCAACTGCACCTGCTGTTATGGAAAAGAAATTAGCAGAGAGAATTTAATATATGACTACCACTCAAAAACAAGTTGCAAATAGCGAACGAAAAGATAAAAAAGTTATTAAATGTGTCGTTTGGGATTTAGATAATACCCTGTGGCACGGAGTTCTGCTGGAAGATGAAAAAGTTTCTCTACGAGAGAACATAGTAAATGTTATTCATAGTTTAGATAATCGTGGTATCCTACAATCTATAGCTAGTAAGAATGATGACGCGACAGCAATCGCTAAACTAGAAGAATTTGGTTTGAAAGAGTATTTTTTATATCCACAAATAAATTGGAACTCTAAGGCTGCTTCCCTCAAAGAAATTGCGAAACTACTCAATATTGGTATGGATGCAATAGCTTTTGTCGATGACCAATTGTTTGAACTAGAAGAAGTAAAATTTTCCTTGCCAGAAATCCTTTGTCTTAATGCTGATGAAATAGGGCATATTTTAGATATGCCAGTCATGAATCCCCGTTTTGTTACGGAAGATTCACGAATTAGAAGGTTGATGTATATTAGTGATATAGAGCGTCAGGATGCAGAGAAAGACTTTGTTGGAACAACAGACGAATTCTTAGCTACTCTCAATATGAATTTCACCATATCCTTGGCAAAAGAAGAGGATTTGCAGCGTGCAGAAGAATTAACACTACGAACCAACCAATTGAATACAACTGGTTACACATACTCTTACGACGAACTCAATCATTTTCGTCAGTCAGAAAATCATAAATTGCTCATTGCAAGTCTGGAAGATAAGTATGGAAGCTACGGCAAAATAGGGTTAGTTCTGATCGAATGCCAGCCAAAGCTATGGACAATAAAGCTTTTACTGATGTCTTGTCGCGTCATGTCGAGAGGAGTTGGGACAATTATGTTGAATCATATAATGAGTCTGGCTCAAAGCAATAATGTCCGTCTTTTAGCAGAGTTTGTACCAAACAATCGCAATAGAATGATGTATATATCTTATAAATTTGCTGGTTTTAAGGAAATTGATAAGAATGGTGATTTAGTTAGATTTGAGAATGATTTAACGCGGATTCAACCTGTACCTTCATACGTAGATTTTCAAGTTATTGAGTAATACCGTTTCCATATGAAGATGCATAGAAATAACCCCACCGCCTGCGGCACCTCCCCGATGCTTTGGGGAGGTTAGGAGCAGAGAATTGGTAGAAGTGAATTAGTAATAAAATACTGATAATTTTTAAGTATAATATTATGGATAGGAAAACAGATGATATTATTAAACGACGTTCTAAGCTCTCACCTGCTAAACAAGCAATTTTAGAAAAGCGCTTACGGGGTGAGCATGAGCCGAATACTCAACAAATAGTTATTCCTCGCCGTACCCAGCAAAGCCCTGCTCCTCTGTCCGCAGCCCAGCAGCGACTGTGGTTTCTCCAACAGTTAGAACTTCAAAGTTCTGTTTATAACGAATTTGCGTGTATACATTTAAAAGGTATTCTAAATTTAGCAGCTTTAGAGAAAAGTTTTAATGAAATTGTAAGACGCCACGAATCTTTGCGTACCTCTTTTGAAACTTTGGATGAGCAACCAGTTCAAGTGATTCATCCAACCGTGACTATAGAGTTGCCAGTGGTAAACTTGAGCAACTTACCGCAAGCATTCCAGGAGGCTGAAGTTGAGCAGCTAAGTGCTGAAATTGCTCGAAAGCCTTTTGACTTGGCATCGAGTCCCTTGCTGCGAGGGATGTTATTGCAGACAGGCGAACAGGAACATTTACTTTTGTTAGTCATCCACCACATTGTCTGTGATGGCTCGTCAATACAAGTGCTTAACCAAGAATTAGCAGTACTGTACGAAGCTTTCTGTGCTGAAAAATCTTCCCCGCTTTCAGAACTGCCCATTCAATACGCAGACTATTCCATCTGGCAGCATCAGTGGTTGCAAGGTGAGCGAGAAAAAACCCAACTTTCCTATTGGAAACAGCGACTGGCAGATGCTCCAACCACTTTGGTTCTTCCTACAGACCGTCAGCGTCCTCCAGTACAAAGCTTTCAAGGAGCAGCTAGCTTTTTTAAGCTATCACCACGCTTAAGTAGTATGCTGAGGTCTCTAAGCAATCAGCAAGGGGTGACTTTGTTTATGACGTTATTAGCGGCATTTCAAGCACAGTTGTACCGCTATACAAGTCAAGAAGACATCTGCATTGGCTCCCCAATAGCTAACCGCAACCATGCTGAAATTGAAGGGTTAATCGGTTTTTTTGTCAATACCCTTGTACTACGTACTGACCTTTCTGGAAACCCAAGCTTTCTAGAATTGCTCAATCGAGTACGCGAAGTATGTGTAGGAGCTTATGCTCATGCTGACTTACCTTTTGAGCGACTGGTAGGAGAACTACACCCTGAGCGGAATCTCAGTCATACACCCTTGTTTCAAGTCATGTTTGCTTTGCAGGAAGATACTAAAAAAGATTTGGTACTACCTGGTTTGACTCTAAAATGGCTTCAAAACTATAGTAAAATAGCTAAATTTGATTTAACGCTGTATGTGGTGGATGCAAAACCAGAACTTTGGGGGTGGTGGGAGTACAATACTGACTTGTTTGATGCTGCCACTATTGACCGAATGATAGGGCATTTTACTAATTTGCTAGAGGGTATTGTCACCCATCCAGAGAAGCGTTTATCAGATTTGCCACTATTAACAGAACCTGAGCGCCAGACTCTGTTAGTTAACTGGAATGACACTGCTGTCAATTACCCTGAGGATGAATGCATTCATCAATTATTTGAAGCGCAGGTAGAAAGAACACCGGACGCTGTAGCAGTGGTTTTTGAGGAAGAACAACTTATCTATCGGGAACTGAACTTAAGGGTAAATCAACTAGCGCACCATTTGCAAGCTTTAGGTGTGAAACCAGAAGTACTGGTGGGGATTTGTGTGGAGCGCTCCTTAGATATGGTCATCGGACTATTAGCCATCCTCAAAGCGGGTGGCGCATATGTACCGTTAGACCCTAGCTATCCCAAAGAGCGGTTAGCATTTATACTAGAAGATGCCCAAATATCAGTGTTGCTGACTCAAGCCTCCCTCATGGAGGCAATGCCCCAACACACAGCCAAAGTCCTGTGTTTAGATACTGAATGGCAGCTAATTGCCCAACAAAGCCACGAAAATTTATTCTGCCAGCTAACTCCTGACAACCTGGCTTATGTCATCTATACCTCTGGTTCTACAGGCAAACCCAAAGGTGTACAAATTCCCCACGGCGCTTTGAGCAACTTCTTACAAGCTATGCACCAAACGCCAGGGTTAACCGAGCAAGATACTTTGCTAGCAGTTACCACCATATCTTTTGATATCGCTACGTTGGAACTGTTCCTACCGCTCATAGTGGGCGCTCGTTTGGTAGTTACCAGTCGGGAAGTAGCCTCAGACGGAGTGCAGTTGTCAGCGAAATTAACTGACTCAAAGGCTACAGTCATGCAAGCTACACCAGCTACTTGGCAGTTACTTTTAGCAGCAGGCTGGGCTGGCAATCATTCGTTAAAAGTCCTGTGTGGAGGAGAGGCTTTACCAGGGCACTTAGCAAATCAGTTACTTGACCGATGTGGCAGCTTGTGGAATATGTATGGTCCTACTGAAACCACCATTTGGTCAGCAGTCAGTCGGGTAGCAACTGTTAACAGCATTCTACCAATTAGTCAGGCGATCGCTAATACACAACTTTATATCCTAGACCAATATAATCAATTAGTTCCTGTCGGTGTCGCAGGCGAATTGTGTATCGGTGGTAAAGGACTGGCGCGAGGTTATCTTAACCGCCCAGAATTGACCGCAGAAAAATTTATCCCCAACCCCTTTAGCGATCCATCGGCAGCCCGTCTGTACAAGACAGGAGATAAGGCACGCTACCTGCCCAATGGAGAAATTGAGTTTCTTGGTAGAATTGACTATCAAGTGAAAATCCGTGGCTTCAGGATCGAACTAGGAGAAATTGAAGCACTCATTAGCCAACATCCAGCAGTACGAGCAACTGTAGTTGTTGCTTGCTCTTCACCAGCAGATGGTCAAAGTTTAGTAGCTTATGTAGTTCTGCACACAGACCAAACATTGGTAATTTCTGAACTGCGGGGCTTTTTAGAGTCGAAGTTACCAAACTACATGGTGCCAACAGCTTTTGTCATGCTAGAGGCACTACCACTGACACCTAATGGTAAGGTTGATCGCAAAGCGCTGCCAACACCTAGTAAAACACAGCTACCTGAATCATCTTTTGTACCTCCTTCCACACCAATTGAGGAGATGCTAGCTAGTATCTGGGCACAGGTACTTAATATAGAAAAAATCAGCATTCATGATAACTTCTTTGAAGTGGGTGGGCACTCCCTAGTAGCAACTCGTCTCATTTCTCAAATCCGACAAGTCTTTCAGGTAGAGCTTCCCTTACGTCGCGTATTTGAAAAACCAACAATAGCTGGGCTGGCTCAAGACATTGAAAAAGCCACTAAGATAAGCTTAGGAGTTGAAACAACAGACATTGAGCGAATTTCACGTTCGCAAGAGTTACCCATCTCCTTTGCCCAGCAACGATTATGGTTCCTTGCCCAATTAGAGTCAAACAGTCCTTTCTACAACATTCCTGGTGTTGTTCGCTTACAGGGAAAATTAAATGTAGCGGCACTACAACAAAGTTTCAACGAAATTCTGCGCCGTCATGAAGCATTACGAACCAATTTTCAAGCAGTAGAAGGACAAGCGATCGCAGTTATCTCGCAAGCAACACCGCTCGTATTGCCCCTACTCGATTTGAGTGAATTAGCTTCAAATCAACAGGAAGATAAAGTTAGACAACTAGCATTAGCAGAAGCACAACAACCTTTTGATCTCAACAGTGACCTCCTGCTGCGGGTGAAACTACTGCGGCTGAGTGAAGAAGAACATATAATGCTCTTTACAATGCATCACATTGTCTCTGACGGTTGGTCAATCGGTGTGGTGGTGCGGGAGTTAGCGACACTTTATCAAGCCTTTTGCGATCAGCAACTCTCACCCTTAGATGAATTGCCTGTCCAATATGTAGACTTTGCAGCTTGGCAACGACAATGGCTGCAAGGAGAAGTGCTAGAATCACAAATATCTTATTGGCGAAAGCATTTAGAAGATGCGCCAAAAGTATTGGAGTTACCCACCGACCATTTAAGACCAGCGATTCAGACCTTCCGGGGTGCGACTTATTCATTTGAGCTATCTCCAGAGTTATCCGTAGCGTTGAATAAATTCAGCCAGCAGCAGGGAAGCACTTTGTTTATGACCCTGCTGGCAGCTTTCCAAACCCTGCTATGGCGCTACACCAGCAGTGAAGATATTGTAGTCGGTTCCCCGATCGCTAATCGCAATCGAGCGGAAATCGAAGGATTAATTGGTTGTTTTGTCAATACTTTGGTTCTGCGAACTAATTTAGCGGGTAATCCTACCTTTGAGGAGCTACTGACTCGTGTGCGGGAAGTGGCATTAGGAGCTTACGCACATCAGGATGTGCCTTTTGAACTGTTGGTAGAAGAACTACAACCACAGCGAGAGTTGAGCTACACACCACTATTTCAAGTGATGTTTGTGCTTCAGAATGCTCCAATGTCTGCGTTAGAGTTGCCCGGTTTGACTTTAAGTTCCTTGGCAATTGACAGTGGTAGTGCCAAATTTGATTTGACCCTAGATATGACAGAAACAGCACAGGGACTATTTGGCAGACTAGAGTACAATACCGATTTATTTGAGGCAAGGACCATCAAGCGGATGGCAGGGCATTTGCAGTCGTTGCTTGAAGAGATTGTGGCAAATCCCCACCACAGACTTTCCGAGTTACCACTGTTAACAGAATCTGAACAACGCCAGTTGTTAGTGGAATGGAATAACACGCAAACTGAGTATCCACAAGAAAAATGCATCCACGAGTGGTTTGAGGCGCAGGTGGAAAGAACACCCGACGCAATAGCAGTGGTATTTGAAGAGCAGCAGTGGACCTATTGTGAACTCAACGCTAGAGCAAATCAACTTGCACACTACTTACGCGCTTTGGGAGTAGAATCAGAAGTACTAGTGGGAATTTGTGTAGAGCGATCCTTAGATATGGTCATCGGACTATTAGCCATCCTTAAAGCGGGTGGTGCATATGTACCGTTAGATCCTGGTTACCCCAAAGAACGCTTGGCTTATATGTTAGAAGACTCGCAACCAAGCGTCTTATTAACACAACAGCACCTATTAAAGAATTTACCAACCCATAAAGCTAAAGTAGTTTGTCTAGATAGCAACTGGCAAACTATCGCCCAACACAGTAGAGAAAACCCTGTTTGCCATCTCAGTAGTGATAACCTCGCTTACCTCATCTACACCTCCGGCTCTACAGGGAAACCAAAAGGAGCGATGAATACCCACAAGGGAATCTGCAATCGCCTACTGTGGATGCAAGACACATACCAATTAACAGCAGCAGATAGTATTTTACAGAAAACACCATTCAGCTTTGATGTCTCAATCTGGGAATTTTTCTGGCCATTGATTACAGGAGCACGTTTAGTAGTAGCGCAACCAGAAGGACATCGAGACCCCAACTATTTAGTCGAAGTCATTATACAGCAGCAAATAACCACCATCCATTTTGTGCCTTCAATGCTGCAAATGTTTCTAGAAGCTGAAAATCTGGAAACTTGTAACAGTCTTGTGCGGGTGATAGTCAGTGGTGAAGCGTTACCAGTGCAACTGCAAAAACGCTTCTTCAACCGACTCAACGCCCAACTGCACAATCTCTATGGTCCGACGGAAGCTGCTGTAGATGTCACATTTTGGGAGTGCAAAAATTCATGCAGTACCCAAGAATATAGCATCTATCAAAAGACAGTTCCCATTGGTCATCCAATTGCTAATATACAAATTTATCTGCTTGATGAGTATTTAAATCCTGTTGCTGTAGGTGTAACAGGCGAAGTTTATATTGGTGGTGTAGGCGTGGGTCGGGGCTATTTAAACCGCCCTGACCTGACAGCAGAAAAATTCATACCTAATCCCTTCAGCGATAAACCGGCAGCGCGTCTGTATAAAACAGGAGATAAAGCATGTTATCTGCCGAATGGAGAGATACAGTATATTGGTCGTACCGACCATCAGGTGAAAGTCCGTGGTTTCCGGATTGAACTGTCTGAGATTGAAGCATCTATTAGCCAACATCCAGCAGTACGAGAAACTGTAGTTGTAGTACAGGAAGACTCAGAAGATTCTCAACGAATAGTCGCCTATGTCGTCCCTGATACAGAGCAAACAATGATTATTGCTGAGCTACGCAGCTTCCTAGAGTCAAAGCTGCCAAACTACATGATACCAGCAACTTTTGTCACGCTTGAAGCACTACCACTCACGCCTAATGGTAAGCTTGATCGCAAAGCGCTGCCTGCACCTGATACCGCACGTCCCGAATTAGAGGCACTTTATCAGCCACCCCAAACTGAAGTGGAAAAAATGATTGCTGATATTTGGCAAGAAGTCCTTCATGTTGAAGACGTAGGAATCCATGATAACTTCTTTGAACTTGGTGGTCATTCATTGCTCTTGCTTCACATTCATAACAAATTACGTGAAGTATTTAAGAGAGATTTATCTGTCCTCGACTTATTTAGATATCCGACCATAAGCTCTTTAACAGATTATTTTAATCAAGCCAAAAATCAACAACCATCTTCTTTAGTGACAGAGATTGTCACTGAAAAAATTGCAGATGGTAAAGCTCAACAAAGAAAGCGTCTGCAAAAAATGAAATCTATTGAAAATATTTAAGGATGAAGTGAAATTATGAGTATTGCGACAGCATCTACTTCTACAAATGGTTCAGAAATAGCAATTATCGGCTTAGCAGGGCGCTTCCCTGGAGCTAAAAATATTAATGAATTTTGGGAAAATATCCAAAATGGAATAGAATCAATTTCTTTTTTCAGTGATGAAGAACTGTTGTCTTCAGGTATAAGTTCATCTCTATTAAAAGACCCAAACTATGTCAAAGCAAATGCTATATTAGAAGACGCAGAATTATTTGATGCTTCATTTTTTGGCTTTCATCCCAGAGAAGCAGAAATCACTGATCCACAACACCGAATTTTCCTAGAGTGTGCTTGGTCAGCTTTGGAAAGTGCCGGATACGATTCACAAACTTATAAAGGTGCTATTGGTGTTTATGGTGGCTCTAGTCTGAGCAGCTACTTACTTAATATTTATCTAAATCAAAATATCATAAACTCTATTGATCCTCAGCAACTCACACTAGCAGCTAATAAAGACTATTTAACTACGCGCGTTTCTTACAAACTTAACCTAGAAGGTCCCAGTTATGCCGTCCAAACTGCCTGCTCTACTTCATTAGTAGCTGTTCACTTAGCTTGCCAAAGCTTGCTGAATGGTGAATGTGATATGGCTTTAGCTGGTGGGGTTGCCATCAATGCGACAAGAAAAGCTGGATATATGTACACAGAAGGGGGAATAATGTCTCCTGACGGACATTGTCGCGCCTTTGATGTTAGAGCAAAGGGATCTGTGGGTGGTGAAGGTGTGGGCATTGTGGTGTTGAAGCGATTAGAAGATGCTCTCTCGCATCGCGATACAATTCATGCTGTGATTAAAGGTTCGGCTATCAATAACGATGGTTCCTTCAAAGTCAGCTACACAGCACCTCGTATCGATACCCAAGCAAAAGTCATTAGAACGGCTCAAGTAATAGCCGAAGTAGAACCTGAGACAATTACTTACATAGAAGCTCATGGTACAGGAACAGCCTTAGGAGATCCGATTGAAATTGCCGCCCTGACACAAGCTTTTCGCTCAAATACCCAAAAGAAAGGATTCTGCGCCATTGGTTCCGTCAAAACCAACATTGGGCATTTGGACACTGCAGCTGGTGTGACGGGATTAATCAAAACCGTCCTTGCACTAAAACACAAACAAATACCTCCAAGCTTACACTTTGAGCAGCCAAATCCTGAAATTGACTTTGCCAATAGTCCTTTCTACGTCAATACCAAACTTTCTCAATGGGAAACAAATGGCACTCCCCGACGTGCAGGAGTCAGTTCCTTTGGGCTTGGGGGAACCAATGCCCATGTGATTCTCGAAGAAGCCCCGGCGGAGGAGCAGGGGAGCAGGGGAGCGGGGGAGCAGGGGAGAAAATATCATCTTTTAGTTCTTTCTACCAAAACGGAATCGGCGCTAGAAAAGGCGACAACGAATTTAGCTAATTATTTCCGAGAACATCCCGATTTAGACCTCGCCGATGCAGCTTACACATTGCTCTTTGGGCGAAGAGTTTTCGAGCATCGGCGTGCAGTTGTCTGTCGGGATATTCAAGATGCTGTCAACGCACTTGTTGAGCCAAAGCGAGTTCTCACCAGTACTCAGAAAGCTCAGGAACGCCCTGTTGCCTTCATGTTTTCTGGATTAGGAACTCATTACGTCAATATGGCTTTTGAGCTTTACCAAACTGACCCAATATTTCGCGCCTGTGTTGACCAATGCTGTTTGCTACTAAGACCCCACCTTGGTCTTGATTTACGAGATGTTTTGTATCCCAAGAGAAATACTAAGGGTGTAAATCAGCAACAACAAAATAACGGCTCTGCTAAGTTAGACTTGCGAAAAATGTTAGGTCGGGCAACGGAACCAGCAGATGTAGCCACTCAAAAACTTAATCAAACCGTTTTTACCCAACCAGCCCTGTTCGTCATTGAATACGCTTTAGCTCAGTTGTGGATATCGTGGGGAATTCGTCCTACGGCAATGATTGGCTACAGCATTGGTGAATATGTAGCGGCGACTTTAGCGGAGGTCTTGTCTCTGGAAGACGCTTTAACTTTGGTAGCTAAAAGAGCGCAAATGATTCAAGAACTGCCAGAAGGGGCAATGCTGGCGGTTGGGCTTTCCGAGGAGGAAATACAGCCCCTCCTCAATGAAAAAATTTCCATGTCTGCAATCAACGGCTCATCCTTATGTGTGATTGCAGGTTTCACAGATGCTGTCGAGGGATTGGAACGACAATTGAGTCAAAAGGGTATAGTTGGGAAGCGTTTACAGAGTTCTCATGCTTTTCATTCTGTCATGATGGAGGCGATCGCTCCCACGTTACACGATTTAGTCAAAACATTCAGCCTCAAACCACCGAAAATTCCGTATTTGTCCAACGTCACGGGAACTTGGATTACACCAGAGCAAGCAACAGATCCTAGTTATTGGGTGAAGCACCTGTGTCAAACAGTACGCTTTGCTTCGGGAGTGCAACAGTTATGGAAAAAAGACAATCCGATTTTACTCGAGGTGGGTGCTGGTCAAGCATTAATTAGTTTTGCATCGCAATGTATAGAAAGTGACGATACCAAAACAGTGATGCTCTCCTCCCTGCGGCATTCCTATGAGCAGCAGTCAGATGTCGCATTTTTACTGAACACATTGGGTCGCCTTTGGCTTGCAGGGGTAAAAGTAGACTGGTCTAGTTTTTATGCGAATGAGCGACTTCATCGCATCCCTCTACCGACCTATCCTTTTGAGCGCCAACGTTACTGGATTGAGGCAAACCCTGAAGCTGCCTTAGCTACGCCCTCACAACAAACATTACATAAAAAATCAAATATTGCGGACTGGTTTTATATCCCCTCCTGGAAACGCTCTTCACACGTAACATCAAAATCAGAACAAAAGTTGTGCTGGTTAGTCTTTATTGATACTGTTGGAGTTGGTTCACAAGTTGCTAAACACCTGGAATTACAGGGGCATGATGTCATCACTGTGACGCTTGGAGAGCAGTTTAACCAGTTAGGTGAGCGTTGTTACGCAATTAATCCACAAGCGAGCAGTGACTATGATACCTTGCTCAAAGAACTTGACTCATTGGATTTAAACCCAAATGCGATCGCCCATTTTTGGAGTTTCATCCCAAACGAACAGGGAGAATCACCCCACCAGTTCTTTGAAGAATGTCAGAATTTAGGTTTTTATAGTCTGCTTTTCCTGGCGCAGGCGTTAGGAAAACAAGAACTTACCAATGATCTCCAAATTCTGGTAGTAACCAACAATGTGCAGGAGGTAAACGGTGATGAAAAGTTGTGCCCGGAAAAAGCACCTGTTATGGGAATTTGTAAGGTGATTCCCCAGGAGTATCCCAACATCACCTGTCGTAACATTGATGTAGTCATTCCGGAATCAGGGACACGCCAAGAAAATCAACTCATAGACCAACTTTTAGCAGAACTCACTCAGACAGCATCTGAGAACATGGTTGCCTACCGTGGCAAACATCGATGGGTGCAAACTTTTGAACCAATACAACTTAACGACCCAGATGAGGAAACAATTCCCATCAGGGAAGAAGGAGTATACCTAATCGCTGGTGGTTTGGGAGAGATTGGTTTGGTACTAGCACAATATCTGGCACAGACAGCACACGCCAAACTCATCTTAACAGGGCGTTCCGGTCTACCTGCAAAACAAGAGTGGTCACAATGGCTTGCAACTCATGATGAAAACGATGATATCAGTCGTAAAATCAAGAAAGTGCAAGCATTGGAAGCTTTGGGTGCTGAAGTTTTAATTTGCCGTGCCGATGTTGCTAATCTCGAACAAATGCAAGCAGTGATGACTGAAGCTTCAAAACGCTTTGGTCAAGTTCACGGTGTCATTCATGCAGCAGGCATCAACTTATCTCGCACTGTTCAACAGATCAGTAAAACTGAGTGTGAAAGTCAATTAAGCTCAACAGGTTATGGATTGTTTGTATTAGAAAATATCCTACACGGGAAAGAGCTTGATTTCTGCGTAATAATATCCTCATTAGCATCTGTTTTGGGAGTACTAGGCATGGCTGTCTATCCAGCAGCGCACATTTTCACAGATGCTTTTGTACATAAACATAATCAAACAAGCCTTGTTCCCTGGTTAACTATTAATTATGATAATTGGATTACTCAAGAATCTTTTGAATCAGTGACCGTGTCCAAAGGTGCGGACTCAATGATGACACGGCAAGAAGGTCTGGAAGCTTTTAGACGCGCCTTATCTACAGGTATGACTCAAGTCGTGACATCAACTGTAGATTTGCAAGCTAGCATTAAAAAATGGGTTAAGCTTGAATTTAATAAAAATTCTCAAATTCAAGAAAAAGCGAGTTCCTCTTCTTTTTACTCAAGACCCAATTTAGATAATGCCTATGTTGCTCCTAGAAATGAGGTAGAGCAAACGATTGCCAATATTTGGCAAGAACTCCTTGGTATTAAGCAAGTAGGCATTCATGATAACTTTTTCGAGTTAGGGGGCGATTCCGTCCTTGGCATTCAAGTGAGTGCTAGAGCTGCTAAAGCAGGTTATCGGCTTGCTCCTCAACAATTGTTTGAGCACCAGACAATTGCCGAACTGGCAGAAGTGACAAGCACAAAGCAAATTGTACAAGCTGAGCAGGGTTTAGTCACTGGTTCACTTCCCCTGACGCCTATCCAGCACTGGTTCTTTGAACAGAATTTATCAGAACTGCATCACTGGAACATGGCATTTTTTGTAGAAGTCATGCAAGTTCTAGATCCAGCTTTGTTTGAACAAGCATGGCAACATTTATTCATACACCACGATGCACTTCGCCTTAGGTTTATACTCTCTGAATCTGGCTGGGAGCAGGTGAACCCTGGCTTTGAATCTCAGATGAATTTTACACATATAGATTTATCTGCGTTGTCATCTGAGGCTCAAAAATCTTTTATGGAAGCAACCGCCACGGAACTACAAGGTAGCTTGAACCTGTCAACCGGACCAATTGGGCGGGGTGTTCTTTTTGATCTGGGTGCGAACAAGACAAGTCGTTTGCTCATCATCATCCACCACTTGGCAGTAGATTTCGGCTCTTGGCGAATCTTACTAGAAGATCTTGAGACTGCTTATCACCAGCTCAATCAGGGTCAGGCAATTCAACTGCCGCACAAAACAACTTCTTTCAAACAGTGGTCTGAACGACTAAAGGAATACGCCCAATCCGAAAAGTTGCACAAAAGGCAAAATGACTGCCTAAGCGATCGCCACAAGCAGGTTCCCCGCCTACCGATAGATTATCCTGGAGGCATGAATACTGTAGCATCAAGTCAAACTGTCTCAGTAGCGTTAAGCGAAAAAGAAACTCAGGCATTACTTCAGGAGGTTCTACCAGTCTATCGAACTAACACACAAGAAGTTCTGCTGACTGCTCTTGTACAAGCTTTTACACAATGGACAGGCATAAACTGCTTACTGTTTAATACCGAAGAAGATGGGCGGGAAGCAACTACGATTATAGATAGTGTTGATATATCGCGGACTGTAGGTTGGCTCACGACTCTTTATCCTGTACTTTTGGATTTAGAAGGGGCTGAAAATCCAGGCGATGCATTGAAAGCCGTCAAAGAGCAATTTCGTTGCATTGCAAATAGAAGCATTGATTATGGAGTGCTACGCTACCTAAGCGAGGATACAATACTTACAGAGCAAATTCGGTCACTTCCCCAACCAGAGGTATTTTTTCTCTACCTTGGTCAGTTTGGTAAAAGCTTTGATCAGTCTTCTATGCTTAGACCGACTGAAGAATCCACCGGACCACTGTACAGTCCACAAGGAACTCAGTCTCATCTGCTAAGCGTGATTGCATGGGTTAATGAAGAAGGTCAGTTGAGACTGGAATTTGGCTATAGCACAAATCTGTATCGACGCGAGACTATAGAAAAACTATCCCATAGTTTTGTAGAGGCGCTCAAGTCTCTCATCATCCACTGTCGTTCCCTAGAAGCAGTAGAGTATACCCCTTCAGACTTTTCGGCAGCAAACATCAATCAAGAAAATTTGAGTAACTTGCTGGCTCAGATTGGTCAATGATATAGGAGAAATTTTCAATGAAACAAAAAAATATTGAAGATATATACGAACTTTCGCCCTTACAGCAGGGTATGCTTTTTCACACGCTGGTTGTACCCCATTCGGGAGTGTATTTTGAGCAGTTTTGCTACGCCTTGCAAACTCAGCTTGATGTTCCAGCTTTCAAGAAAGCTTGGCAGCGAGTTTTGGATCGGCATCCAATTTTGCGTACTTCCTTCTACTGGGAAAATCTTGATAAACCATATCAAGTGGTGTATCGGCAAGTAGACTTGCCTTGGGAATTTCAAGACTGGCGTCAACTGTCTTTACAGGAGAGAGAAAAGCAGTTAGAAGTTTTTTTAGCAGGCGATCGCAAACGAGGCTTTGTACTTTCTGAGGTTCCACTCATCCGTCTGGCATTAATTCAGGTGGCTGACAGCAGTTATCAATTTGTCTTCAGCTTTCACCATATATTGATGGAAGGGTGGTCTTTAACATGGCTATGGAAAGAATTCTATGAATTCTATAATGCCTTTTGCAAAGGTGAGGATTTACATCTGGAATATCCTCGTCCCTTCAAAGAATACATTTGTTGGCTACAGCAGCAAGATATATCAAAGGCTGAGACTTTCTGGCGCGAGACACTTAAAGGATTTACGGTACCAACACCACTTGTGATGGATAAGGCTTCAGGTACTTTCTCTAGCCAAGACGAAGATTATGATTGCCAACAGAGCTTACTATCAGAAACAACGACAGCTGCTTTAAATTCCCTGGCGCGAAAGTATCACCTTACCTTAAACATCCTGTTAAAGGGGGCTTGGGCTATACTTTTAAGCCGCTATAGCACAGAGTCAGATATAGTTTTTGGAGCCACATCTTCAGGCAGACCAACTGAACTGGCAGAAGCAGAGTCCATGATGGGACTTTTCGCCAACACATTGCCGCTACGGGTACAAGTAGATGGTGATGCTTTCGTTATACCTTGGCTGAAAAAGCTTCAAATTCAAGAAGCTGAAATGCGTCAGTACGAGTATAGTCCACTGATACAGATCCAACAATGGAGTCAAATCCCTCGTGGCTTGCCACTATTTGAGAGCCTTTTATCTTTTAATAACTATTTAGTAGATGATACTAAAGAAAAGCTAGCTCAAAGCATGGTAATCGGTGAAACTCGGATATTTGAAAAGACAAATTATCCGCTTACCCTACAGGTATATCCTGGTTCAGATTTATTGCTATCGATTGGGTATGATACCCGTCGTTTTGATAGTGCGACTATTACTAGAATATTAGGGCATTTAAAGACTTTGCTGGAAAGTATGGTTGCTAACCCCGAACAGCAACTTCGGGACTTGCCAATACTTACTTCGCAAGAAAGGTATCAATTGCTATTAGAATGGAATGATACAGAAGTTGAGTATCCTCAACATCAATGCATTCATCAGTTATTTGAAGCTCAGGTAGAGCGTACACCCGATGCTATAGCCGTGGTGTTTGAAGATGAGCAGTTGACCTATTATGAACTCAACCAACAAGCAAATCAACTTGCACATTACCTACGAAAGCTGGGAGTAGGACCAGAAGTACTGGTGGGAATTTGTGTAGAGCGAGCCTCTGTGGGAGGAGCTACGCTAACGCTCTCTATGATCATCGGGTTATTAGCCATCCTCAAAGCAGGTGGTGCATACGTACCGCTAGACCCTAGCTATCCTCAGGAACGTCTAGCCTTTATATTACAAGATGCTCAGGTGTCTGTATTACTAACGCAGCAGCACCTGACAGAGAATTTGCCAAAACATCAGACTAACGTTATTTATCTAGATACAGACTGGGAAAGTATCGCTCAGGAAAGCCAACAAAACCCAATTAGTGACTGTACAACTGATAACTTGGCTTATGTTATCTATACATCTGGCTCAACAGGTCAACCTAAGGGCGTCTTAGTCAACCACGGCAATGTTGTTCGTTTGTTGGCAGCAACATCATCTTGGTATAACTTTAACCAACACGATGTCTTTTCACTGTTCCATTCCATAGCCTTTGATTTCTCCGTTTGGGAAATCTGGGGTGCCCTGCTATATGGTGGAAAGTTAGTGGTAGTACCGTACTGGCTGAGTCGTTCACCTGAAGACTTCTACAAATTTTTGCTAACACAGCAAGTGACAGTACTCAACCAGACACCTTCAGCTTTCTCCCAACTTATACAGGCAGAAGAATCCTTGGGAACTGCGAACAAGCTAAGCCTGCGAAAAGTCATTTTCGGTGGAGAAGCATTGCAACTTGAGAGTTTAAGACCTTGGTTTGAGCGTCATGGCGACCAGTTTCCCCAGTTAGTCAATATGTACGGAATTACGGAAACAACTGTGCATGTTACCTATCGTCCCCTAACGATGATAGATTTAGAAGTAGCATCTGGAAGTGTGATTGGGCGTCCCATTCCTGACTTGCAAGTTTACTTACTAGATAGGTATGGACAGCCAGTACCTATTGGCGTACCAGGTGAAATGTACATTGGCGGTGCTGGCGTGACACGAGGTTATTTAAATCGACCAGAACTAACTGCTGAAAGATTTATTCCCAATCCCTTTAGTAATAAACCAAATGCACGCCTTTATAAATCTGGTGACTTAGCTCGATATTTACCGAACGGAGACATTGAATATTTAGGTCGGATTGACCACCAAGTGAAGATTCGGGGCTTCCGCATCGAGTTGGGAGAAATTGAAGCACTCATCACTCAATATCCCGCAGTACGAGAAACTGTAGTTGTAGTACGCTCAGATTCAGTAGATTCTCAACAAATAGTCGCCTATGTAGTCCCCTCTGAGCAAACACTGGTCATTCCTGAACTACGGGGCTTCCTGGAGTTGAAGTTGCCAAACTACATGATACCAGCAACTTTTGTCACACTGGAAGCATTACCACTGACACCTAATGGTAAAGTTGATCGCAAAGCGCTGCCTGCACCTGATACTGCACGACCTGAATTAGAGGCGCTTTATCAGCCACCTCAAACTGAGGTGGAAAAAACTATTGCTGACATTTGGCAAGAAATACTCCAAGTTGAAAATGTAGGAATCCATGATAACTTCTTTGAACTTGGTGGTCATTCATTACTCTTAGTTAAAGTTCATAGTACATTGCAAAAAACATTTCAGCGAGACTTCTCTATGATTGAAATGTTTCAGTATCCTACCATCAGCCACTTAGCTAGATATCTTAATCAGGAGTCAAGCGAGCAACAATTTATTACACAACACTCAAATCGCCCGGAAAGCAGAACAGCTTCAGTACAGCGCCGAAAACAAGCAAGAATTGAACACCGAGCAGCACAAAAAGGTGTTTCATCGACCTAAGGCGATTGTAGAAAGCAAAGTGATTTAAGGATACGAGATGACATTAAGTAAACAAGAAATGCCAAACAAAAATTACTTTCTTGAGACTGAGCAAACATTACATTACAATATTGAAGAACAAGTGATGCAACTGTTTGCTGCACCGAGTCAGGCAACATCTCTTGAGCAAGAAATAGATGAAATTATTAATGATTTTTCTCAAGCCTTTTTAAGTACGTTTGATGCCAACACTAACATTGATTTAGATTATTTGTTAGACAAGTTTTCTGATAGTCAAATACCTGTTCAACCTACTGATTTTGAAAGCTATTTAAAATACTTAGGTGATCATGTTGTTGCTCATTCAATACATACATCTTCGCCACGATTTATCGGTCACATGACCTCGGCGCTTCCTTCGTTTGTGCGCCCTCTAGCTAAACTGATGACAGCAATGAATCAAAACGCTGTCAAAATAGAGACAGCTAAAGCCTTGAGCTTCTGCGAACGTGAGGCTTTAGCAATGTTACATCGACAAATTTATGATTTTCCTGATAATTTCTACACTCAGCATATTCAAAACAATCAGAGTACACTAGGAATTTTGGTTTCTGGTGGTACAACAGCAAATATCACAGCACTTTGGTGTGCCCGAAATACGTCTTTAGGACCAAAAAATGAGTTTTTAGGCATAGAAAAAGAAGGTTTAGCGGCAGCCCTAAATTTTTACGGCTACAAAGGAGCTGTTGTGATAGGCTCTGAATTGATGCACTTTTCTTTTGATAAAGCTGCGGATTTGATGGGCATTAGCACCCAGAATTTGATTAGAGTTCCCGTTGACTCGAACAATCGAGTTAACATACAGAGGCTACGCCAAGTTGTTGCGGAATGCCGTAAGCAAAACCTACATATTATAGCCATTGTCGGCATTGCTGGAACCACAGATTCTGGTAGTGTTGATTCGCTAGAAAATATTGCGGATATTGCTCAAGAAAATAATATATATTTTCATGTAGATGCTGCTTGGGGTGGTCCAGTTATGTTTTCCGAAAAACATCGGCACAAGCTTGCTGGCATCGAACGAGCTGATTCAGTGACCATTGATGGACATAAACAATTATATCTACCAATGGGCATTGGTATGGTCTTCTTCCGCGACCCCCATCTAGCTTCTTCAATTGAAAAACAGGCTAGTTATACCATGCGTAAGGGGTCATTTGATTTAGGGAAACGTGCTTTAGAAGGTTCTCGTCCAGGCATGGCTTTATTTTTACATGCTGGTTTAAAGCTCATTGGGCTTAAGGGATATGAGTTTTTGATTGATGAAGGAATCCGGAAAACCCAATACATGGCTGCTCGTATTTCGGCGATGGCTGAATTTGAATTGCTAGCAGAACCTGATACTAATTTGCTAATTTATCGCTATATTCCAGTGGAGTTTAGAGGGCTTGTTGCTAAAAAGCAGTTGACAGAGATAGATAATCAAATCATTAATAATTTTAATGAATATTTACAGAAGATGCAGCGTCAAATTGGTCGCACCTTTATCTCACGAACGACAAAAACAATTATCAATTTGGATAAAGAAATTCCTATAATTGCCATGCGTGCAGTAATTGCTAATCCATTAACCACTGAAGAAGATATTGATGCAGTTTTAAATGATCAAATTCAGATTGCTTCGGAAATTTCCATGTCATCTTTTCTAGGCAACGAAGAATTAAAGAAATAGTAACGAATAGTATCTGTAGGGTGTGGCTTGCCCATTATATCTGGGTTATATCTAATTTTTGGTGAGCATTGCCCAACGCCAGATGCTTTAAGCCGGGAAACCATGCACGCCAGTTGCCTGCTGTCGGGAAACCCTCCTAAGGGCGCTGGCTCACCAACGTACTGGCTCCCCTACGTGTCTTTCTAAGTGTCTTTCAAAAATTAAATAGGAATCCTATATTCTAAGAAGCTGATAATAAAGTTTTGCCTTATGGACATAGCAAATAACTTGATTAATAACTTAAATGAGCAAGACGAAATTGCTATTATTGGTATGGCAGGTCGTTTTCCTGGAGCGAATAAAGTTGATAGTTTTTGGCAAAATCTGCGGGATGGCGTAGAGTCAATTTCTTTTTTCACAGATGAAGAATTAGTATCTGCTGGCGTAAATAGAGCATTGCTGAATGATCCCAGTTATGTGAAAGCAAGCGGTGTATTAGAAGATATAGAGTTATTTGACGCTTCATTTTTTAGCTTTTCTCCCAGAGAAGCGGAAATTATAGACCCACAACACCGTCTTTTTATGGAATGTGTTTGGGAAGCACTAGAAAATTCTGGCTACAATTCTGAAACTTATAGCGGTCAAATTGGTATTTTTGCGGGTGTTGCTGCAAGTACTTATCTGCTTTCAAACTTATATACCAATCAGGATTTTCTGGACTCAGTAGACAAATACCAAATTTTTATTGGGAACGACAAGGATTTCTTACCCACGCAAGTTTCTTACAAATTAAACTTGAGAGGACCAAGTATTAATGTACAGACTGCCTGCTCCACATCATTAGTGAGTGTCCATTTAGCCTGCCAAAGTTTAATGAATGGTGAAAGCGATATTGCTTTAGCAGGCGGTGTTTCTGTTGCAGTGCCACAAAAAACTGGTTACCAGTATCAACAAGGAGGAATTCTTTCTCCTGATGGTCATTGTCGAGCTTTTGACGCTCAAGCAAAAGGAACTATTGGTGGTAATGGTTTAGGTGTAGTCGTCTTGAAAAGATTAGAGGATGCCATTGCTGATGGTGACACTATTCATGCAGTCATCAAAGGTTCTGCTGTTAATAACGATGGTTCTTTAAAGATTGGATACACCGCTCCCAGTGTTGATGGTCAAAGAGAGGTGATTTTGGAAGCGATCGCTTTAGCTGGAGTAGAACCTGAGACTATCACATATATAGAAGCACATGGTACAGGAACCGAATTAGGAGACCCAATAGAAATTAAGGCTCTCACACAAGCTTTTCGCACTAGCACAAATAAAAAAAACTTTTGCGCTATTGGTTCAGTAAAAACCAATGTTGGGCATTTGAATACAGCAGCAGGTGTGACAGGATTAATTAAAACAGTCCTTGCATTAAAACATAAACAAATTCCTCCTAGTTTGCACTTTCAGGAGCCAAATCCACAAATAGATTTCGCCAATAGTCCTTTTTATGTAAATACCACAATATCAGAATGGGAAAGTAACGGGATACCTAAGAGAGCAGGTGTCAGTTCTTTGGGGATTGGTGGAACTAACGCCCATGTTATTTTGGAAGAAGCTCCTGTTATTGAACCTTCTGGTACTTCACGCTCTTGGCAATTGTTGCTGCTTTCAGCCAAAACCAGCACAGCCCTAGAAACTGCAACAGCGCAATTGCGCGTTCACCTCCAGCAAAATCCCGATATTTCCCTACCTGATGTAGCCCATACCCTACAAGTGGGTCGTTGCGCTTTTGACCATCGGCGCATGGTAGTTTGCCAAGACCAAGAGGATGCAGTCAAAGCACTAACTTCCTTAGACTCGCAACGTGTTTTGACTTACCACCGCAAGCCCAGCCATTGTCCAGTCATCTTCATGTTTTCAGGACAAGGAGCACAATATGTAAATATGGGGCGGGAACTGTATCAAGTGGAACCAAGATTTAAAAAACACGTAGATACTTGTGCCGAGATTTTACAACCCCACCTCGGTCTTGATATCCGCTCCTTACTTTATCCAGACTCTCAACAGGTTGAAGCTGCTAGCCAAAAACTACAACAAACAGCCCTCACCCAGCCAGCATTATTCCTTATTGAGTACGCCCTAGCTCAGTTACTCATAGAATGGGGAATACGCCCAGAAGCAATGATTGGTCATAGCATTGGGGAATATGTAGCAGCAACCATTGCAGGTGTGTTCTCCCTGGAAGATGCCCTATTCATTGTGGCAACAAGAGGACAACTGATGCAACAACTACCCCCAGGGAGTATGCTTGCAGTTCCACTACCAGAAAAAGATGTCCAGTTGCTGTTGGATGCACAGACGTTATACAAAAATTATCTAGAAATAGCAGTAATTAACAGCCCATCTTCATGCGTCGTGTCTGGTACAAATGAGGCGATCGCAGCACTACAAAACCAATTCTCTTCACAAGGAATTGAATGTCGGCTGTTACATACATCCCATGCGTTCCATTCACAGATGATGGAACCGATTTTGGAACCATTTGTGCAGGTTGTAAAAAAAGTTAAATTGAATCCACCGCGCATTCGCTTCATTTCCAATGTCACGGGAAGTTGGATTACGGATGAACAAGCGACAAACCCCAGCTACTGGAGCCAACATTTGCGTCAAACTGTGAGATTTTCAGATGGTATATCTCAACTGATAAGGCAGTTTGAAGGTGTTTTTCTGGAGGTGGGACCCGGACGAACTTTAAGCACCTTAACAACACAGCATTTAGAGAAAAATGCTAAACAGCAAGTGCTGACTTCGCTACGCCATGTTAAAGAACAACAATCAGATGTTGCTTGGTTGTTGCAAACATTAGGTCGATTGTGGCTTTGTGGTGTTGAAATAGATTGGTCAGGATTTTATACCCACGAGCGGCGTCATCGTCTACCTTTGCCTACCTATCCCTTTGAGCGTCAAAGATACTGGATTGAGCCCAAAAAACAAGAACAGAATGGCCATTCAACTTCAGTATTAATGAGCAAAAACCCTGATATAGCTGACTGGTTTTATATTCCTTTTTGGAAGCCTTCTTTACCTCCAGTACAACTCGAAAATCAAGAACTAACAACTCAACAATCCAGCTTTTTGGTGTTTCTTGATGAGTGTGGCTTGGCTACCAAATTAGTAAACAAATTAGAAAAACAAAACCAGGATGTAATTACCGTAAAAGTCGGTGAAAACTTTGCTGTACTAGGCGATTATCAATATGCTATCAATCCTGAAAATAATCAGGATTACAATGTCTTAATTAAGGAGCTTCTCATACAAAACAAGTTGCCAAAAACGATTGTTCATTTATGGAGCGTTACACCTAGTCGTGAAGAATTAGAAATTCAAGAAGTTGATAAAGCTCAAACAACGGGATTTTATAGTCTGCTATATCTTGCCCAGGCTTTAGGAAGAGAAGAAACAACTGATGATTTTGAAATCACTGTTATTTCTAACAACCTACAACCAGTAACGGGAAATGAAGTACTTTGTCCGGAGAAAGCCACTTTGCTTGGACCAATTAAAGTGATTTCCCAAGAATATTCAAATATAAATTGTCGTAGTATTGATGTTAGACTTCCAGAAAACGGAAGTTGGCAAGAAGAACAACTTGTAAAACAATTGCTGGCGGAACTTTCAGTTCCTGATTCTGAAAAACTCATTGCTTATCGAGGTTTGAATCGTTGGGTGCAAGCTTTTGAGCCTGTGCGCTTTGAGAAAGCCAAAATCGAAAAGCCTCGACTAAGACAAAGAGGAGTCTATTTAATTACAGGTGGACTCGGAGGTATCGGACTTGTTTTGGCAGAATACTTGGCGCGAACTGTACAAGCCAAACTAGTATTGGTAGGACGTTCTGCTTTGCCAAAAAAAGACGAGTGGGAACAATGGCTCGCCGCTCATGATGATACTGATAGCACTAGTTGGAAGATTCGTAAAGTTCAGGAACTTGAACAGTTGGGTGCAGAACTTTTGGTGGTAAGCGCTGATGTGAGCAACATCGAACAAATGCAAAATGTCATTGCTCAAGCTCAAGAGCAATTTGGTCAACTTAATGGTGTCATTCACGCTGCTGGAGTTCCTGGAGGTGGTGTCATTCAGCGAAAAACCCAACAAGAAGCAGCAAGTATTCTGGCTCCGAAAGTAAAGGGGACGCTAGTTATTGATGCAATTGTCAAAGATATTCAGTTAGATTTCTTTGTTTTGGCATCATCGATGAATTCAATTTTAGGAGGGTTTGGACAGGTAGACTATTGTGGAGCAAATGCTTTTCTTGATGCCTTTGCTCAGTGTAATGCCTCAAAATGTGGCACATTTACTACAAGTATAAACTGGGATACTTGGCAAGAAGTTGGGATGGCAGTAAACACAGGGGTGTCTCAACAACTCCAAGAATTGCGAACAGAAAATCTTCAACAAGGTATATTACCTGATGAAGGTGTAGATGCTTTTCTACGTACTTTAGGAAGTACAATGCCTCAAGTTGTAGTATCCACCTCTGACTTCTTGAATTTGCTAAAACAGCACAATTACAACGAAATACAAGTTCTAGAATTTTTAAAGACTGCCAATCAATCCAACTCAAAATATCCACGACCTGAACTAAGTAATGATTATGTTGCTCCTCGAAATGAAATTGAGCAAAAGCTTGTTGACATTTGGCAAGAAATCCTTGGAATTGAAAGAATAGGAATCCATGATAACTTCTTTGAACTTGGTGGTGATTCTCTCATAGGAATTCAATTGATTGCTACCTTAAAGAAAAATTTAAATGTCAACATTTCTGTTGACAAACTTTATGAATGCCCAAACATAGGTTCTATGGGAATTTTTTTCAAACCGGAAGAATCTCAGGAAAATACTTTTGAACAAAGACTCAGTCGAGGGCAAAGAAGAAGACAGATAAAAATGCAAACTAATTAAACCACGAAGTTAATTTCTTGAGTAGGAAAATTATGACTAACAAGATAATACTAGAACAAGCAACAAATCTAGATATAGCAATAGTGGGAATGTCTGGTCGTTTCCCCAGTGCAAAAAATATCGATGACTTTTGGCATAATCTTCAAAATGGACTTGAGTCTATTTTGTTCTTATCCAATGATGATTTAGTAGATTTAAATCTTGAAGAGGCGGTTTTAAACAACCCTCAGTATGTAAAAGCAGCACCTGTACTAGAAGATATTGAGCTTTTTGATGCTAGATTCTTTGGTTACAGTCCCAAAGAGGCTGAAGTCATGGATCCCCAACACCGCCTCTTCATAGAATGTGCCTGGTCAGCTCTTGAAAACGCTGGATATGACCCAGAAACCTATGAGGGTTTAATTGGGGTTTATGCTGGTGTCAGCACAAACACTTACTTTTTTAACAATATATATAAAAACATTAATTTCATAGATATTTCTAATAAATATACTCTTAATAAAGATTTCCTGACTACAAATATCTCGTATAAATTAAATTTAAAAGGACCAAGTGTAGGTATCCAAACTTACTGCTCTACTTCATTAGTTGCTGTACACTTAGCCTGCAAAAGTCTACTTGATGAAGAATGCGATATTGCTTTAGCAGGCGGGGTTACAGTTATAGTCCCACAAAAGTCAGGTTATTTCTATGAAAAAGACGGAATTTTATCTCCTGATGGTCACTGTCGTGCCTTCGATGCTAAAGCACAGGGTACTATTTTCGGTAGTGGACTTGGAATAGTTGTCTTAAAAAGATTAAAAGATGCGATAGCAGATAGAGATTACATTCATGCAATTATTAAAGGTTCAGCAATTAACAATGACGGTTCCTTAAAAGTTAGCTATACGGCACCTAGTGTAAATGGTCAGGCTGAAGTTATTGTAGAGGCTCTGGCAAATGCTGGAATCAATGCTGATGATATTTCTTATATAGAAACTCATGGAACTGGAACAGCGACTGGTGACCCAGTCGAAGTTGCTGCGCTCACTAAGGCTTTTCGTGCTTTTACACAGAGAAATGGCTTCTGCGCGATCGGTTCAGTAAAACCAAACATCGGACATCTAGATATAGCATCTGGCGTAGCGAGTCTTATCAAAACCGTTTTAGCATTGAAATATAAACAAATACCTCCTAGCTTAAATTTTGAAGTTCCCAATCCTGAGATTGATTTTGCAAACAGCCCCTTCTACGTTAATACTAAACTTAGCGAGTGGAAAGCTAACAATACTCCCCGTCGAGCAGGAGTTAGTTCCTTAGGTTTTGGTGGAACTAATGCCCATGTGATTCTGGAAGAAGCTCCTGAAATTAAACATTTTGATGACTCTAGACCTTGGCAATTGATATTATTATCAGCCAAAACTAATTCTGCGCTTGAAACTGCGACTACAAATCTGGTTGACTATTTTAAACAATATCCAGATATAAATCTAGCTAATGTGGCTCATACTCTACAAGTGGGTCGTAGAGCTTTTAATCATCGCCGAATGTTGGTGTCCCAGAACATTAAGGATGCTGTAACTACTCTGGAAACACAAGACCAACAACGGGTTTTTACTGCATATCAGGAGCATAGGGAACAGCCAGTCATCTTCATGTTTTCAGGACAAGGAGCACAATATGCAAACATGGGGCGGGAACTGTACTCAGTCGAACCAACATTTAAAAAACACGTAGATACTTGTGCCGAGATTTTACAACCTCACCTTGGTCTTGATATCCGCAGTTTACTTTATCCAGACTCTCAACACAAAGAAGCTGTAAGCATTCAACTACAACAAACAGCCCTCACCCAGCCAGCATTATTCGTTATTGAGTACGCCCTAGCTCAGTTACTCCTAGAATGGGGAGTACGTCCAGAAGCAATGATTGGTCATAGCATTGGGGAATATGTCGCCGCAACCATTGCAGGTGTGTTCTCCCTGGAAGATGCCTTAGAAATTGTGGCAAAAAGGGGACAACTGATGCAACAACTACCCCCAGGAAGTATGCTTGCAGTTCCACTACCAGAAAAAGATGTGCAATCGCTGTTGGATGTACAGACGTTCCATGGAACGTCTCTAGAAATAGCAGTTATTAACAGCCCATCTTCTTGCGTCGTGTCTGGTACAAACGAGGCGATCGCAGCACTACAAAACCAATTCTCTTCCCAAGGGATTGAATCCCGTCTGCTACATACATCCCATGCCTTTCATTCACAGATGATGTCACCTATCTTGGAACCATTTGTGCAGGCTGTGAAAAAAGTGAAGCTCAGACCACCGCGCCTACGCTTTATTTCCAATGTCACGGGAAGTTGGATTACAGATGAACAAGCGACAAACCCCAGCTACTGGAGTCAACATTTGCGTCAAACTGTGAGATTTTCAGATGGTATATCTCAACTGATAAAGCAGTTTGAAGGTGTTTTTCTGGAGGTGGGACCCGGACGAACTTTAAGCACATTCACAACACAACATTTAGATAGAAATGCTAAACAGCAAGTGCTGACTTCGTTACGCCATGTTAAAGAACAACAATCGGATGTTGCTTGGTTGTTGCAGACATTAGGTCGATTGTGGCTTTCTGGTGTTGAAATAGATTGGTCAGGATTTTATACCCACGAGCAGCGTCATCGTCTACCTTTGCCTACCTATCCCTTTGAGCGACAAAGATACTGGATTGATGCTAAATCCTCATCACCTTCAAGTAGTCAGTCAGCAACATTAGATAATAAACAAGATATTGCTGAGTGGTTCTATATTCCTTCATGGAAACGCTCTTTGCTGCCTCATTCATCCTCTTGTCAAATAGAATTCACACAAAAGCAATGGCTCTTTTTTGTTGATGACTTTGGAGTGGCTGAAAAATTAATTATTGTATTGAAAAATCAAGGTAAAAATGTCATTACAGTTAAGCAGGGAGAGCGGTTTAGTCAACTAAGTGAGGGAATTTATACAATTAATCCATGCACACCGGAAGACTATGATGCCTTGTTCCAAGAACTTATGTCATCGGGTCAACATCTCCAAAATATTGCTTATTTATGGAGCGTAAATAATCTTGGAAATAGCCCACGAGAAAATTATTTAGAATTCAACAGTTTACTGTTTTTAACACAAAGCTTTAGTAAACTGACAACTAACCAAAGTTTGCAGCTTTGGATTGTATCTAATAATACTCAACAAGTCAATGGCAATGAAATTCTAGACCCAGAGAAAGCGGTAGTCTTAGGTTTATGTAAAGTCATTCCTCAAGAGTATCCTAATATTACCTGTCGGAGTGTTGATATTAATTTAACGAATCGTCAAGATGGTGAGGATAGAAAGGGAGGAGAAGGAGAGGATTACAGTATCATAGTTGACCAACTTTTGGATGAGTTCACCGCTGTATTTTCAGACTTGGTCGTTGCTTATCGCGATCGCTACCGTTGGGTAGAAACATTTGAGCCACTTCGCTTAGAGTCAGTCGTTGAAGAAAAAACACCGTTGAGAAAACAGGGTGTTTACCTATTTCCTGGTGGATTAGAAAGTTTTGGAGTTGTATTTGCAGAATATTTAGCAAAAACTTTCCAAGCAAAACTGATATTTATTGAAGATTCTGCTTTTCCAGAAAAAGATGATTATTCACAATGGCTTGAAACTCACGCCCAAGAAGATGAAGTGAGCCGCAAAATCGAAAAACTGCAAGCATTGGCTGAGTTGGGTGCAGAAATTTTGGTGGTGCGTGCAAATACAACTAACTATGAACAAATGCACCAAAGCCTTGCACCTGAAAATATTGGTCAAATTCATGGGGTTATTTATTCCACTGGGGTAAAGCGTGAAAATATATTTAGTTCAATTCCAGAAATTGATAAAATAGAATTCGATAATTTATTGGAGTGGCAACGCTGTAAGATTACTGTATTAGAACAAGTCTTACACAAGAGAAAATTAGATTTTTGTGTCGTATTTTCTTCTTTATCTTCCATTTTAGGAGGATTTGGGTTAGGCTTATATGCTGCAGCTAATCATTTTATAGATACCTTTACTAACCGACACAACCAAACCTATTCTTTGCCGTGGTACACTCTAAACTGGGACAAATTACAACTGAATGTAACCCAAGAACAAAAAACACTTGGACAAGCATCTGGACTGGAATTAGCCATTACTGCAACAGAAACTGTAGAAGTATTTAAACGAATATTTTCTTTAAAGAAAGGGACTCAGCTTATTGTTTCTACAGTAGACATCAATGCTAGAAAGAAGCATATATTTAACTTCGACTCTTTAGCGAGTTCAAAATCTTCCAATCAATTAGATTCATCCTCACGCTACTCCAGACCTAATCTTAGTAATTCCTATGTTGCTCCGACAAATGAGTTGGAAAAACAAGTGACGGAAATATGGCAAGAGGTACTTGGAATTGCAGAAGTTGGTATTTACGACAACTTCTATGAGTTAGGAGGAGATTCCCTCATTGCAACTCAACTCGTTTCTCGATTGCGAGCAAAATTTCCTGTAGACCTACCACTGCGCGACCTTTTATTGCAAGCCATGATACCAGTTAAACAGACAGAAATGATTGAGCAACTTATGTTGGAAAAAATTGAAGAATTATCTGAGGAAGAGGTAGAAGTTCTTTTAAAAAATCATGCAGATATTGGTGTGAAAACATGAGAAGCTAAGGAACATTTAAAATCAAGATATTAGTATTTATTCTACAAAAAACTTGTGAGGTAAAAAAGTGCAAGTGATTCCATGAGAGAAATATCAGCAATTTGTTGTTGGGTTTGTATACCTTTTTAAAAGGTAGTAAAAAATAGCATTCTTCTTAGCTTTCTAAATTCCTTAATTTGAAACCTTTACTTAGGAGTAGGAAAACAAGCTTATGTCTTTAGCCACTTATCCCCCAAATTATGAGTCTTTTGCTCGGATGCAAAACGAACTCAAGACTTCAGATCAAGTTACAGTAGAATTTATAATACCTGCTTTAGAGCAATTAATGTTACGACATATCTCTAAGGAAGCGCGTATTCTTGACCTTGGTTGTGGTACTGGGCAGTTAGTACAACAACTTCATATTAGAGGGTATCAGACGACAGGACTTGATGCTTCTAAAGAACTGTTAGAGTATGCCCGAAAAAACGCACCTGAGAGTGAATTTATCCTTAGTGATGTACGTGAGTTTGAGCTACCACCCATCTTTGATGGTGTTTTTTCAAAAGATGTTTTACTCTTTCTCCTAAATATTGAAGAATTGACAGCCGTCTTCCAAAACGTCTACGCAGCAATGCAAGATAATGGACTATTCGTGTTCACAATACCACTAACAGATTGGTTACACGAAATTGCTCCACCAATTTTCGACCATGTTAATGTTAATGACGAATGTGCCTTGATTGAAATCTTCTACTATAAACCAGAAGAAAGGATGTGGGAAATTAAAGTCACCGGATTTGAATTAATAGAAAATATTTGGAAGCGTTCAGATACTACTTGGCTAAGAAGAGATTTCTTTTTAACAGAAGTGCAGTCGGGTTTAGAGAAAGTCGGCTTTACAGACATTAGTCACTATAATCTCAAAGATTTTGGAGCTGACGAGAGTGCAGGTATGGCTTGCTTTGTTTGTCGAAAACCATCCCTGACGCGATAGTATAATTGCAGAGTTAGTGGCTCAATCAAAATTGATTGTCTTTTATTATTGAGCTTGTCGCTTAATAAGTTTTTCTCAACAGGATAGGATAGCTATCTTACTTCCTTACCACTATAAGATTACTTATCTGATTCATGTCTCCCCTCTGCGTCAACGGACACTTTCCAAGGGCGGGAGGAACCCCCGCACGGAAGTGTCCTCCTCTGCGCTGATGCGGTTCTTTAAATTAGGTATTCTACCCTACAGGTTCTCCTACGGGGTACGGGCGGGACAGGAGTAATTAAGAGTTTGGAAATGCAATTTTTCACTACTGCTTGCTAGCAATATTATCTACTCTGCTTAGCTTAGTGCCAATGTCGGATGTATAGCAGGGAACTCTTAACAGGGAACAAACTTGAAAGTCTGTTAGTATCCAGGTTTTGCGTTCAGTTTCTGTCCTAAACTACCTGGCGACAGCTATAGCTAAAAAACTAGAAAATAGTAACTATTAATAATTTCTTAGCAATGGATAAACAATACTCTAATTTATCACCTGCCAAAAAAGCTCTTCTCGAAAAATGGAAGGGAGGAAAGTTTCAAGCTGACACTATTCCTAAGCGTCAAGTTTCGAGGAATATTCCGTTATCTTTTTCACAACAGAGGCTGTGGTTTATTGATCAGCTTTACCACGGGAGTGCCTTTTACAATATTCCAATCGCTTTTCATATAAAAGGACAGCTTAATATTACAGCTATTCAGCAAAGTCTGAATGAAATTCTCAAGCGCCACGAAGTTTGGCGTACAACTTTTACGCTTGTGAATGGAGAGCCAGTGCAGGAGATTGCACCCCAATTAACTTGGGATTTACCCATTATTAATCTTGAGCATTTGTCTGGTAAAGATTGGGAATCTGAGGTTAAACAACTTGTAGCCCAGGAAGCAAAAAAACCCTTTAATTTAGCGAAAGGACTTTTAGTCAGAGCAACTTTATTGCGCTTGAGTCAAGAAGAACACGTTTTGCTTGTGACCATGCACCACATTATCACGGATGGATGGTCTTGTGGTGTGTTCTTGCGGGAGTTGTCAACGCTGTATGCTGCTTTCTCTACAAATCAACCTTCTGGCTTACCCAATCTCCCCATTCAGTATGCAGATTTTGCAATTTGGCAACGCGATCGCATCCAAGGTGAGTTCCTAGCAACCCAATTAAATTATTGGCAGCAACAACTCAAAGGTGAGCTACCTGTACTACAATTACCTACAGATCGTCCCCGACCTGCGATGGCTACTTTTGCTGGTGCCAAGCAATACTTTACATTCTCAAAAGCCCTGACTGATGCACTCAGACAATTAAGCCAGCGAGAAGACACCACTCTATTTATGAGTTTGCTGGCAGCATTTAACATTTTACTATACCGCTACACAGACCAAGAAGACATTTTAATTGGTTCTCCAATTGCAAACCGAAACCGAGCTGAATTAGAAGGGATGCTGGGTTTGTTTGTTAATACTTTGCTGTTACGTAATAACCTCAGTGGTAATCCTAGCTTCCGGGAACTTTTACATCGAGTACGTGAGGTAACTCTCGATGCTTATGCACATCAGGATTTACCTTTCGAGATGCTTGTAGAAGAATTGCAGCCGGAACGAGACTTAAGCCGAAATCCGCTTTATGAAGTCATGTTTGCCCTGCAAAACAGCCCACTATCTGTGCAGTCCGTTTCTGGTTTAACATTGCGTACTTTGGAGTTTGATAGTGGTACAGCTCAACTGGATATTTTCCTGTCGATGTCTGAATCGCAAGAGGAATTAACAGGGTGTTTGGAGTACAATACGGATATTTTTGATTCAACAACAATTACCGAATTTATTAACAATTTCCAGACTTTATTGGAAAATATTGTTGCTAATCCAGAGCAGCGTATTTGTGAATTGCCACTTTTAACTGCTTCTGAACAAGAGCAACTCATATTTAAGTTGAATCAAACTCTTGCAGATTATCCTCAAGATGCATCTCTGCATCAATTATTTGAGCAACAAGTTGAACTCACACCTGATTCTTTAGCATTAATTAGCGAGTCTGAAGAACTGACTTATCGTCAACTTAACCACAGAGTTAATCAGCTTGCACATTATTTACAAAAACAGGGTGTAACAAAAGAAACCCTAGTCGCTATATGTCTGGAACGTGACCTAGACATGGTGGTGGGAATTTTAGCTGTCCTCAAAGCTGGTGGTGCATACATTCCCCTTGACCCAAGTTATCCAGTTGAGCGTCTGAGCTTTATGCTCTCTGATTCTCAAGCCGAGGTGTTAATCACCCAACAGGAGATATTAGAAAAAATATCATTATCTTCGGCTAAAACCGTTTGCTTGGATATCCACAAGGACGAAATTGCTCAAGAAAGCCAAGAAAACCCGATTAGCACATCACAAGCTGATGATCTTGCCTATATTATCTACACTTCTGGCTCAACTGGAACTCCTAAAGGGATTCTTGGCACTCATCGCGGTACAGTCAATGGCTTACACTGGTTATGGAAAACCTATCCTTTCACCCCAGGAGAAGTTTGTTGTCAGAAAACAGCTATTAGCTTTGTAGATTCTGTTTGGGAAATTTTTGCTCCTTTACTTGGGGGAATTCCTACTGTCATTATTAATAATGCAACTCTACTAGACCCGCAGCTATTTATAGAAGCTTTGGCGCATCACAAAGTAACCCGTATTATACTTGTACCCTCACTACTACGCCTACTTATAGATAATTACAGTCATCTGACTAAGAAACTAACGCAGCTAAAACTCTGGATAACTAGCGGAGAAGCACTGTCTGTTAAGTTAGCTCAAACTTTCCGAGAATTGATACCCTCAGCAAAACTCATCAACCTTTACGGCTCATCGGAAGTTTCCGCCAACGCCACTTACTACGACACCAGTTTATTACAAAACCAAGCAAACAGTGTTCCTATCGGTCGTCCTATTAACAATACTCAGGTTTATGTATTGAACCGCCATTTACAACCAACGCCTGTAGGAGTTATCGGTGAACTTTATGTTGGTGGTGATGGATTGGCGAGAGGTTATTTACGTCGTTCTGAATTGACTCAAGAAAAATTTATTGATAACCCCTTTATTCCAGAAACTAAACTTTACAAAACAGGTGACTTAGTACGTTATCTCAACGATGGTAATCTTGAGTATTTAGGTCGCCGTGATGACCAAGTCAAAATCCGTGGCTTCCGGGTGGAATTGGGTGAAATTGCAACTGCGATCGCACAACATGCAGATGTGCAAGAATCTGTTGTCATTGCCAGTGATGATACTCAAAACAATCAGCGTTTGATTGCCTATGTCGTCACAGAAAAACAGGGCATAGCAGCACAACTGTTGCCTGATTTGCAACAGAAATTGCCGAATTATATGCTGCCGTCTGCTTTTGTTGTACTGGATGCTCTCCCACTAACACCTAATGGCAAAGTAGACAAGCGTGCGCTTCCCACTGATGAAGTTATTCAATCAAATACGATTCAATCCTTCGTCGCTCCTCGTAACTTTACAGAATTATCATTAGTAAAACTTTGGGAAAATCTGCTGAATACTAGCCCTATAGGGGTAACAGATAACTTCTTTGAGTTGGGTGGGCACTCATTTTTAGCTGTACGTTTAATGGCTCAAATTCAAGACAGATACGGGCATAACCTTACCCTATCTACTCTTTTTGAAAATCCAACAATTGAAAAACTAGCGACGATTGTCAGTCAACCATCCCGCACAAGTTCTAATTCTCCTCTAGTCGCAATTAACTCTTCTGGTTCCAAAATACCTTTCTTCTGTATGCATGGCGCTGGTGGAAATATTAGCCCATACTTTAATTTGTCCAAGAGACTTGGTGAAGATTATCCACTTTATGCTTTGGAACATACCTTAGATCAAGAGAACCCTGAAACCTTATCAGTAGAGGAGACAGCGACTTGCTACCTGCAAGAAATTCGTAAAGTACAACCAAATGGTCCCTATCTTTTGGGAGGTCATTGTTACGGCGGTGTATTAGCCTTTGAAATGGCGCAACAATTACAAAGGCAAGGGCAAAAAGTAGGTTTATTGGTTGTCATTGATGCCATCTTATCAGAAACACATATTGAACCTACAGATTCTGACGATACAAAATTTTTACTTCGCATAGCTGAATCAATGAAAACTCATAATAATATAGACTTTTCATTACCTTTTGACGAACTTCAAAATTTGCCATTAAATGAGCAACTTAATTTGATTAATAAAAAAGTAAAATTCATCTTTAGCGATGCAGAGATTAAAGATTTTCTCCGTTATTACAAACGTTTCAAAGTTCATGTTCAAGCCATGCGAAATTATGTTCCACAGGTTTATCCTCAATCCATAACTCTATTTCGAGCTAACGAGGAAATAATTCATGATTTTGACAATCCAGAATGGTATAGTAACGACCCTTTACTAGGTTGGGGTAAATGTTCTAGTCAACCTATTCAAGCGGTTGAAGTTCCAGGGGATCATTTCTCAATTTTTGTCGAACCGAATATTCAGGAATTAGCTAGACATTTAAGAATTTGTATCGATACAGTGTGCGATGTAAATAAATAATGGGAGTAAATAAAGACTGATGAAACTACCCCCAGGACCGAAAACACCCTCATGGCTACTAAATTTGCAATTTGAGGCTGATCCCTTTGGCTATATGGATGGTATTTCCAAACGTTATGGTGATATTGTTACTGTAATGTTGAATTCTACACCAGTAGTTTATGTCAGTAATCCTTTAGGAATAAAGGAAATTTTCACAAATACAAAGGAAATTGCAGCTAGGGGTGAGTTAAACCAAGATTTCGCTTTGATGACAGGAAATCAAGGAGTTCTTCAACTTAATGGCTTAGTTCACAAAAATCGACGTAAGCTTTTAATGCAAGGTTTTCATGGAGCACGGATGCAAGCCTGTGGACGACGTATCTGCGAACTCACAGAAAAGATTATGAGTCAACAGGTGGTCGGAAAACCTTTCGTTGCATACCCTACCATTGAAGATATTACCTTGCGAGTGGGTGTAGAGGTCGTCTTAGGCTTAGATGAAGGAGAACTTTATAATAAAATCAAACATCTATTTGCTTCTATAATCAAATATCCTCAATCTCCTCTATTTCAACTCGCCACAAAACTTCCCTTTGGACAACGGGATTTAGGTCGATGGAGTCCAAGAGGATACATACTTCACCTGAGGCGAGAACTTTTTCAATTGCTGTATACTGAAGTCCAAGAACGTCGCAAGCAAACAGGTTCTTCGCGCAGTGACATCCTCTCCGACCTTATATTTGCTCATGATGAAACAGGTGAACCATTAAGCGATGAAGAGGTGCGCGACCTCCTATTATCGCCCATATTTGCAGCTCAAGATGCTTCAGGAACTGCTCTAGCCTGGTCATTATACTGGATTCACCGTTTGCCCGCTGTGCGATCGCGACTGCTTGAGGAACTCGATAGTCTTGGTGAAAACCCAGACCCTATGAGCATTGTCGCACTACCCTACCTAAGCGCTGTTTGTAACGAAGCTTTGCGAATTTACCCAACTCAGTTGTTTGCATTTCCTAGGTTGGTAGAATCGACCGTTGAGGTGATGGGCTACGAGTTGAGTCCGGGTACAGTACTCATTGGCAATATTTATTCAACACATCAACGTGAAGATTTATACCCACAACCAAAAGAATTTAATCCAAAACGCTTTTTAGAAAAACAATTCTCTCCCTACGAATTTTTCCCCTTTGGCGGTGGTTCTCGTGTGTGTATTGGCGGAACTTTTGCCCTCTTTAAAATGAAGCTTGTATTAGCAACAATTCTTTCACGTTATCAATTAGAGCTAGTCAGTAAGCGCGCCGAACGTCCCAAATTTGGAGGTCTGATTTGTTACCCTGCTAGCGGCGTGAAGATGGTCATGCGTGGTCGGCGTCAACATCAAGGACAGTCGCAACCACTTGTTTCTGGCTTGGTATAGCCTCTGGATGTGATTTTTCATTCTGTTCCGTAGGCATTTGCCAAATTTCTAAATTTACTCTTTTCGGGCTAAAAATATATTTCATTATGGAGGAAGTAGGTATGACTAAGAGTAATAAAGGCGCTGTCGTCATTACAGGAACATCCACAGGTCTCGGTCGAGCAACCGCGCTTAAACTTACCAAGCAAGGGTATCGAGTTTTTGCCGGAGTCCGCACAGAGAAAGACGCACAGTCGCTAAAGCACTCTGCATCTGGTGATTTAACACCCATTATCATGGACGTCACAAAAGCAGAACAAATTAAATCTGCCTCGGAATTGGTCTCACTGGCGGTTGGCGATGAAGGATTATTCGGATTAATTAATAATGCAGTTGCAGCGGTAGATGGACCATTAGAGTGTGTTGCGATTGATGACGTGAGATGGCAATTTGAAGTCAATGTTGTCGGTCAAATTGCAGTTACACAAGCATTCTTACCAATGATACGAAAAACTAAAGGTAGAATCATCAATATCAGTGCGATTTGTGGCAGATTAGCTGTACCGTATTTTGGACTCTTATCTGCTTCAAAATTTGCGCTTGAGGCAATTACAGATTCTTTGCGAATGGAATTGCGTTCTAGCGGAATTGAGGTTGTTTCTATTTTACCAGGGGCATTATTGACCCTAGAACAGGCTGACAAACAAGAGGCAAATTACAAGAAAACATTAGCCAATATGTCACCGGAAGCTAAAGCTCTATATGGCAAGAATCACAGAATATATATGGAAAGTGTAGTCAAGAACAATCGTGAAAGAGGACTACCACTTGAAAAAGTGACAGAAGTGATATTAGAGGCTCTAGAAGCTCGCAAACCTAAAAGGCAATATTTTGTCACGAAATCACCATGGGAACTTAGGCTGAATGCATTCTATAAAAGGTTGGTGCCGCACCAGTATTTTTATGACAATTTTTATCAGAATCTGCGAAAAGGAATGGGATTTGATTAATAATTTCTCGCTATTTCATCATTTTTGGAGAACAACTATAGCAGAGATAGTAAATATGCCAACTCAACATACTCACCAACTTCTCACAAGAGACTGTCGTTTTTGTTCCTTGGTTTCTAAAGTCAATGGAGAAGATCCAATTGGGACAGCAGGCACTTGCGAGCATTGGTTGATTATGGAAGTTCCACAGCCTTGGTCGCAAGAAATTTTTCAGGAAAACCCAACTCTCAAATCATTAATAGGTTTATTCCAAGAGTTAATTTTTAAGCATGGGATCAAGTTGAAACCGATGCTAATTGCTCCTGACCGCGAGTACTCTCATCCTGGCTTTACCCGCGTGTTGTACTACTACCGCCCTGCAAAGTTGTTTTCTCAGTTTGAAAAACAGGAGTTTGTTGTTCCAGAAAGCGAAGCTGCTGCTTTAGTAACAGCAATATTCAAGCAGTTAATCCAACAACCCAACGATTTATCGGAATTTCAGCAATATCAACAACAAACGAGCCACATTCGTGAACTCATGGTTTGCACCCATGCTCAAGTTGACCTTGCCTGCGGCAGATTTGGGACTCCTATATATCGACAATTACGTAAAGAATATGCTCCTGCTGCCAATGGCAAGTTAAGGGTGTGGCAAACAACTCACTTTGGAGGACATCAGTTTGCTCCCACCCTAGTTGATTTACCCCAAGGATGCTTATGGGGACATTTAGAGCCAGACATATTGGATTTACTGGTAAAGCGAAATAATTCAGTCTCTGGTTTGCGTCAATACTACCGAGGATGGACAGGTTTAAATCAATTTGAGCAAATTGCCGAGCGCGAAATTTGGATGCAGTCTGGCTGGACTTGGCTCGACTACTTGAAAGCTGGCAAAGTGCTTGCGATGGAAGAAGTTGCTGAAGGACGGGATATTAATTGGGTAGAAGTTCGTATTGATTTTGCAGATCTAGATGGCAGTACATTAGGTGCCTATGAAGCCAGAATTGAAGTCTGTGGTGAGGTTATGAGTGCATTGAACTCAGCAAAAGAGATGGAGTTAGAAGCAGTAAAGCAGTATCGCGTTAGCCGTTTAAGTAGGTGCAGGTAAACAGTAACGATCCGAAAACTAAAAAATGACTTCACAAAAACAATCTCAAATCACAAATGAAATCCTTCAAGGCAATCTTGTTAAACTGATGTTCAAGTTATCAATTCCCAGTACTCTGGGGATACTGATGCTTAGTTTAAACACTTTTATTGATGCTTTATTTGCAGGAAGATTCATTGGTGAAACTGCTTTGGCTGGTATCTCACTTTCACTACCACTTACAGGTATAGTCAATGGATTTGCTTTCTTAATTGGGGTAGGTTCCGCTTCCGTTCTCAGTCGAGCTATTGGTTCTGGAGATATCAAAACTCAGTCCAAAATATTTGGTACCTTAACGGTCATGAGTATTGTAATCTCTTTTTTTATCACAATTGTTGGTTACAGATTTGGTGAAGAATTAATTGTACTCATGGGAGGAAGTGGTGAAGTTGCCTCAGCGGGTGCAGAATATTTTAAGACTTATGTACTGGGTTCAGTATTTTTGATAATAGCGCAAGCTTGTAGCGAAGTTATCAAATCAGAAGGACAAATGAGACTAGCTACCATATTTGGCTGTATTTTTGTCATTGTTAACATTTTCTTAAATTTCATATTTATTATTGTCTTTCATTGGGAAACACATGGAATTGCCCTCGCTACAGTTTTTGGAATGGTTGTTTATAGTATTGTTAACTTAGCTTATTTCCTTGCTGGGAAAAGTTCTATTCCAGTTAATCCTAAAAAAATAGCCATAGCAATAGATTTACTACCTGCTATTTTATCAGTAGGAATATCAGGGCTATTTTATCCTATTATGGTATTGGTTCAAGATTATGTAGTTTTTAATTCAATTTCTTATTATGGAACAAATAATGATATTGCTTTCTTTGGAGCATCAGGGAAATTGGGATCAGTTGTATATATTCCTATAATTGGTTTTGCTCAAGCATTGCAACCTATCCTTGGAATGAATTATGGAGCAAGAAATTATGGAAGGCTTAAAAAAGCATATTTAACTTTTTCAATGATTGGAACTTTTTTATTAATATTAATGTGGTTACCTCTACAATTATACCCAAGAACATTATTAGAACTAATTCTGCCAAGTTTTAATTTTACAGAAAATGATTTGTTAAATTTCCGGATTTTCACCATATTGGGACCATTATGGCCTTTAGCATACTGTAGTAATACTCTCTTTCAATCTCTAGGTAAAGGTAAAATTATACTAATAGTAATTTTTTTAAGAAGTATAATTTTAAATATTCCAATTGTGCTGATATTTTCAAAATATTTAGGCGTAAGAGGTATATATTTTGGGATGCTATTTGCAGATTTTTTATTTATGACTATTGTCTTTATATTAACATATATAGAGTTTAAAAAAATAACAAATTTAGAAACTAAATTATATAAATAATAATAAATTTTATTTTTTTAATTATTATTTTTGAGACTCTCAAAAGAGGTGATAATATGGCAACAATGGGAAAATACTGTAAAGCATACTCACTCAAAAAATTACGTCAATTCCAGCAATGGACAGAGAATTCCGAGAATATGACGAAAGAAAAGCAAGAAGTTGATGGCAAGGAAGTTGAAGTCAAGAGAGTGTTAACAGATGATGATTTTCTATATTTGCAAGAAAATTACGTAGTTACAGATGGTATTTTCAAGGACAAAAATATCATTTTTGACAATGTAACACCTGAGTGGAAAGAGTTTTGCCACAAGATCCTTGCATTCGAGATTCCGGTTTATGAAGCCGTACAAGTACAAGCATCGGAAAGTCAAAACAAAAGTAATTCTTAATAAGGAGATACTTTCATGAACGAGTTAGTGCAACGATTGTCAGAAGGAGAACATCCTGTAGAAGCAAGTTTGCGACCCGAAAAAACACCTACAGCACTCAAAGAAAGTATTGATCGAGGGTACATACATATCAAATTCACCAATACTAGGGGAGGTACTGATTTAGGTGTCAGACTCGATCCAGAAGCATCTAATTTCAATGAAGCTGACTTTGCTCATCAAACAGGAAAGGTTTACTCACATCTTGCACCAATAAAAATTGATGTACTTTTATGACCCAGTATTTAAGCGAAACCCTTGATTTCGCGATAAAAGCCAATAAAAACAAGGTAGCTTTTTCGGGCATCTTTTTACGTTGCCTGTGTTTGTACGGTGAGGTGCAAGATATGAGTTTATCTAGTTGGCAACCTGACATTGAATTATGTGAAAGTTAGATGTATCGCAGATATCGACTTGGCGACTTTAAAGGGTAAGGGACATCTAGAACCAGTAGAACAATGAGATTTGCCCTTGTCAGTCATTAAGGTTAATGGACTAAGTTGTTACCGGAGTGCAGGGCATAACTAATTAAATATCAGGAGGCAAATTATGTATCAAGACGACAAAGAGGACACGACAATTTACAAAGTTGTAGTCAATCACGAAGAACAGTACTCCATTTGGCCAGCTGATCGTGAAAACCCTCTTGGTTGGAAAGATGCTGCAAAAAATGGTCTCAAGCAAGAGTGTCTGGATTACATCAAAGAAGTATGGACTGACATGAGACCACTCAGTCTCCGGAAAAAGATGCAGGAAACAACTGGCAATATCTAGTAATAACACTTACTAAAAATGGAGAATTCTTATGGTAAACTCCTCAGTTTCTAAGGCACGGGTATGGTTTATCACTGGTTGCTCAAGTGGTTTTGGTCGAGCATTAGCAGAAACAGTTCTTGAGCGGGGCGAGACAGTGGTGCTAACAGCACGAAATCCACAGCAGGTAGAAGATTTAACAGCAAGGTTTCCGGCTCGTGCTTTAGCAGTGCGACTTGATGTGACGAAACCTGAAGAGGTGCGAGAGGCAGTAAAAGAGGCGATCGCTCATTTTGGACGCATTGATGTACTCGTCAACAATGCCGGATATGGAACTTTAGGAGCAATAGAAGAAGTTAGCGACCAAGCAGTTCGCCGTCAGTTTGAAACAAACGTTTTTGGTGTCTTGGAAATGCTGCGAGTAGTACTACCCCATATGCGACAGCAACGTAGCGGACATATCCTCAATATTTCATCAGAAGCTGCCTTTGTGGTCGGTGCTGGTGCAGGAATTTATTGCAGTACCAAATTTGCGTTAGAAGGAATTTCCGAAGCATTAGCTAAAGAAGTTGCGCCCCTTGGTATCAAAGTCATAATAGTTGAACCTGGTTCGTTCCGTACAGATTTTGTCACACGTTCTCTTGTTGTGTGTGACACTCAAATTGAGGACTATCAAGCAGCTACTGGTCAGCTCCGTCAGATTGTGCGGGATGTGCAGGATATGAAAATTAAGGAACAAGGTGACCCAAACAAAGCGGCTCTAGCAATGATTCAAGCAGTTGATAGCGAGAAACCGCCCCTAAGATTGGCGCTAGGAGAAGATGCAATCAATGGTATTAATACGAAATTGGAGTCGCTCAAAGCAGAACTAGACGCTTGGAAGGAAGTCTCTGTGAGTACTAAATTTGAGGAAGTTGTAGAGGATAAAACTCAAGTTGCTACTTTAGGTTAGACTGCACACAAAAATACAGGTTTGTTGCAAGAGCTGGAGATACTTAGGCTGATATACGGGCATATAAATTGTCGAGAGCTTAAACTCCAGCACTAACGAACCGTAAACACCCCTCCAAAAAGTGCTATTTAGAACTCGGAGTATGAAAACTATACACCAAGTTAACTCGTGGGTTACTTGTCCTAAACCCAATCCTCATGCTTCCTTGAGACTATTTTGTTTTCCTTACGCAGGTGGTAGCTCTTTAATTTTTCGTACATGGGTAAATAGTCTACCTAAAAGTCTTGAAGTTTGCCCCGTAGAACTTCCTGGACGCTTAACGCAGATGAAGTCACCTCCATTTACGCGAATGGAACCTCTAGTTAGTGCGATCGCCCCTATTCTTCTACCATATTTAGACAAACCATTCGCCTTGTTTGGTCACAGCATGGGTGCGCTTGTCAGCTTTGAACTTACCCGTTTACTCCGTAGAGAGTATGATATCAGTCCAATTCACCTGTTTATATCCGGTCATCGCGCTCCTCAAATTCCTGATCTAGATCCACCTATCCACGCTCTGGACGAACCTGAATTCATAGAAGACCTGCGCCGCCTCAACGGGACTCCCAAAGCAGTACTAGAGAATGCCGAACTCATGCAGTTACTGATCCCTATCCTGCGGGCAGATTTTGCCGTTCTTGAAACTTATGTTTATAGTCCTGCACCCACTTTAAATGTTCCCATCACTGTCTTTGGTGGCTTACAGGATTCAGAAGTCAGTAGCTCGGAACTCCAAGCTTGGCAAGAGCAAACAAATGCTGCTTTCTCTCGGCAGATGTTTTCTGGAGACCATTTCTTTGTGCACTCAGCTCAATCACTCCTGTTACAGTCTCTTTCTCAAGAACTAGACCGGATTACGAGTGAATTTAAGTTGTAAATCTTAATAATTCCACAAATATGTCCCAATGGTTATCAGATATCCCATGATTGGGGACAATAAAGTTGAGACAGTGCGCTACACCTTGTTAGAGCAAACCGCAGGTAAAGGGCAAGTCTTTATTAACCAAACACAGTACTTTGAAGGCGTACCTTTGGAAGTTTGGAACTTCCGTTTGGGAGGTTATCAAATTTGTCAAAAGTGGCTGTGCTTTCACCAAGGCTGTTACCTTTCTCGCAAAGAGATTCAGCACTATCAGCGCATTCTTGTAATATTAAAAGAAATCATTGAGTTAATAGTAGAAATTGAGACAGCGATTCAACTTAGCCAACTAAAAAATAGGAGAATTTTTGAAAAATTACAAGTCTTAATCGCAAAGCAACTAGGTATTGAGCAGAACCAAGTCTGCCTAACTTCAAATTTTGCAAAAAACTTAGGGGCAGATTCATTAGATATGTTAGAACTGATTGTGCTTATAGAGAAAACTTACAACATTCAAATTAATGATGAAGTCACAGAGATTTCGACTGTACAAAAACTTGTCAATTATATTAGTCAGAAAATGACTTTTTCAAAGTGTGCTTCTTAAATGTTTATTTTCTTCTTATTAAGGAGCATACCAAATGTGTAAAATTATTTTATTTTGTAGTGCGGACTGGACAGCCCGCTTCGGCAATAAACTAGGGAGCCAAATGTTTACAATACCATCTTTTTTGCAAAATTGGAAGACTTTCTCTGAATTATGAGCTATTTATATAAAACTTTAAAGCGTAAATCATTCCGACTTTTACCATTTGTACTTAGTCTTATCTTTGCTCTAGTTCTGGGGTGCTATAGTTCTGCACAAATGGCAAAATCCACTGAGATACTGTGGGATACATATGGTATACCGCATATCTATGGCAAGGATACCCAAAGTGCTTTCCAAGCATTCGGTTGGGCGCAAATGCAAAGTCACGGTAATCTGCTTTTACGTCTATACGGTCAAGCACGTGGACGTGCTGCCGAATACTGGGGAGAAAAATATTTAGAATCAGACCGTTGGGTTCAGACAATGGGAGTTCCAGAACGTGCTCGTTCTTGGTACAAGGAACAAAATCCAACTTTTCGTAACTATCTTGATGCTTTTGCTGCTGGAATTAATGCCTATGCTCAGGAGCATAGAGAAAAGCTTGACGATGAAGTAGAACTTGTGTTGCCAGTGAAGGCAGAAGATGTTCTGGCCCATCTACATCGAGTCCTACATTTTACTTTTGTTGTTAACCCACAGCAGGTTGCAGGTGTCGCCAAGAAAGAATCAAAAGCAGGGTCTAATGGTTGGGCGATCGCACCCTCTCGTTCTGCAAGTGGTAAGGCGATGCTGCTTGCAAATCCTCATTTGCCTTGGTCTGATTTATTTATGTGGTACGAAGCTCAAGTTACCGCACCAGGTATTGATGCTTATGGAGCAGCACTCGTTGGCATTCCCGTATTGGCGATCGCCTTTAACGACAATTTGGGTTGGACTCACACTGTCAACACTTTCGATGGCTGGGATACTTATGCACTGCAATTAGTTGACAAAGGTTATCGTTTTGATGGCAAAGTTCGTCCCTTTGAGACGACAACCCTTTCCTTGAAGGTCAAGCAAAAAGATGGGACACTGCGGACAGAACCCTTAGTCATCAAACGTTCTATTCACGGACCTGTCGTGACAGAGAAAGATGGTCAAGCGATCGCACTACGTGTTGTTGGTCTAGATCGACCCGGTGTATTGGAGCAGTGGTGGGATATGGCGCGCTCCCAAAACCTGAAACAATTTGAAACCGCTCTTCAACGCTTGCAACTCCCGATGTTTACGGTGATGTACGCAGATAAAGACGGGCACATCATGCACCTATTCAATGGTCAAGTTCCCGTGCGACAACAAGGAGATTTTAAATACTGGCAAGGGATTATTCCTGGTGACACTTCTAAAACACTATGGACGAAAATCCATGCCTATCAAGATTTGCCACGCATCGTTGACCCAAAAAGCGGTTGGTTGCAAAATGCCAATGACCCACCTTGGACAACAACATTTCCCACCACCATCAAACCAGATAATTACCCGCCTTACATGGCACCGCGTTTTATGGATTTCCGAGCGCAGCGTTCTGCAAGAATGCTAGATGAGGATGAAAAAATTTCTTTGAATGAAATGATTGAGTACAAACATTCAACACGCATGGAATTTGCTGACCGTATCCTGGATGATTTGATTCCATCTGCACGCAAATCTGGAAATGAATTAGCAATTCGTGCAGCGAATGTGTTGGAAACATGGGATAAACAAGCAAATGCAGAGAGTCGGGGAGCAGTATTATTTGCTCTTTGGGCACAAGAAATGGATTTTGATACAGCCTTTAGTCAACCTTGGACAGAAGACTCACCGCGTACTACACCCGATGGATTCGCTAATCCTCAAAGTGCTGTGACGGCATTGGAAGCGGCAGCAGTTAAGGTAGAAAAGGCTTATGGTCAGCTAGATGTTCCTTGGGGAGAGGTTTTCCGGTTGAAGCATGAGAATGTGGATTTACCTGCCAATGGTGGCGATGGAGACCTTGGAATCTTCCGTGTTCTCAATTTTGCTCCTTCAGAAAAAGGACATTTCTTACCTGTCGCAGGTGATTCTTATGTTGCTGCGATTGAATTTTCTCAGCCAGTGAAGGCTATGGCACTGACTAGTTATGGTAATTCGTCTCAACCGGGTTCACCCCATACTGTAGACCAGTTACCACTGTTTGCGCGTAAAGAGTTGCGTCCAGTTTGGCGATCGCAAGACGAAATTACAGCCCATTTGGAGGAGCGCAAAGTCTTTTAACAGTTACCAGTTATCAGTTATCAGTTTCATCCGGAAGGGGAAACACCACACCAATTGGATCGTTCGTCGTCAGACGTGCCGTAGGCATAAGCGTTGGTGTCAGTACAACCACACCATACGCACTGCGGCTGGTACTGTTCACTGTTCACTGTTTTAAAAACCTGACTTTTCACGCCATGTGGAAAAATCCACACTAAACCTAACCCCCTAGCCCCCTTCCCTAGTAGGGAAGCTCACATCTTGCACCAAGAAAAATTGATGGTACTTCGTCACTCAGTATGAAAGCAAAAGTCCTTTATTTAGCGAGAAAAGCCAAGAAAAATAATGTAGCTTTATCGCACATGTTTTTGGTTTGTACGGGCTTATACGGTTAGGTGCAAGATGTGAGGAAGGGGGAAAAATCAAGGTTCCTCTCTCCTACAAGCACAGAGGAATGGAAGCGAGGTTCTCCACAACACAAGTGAAAAGTAAGGCTTATTGTAAGGCTAAACCCCAGACTGCACACGCCACAAACTGGCATAAATCCCATCAAGCGCTAGTAAATCTTCGTGCTTGCCCTGCTCAACAATTTGACCATGCTCCATCACATAAATACAATGACTGTGGCGAATTGTAGAAAGACGGTGAGCAATCGCTATAGTTGTGCGATTTTCGGTAATCATAGCCAAGGATTTTTGGATAGCCGCTTCAGTTTCATTATCCACCGCAGAGGTCGCCTCATCCAAAATGAGAATTGGTGGGTCTTTGAGAATAGCACGAGCGATCGCCAAGCGTTGTCTTTGTCCACCAGAAAGTTTCTGACCGCGTTCGCCAACAATGGTATCGTATCCTTGCGGTAGTTGGAGAATAAATTCGTGAGCCTCGGCTAATTTGGCGGCGTGGATAATTTCTTCATGACTTGCATCAAAACTGCCGTAAGCAATATTTTCCGCCACCGTACCGTGGAATAGAAACACATCTTGACTCACCCAACCAATACTGCGCCGCAGTTCGCCTAGTTGCAACTCTCGAATATCGATACCATCGACCAGGATTTGTCCACTTTGGACTTCGTAAAAGCGTAGCAGTAGTTTGACTAGGGTACTTTTACCAGAACCTGTTGCACCGACAATACCAATGTTTGCCCCAGCCCGAATGTGCAGTGACAAGTTTTTGAGGACATTGTCACGACCATTGTAAGCAAAAGTGATATTGTCAAGATGCACTTCACCACGTACTGTTTTTAATGGTAGGGAGCGGTTCCCTGTAGGAATAGCAATCGGAGTATCCAACAATCCCATGACTCTACGGATGGAAGCCATAGCCCGTTGATACTCATCCATGATGGAACTTAAGGTGGCAAACGGCCACAGTAATTGCTGTACAATGAACACCATGAAACCATAGGTTCCCACAGTTAACTGATTATTCGCCACTGCAACACCACCAAAAAACAGCGTAGCGATGAAACCTATGACAACCACAAATCGAATCGCCGGAAAAAAAGCAGCAGAAAGTGCGATCGCACGGGCGTTACTGCGGCGATAAGCTTCACTTTCAGAAAGGACACGACTCCGTTCGTAGGTTTCAGCAGTAAAGCTTTTGATTGTGGCAATTCCTGAAAGGTTATTCGCTAAACGGCTATTGATGAATCCGGCTTTGTCGCGCACATCTGCATAACGGGTAGCGAGTCCTTTTTGGAATGCCAATGAACCCCAGAAAATAAAGGGTGTAGGCAGTATTGCAAAGGGAGCCACATTCGGAGCGATAAGAAGAAACGAGCCACCTACGGCTAAAATTGTGGTGAGAAATTGTAAAATGCTAGCAGCCCCAGAATCGAGAAACCGTTCTAATTGATTGATATCATCGTTTAAAATTGAGAGGAGTGTGCCTGTAGAGCGTTCCTCAAAGTAGCCCAGTTCTAGTTCTTGTAAATGGCTATACGCATCAAGCCGTAATTCGTGCTGTATGGTTTGGGCTAGGTTACGCCACAGGCGATCATAGAGAAATTCAGATAGTGACTCTAAGCTCCAAATTAATAATGTTAATAACGATAGTATCGCCAGTTGTCCAATAATGTTGGTTATCCCAATTTGGGCAATGATGGAATTTTCTTTTTCCACTACGATATCTACTGCGACACCAATTAAATACGATGGTGCGAGGTCGAAGATTTTATTGAGGATGGTAAAGGTGACGGCACTCCATATTTGAGGGCGGTAGTCTTTGGCGTAGTGTAATAAACGTAAGAGTGGATGCTTTTTAGACGTTGGGGAAGATTGCATGGTGATATGTATTTTTTATAGCTAAATCCTGATAACTAAGGCTGAACGCAATTCTCCATGTTTTTAATTCTCAAGATTTGTTGACAAATTTTATCATCATAATTTTTACGAAAAGTCAGCATTTGGTTAAGTTTAATATTCTTTGAGAAGTCAAGTCTATCTAAGAATGGAAAATGCTAAATCATTTATCTAGTCATTGTGATGCAGAACATGAGCAAGGCAAGCTGTTTATTGTGGAAGTGAATTGAATCCAGATTCTAGACTAAGATTGTGCGACCGCCAGCACTAGGGTGAGAGTCTATCCCAAAACGGCATTACAGACGTAAAACGGCATTATAAAGCTAAAATATTTCTCTTCCCTAACAAAGATTCACTAGGCGTAATGCCAAATTTTCTTTTAAAGGCAGCAGCAAAGTGTCCTTGATGGGCATACCCTTGAACACCGCTACCAGAGATGCACGTATATCCTTCCCCCACTTGTCCCCCGTATTCGTCTATAGTTCTTCCGTAAAGGAGGATAACAAATTGCAGTGGGTGATCCCATTCAGGGATTTTCACGCTTCACATCATCGTGATATTCATAGTCAAAAATTCCAAGCTGGAATTCTGGATGTACCTCAACATCCCGCACGTAGCCTTTGCCGAGTTCCTTAGGGAGTTCTTGGAAGATTTCAAATGGCTCTCGTTGTGGTTGTTGTCGGTTGTTGTGCTTAGCTTCTGCCCACAGCTGCGACTCCTCTTTCATAGTTAAAGTGATGGTCATAACTGGTGTTGAGTAACAATCATTTATATAATGAGAAGTATTATCATTTGTTTGGAGTTAAATAGACCTGTAGTGGCTCGCTTTTTACACTAAGCAATGTCTTCAATCCACTAGTAAATCTCTTCTAAAGAGACTTTTGCCAAAGTGCTCATTCTCATGAGGCTCAAAGTTAATGATAAGCTATCTTAATAAAAAAGAAAACATCTTCTTAGAAAAAGTTGAAAAAAGATAGCAATAAGTATAGAGTATTATCTTAAATATTTTCACTCACACTTAGCCTGGTAATTAAGTGAATGCCAGAAAAGACATTGCTCAAATCATCAAAGTTATAAAAAAGACTATCAATTAATATGTTGAAATTGCAACTTTCAAAGGAACTACGGGTAGCTCCCAAAAATGAACATATTTTTCAAGTAACCACAAGAGAATGACAAAAGCAACCACAGCCTCACCCAGAAGTTGGAAAATACCCAAAGTATCACCTTGGGTGGGTCTGGTTCTGGGACTCGTTATCCTGGTCATTTGCTTAGTATATAGTGTGACACTGGGTGCAGCAGAAATACCTCTAGACAAGATTCTGGAATCGTTTATCACCTTTGACGGTTCCTATGAACATTTAGTGATCCAGACTGTGAGATTACCGCGATCGCTGATTGCTATTGTTGTAGGTTCAGCGCTTGCAGTATCTGGATCATTAATGCAAGGTTTGACGCGCAACCCTTTAGCAGATCCAGGGATTTTGGGTATTCAGTCGGGTGCAGCAGTGGCAGTAGTTGCAACAATTTTTGTTTTTGGTAGCTCATCCGTGAATGATTACACAATTGCAGCATTTCTGGGTGCAGGAGCCACGGCGATATTAGTCTACTTTCTTGGTTCGCTGGGACAGGGAGGAGCAACCCCACTGAACTTGACAGTAGCGGGTGCAGCGTTAACTGCTTTCATCTCTTCCGTCACCACTGCTATCCTCATTGTCAGCCAACGAACCCTAGAAGAAATTAGATTTTGGCTAGCGGGTTCATTGGCTGGTCGAGATATCAACATATTCTTCCAAGCATTGCCTTTCGTCGTCATTGGATTAGTCGCTGCTTTTGCCCTTGGTAGACAAATAACTACCATGAGTCTAGGTGAAGATGTCGCAAAAGGCTTAGGTCAACAAACAGCTTGGGTGAAAATCATCACAGCCATCTGCGTCGTTTTACTGGCGGGAAGTTCAGTCGCTATTGCCGGACCAATCGGCTTTATTGGCTTAGTCGTTCCCCACATTGTGAAATTTTTTATAAAAGCTGATTACCGTTGGATTTTGCCTTATTCGGCAGTTTTCGGGGCAATTTTACTCTTAGTTGCAGATATTGCCGCCCGTGTATTACTCAAACCACAGGAATTACCTGTGGGTGTCATGACAGCATTAATTGGCGCTCCCTTTTTTGTGTACCTGGCTAAGTCAAAGGTGAAAAAATGAAGTTGGATTGGCTAATCATCCGTTCCGAAGCGATATCCTTCCGACTCGACAGACGTGTACCATTGATGGTGCTATGTTTAGCAGTGGTGATTGTAGTAGCAATGGTGATGAATGTAGCCAAGGGTGAATATCCCATCTCGCCCTTGGATATTGTCAAAACTGTACTAGGTATAGATACAGGGAACCCAGACCATGCCTTCGTGATTCACACCTTGCGTCTACCTCGTACTCTTGTTGCTTTTATGGTGGGAGTAGCGTTAGCAATTTCTGGAACTATCTTCCAAGGACTCACACGCAACCCACTAGCTGACCCTGGTATTATTGGTATCAATGCCGGAGCAAGTCTGGCAGCAGTGGCAGTAATTATACTATTTCCGTCAGCACCAATTTACACCTTGCCTCTATCAGCGTTTACTGGTGCTTTGTTGATGGCTATTCTCATTTACTCGCTGGCTTGGAACAAAGGGAGTTCCCCTATTCTATTAATTTTGATAGGTATTGGCTTGTCTGCGATCGCCAGTGCTACAACCAGCTTATTGATTACCTTTGGCGAAATTTACAACGTTAGTGATGCTTTGGTATGGTTAGCAGGCAGTGTCTACGGACGCAGTTGGGAGCAAGTCTTTTCTCTGTTGCCTTGGTTGATTGTTTTTGTCCCAATGGCATTGACACTAGCTAGACATTTGAACGCTCTTAACTTAGGAGATGATGTCGCCAAAGGTCTAGGCACTCGTGTGGAATGGCAACGTGGTTTACTCGTGTTAGTGGGTGTAGCGTTGGCAGGTGCATCAGTCGCCACTGCGGGAATGATTGGCTTCGTTGGGTTAATTGCACCTCATTTAGGAAGACAGCTGGTAGGTCCAAACCATGAAGGATTGGTTCCCACCTCTGCACTTTTGGGAGGAGTGATTGTTGTAGTGGCTGACTTGCTAGGAAGAACGCTGTTTGCACCGATCGAACTTCCTTGTGGGGTGGTGACTGCTGCTATTGGTGCTCCTTATTTTCTATATTTGCTCATTTTTCATCGCAAAAAATAAACCTGGGAAATATAACCAATGAAAGGACTATCAACCAAAAGTCTATCTTTAGCTTACGATGGTGTATCAATTATCCGTGACTTGAATTTGGCAATCCCCACTGGACAAATGAGTGCTTTAGTTGGTGCTAACGGTTGTGGGAAATCAACGTTGTTACGAGGTCTGGCAAGATTGCTTAAGCCTCATAGCGGTACGGTATATCTTGATGGAAGCTCAATTTTTAATCTTTCCACCAAAGAAGTCGCACAGCAATTAGGAATTTTGCCCCAAAGTCCAGTTGCACCAGAAGGGTTAACAGTCAGAGATTTGGTTGCACAAGGACGTTACCCTTATCAAAATTGGTTACAGCAGTGGTCAGCAAAAGATGAAAAAATTGTGCAGCAGGCACTGTTGATTACAGATATGTGGTCGTTAGCAGATAGGGCATTAGATACTTTATCTGGTGGACAACGACAAAGAGCTTGGATTGCGATGGCATTGGCGCAGGATACAGATATTTTACTTTTGGATGAGCCGACGACTTATTTGGATTTGGCGCATCAGATAGAGGTTTTGGATTTGTTGTATGAGTTGAACCAAACTCAGGGACGGACTATTGTTATGGTGCTTCATGATTTAAATCAGGCGTGTCGTTATGCTGATTACTTAGTTGCTATCAAAGATGGTCGGATTTTTACGGCTGGGGAACCAAAGCAGGTTATGACTGAGGAAATGGTACAAGAAGTTTTTGGGTTAGAGTGTCGTGTTGTTGCTGATCCTGTTGTGGGAACACCGATGTGTGTCCCGATAGGACGTAAGGGAGAAAGGAAATTACAAACAAAACCTTCCAATTTGTGATTTAACCTTATTGGGAGCGATCGCTTAGCATTGAACTTTGGACAAAAAAACATTTGTTCGCAAATCAATTGTGCGAATAGGTGCTTGATTAGTCTGGTTGCATCCGTGAAAAGTTAAAATGAAGCACCTTTTAATCAGTTGAAATCCGCAACACATTGATAATAAAAATGATAATTGCTTTTTTGGGAGGAGGGGAGTGGGCGAGCGTCGCTCGCCCACTCCCCTCTCTTATTGATTATCATTATTGTTTAAAGAAGAAACTTTTAATTCGGGCAGCCACTCAGAAAGATAGTATTGAAAACACAACCAAAGTCTTAAAAAACGTTCCGACAAGCAACGATATTCGCTACCACTTAGAAAAATATTCAGATTTAAAATCTCTAGAATTAGACTTAGATGAAAAACCAGTGCCGAATTAAAACTACTATTAAAAATCCTACTATTCGGTTTTTATTTGTAGCTTTGGCATTTTTAATTATTAACGTTTGGATTTATCTAGTATGGCATTATTTTAGCTGTTTAAAAAGAAGCTCCCGACAAGTTTTCTCTCATTTATTTACCCTCAAACAGATGCTTGAGTTTCTAGGTCAAGCAGTAGACCGCAATTATGGGGTAGCCTGCCAAGTTTGTTTACCATCTGGCTGATTTTGGTTGCTTTTTGGGGCTATTGATAAGCAGAACTTATAGGTTTTCCAAGAGAATCAGCTTTTATACATTTTCCAAAAACGGTATCATACACTACTATTTTTTGGCGAGCGCAGAACTTTTCGGTCTACTGAAATTATGTATCAAAACGACAAGGAAGAGACGACAATTTACAAGGTTGTAGTCAATCACGAAGAACAGTATTCCATTTGGGCTGCCGACCGGGAGAACCCACTTGGTTGGAAAGATGCTGGAAAAAGTGGTCTCAAACAAGAATGTCTGGATTACATCAAAGAAGTTTGGACTGACATGAGACCGCTTAGTCTCCGAAAAAAGATGGAGGAAGCTGCTCGCACTCAAGTATAACGCAAATAAGCTTGCAGATTGATATCATGTTCGGCTAATGAGTTATGATTTCCACGTTAACGTCAACGTGGAAATCATAACTCATGATTAATGAAATAGCCCTGGTAAAAACAGTGACAGAGATGCTGGGGCATTAGAAGCTGGTGTCGGCTATCGTTGTAACCCATCGCGCTGCTAAGCGCTCACGCTCTCCATCAAATTCTTTCACCCAAATCATTGAAAGTTTAGGTTGAGTCTTTCTACTATTCTGAGTTAAAGCTTTTTTTGGTAATGTATTTGGCTCAACTGCAGTGAAAAAGAGAGTTTCAGTTTCTGAAAGTTTCATAAATAACTCCTTTTAGTTTCGTTATTAAGATAAGTGTTAAGACGTGGGATTCTCCAAAAAAAATATCTGATACCAATTGTCTATAAAGTTGCGCTTAATAAATATTTCTCTGTTCCGGGCGTGTTCTTGTCTCAAAAGTGGTAGCTTAAGGCATAGCGTTGCGCGTCTACATTTTTTAATATTAAGTGCATCTTCATGAGGAATTGGTATGACTACATCCACCAATAGGGACGCTTTATTCTTGTTTTTGGGATTTCTGATGATTGAAAATCGTCGCATTCAGTCAAAACATTTGTCTTGTTTAAGACATTGCACAAGTACAAATCAAGGCTAGGTTTTTCATCATTTTTAATGAAATCCTTGGTAGAGAAAAAATCAGGTTTAGTTATTGTTAATTCATTAATCATTAGTTTCGTAACAAGAAGTTTACATGGAAAGGATATTGTTCCTTTCCTTATTTTTCTAGGGGTCAGTGAAATCAACTTATGCACTTATTCAACAGGACATAAGTCAATACGGTTCAGTTAAAATCTTTATTCGTTGAGACACTACTAGCGGACGCCTTGGTGAACTCCAACATTTGGAGTTCAAATATAGCTAAAATAGCTTGAAGATTGGGAATTCGGAAGGGGGGCATGGAGTGGCTCATGATGAACGTGTAGAAAACGCAGAACAGATTCATCCAAGCGACTTTTCATGGTCGTTTTGGCCTGTTGTGCCAATCTATCCATATGGCAAGCGGCGGACAATCCGCAAAGAAGTAGTAAAAGATACAGTCTGGACTTTTGACCAACTCCAGGGCATATTCTACGTTGTCGTGCCTGTTCGCATGACCGTTGTTAAGTTGCAAAGCGGCGGACTCCTGGTCTATGCACCTGTTGCACCAACAAGAGAGTGTATCCGTTTGGTCATGGAATTGGTGGAACAACACGGTAACGTCAAGTACATCATCCTCCCAACTATCTCCGGTATAGAACACAAAGTTTTCGTTGGTCCGTTTGCCAGATACTTTGCCAACGCAGAGGTGTTTGTAGCTCCCAATCAGTGGAGTTTCCCACTCAATCTGCCACTCAGTTGGCTTGGCTTGCCCCCGAAACGCACTTTATTACTCCCAGAAGACAGCAGCCAAACCCCCTTTGCCGAGGAGTTTGATTATGCGATCCTAGGTCCCATTGAGCTTGGACCAGGTCGGTTTGAAGAAGTTGTATTTTTTCATAGGCGATCGCACACCCTGTTGGTAACAGACTCAGTGGTTTCCGTACCAGAAGAACCGCCGGCGATCGTCCAATTAGATCCATACCCCTTGCTGTTCCATGCCAAAGACAAGGCGTTTGATATAGTTGAGGACAATCACGCAAATCGCTGTAAGGGATGGCAACGCATCTCGTTGTTTGGTTTGTACTTCCAACCAAGCGTGCTGGAAATACCCACATGGAGTGACGTATTTCGCAATGCCTTGAAAGCCCCAGAACGCAGCAAGAAAGCTTATTTCGGGTTATTTCCCTTCCAATGGCAGGAGGACTGGAAGCGGTCATTCGATGCACTGCGAGGGAATGGTCGTCTGTTTGTAGCACCAATTTTACAAACTCTCATTCTCAACCGCGCACCCAAAGAAACTATCGACTGGGCTGAGAAAGTGGCGAGTTGGGACTTCGAGTGGATTATTCCCTGTCATTTCGACTCACCAATTCAAGCAAAGCCGCATCAGTTTCGCCAAGCATTTTCCTTTCTTGAAAAGCAGCCTGTTATCAGTGCGGGCTTGTTCAGCAGTAGCGCTTATCCCTTGCCAGAGAAGGATTTTAAACTACTTAGGGTCATTGATAAAGGTTTAAACAAGTTTGGCATTGTGCCGGCAGCGAAAGACAAGGTATAGCAGAAACGGCAAATATCAAGAGTGTCCATATCTGGCGACAAGTCTTTTTCTTCGTCGCCACTTTATTAAGTATCACTATAATGTAAGTAAGTACTTGCATTATACGTCATGAACAAGACTGTTCGTTCTGCTGCCCTTACGCGTACCCGCATTATTCAAGCTGCTATGCAAGTCTTTGCTCAAGCAGGATTGCACGGTGCGACAACTCGTGAAATTGCTCGTGTTGCTGGCGTTAACGAAGTCACCTTGTTTCGTCACTTTGCCAGTAAAGAGCAACTGTTGGGTGCGGTGATTGAAAACGCGCTGGCACTTCAAACAGAAGCCCTTGCCCATCCAGAGGAATGGACAAATGACCTGATGAGAGATTTAAGGGACTTTGCCCAGCTTTACAATTCTATGCTGGAAGGAACAGAAGACCTGATCCGCACTTTTATTGGGGAAGCCAAGCGGCATCCAGACGCAGCCCGACGTGTGATACAAGAAGCCGCCAAACCAGTCAAAGAAAAGCTTATAGCTTATTTGGAAACTGGTCAAGCACGGAGGACAGTGCGAGCAGATGTGAATTTGGCAGTAGCTGTTGATATGTTTACAGGGATGCTGCTTGCAGGAATGTTGCGGCGTAATGCGCCATCTACTTTATTAAGCTACAGCCAACAAGACTACCTTGAATCTTGCGTCGATATTTTTGTGCGGGGTATTAGTACGGCTTTTATTTAATTTTTTAATTTAATTTTTCAGCTATTTTTCAAGTTTCATCATTATTTATGGCTCGCACTCAAAGTAGACATACAGTATCTCATCAAGCTGAACCAAAGTGGCTTAAATGGGCGATCGCCATCACAGCTTCCCTCGGTGCTATCTTAGAAGTCATTGATACAAGCATCGTCAACGTTGCTTTGACAGAGATGCAAAGCAGCTTAGGAGCAACCATCACGGAAATTGGTTGGGTTGTCACAGGCTACGCACTCGCCAACGTAATTTTGATTCCTTTGACTGCGTGGCTAGGTGACTATTTTGGACGCAAAACTTACTTTATCTTTTCTCTGATTGGCTTTACCATTTCATCTATTTTATGTGGATTTGCGATCAATTTGCCGATGCTGATTGTTTCGCGGATTTTGCAGGGACTTTGTGGAGGTGGATTATTAGCAAAAGCACAAGCAATTTTGTTTGAGACTTTTCCCCCTAGTCAGCAGGGGTTGGCACAGGCAATCTTTGGGGTTGGTGTGATTGCAGGTCCAGCAATTGGTCCAACATTGGGAGGTTTCCTCACCGATAATCTAGGATGGCGCTGGATTTTCTTTATTAACCTGCCGTTTGGGATTCTGGCAGTGGTGATGGCTTTAACCTTCTTACCAGGTGACGACATCAACCATAAACCAATCAGCAAAAAAGTCGATTGGTTGGGTATTGGATTGTTGGCGATCGCACTCGGTTGTCTGCAAGCCTTCTTAGAAGAAGGGGAGAAGGAAGATTGGTTTGAATCTGGTTTTATCACCACACTGGCAATTGTCAGCGTTGTAGGGCTGGCGTTATTCATTTGGCGCGAGTTGGCTACCGATAGTCCTGCGGTGAATCTGCGAGTATTGCGACATCGATCGCTTGCGGCTGGAAGCGTCTATTCTGCGGTGTTGGGAATGGGACTTTACGGTGCTTTATTTGCAGTGCCTATTTTTGCCCAAAGCGTATTGCATTATACAGCAACTCAAACTGGTATGTTGTTGTTTCCTGGTGCGTTAGCATCTGCTGTAACCATGCTGATGCTTGGACGAATTACGAGTAAAATTGATCCCCGTTTCATTATTGCTGGCGGGGGCATTCTCACCAGCTTAGTCATGTTTCAGCTTGCAGGTATCAACCCAGATACAGGTAGCGATGACTTATTTTATCCCCTGCTGTGGCGTGGAGTAGGAACAGTGATGATGTTTCTGCCCTTGAGTTTGGCAACCATCGGTCCTTTACCCAAGAAAGATATTTCTGCTGGTTCAGGGTTTTATAATCTTACCCGTCAGTTGGGAGGAAGTATTGGAATTGCAGTGCTAACAACATTGCTAGCGCAACGGCAAGCATTCCATCGAAAAATACTGGTTGAGCACGTTACCCCCTACGATTATGCTACCAATCAACGTCTCTCGATGCTGGAAAATGCTTTACAAGGTCGCGGAGAGGATGCAGCTACAGCACACCAACAGGCACTTCAAATTCTGAACCAAACAGTTGATACCCAAGCTCAGATTTTGTCATTTGAAGATATCTTTTGGATTGTCGGGGTAGCTTTTCTAGTAACGCTACCGCTTCTCCTACTTTTAGGTAAACGAAAACCCACAGCCGATTTGCCAGCAGCTCACTAATATTATGTCCGGTTGAATACTTATAAGAAATTTTTTGTAGGGTGGGCATTGCCCACTCATATCTTAAATGTCCATCACATAAACTTTTATGGGCAATGCCCACCTTACGATTTATGGTCTAATCATTTAAATAAGCGCTGTAATTTTTTTGAATATAAAACCACAGATGGACACAGATGCACACAGATAAATTATCTGCGTCCATCTGCGGTTCCAAATAGCCCTAAATCAGATATTTGCAACAAATCTACTCAACACAATCGCGGGAGTCCCCAAGCTCAACGGAACGAAGTGGAGTAGCCTGGGCGAGGTTGCCGGGACGACGGAGGAACGGAGTCGTCCAATGACGCGCAGATGTTACGCATAAACGTGAACTACGTTGAAGTAACTGTACTTTTGATGGGCTAAATTGTCCAAGTCTGTGCCAATTGTGGTCATAAACCGAAACATTCTTGGTTTTAGCGGTTTGAGTATAACCACCAATCCAACCGATATAAACTTTTCCTGCTTTTTCAGCTTTAACTAAATCGCCAGAACGAAAACCAAACGGGGTGATTGTTCCACCTTTACGTTTTCTGTTACCCAGTACGTCTTTAACTGGGTTCTCAAAATGGAGTTGACGGCGAAATAGGTTAGGACGCGCAATAACACGAAATGGCGCAGATGTGACTTTGACGAATCCCTCCCAGCGGTGCCCGCGCGTGTTTGCACCTTGGAACTTCTCAAATTTCATGAAATTACTTGCTGCCAGTGTCACACCATCATGAGCGTGAGTTTCAGGAGTTTGTTTGTCCTTGTTCTTCTTGTCTTTGGCTAGTCCCAACTGTTGTCGTAGTATCGAAGTCTGCCAACCTTCTTGCACATTAGTTGGTACAATTTTTTCCAACCATTGCAACATCACTTTTTGACCAACCATTACTGGGCTAAATCCTTTCTTGCCCTTGGCTTTGACATATTCATAAATGATTTGGGTGACAGGGAACAGTTTTACCAATTCTTTAGTAACTCGTAATTCCAACTCCTTGTTAGCTCGAATACTGGGAGGCAATTTGTTCTGTTTACGGTTATCAAAACGTTTTTGACGGTGCGCTCTTTTGTTGAATGGGCGAGTGCGATTTATCCGTCTACCACGTCTGGCACGTCGCAGAATCAAACGTCCTGACATCTTTTTTGTGATATCTGGAAATGGCAAGATTAAATGTGCCATAAACAAAGTAACCTTCGCTGATTGCACACCCACTCCCGTAAACTTTTTGCCAGGATCTAAGCCTAATGCAATAGGCTGTGTTTTTGTTCCTGACGATTCTACTAACAACTGAATACAGAAAAGATTCAGGTCATTATGTACAACTTTGGCTTTCCCTTCTTTGAGCCAACGTCTAGCACGACTAGGTTTTGTTGGCATAAGCGGTTTTCCATTTATATCTAATACTGGTACTCGCATGGAGATAATCCTTGAGTAAAGTTATAAGTCCCTTAGCCCAACTTGTTCAGTATGTCCTTTCTACAAGCGCCTACAACCAGTAGGCTTGGAGATAATCCGAACTAGGGAAACATTCGGAAGTCCGTAACAAAACAAGTCTCGTGGGCTAGTCAGATCTTACGTTGCAAGCTGGTTCTTGCAAGCCCCTGCCTCAATCCCGAAGGGTAGGCAGGGGTAGTTGACCCTTTTCCAAACACACCACCGCATTATAATCCGGCACTCCTTCACTGGAACGTTTACTTCTATCTAACAGTACATTTCCTTCTGGCCAATGCACCTGCAAATTTCCCGGCTTAATCGGTGCTGTGTAAACTCTGCCTTGAAAAGTACCGAGTTCATTTTTCAGAATCACCGCATCACCATCCTTAACTCCCAGGTGCTTGGCATCCTCCTGATTTATAAGTACCGCCTCGCGCATTGCGCCAGTAATTGCATCTTTGCGCTCTTGTACCATACTATTAAATTGTTTACCCCGGCGAGTGGCTACGAGGAAATAGCCCTCTGGTAATTCTCGTTCTTGACGAGATACGACTGCAAAGTGTGCTTTTCCATCCGACGTGGGGAAATTCCAACCAAAGCACAGATGTGATCCACTGTACTGAAACTGATCACCCGCTTCCTTCAGGTGTTGAATTCCAGCATACTGCGGCACAACTTGGGCAATTTCTTGGCGTATAGCAGCAGTATCAGCAAAATGTAGAGACGTTACGTCCGAATGTTGTGACGTTACGTCCGAATGTTGTGACGTTGCATCCGAATGTTGTGACGTTGCATCCGAATGTAGAGACGCGCCATGGCGCGTCTCTACACGCACGCGCCTTGCCAATTCCAGAAACACCTCCCACTCTGGACGCGCTTCCCCAATGCGCGAACCAGGAATTTCTGGACTGAAAATGATCCGGCGTTCGGTGCTGGTTTCTGTCACTCCCCCTGGTATTTCGTAGCGAGTCGTCGCAGGTAACAACACGACAGTATCTGCCGATTCCACAAGCATCTGGCTAGAGAGAACAATATCCATATGCACTCGCACTGGAACCCTCTTTAAAGCATCTTCTACATAATCAGGTTCCGGCAAAACTTCTAAGAAATTCCCACCCACAGAGAACAAAACATCTAACTGCCCTTCATAAGCTGCATGAATCATCTCTGGAGCAATTAAACCCTTACTTATCGGCACTTCAAAGCCCCAAAGCTTGCTCAACTGGGCAGCATTTTCTGGGGTAATCGGTTTGCCACCAGGAAAGACTGTAGCGTAACATCCCATCTCTGCACCACCCTGCACCCCAGAGTGACCACGAATTGGCATCAAGCCGCAACCTTCGCGACCGACAAAACCTTTGGTGAGAGCTAAGTTGATGATCGCTCGCACATTGTCTTCACCGCACTCATGCTGGGTAATGCCCATACTCCAGACAAAGACAGCTTTATTTGCTTCTCCAACCATCTTGGCGAAGGCGTACATTTCCTCACGAGAAGCACCCGAAAGTTTTTCTAACTCTTCCCAAGATTGCGTTTCCAGGAAAGTTTTGAGTTCATCAAATCCTCCGGTGTAGCGCTCAATAAACGACTGATCTACCCAGTTGTTGGCAATCATATGCTTGATTGTCCCATTTAAAAATGCCATGTCCCCGCCCATGTTTACCAAAAAGAAATCTTCAGCAAACTTGGTGCCAAACAAAGCACTTTCCACAATTGAGGGTACCCAGTAGCGCTCCATTCCTGGTTCGCGATAGGTGTTGATCACAACTATCCTTGTACCTGCTTTCTTCGCGTAGTGGAGATACTTGACCGTGACAGGTTGATTATTTGCTACGTTTGAACCAATAAAGACTAATAAATCTGTGCCAATCCAATCTTTATAAGAGCAGGTGGTTGCGGCTGCACCTACTGCACCTTTAAGACCGGCCGTACTGGGAGAATGACAGATACGGGCGGCGTTGTCAATGTTGTTGCTTCCCATCGCCCGCACAGCTTTCTGAGTGGCGTAATATGTTTCATTGACGGTACCCCGGCTGGTAATGTAGAAACTGAGGCGGTTTGGTGTGGTGGCGCGGATGCGACTAGCAATAACTTGCAAAGCTTCATCCCAAGTGACTCGACGAAAGCCTTTTTCTCCACGCTTGCGGATCATTGGGTAAGGAAGCCGTCCGAACTCCCGTAATTGGGCACTCGTTTTTCTTTGTAACTGGGAGACATCTGCCAAAATTGCAGGGTCAAAAGCGGACATTGTGTTCATCTGCAAAAGCCGCAACCGCACATTGCAGACATGGATTCCCTCTACTGTCCAATCTTTCATCCCGGTTGTCCCCAAAGCGCAGCCATCACACACACCCTTGTTCAGGATATTCCACGCATAAGGTAATTTGTGACGAGACAGCCAAATGGCACGAAAGACTTCCCAGTAGTTATTTGGGTATTGCTCTCCAATTCCAAAGGGCTTCCAACTTGCCCAGTTTGAGGGTGTCCAATGCTTTTTGGGTTTATGTAACATACAATGATCTAGTTAACAGCTTGACAATATATTTAAATATAGATTTCTTTGGATTGTAAGTTTAGATTAAGATATCTATCTGATAATGATGTTTATAAAAAGTTAGATAAGTTTTAATTTTTTATTTTTAAAGGGTATAGACAAAGTCATTATAATTACTTTTGCAGCAACACCTTTGTAAACATAAACTGAATCTTATGCTCCTGTGCATTTTAGAATTTACAACAATTAAAGCAGAAAGCCCTACGCCTTCGGCGGGGACGCCAGTCGCTTGCACTGGCTTTTCCGTCTACAGCGCAGCGCGAGTGAATGCGAAGGGAACTTGAGTTGCTGTCTTAAAAATCGCCTTGGTAATTTATTAGAATAATGTACGGTTAAGATGCTTAATGAGGATAAAGCCATCGGACTCCCTGTGAGTTAAGAATTCCACCGACTTTTAGGCGTGGGAGTGTCAAAGATATAGCAGGGGAGGCTTGGACTGGGGACTGGGGACTGGGTGAAAAGTCTTTTTGTGTCTAGGTTTTATCATCTGTTGATGTCCTAACCACCTTGGCTGTTGCTATATAACAATTCTATTTGATTGGTGAAAATTATTTTGGCTACGAACTACGAACGACAGCACTCAGCAACCACAGAATTTCCTTGTGATCCGGAACCTCTTGATTCTCCTTTTTACATCGCACGTCCTCCAGTGGAAGAACAAACTTATCAAGAGATCACCAGAACCGGGAGTGTTATTCGCATACAATCTCCTCATAAAACAGGGAAAACTTCTTTGGTACTGCGTTTGCTGGATTATGCCAAGCAATCTGGCTTTTCTACAGTATATGTAGATTTTCAGCAAGTAGAGGCAGCAGTTTGTACTTGTTTGGAGAAATTTTTGCGTTGGTTTTGTGGTTACGTCAGCCGCCAGTTAGACTTAACACCAATGCTAGATAATTATTGGGATGAGGATATTGGCAGCAAGGTGAGTTGTACAATTTATTTTGAAAATTATTTTCTGAAAATTTTAAAGACTCCTTTAGTTTTAATTTTAAATGATGTCGATCAGATTTTTGAATATTCCCCCATTACCCAAGATTTTTTCTCTTTGCTGCGTTCATGGCATGAACAAGCAAAACAAAATGTACTTTGGCAAAAACTCCGGTTAGTTGTTGTTCACTCTACAGAAGTTTATACTGAACTTAATATTAATCAATCTCCTTTTAATATTGGAGTAGCAATTAAATTACCTGAGTTTAATTTAGAGCAAATTCAGGAATTAGCGCAGCGTTATGGACTCAATTGGACAGGTGAAGTTGGGCAAAAAAATGCCCAAGCACTACAAGGAATGGTGGGAGGGTATCCCTATTTAGTAAGATTGGCTATTTATCACCTTGCTAACTTCCCTAAAAAAACTTTACACCAGCTATTAAATGAAGCCCCCACAATAGCTGGAATTTATAGCGTTTACTTGCGCAGACAATTAGCAAGTTTGCAGGAAAATTGTGAATTGACAACAACATTTAAACAGCTGCTTTCTACTGGTATTAATGTGGAATTAGACCCCGTTGTAGCATTTAAGCTAGAAGGTATGGGTTTGATAAAATTGCAGGGTTATCAATACACTGTAGCTTGTGAGTTGTATCGGCAGTATTTTACTGTTCACCTTCTTGAGGAACAGAATAAGCAGAAGGAAATTGAGCGGTTGCAAAGAGAAGTCCAAGAGTTACACCGCTTGTCTTATACTGATGCTCTGACTCAACTTGCTAATCAACGCTACTTTGACATCTACCTAGAACAACAATGGCAAAGGTTAACAGAAGAAAAAAGCCCCTTGTCATTGATTTTGTTGGAAATTGATTATTTGAAAATTTACAATAATACTTATGGTCAGAATGCTGCAGATGAATGTGTACAACTTATTGCTAAGGTTATTAGTGATGTTGTAAGCAGTCATAAATCGCATCAAGCATTGCCAGTTCGTTATAAAGAGGCAGAATTTGCAGCTATTTTGCCTCATACAACAGCCGATTCGGCTTTTAAAATTGCTGAACTGATCCGCAAACAAGTCAAAAAATTAGGTCTTGCTCATCAAGAGACACTTTACGGTCTTCCAGCACCTGTGGTTACTGTCAGTTTAGCAATTGCTTGCACAATTCCGCAAAAGAAAGGCTCTTCAAGCGTTCTCGTAAATGCTGTTTCTGAAACACTTCAGCAGTCAGTACTTATAAAGCGCGATCGCACTTATATCAGCACAGCTTTAAATTATGGATTCCGTAATAATAGGTAGAAGGTGAGTCGTGGTGCGTCAGCGTCTCACAAGCCTATTATTAAGCTATAAGTAACTAATGACATACAGATATCAAGTAGGTGGAAGCCTTGGAATTGATACTCCAAGCTATGTAAAACGCAAAGCTGATGAGGAACTATATCAAGCATTAAAAGCGGGTGAGTTTTGTTATGTCCTCAACACTCGGCAAATGGGCAAATCCTCAATCATGGTGAGGACTCGTCATCTGCTACAGCAACAAGGATACCGCTGTACGACTGTAGATATGTCCTGTGTAGGCGGCGAAAATATCACGCCACTCCAGTGGTACAAAGGCGTTGTGAGTGAATTGTGGCGGGGGTTTAATTTATTAGAAAAAGTGAATTTAAAATCCTGGTGGCGCGACGAACAAGGTATCTCGCTGGTTCAGCTTCTGAATCGTTTTATTGAAGATATCTTGTTAGTTGAGTTTCCCCAAGATAATATTGTTATATTTATTGATGAAATTGATAGTATTCTCAGCTTAGATTTTGCCGTTGATGATTTCTTTGCTCTAATACGGTCTTGCTACAATCGCAGAGCTATCAATCCACACTACAATCGCCTCACGTTTGCAATTTTTGGAGTCGCCACACCCAGCGATTTAATTGCAGATAAAAATCGTACACCTTTTAATATTGGTACAGGGATAGAACTACACGGATTTCAATTAGATGAAGCACAGCCGCTCATTCAGGGATTAAAGGACACAGTTAGTAACCCGGAAGCTATTCTCAAAGAAATATTAGCTTGGACAGGTGGACAACCATTTCTCACTCAGAAGCTTTGTCAACTTTGCCTAAATTCCTCAAACAAAGCAATCAAGAGTTCGATCAACGAAATTAATACTCTGCCTAATACTGCAAGCAATGAGGAATATTGGCTCAACCAGTTGGTGCATAAACACATCATTCACAACTGGGAATCGCAGGATGAACCACAGCATTTGCGGACGATAAGCAACCGGATTCTGAGAAATGAAAAACGTGCTGGGAGAATACTCGATATTTATCAGAGTCTTTTGCAAGGTGTGTTCGTCAAAGCCGATGACTTGCGTGAGCAAATCGAACTGTTGTTATCAGGTTTGGTGGTGAAAAACCAGGGTTATTTGCAGGTGACAAACCGCATTTATCAGGAAGTTTTTAACACCAAATGGGTGGAAAAACAATTCAGAAACCTGCGTCCCTACTCCCAAACCTTCGATGCTTGGGTTGCCTCAAAACAAACGGATGAATCGCGATTACTGCGCGGACTTGCCTTAAGAGATGCACAAGCTTGGGCGCAAGGCAAAAGTGTGACTAACTTAGATTATCAGTTTCTTAGCGCCAGTCAAGAATTAGAGAAACGCGAAACCCAAAAAGCTTTGGAAGCTGAAAAACAAGCGACTTTGCTCTTAGCTCAAGCTAATTACACTTTAACCCTAGCGCAACAAAAAGCCCAACAAACCATCAAACAAGCGAAGCTTAGGTTAGGCATAACATCAGTAGTAGCGTTCTGTCTATTAGGAATCGCAGGATTGTTGGCGCAGCAAGCAGCATCTCAAAAACAACGGGCAACGGAATACGAAATCACTGCCTTAGTAAACCATTCAGAAGCATTGTTTAACACAAATCATAAGCTAGATGCCTTAATAGCAAGTCTGAAAGCTAGCATCGAACTTAAACAAACTCCTCAAGTCTGGGCTAATACCAAACTTCGGGCGAAGGTAGAGACGAGACTCCAACAAAGCCTCTACTGGGTAAGAGAACACAATCGTTTAGAAGGACATGATGGAGTCGTCAGGAGTGTCAGGTTTAACCCGGATGGTAAAATCATAGCTAGTGCCAGTCGGGATAAAACCATCAAACTTTGGCGTCTGGATGGCACAATCATGCAAACTCTTGTCGGGCATAATGATGAAGTCACCAGCTTAGCTTGGAGTCCCGACGGTAAGATGATTGCCAGTGCCAGTCGGGATAGAACCATTAAACTCTGGCGTGTTGATGGTACAATAGTCAAAACTCTTGTCGGGCATAATGATGAAGTCACCAGTGTAGCCTGGAGTCCCGACGGCAAGATGATTGTAAGTGGCTCTGTTGACAATACAGTCAAACTTTGGAGTCTTGAAAACAAAGCGTCTGGACAGGAGTTTGGCATAAAAGTGCAAACGCTCAAAGGACATGGCGGATGGGTTACTAGTGTAGCTTGGAGTCCTGACGGCAATATGATTGCTAGCGCCAGTCGGGACAGAACTGTCAAACTTTGGAGTCGCGAGGGTAAAGAACTACAAACTCTCAAAGGACATAACCACACAGTTATGAGTATTAGTTTCAGCCCTGATAGTGATATCTTGGCGACTGCTAGTTGGGACAAAACAATTAGACTTTGGAGTCGAAAGAATCAAACTAGCTTTAAAACCCGTCCTGATAAAATCCTCCAAGGGCATGACAAAGGAATTATCAGTGTCAGTTTCAGCCCTGACGCAAAGACTCTTGCTAGTGCCAGTGCAGATAATACGGTGAAACTTTGGAGTCGAGATGGCAGAGAAATTTACTCCTTCAAAGGGCATAATGACCAGGTGATGAGCGTTAGTTTTAGCCCAGATAGCAAAACTATTGCCACTGGCTCTGTTGATAAAACGGTTAGGCTTTGGAATGTAGAGGGTAAGTATCTCAATATTTTGTCGGTACATAACGACTGGGTGATGAGCGTTAGTTTTAGTCCAGATGGCAAAGCCCTCGCCACTGCCTCTCAAGACAAAACAGCTAAACTTGTATCACCGGACGGTTTAGCTGTTAAAATCCTTAGGGGACATACTCATGTAGTCAACAGTGTAGCTTGGAGTCCTGACGGTAAAACGGTTGCTACTGCTAGTTGGGATGGAACAGTTAAGCTGTGGAGTCAAGATGGGCAACAACTGCAAACGCTTAAAGGACACAAGGGTGGGGTACTAAGTGTCAGCTTTAGTCCGGATGGCAAAATGATCGCGACGGGTTCTCAGGACAAAACCGTGAAACTGTGGAGTCGGGATGGGCAAGAGTTGCTGACGCTCAAAGGGCATGGCGATGCTCCCAGAGGGAGCCGCCCAAAGGGCGATCGCATTTGGAGTGTCGCTTGGAGTCCTGATAGCAAGTTAGTTGCTTCTGCCAGTGCTGACAATACTGTTAAAATATGGAACCTTGATGGTACGGTATTACAGACGCTGCGAGGACATGACAGTCAGGTGATGAGTGTCGCTTGGAGTCCAAATGGCAAAATGATCGCGACAGGTTCTCGGGACAAAACCGTGAAACTGTGGAGTCGGGATGGGCAAGAGTTGCTCACGCTCAAAGGGCATGGCGATGCGGTTTGGAGTGTCGCTTGGAGTCCTGATGGCAAATTAGTTGCCTCTGCCAGTGCTGACAATACTGTTAAAATATGGAACCTTAGTGGTACCGAATTGCAAACGCTGATTGGGCATGGCTCTCAGGTCAGGGCAGTCACCTTCAGTCCGAACGGACTCGTGCTTGCCTCATCTGATATTACTGGAAAAGTGATTTTGTGGAACTTGGAGCGAGACTTGCAGCGCGAGGCTTTGGTGGCGTATGGTTGCGATTGGGTGCGGGATTATCTGCGGACGAATGCAGAGGTGTCAGAGGAAGATAGGCATTTGTGTGATAAGTATCGCTGATGAAACTGTGTCAAATTTTTCTTAGAACCTAAAGAAAATCCAAAGAAAAAATAGCTATTGTTCTGTCTTTGGGGAGACATACGTTACTCTGGGCATAGCCACCATAAGAGACGGAAGTCTTGAGGACAAATTATGACTGCCACTCTATCTACACCAGGTTTTATCGAGTCCCAGCTCGGCAAAGAAGCAGAAGACTTGCTCACCTACAAGGCAAAAGTTTCCAAGGATTTGCTACATCTACCAGGACCCGACTTTGTGGATCGAGTTTGGTTGAATAGCGATCGCAATCCCCAAGTTTTGCGCAATCTCCAAACACTTTACTCTACCGGACGGCTGGGAAATACTGGGTATTTATCTATTCTCCCTGTAGACCAAGGAATTGAACACTCAGCGGGTGCGTCATTTGCACCCAACCCCATTTACTTTGACCCAGAAAATATTGTTAAGTTGGCAATAGCAGCCGAGTGCAACGCTGTTGCTACGACTTTGGGAGTTTTGGGTTCGGTTTCGCGTAAATATGCCCACAAAATCCCTTTCATAGTCAAACTTAACCACAACGAACTGCTAACTTACCCGAATCAATTTGACCAAGTCTTGTTTGCCGATGTCGAACAAGCTTGGAACTTGGGTGCTGCTGCGGTGGGTGCGACAATTTATTTTGGCTCAGAACAGTCCACCCGGCAAATTCAGGAAATCAGCCAAGCCTTCAAACACGCTCATGAACTGGGGCTGACGACTATTCTTTGGTGCTATTTGCGTAACAACGCTTTCAAACAAGACAAAGACTATCACCTTGCTGCTGACCTTACGGGACAGGCGAATCATCTTGGTGTAACAATTGAAGCAGACATCATTAAACAAAAATTGCCTGAAAATAACAATGGCTACGGAGCAGTAGCCAAAGCGACTGGTCACAGTTACGGTAAAACCAATGAGCGGATTTACACAGACTTGACAACAGACCATCCAATTGATTTGACACGTTATCAGGTGCTGAATTGCTACTGTGGACGTGCAGGGTTGATTAACTCTGGTGGGGCGTCTGGAAAAAATGACTTTGCGGAAGCAATTCGCACTGCTGTAATTAACAAACGTGCTGGTGGAACAGGATTAATTTCTGGCCGCAAAACATTCCAGCGTCCGTTTGAGGAAGGAGTGAAGCTGTTCCACGCGATTCAAGATGTTTACTTGTCTAGTGAGGTCACAATAGCTTAAGCAGCGTTGCTGAATTCAGGGATGATTCTTGTGGGGTAGGCATCCTGCCTGCCCAAAAAATTCAAGGGATGGGCTGTCTGGCCCATTCCACAAAAACACAAAATTCATTCATTCAAAATATGCTAGTACTTGTCATTCTTCATGTCAAGAATTTATTTAAAGTGACTAAAAGAATATTGATACACCGAATATGTTTGCCCACATATGCCGCTACATCGAATGTTTGCGACCGTTGAAGATGATATCTAAAAAATAACCCCAGTAAACTGGGGTTATTTTTTACTCAATTTTTTGGCGAGATTCCCTATTCCCGAATGGTCACTAGGGTGGTTATATGACAAAAGAAAACGTTCGGTAAGCCCCAGTCAATCTGGGGTTTTCTTATGAAAGGATAAATCATAGCAGTCGTCTGTCACTTTGTCTAGGAAACGCTGCTACAAAGAAACCACTAAAATTCCCAGCCTACGCCAGACTCAGTCGCCGCTGCCCCAAAATAAAAAGCCCCTCACACACAGAAGGGGATGGCAGACACACACTTTTTACCTGATTCGCCGGAATGCCCCACCTTCTACAAGGTGGGGATGGATAGGCGGTCAGTCAAGGGGGTTCAATGCCCCTTTGACTGACAATCTACGAATAAATTCTCTTAGCACTTCTGTTTGATTTCGTTCTGTTAGTTCGCAGTACTTCAGCAAATGTTCTTTTTCTCGTTGGGAGAGTCTTATGCTAATTTGAGTCATGGTAGTAAATCATGTGACATCCTCCTACACTCCCCTATCGGGTGAGTGTAGGCTTCCCAACCTCGCGATTGAGATTTCCTGGTTGTTTCCCCCTCTAGGGTGTTTCACCACTTACCTAGAGCAGCCTTATGACTTACTCCCCGGCAGACCGATTGCCCAGGCGGTTTCCGTTCCGCACAGCCCGTGCGTACTGACTACCAATCGATTGATACGAATTGGAGTACACCTATGTACTGTGAAGTTTTTACCCAACTACAGAATTGGGCACATCTGACCCAAAGTTTTTAGCTGGAACCCCCTAACTTAAATTGTCTAGGCTTCGGCCGTGAGCTCAGCCGAACGGTTCAGACCAGTTTATGCCGTTTGCGCTGTTCACCACGTTGCGGGAGACGTGTTCGTTTGAGTCAAGGCAACCGTTGGTTAGACGGTGCATTAATTTTATCATTTCTGTTGGGAATAGCAGCAAACGTCGCCAACACAGAAAGTTAATTTTAGGGATATTGAATCCCATAAAATTAACCTGGGGGAGTCCATGTATCCCACGCCTCCCTTACGGGTAGGGTGTGGGTCTTATAGCTCCCCCAAGCCCCCTCAAAAGATAAAAATCTGCTACCATTATATTGGTTGATGACCCACCCGACTGTATGGAACACAAAGGCTAACTTCAAAGTAGTCAGACTTGCCGCAGCAACATCAGAGATCGGGGAAAACGTGAGTCCTGCTGGTCGGCTATCGCTGTAAATCCAAGATAAGCGTATCGTAGAACAATTAATTGCCTGTGGAAGACGGGCAACTGCCTGGGGACGCTGTGTCAGACCATCATCGGGTTTAGTCCCGAATACCCTTGTGGTATACCCAACGTGGCAACGGCGGATGAGACGGGAAACTCTGAAGACGAATAAGACCGTCCCTGAATTGATCTGATGTGTTGGAAGCCCCAACCTCAGCGAAGCAGGTTGGGGTACTTCACTAACGAATAATGATTACTAGCGGCGGACAAGGTGAATTATGCAGATTCGTTGGTGCGATGGCACGGAGTGCCCGCCAAGGGCGATGGCGCAGAGCGCCCGCTTCGCGATGGCACGAAGTGCCCGCCAGAGGCGATGGCGCAGAGCGCCCGCTTCGCGATGGCACGAAGTGCCCGCCAGAGGCGATGGCATTGGACTGCACCCAGAATATGAAGAGAGGATGGAGTGGGTAGGTGAAAGCTTATCAGTATGACAATCACAAGAATTGGTAGTTATTGCTTTTGTGCATGAGTAATACAGTCTGCTTCCAGCACAACCATACTCTTAGTCTCGAACACAGAACAACGTTTTGTTAGCATTACTAGTGCCGGAACTGTTCCCTGTTCCAAACTGGTTAAAGCTTCTGTAAACGCTGGCTGAAAACTTCTAAGCCAGCTTTTGTCGCTCAAATAATCAGGTGTAAACGCTACGCGATCCAACAACCAGAAACTTATCCCATACTTCTGAATCAACTGTCGTGCTGCTAATAAGTCCTGACTGTACTGAGCATGAATCAAATCGATGCTTCGTTGGTGAATCTGGCGATAGTAGCCTAGATGGAAGGGAAGTGCGTATTCTTTACCGACTAAAATAGATCGTTGGGCAAACGTCGGGATATTATTTGCTTCATCAGACAGGGTAGCAATAAGAATGTTTTTAGGTTGCCTCTGAAAAAATTTATACAAAGCTGACTCGTTAGACACTCTATAATTCGTTTTTGGAAAGCCTTTTGAAAAATTAGGGAACAATACGAGCGTAGCTCCTAATGTTACCATTGATACTAATACCCAGAATCTTTTTCTTCGGAGACTGGATTCTGTCATTTGCTCACAAGCCCGAAAGAGTGCATCCACTATTAGGGTCAGCATTATTCCAGCAGCAAGCGCCATGACAATTCGCAAAGTATGACCTGTATATCGGGTAGGAAAAAACAGTTTTAGTAGCAAAGCATGAGCAGCAAAAAATAGACACAAGGATACCAACACGATTTGAGATAAAACTGTAACCTCGCTTTTGACTTGCTTAACCAATGGGAAGCAAGACAAATTTTGCAACACTATTGGCAACAACAACCCAACCCACATTAAAGGAGGTAATAACGGCGGTAGTATACCACTATGTTGTCCAATTAGCCAAAACCTCCAAGAGTTGTCGTCAAAAAAAGGATGTCGTCCTCCCGGCCAGAACTCCGGCATTCCTCTGGCTTGTGTAGCGGTGACAAGTGGATTAAACTCAGAGGAAGCTAAGGCATAGGGCAGTATTGCAAGAAAGCCTAGCCCCATAGCAGCTACACACAACAATAAGCTACTCTGCTTCTGCTTAAGCCTAGGTGTACAACACTTCCAGTCCCATAACCGTAGGAACAAAATTCCTTCTGAAATAAATATAAGTACAGGATAAATAAGCGCTTGCAGAACGAGTGTTACGCACATGGCTAGCCAAGATGTACGTAGCATATAGTACAAAAATGCTAAAAACAATGGATATACAAAAGATCTAGGTGTGGCAGAAACCAAGTCGTCCTGGAACCAAAGACTTTGATTTAGGAGGAATGTAGCGAGAAATCCAGCCATGGGCACTGGAAAAATCTGGAGGCAAACGCCAAAACAGTAGGCGGTGGCAATCAAGCTTAATACAATTGGTAAGATTTTACTGAGTAAAAGTGGATTAATATCTAGACTTGCCATCAACTGGTAAACTGTAGCAAATCCAGGCGGTGTGATGGATTTAAAGTAATCTGCAATCAAATCATGAGGCAGTAGTTCTGGATCTATAAACCGCTGCATCCAAAACACATACTCTCGCGCATCATCCTGGACAACATATTCATTTCCAACAGCTTTCAAAAGCCCTAAAATACCATAAAAAAATGCAAACGATAGGCTCAAACCAAACCAAAATATAACTGATGTAGAGGTTCTGAAGTGTTCAGAAGCAGATCGTTTGTCTATCGGAGCAGTAAAAAATCTATGCAGACGTGAGACTAGCATTATCTGTTGCTTATCATTTCAAAAAGTGTTTTAGCAAAAGCACAATTACAGCAATTTTCAGGTAAATAGACCACAGTGGTTAAATCAACCGAAGGCATCCTCTTCAGTAATATAATTTATAGTCTCAGCCATTGCTTGGTCGAGTGATTCCAATGTGCGTGCCTCACAGGAACGGAGAAATTGCGTGACTTTCGACCAACATTCTATGGGGGATAAATCAGGAGAATAGGGGGGCAAAAACTTGAATGAGTGCACCGACTGACAAGGGTTGCAATTCTTATCACTCAGGGTGATGAACCGGGAAATTATCCATTACCACGATTGCCCCTTTCCATAACTGAGGTACTAATACCTGAGTCACATAGGTGAGAAATACCTCAGTATTTGTACTTCCTGGGACACTCATCGCTGCAACCAGTCTATCGAGGTTTAAAGCACTAATCAAAGAAACGTTTCCACCCTTACTTCCAGGTATACTACCAACTGCTATGAAGCCATCTACAGAAGATGGGAAACAAGCCGCGCAGCGATTGATAAATTCAATCCAGCTTCATCGACAAATATTAGATTTCTGACATCAATTCTATCTAACCAGGGCGTGATACTCATATCTTAACTCTTGCACTCGTGTGCCCTTGTTCGATTAACTCTAATTGACTTAGTGAGAAATTCCTTCTGGCTATTTGCTTGCAGTAGAGGTCAACATGGGGATTATTCCAGCTACCATCAGCGCCCTGCATTTTTTGCAGAGTTTTTATTAGCACCGGAAGTATATCTTTATCTTCCGGCTTATCAATTCCGGAGGCTTGCACCTTACATCCCACACATTTTACTGTTGGTGCGGCTGGACGAGGCTGTACCATACTCTGTGTTTTTGTTCTAGCATTTGTACTTTATTATACTACTGCGAGAGTGACAAAACAGGATTAGGGTGACACTCTACGGAATTCCTGTCTACTTTTGACAAGCCAACAGCATCCTTTACAGATCAGACAACTAGTCTAGGGGAAGAAGAGAGCTTGGAACCAATTTCTTAACATTTAGAGGTTAAGTCACAAAGCATTGAGGGAATTTCTGCAATGGTAGAAATTATCAGAACATTTGATCAATTGCGTCGCAAAATCGCGGTCGTCTTACTGGCTGGTTTACTTGCGTTCATGAGCTTGCCTGCTACCTCAGTTCAAGCTGCAGGTTATTATTCTGGTGATTATTCTTCCAGTAGTGTCATAGAAGAAAAAATCGGACAGAACGCCAACCACACACCAAATATTGGCGGCGATAATTACATCGAAAGCGGGAAGCAAGCAGGAGAAGTGATCCCCAAGGATTTGGGAACTGGAAGTCGGCAAAAAAATCCTCTTAATATGCTACAGCGAGCTGGAGAAGAATTAGGAAACGACCAGCCTCAGCGAGTTTTTGGAGCAAAAGACTACGAGCGTAGCCCAATTGAGCAAGAACTTGCTCGTAATAAGGCTCATCGTGGAGATTAAGCAGCAAGCAATTTGTGATTTGATTTTATCGCGCTTGTAGGGGTACAGCGGTGCTGTACCCCTACGATTTGGTGAATGCAACCAACAAAGGAATTCTTAAAAGACAAATATCGAGAGGATTTGTGGGATATTCTTAAATAGGTCTGAAGTTTGCCAAACGAGTGACAATGAAGCTGGCAGGACGAGTAAGTCAAGTAACACCTTCGATAACCTTAGCTATTGCCGCGAAAGCTAAGGCAATGAAGGCAGAAGGAATTGATGTTTGTAGTTTTAGCGCTGGAGAACCAGATTTTGACAGTCCAGCGCACATTAAAGCTGCAGCACAGAAAGCTTTGGAAGAAGGGAAAACCAAGTATGGAGCAGCATCTGGAGAACCAAAGTTAAGGGAAGCCATTGCTCGCAAGTTAAAAACTGACAATGGTCTAGATTACAAGGCAGAAAATGTCATCGTCACCAACGGTGGAAAACATTCTCTGTTTAATTTAATGCTGGCGCTGATTGAAGCAGGAGATGAGGTCATTATCCCCGCACCCTACTGGTTAAGCTACCCCGACATGGTGACGCTTGCAGGAGGAGTGTCTGTGATTGTCCCCACAGATGCTTCTACTGGTTATAAGATTACACCAGAACAGTTGCGTAAGTCGATTACACCCAAGACGAAATTATTCATCCTTAACTCGCCATCTAACCCCACTGGTATGGTGTACACACCAGAGGAAATTCAGGCGATCGCCCAAATAATCGTTGAGACTGATATTGTTGTCGTTTCCGACGAAATTTATGAGAAGATTCTCTACGATGGCGTAAAACAGGTAAGCATTGGTTCACTAGGATCTGATATCTTTGCTCGAACTGTGATCAGCAATGGCTTCGCCAAAGCTTACTCAATGACGGGATGGCGCATTGGATATTTAGCAGGACCAGTTGATTTGATTAAGGCAACAATTAACATCCAAAGCCATAGTACGTCGAATGTTTGTACTTTTGCTCAATATGGGGCGATCGCCGCTTTGGAAGGTTCGCAAGATTGTGTAGAAGAAATGCGCCAAGCTTTCGCCAAACGCCGAGAAGTGATGTTTGAACGACTCAACGCTATTCCTGGACTAAGTAGTCCAAAACCAGACGGCGCTTTCTACCTGTTCCCGGATATCACCAAAACAGGACTAAAATCCCTAGATTTTTGTAACGCCTTGCTAGAAAAAGAGCAAGTGGCAGTTATTCCTGGAATCGCCTTTGGTGCTGATGACAATATTCGCCTTTCCTACGCCACGGATTTGGCAACAATTGAAAAGGGAATGGATAGATTGGAAAAATTTGTCAAGTCAGTTATTTAGTCGCACCGTGTAGAGACGTTGCATGCAACGTCTCTACATAGATCTTTTGCCTAAGTCAAATTTTTTGAATATGAAACCGCAGATGAACGCAGATAATTTATCTGTGTCCATCTGTGGTTTAAATACCTCTAAACAGGATTTTTGCAAGAAATCTATGAGATCCCAAATTCATCAACGCAATAAACCCATCTCTGACAAAGTTTGGCGCAGTCGCTTCGCCTCTTCGGGGTTTTGCTGTTCGTGAAGGGCTATTGCTTTTTTAAAAGTCATCAGACTATCCTGTACGTAGCCAAGTTTCAGCAGCAACACCCCTAAGTTTTGGTAGGTTTCAGCAGATTTTGGATTCAACTCAATTGCTTTACGGTAGGCAAGAATAGCATCCTTGAATAAACCCATCTCTTTGAGAGTCATGCCTAAATTGTAGTAACCGATAGCGAAACTAGGGTCAATTTTAATTGTTGTTTCGTAAGCAGTTTTAGCACCGTTGAAATCTCCAGTTGCTTTGAGTAAGTTGCCCAAATTGTTGTATGCTCCTAATTTAAGAATTGGGTAAATGGGCAATTTAGTTGCAGCATCATAGTGGGCGATCGCATTTTTATAATTTTGCAAACGCGTGTAGGCAATGCCTAGATGATAGTAGAGTTCGTACAAAGTCTCGTACTCTTCTTCACAATGAGCAACTCCTAGCGCCAACAATTTGATACCTTCTATGAGTTTCCCACTTTCCACATACAGCGCCCCCAACTTACTACAAACATAGGGATCATGAGGATGAGAGGCAAGAAACTCTTCCATCGCCGTTTGAGCTTTGGGAAATTTATCTTGTTGAGCGATCGCACTTTTTTGGTATCCTGTATGTACAATCCCCACGCCTTCCAAATAACCCACTTGCCAATGCGGTTCCTGAGTTAAAATTTCGGATACGCTATCATCCACTAACGCATGGTAAGGACGGGAAAAGCGGATTTGCGGATGATTGCGGAAAAGGCGCGAAACCAGAGAATAGGGAGATTGTTCTGCACCCACTTCATGACGCAGGAGGTTGATCAGGAGATATTCTTCTCTTCGTATCGCTTGCTGCAACTGCGGTACAATTTTCTGGGTAAGAGTTTCATCTGCATCTAAGACAAGAATCCAATCACCTGTGACGTATTTTAAAGCTTCATTTCGGGCAGCACTGAAGTCATTGCACCATTCAAAGTGATGCACTTTCGCACCAAATTTTTTGGCGATTTCGGGAGTTCTGTCTGTAGAGCCTGTATCTAACACGACCATCTCATCTACCACATTTTTCACACTGCTCAGAGATTTGGGCAATGTTGCTTCTTCGTTTTTGACAATCATGCACAGGCTAAGTTTCATAGATGACTCGTGTACTTTTTCAAATATTGGTAAATATTAGTTACTTTATTTTGTGCCAAAATCCTGATCAAATGAAGTGAGAACTTCCAAGGGCATATTGGTGATTTTAATGATAAGTCAAACACTAGGTGGACGCTACCCATATGCGTTGTTAAGCAATTCATAGTGCAATACAGTTCAGTTAAGGATTTTTGGTGGGATTCCCGTTCTTTGTAGAGACGAGAGGTGGCGCGTCTCTACATTGTGTTCCTGATAAGGATTCTCGTCTTATGTGAACCGTATTGATTCATAGTGGTTCTTCAGGGACATACACTAAAACTTTTTTCTTGTGGAATGGGCGTCTCGCCCGTTCTACGGCGGGCAAGATGCCCACCCCACAAGTTGTCCATTTATAAACTGAATGTTAAATTTGTAGAGTTCGTTAACAAAATATCGCACCATTTGAAAGTGGTGCTTTCTCGCAGAGAAAAGTTAGTGAAACAGAAATCTGACATTCCTAAATTACCCTTACCACCGTCATTGGTGGGTGCAGAAGTTGGCACATTTACCGAGTTTACAGTCACTCAACGGATGCCTAGTATTGCCCGTAGAGTCATCGTTGAAAATAAGTTTCCAGCCAATATTAATGACAGCTTGGAAAAACTAGCCAGCGAACTATCGTCAGGATATTTGCCACTTCTTGTAGATGACACAGGTGCAGATTTTACTGCCTGGAATAGATATCTAGAACCATACAAGGGACAGCGTTGGATAGATATTCCCTGGTTTTTTGCTGAAACTTATTTCTATAGATTTATTCTGCAAATTACCAATTACTTTCTCAAGAGTGAATCGCAAGGTGTAGATCCATTTGAATTACAAAAACATCAAGGTTTAGAAACATCGCTTGACTCAATCATTGCTTTATCCACTCAAGTCAATGGATGGTTGAATGTCTCGCAGCAACAAAGTGAGTCCAAGCAAACAGCTGTGATAGCATTGTTATATTTTGCTTTGTGGGGAAATCGAGTTGATCTGAGTCTTTGGTCAGCATTTGAGACTGACAGAAGTCGTTTCGACATTGAAAGCCAACAATCTCACATATTAGTAGATGATGCACTCAAAGTCACTGAATTGTTAGTTAATAGCAATTCCGGACGCGTTGACTTTGTCGTAGATAATGCTGGTTTTGAACTTATCTGTGATTTATGTTTGGTGGATTATCTTTTAGGAAGTGGTGTAGCAAGTCAAGTTAAGCTGCATTTCAAACCTCATCCAACATTTGTCTCTGATGCCATGATTAAAGATGTGCATTATACAATAGAGTTTTTAGGAGCTTCTAGCAATCCAGAATTAATATCCTTTGCTCAACGACTACAAGAATATATTGCATCAGAGCAGTTAGTTTTGTGTGATGATTATTTTTGGACATCACCTTTAGCTTTTTGGGAAATACCCGACTCCCTTAAAAAGGAATTATCTCATTCCAATTTGATAATCATTAAAGGAGATGCAAATTATCGCAGGCTGTTAGGAGATAGACACTGGAATTTCACAACTAACATTGCAGATATAGTGTGTTACTTACCTGCGCCAATGGTAGCTTTACGTACTCTAAAATCAGAAGTCGCAGCAGGGATTAAACCGGAAGTTCTGGAGGAAGTGGTGAAATCAGATTCTGCTTGGTTGACGAATGGACAATGGGGAGTTGTTCAGTTTGTGGATAGTGAACAGTTCATACTGGCGTAAATGATCCACCCAGGACTCAACTATAAACGTCTCCAAGTAACGAGTCGGATCGGCGGTATCATGAAAAATACCCCACCGAATGGCACCATCTCGCAGCCGCACCACTCGCAAAGCATTGATCGCGGCGATAAATTTATCAGCTTGAACTGGGTCAATGCAATATTCTACCCTAAAACCGGAAAGGATTTACTGATGAACAATGACGCGATCGCGCCCCTCTCGTTTAGCGCGGTATAAGGCTGCATCAGCCGCTCGCAGTACAGCCTCTCCTGTGACACCATGCTCTGGGAACATTGCAACTCCCAATGACACCGAGATCGTACCGAGCAACTGACGACGATAGTGAACCTGCAAGTGCTTAACTCCTTCGCAAATAGCTTGGGCTCGCTCTAAAACAATCTTAACAGATGCTTCCGGCAGAATCAGCGTTAACTCCTCACCGCCATAGCGACAAGCAATATCGGATCTCCGAATATGGCTTTGCAAGAATTCGCCCAATTCGCGCAACACAGCATCACCAGCTGAGTGACCAAACGTATCGTTGAACGATTTAAAGTGGTCAACGTCAAGCATAATGATTCCTAAAGATTTCTTATTGCGATCGCATCGGTACAGTTCTCGTTCTAGGGATTCTTCCAAGTAGCGGCGATTGAATAATCCTGTCAGCGCATCGCGGATACTTTGGTTTTGTAACGTTTCGCGTAGTTTTAAGTTAGCTAAAGACAGCGCAATGTGATCTGCTACCGTAACAGCTAGCTGTTGTTTGCTTTCGATGAATTCTCCCGATTCCAGCAAACTCAAATACAGTACGCCCATTGCTTTCCCTTGCGCCGTCATGGAGATGCATAAAGATGATGCGGGTGCTGAGTCTGAATGGATATGAGAGCAGCGTAATTTTGAGTGCGCTTTTGTTGTATGATGAATCCGACCCCGCCGCAATGCCCAGCATTCATCAGGTGCGAATAATTCCTGGCTAGGAAATGGCGCAGGTCCCCAAGTAGCAACGGCTTCAACCAAATTTTTTGAATCATTAATTAAAAATATCCCACCATTAGTTTGAGGGAATAAAGGTGGGACTAGCAGTTCAAGTGCGCTGTAGGCTTCCTCAACTGTTTTGCAAGCCTGTAAAAAATCGCTCAATTCGCCTAGTTGAGCAAACTCATGATGGCGCTGTTCTAATTCTTTTACCGAACGACTGAGTTTGTCGTTAGCTTCCTCTAGCGCCTCCGCCTGCAAGCGATCAGTAATATCAATCGCTATACCTCCAAGCAGCCGTTGCCCAGAAATATCTTTGTAAGGAAACTTAAAAGACAACCAATGGCGGAGATGCCCATCTGGGTTAGGAACAACTTCAACAAGTTCTAGGGTTTTATCAGCAGCGAAAACAGCGCGATCGTTTTCACGGTACTGTAAAGCTAATTGCTCCGGCCACACATCAAAATCCGTTTTTCCTAGCCAATCAGCCATTTTTATATCGAAACAGCGCTCGAATGACTGGTTGATATAGACGAAGCGCCCCTGCTCATCCTTCATAAAAGCCACAGCTGGGCTATTGTTCATAAACGCCTTGAAGCGTTCCTCACTTTGCTGTAGTGCCGCTGCTGCTCGTTTGCGCTCTGTAATATCGCTGGCGATGCTTAAAAAACCCGTGATGTTGTCCTCGTTGTCGCGCAAAGCCGTGATTGATAGCAGCACGCTAAAGCAGCTACCATCTTTGCGAATGTAAGTCCATTCGCGTTCCTCTACCTCGTTGCGTCGCGCCTTGGCTACAAATACTTCAAATCCAGGCTCAATAGTAATTCCTAACTCCTGCGATAGCTCTTGCGCCCGCTGCAGTACTTCTGTTGCGTCATGCAAAATGGCAGGCGTTGTTTTCCCTACTACTTCAAAGGCAGTATAGCCCAACCATCGCTCTGCGGCTGGATTAAAAGTAAGGATTGTGCCGTCTAAATCGGCGGAAATAATCGCGTAGTTGGCACCATCTAAAATCGCTCGTTGAAATGTCGTTGTCTCTTGTAATACCGACTCTGTCTGTTGGCGCTCAACAATTTCTTCTTCTAGCTTTTGTTTAGCTGCTTCCATATAACTGTCAAAGTAATCAGCTAAACCAGGCTCCTCATCAACTAAGGCTTCAAGATGGTCAATCGCTCGCTTGTCTGCTGCTAATGCAACTTCTGGGTGGGCTTCCATCCATAGGTGACACGTCTTCACGTAAGCGATAAACGTGACTAAGTGCTGATAGTTTACATCTCCTAAAAGGTGGCGCAGTTCGGTGCGACAATATGCGGCATCTTTTTCTAAGGAAATAAATATTGCACAGTAAAGTAAGCTCTGTTCAACTGCTGAGTTGAACTCTAGCTCAAGCATTAACTCATTAGAGGCTTGTGCGAGTATATGTAGGTATTTATCAATTTCTATTTCTTCTATAGGAGACGATTGCAGCAGTTTTAACACCTCTTTACCTTTCATCCCCAAGAAGTGCAACGAACAACTGTGGCAAACCATACAGTAAGGAACAGCACAGTAGCGCGAAAGGTAGGCAGAAAGCTTTTCTTTAAATACCGCTGGTAGCGGATTGGTAACGTAGGCGCTCAAGGTCTGTTGCCAAAGATTTTCTAGAACTTGTGGGTTTTGTAGCGCTGGGCTAAAAAAAGGAGGAAAAAAGCCGAATTTTGCCTCAATTTCTGTCTGAATTTGTTCGCTAGTTCGCATGGATTCACTCTACCTGTGTTTAAGGATTGCCATCAAGAATTTTGAAATCTATATTTAGCAATTCTTTGAATAAATTCAGGTGTCAAAACTCTTTAGTAAAGTTGCATGAAATTTCATAATTTAAGCTTATTATTTCCCTGGTTTGAGTTTAAACAATATTTTATCTTTGTTTTTTTAAGTCAAATTAAGTTGTCTAAAAAATCCGCTGACTTCAGTGTTATGCCGTAGTCATAACTTTAAAGAGTAAATGTAATTGAAGCTACTATAGCAATCCTAAATCATTCGTAAAATTCTCTGTTCTCTCTTTTCTTGGCGCTCTTGGCGACGCCAGTCGCCTGCTGTCGGGAAACCCTCCTGCAGCGCTGGCTCGTCTTGGCGGTTGATAATTTTTACCTATCAAATAGGACTGCTATATTCTTTGCAATAAATTAAGAATAAAACTGCTTGTTTTCTTGAAAATTGAGATTTTGGCTGTACAAATCTCTATGCTTTAGCATCTCCTCAATTTTCTGCATAGCTAATGGTGAAGGTTTGGTGTGTCCGTTCTGCCAACGGTTTATCGTGGGATACGTCACCCCTAAGCCCTTCGGGCACGCTACGCGAACGGGGAAGTCAAAAGTCAAAAGTCAAAAGTCAAAAGTGAAGACCCCACGGATGAATCCAGGGGCTTGAATAAAGTTACTCCGCATTTTTTCTTCTCCATACCATAATTTGGGGGCTTGTATCCTTTTCTTTTTCGGTCACGCCGAATTTGACAGCAAACTTTTCTTGTGTTAGCCCAGCTCCTAACCGGAGTTCCCGAATTAGTTTACCAATTTGTGGCTGATTTATGACTAGCGGTCTTTCAAGAATCATCTGAAATTGCCCTAGAGCTTACAAGCTGATTAACAAACGATATATCATCTGCTATAGCCTAACTACTCTAGAGGTTGGTTGGTAACCGTAAAAACTAGGAATTCAAGGAAAAATTCAGTAATTTTGCTAGTAAATTCTACGCTCGCGCTTTTATTTAATACCCGTCAAAAGGGTGATTTTCTGGCTTTAGCGTCTCACTAAAGTCGGGAATAAAGACATCCTCTTTGCCGTAAGAAAGGTTCTAGGCGATCTCACTTCATCCTTGCATTTGCTGATTGCTCGCACGCTCCAACTCCAAATCTTCCCAAGAAACTGGATCTTCTAAAGGTTCCAGGTGAGTTGTAACGTGGGTTAAAGGCAGCACCCTGCTGATAGCAAGCTCAATCGCCTCGCACAAATCATGCCCTTGTTGCACTGTCCAAGATCCAGGCACAAGAACATGGAAGGAAACAAAACGGCGCGTTCCTGCAATGCGGGTTCGCAACGCATGGAACTGGATGTCCTGACGTTTGTACTCGTTAAGGATGCTTCCGATTGTGTCAATTTCTTCTTTAGGCAAAGCTGCATCCAGTAACGCGCTACTGGTTTCTCGTAGCAAACGAAATCCTGTCCACGTAATATTTGCTGCTACTATCAGTGCGATAATTGGATCAAGCACGAGAGCGCCTGTTACCTTGACGAGGAAGATTCCAACTACCACACCACCCGAAGTGATCACATCAGTAAACAGGTGGTGAGCATCAGCCCTGAGTGTAATGGAACGCAACCGTCGCCCTGCCCGTAGCAAGACAAAGGCAACAACGCCGTTGATAGCTGTTGCAAATAGCGAGAGTGCTAACCCCAATCCAAGCTGTGTTAACGGTTCTGGATGCAACAAGCGTCCCCGAGCTTCAACAGCAATGCTGATGGCGGCTACTACAATCAACGCACCTTCTGCACCACTGGAGAAGTATTCGGCTTTAGAATGCCCAAAGGCGTGTTCGGCATCGGCTGGTTTAGCAGCATAGGTCAATGCCCACACAGCTACCAATGCTGCCACGAGATTTACAATTGACTCAATAGCATCTGAAAGCAAACCTACTGATCCCGTTAGCAGGTAAGCGCCAAACTTTAGGGCAATCGTTACTATTGCCGCTGCAATCGACAGAAAAGCGTAGGAGCGGGCTGTTCGACTACTCATCTCGGTCACGGACGTAACTACAGTGATTCCTAGCTAACAGTACTAAATTCTACTTTAGTCGTCATCAGCCCTGAGACTTCTACTGATTCGCAAAAGAAACTACAGGATATTATTGCCGCGTATGAACTTCTTGCTCGTACTGGTAATGTAGCGATCGCCTTCTCAGTAGCGGAGACGCTCCGCGTGCCTCGCTTCGCGAGGAGCTTACGCGCTTGGCGCAGCCTGTCCGCAGGACTTACGGCACTGCGCTCCCTTGCAATCGCCGAGAAGTGATTCAATGGATACGCCCCCGCTATAATCTTTGATTTAGCGGGGGAGGATGTCACATAAGTTACTATCTCAGTTGTAGCAACTGAAACTGATCAAACTTCACCACCTTTGAATTCGCCTGACTTGTATCAAAACGATAACTGCTGACTGTACCCGTACCTGTGTCAAAGATGCTGAAAGCCGTAATATCATTACTGGCAATATACGGCATCGGTTTACCATCTTTACCTGGCAAAGGAGCTATTGTTGGTACAACTGGTTCTAATCCATTAGGATCACCAAGTGCAGCATAATCCTTTTTGTCTTTAGGCGGTACTGGTCGTTTATCACCACTCAAGAAAGCACCGTAAGTATTGCCAACATTAGATGTTTCAAGAAAGTGCATTCCCGATGCACTACGAAAGCGGTTCCATAGATGCGAATGCCCGTAGAGTACCATCTGTACATTAGCGGCTTCAAGTAAAGGCACCACATCGCGGATTAGGTAATCTGCTTCTTTAGGGTAGTTATAACGCACTGCCTTAATTTTGCCATTCGCATCACGTTCAATATTCGGCACGGGATCAGTATAAGGAGGGACAATATTGTCGCCTAAAGAATGCGGCGGATAATGGAACATCACCACTTTATACTTTGCTTGTTTGAACTCAGAACTGTTGAGTTCTTGTGCTAACCAGTTATACTGCTTGCTTCCTTTGGCAATTGGCTCAAAAATAACTTGTCCATAACCCCAATTCTCTGGATTTTGTAAATCTTTGTCTCTTTCGCGGTACTTTCCTCTCGCGTATGCATCCATGTTGGGAGTCCGCCACATATTCGCTGCGTACAAAACCACCAAACGCACATCACCAAAACTTACAGCATAGTAAGTTTCTCCACCTTCTTTAGTTTCAGGTAATGTGAAAATTTCTTCGTAGGTATCAGTATTATAAGAATTATCTTTCAGCGATTTTTCCCCATACAACTTTAAAGCCACCGCACGCGGGATCGCATCATTAAATTCATCGCCTAAACTTCCAGTCTTGCCAAAGCGTCCCATCACTTCATGATTACCAACGCTGGTAAACATTGGGGCGTGTTGAATGATTTCTCCACCATGAAAATCTCTTTGGGACTTAGCACGACCTTGCAAACAAGGGAAGAAAGCACCGCCCCTATTATCATCAAACCATTCAGAGGCACGGTCTGCAATATTCACTGTATCTCCTGCTAACCACACCGCATCCACTTTCCCAATTTCCACGACCTTTTGCAGATTTGCTGCTATCATGGGTTTCAACTGATGGTCAGAAGTCAGTAGAATTTTCAATGGTGTTCCTGGAGTTGGGGTGGGTGCTAAGGTAAAAGCATTGCTACTCACACTCTCGCCATCTTCTCGTACACTTGTGACGCGATAAGGAACTCGTTTACCAGGAGTTAACCCAACCACTTCCGCCTCATGTCGCCAAATGTCACGCGCGACAGGTTGCTTGTAAACTTGCCCGTTTTGCGTTTGGTTTCCTACTCTTGATTCTTGGTCTTCTCGTGTCCGACTGAGTTTGGTAGTATTGGCTGTGGCTGTTTGCTGGAAATTGTCCCCATAAGCAACACTATGTTTAGAACCAGCAAACTCAGTAAACCACACAACTCGCACTGAAGACGGGCTAGGAAGTTGTAAAAAAGGATCTGTGAGCAAGACGGGCGCGGATGCTAGAGTTTTTTGCCCAGAAAAGCAACCATATACTAGGGTAAGGCAGATAACCAGTACAAATAAAGCAGTTAGTATTTTACGACTTGTTAGATATCTCAGCATTGCGAGTCTTCCAGTGCGTCGGTGCATCTCAGTTGTATCTAAAAAAACACAAGGAGCTACAAGATAAAGTCGCACTGTTCCGCATTATAGTTTCAATACTAATCGCGTTTAGATAAGCGATCGCCCTATCCTTAGTCCGTACTGCTTAAACTATCACCCTAGCGCAATAGAAACCGTGTTTTGCCTCTAAGCTGCATAAGTTAGTGTCTGCTTACACTATTAAAAATACACCAAGGTTAACTCATTCATGCTTAACTTCTGTACTTTATCAAGTCACAGCAAATGCAGAAAATGAAACTTATGTCAATACAAAAATTATAAGAAAAAAGTAAGACGAATTACATTTTTCACGTGTTGTTCAATACCTTTACATTTCTAAAGATGTAAAAAATGAGCAGAACTACTTTGACGAAATTGTTTAAAATTTGTTAAGAAGGATGACAAGCGGTCAATAAAAGGAAATAAATCTTATGGTAAACGCAGTAGAAAATAAGCCACCATCACACGTAGTCATTGTTGGTGGTGGATTTGGAGGATTATATGCCGCAAAAGCACTGAGTCGTGCTGATGTCCATGTTACTCTAATTGATAAACGAAATTTTCATCTATTTCAACCGCTTTTATACCAAGTCGCCACTGGCACGATATCTCCGGCTGATATTTCTTCACCACTGCGTTCCGTACTTAGTAAGAGCAAGAATACAAAAGTGCTGCTGGGAGAGGTGAATGATATTGACCCCCAAGCACAAAAAGTCTTCATGGGTGAGGAAGCAATACATTACGATTCTTTAATCCTGGCGACAGGTGCAAAGCATTCTTATTTTGGCAAGGACCAGTGGGAAGATTTTGCCCCTGGTTTAAAAACTGTGGAAGATGCAATAGAAATGCGTCGCCGCATCTTTACAGGGTTTGAAGCAGCGGAAAAGGAAACTGATCCCGAAAAACGTCGTGCTTGGTTAACTTTTGTGATTGTCGGTGGTGGTCCTACCGGTGTGGAATTAGCAGGCGCGATCGCAGAATTAGCATACCACACCATGAAAGAGGATTTCCGCAATATCGACACTTCCGAAACGCAGGTTTTACTCCTCGAAGGTTTGGATCGGGTATTACCACCGTTTGCACCAGAGTTATCAAAAGAAGCACAAGCATCACTAACGCGCTTGGGTGTTACTGTTCAACCAAAAACACTGGTGACAAATATAGAAGGTGATGTTGTCACCCTCAAACAAGGTGATGAGGTGAGGCAGATTGCAGCAAAGACGGTATTATGGGCGGCAGGTGTGAAAGCTTCGCCTCTAGGAAAGTTGCTAGCAGAAAGCACAGGGGCTGAGTGCGATCGCGCCGGACGAGTCATTGTTGAACCCGACTTGAGTATCAAAGGACACTCCAACATTTTTGTCGTTGGAGACTTGGCGAATTTTGCCCATCAAAACGGCAAACCCTTACCAGGTGTTGCACCCGTAGCGATGCAGCAAGGACAATACGTTGCTTCACTGATTAAACAACGACTCAAAGGTAAGACATTGCCACAATTCCGTTATGTTGATTCCGGTAGTTTAGCGGTTATTGGACAAAACTCTGCCGTTGTAGACTTAGGTTTCATGAAATTTTCAGGTTTCTTCGCCTGGCTGTTTTGGCTGTTCGTTCACATCTACTTCCTGATTGAGTTTGACAACAAGCTGGTAGTGATGATTCAGTGGGGCTGGAACTATTTCACCCGCAAACGTGGCGCAAGATTGATTACAGGTAAAGAACTACTGCAAAATGTAAAAGCTGAAAACACCAACGGATATTATACGCCAGTAAATAAGACACAGGCGGTTAATGTGTAAATGTAGAGACGCGCCAATGTGTACATGTAGAGACGCGCCATGGCGAGCCAGCGCTGCAGGAGGAGCCAGCACTGCAGGCGGGTCTCCCGCCGTAGGTGACTGGCGTTGGTTTCCCGACAGAGGCGACTGGCGTCGCGTCTCTACAAAATATTAAGGTTACTTATCACAATGACATACGTATCTCATGTATAAAGAGTATTATTTAAACTGAATAGAAATATAAACCCCTAGAAGTCAAAATTGATATTATCGCTTCGTGGTTAATAGTCAATAAAGCTTTTTGAGGAATTAGTCAACCCAATCCCGAATCCCTAGTCCCCTTTACAGTTTTCTTTGTATTGACTCCTTACTCCCTTATTTTGGTTGTTAAACCAGTAAATTATCTTTTGAGGGGGCTTGGGGGAGCTATAAGACCCACGCCCTACCCGTAAGGGAGGCGTGGGATACATGGACTCCCCCAAGTTAATTTTATGGGATTCAATATCCCTAAAATTAACTTTCTGTGTTGGCGACGTTTGCTGCTATTCCCAACAGAAATGATAAAATTAATACACCGTCTAACCAACGGTTGCCTTGACTCAAACGAACACGTCTCCCGCAACGTGGTGAACAGCGCAAACGGCATAAATTGGTCTGAACCTAGACAATTGAAGTTAGGGGGTTCCAGCTAAAAACTTTGGGTGAGATGTGCCCAATTCTGTAGTTGGGTAAAAACTTCACAGTACATAGGTGTACTCCAATTCGTATCAATTGATTGGTAGTCAGTACGCACGGGCTGTGCGGAACGGAAACCGCCTGGGCAATCGGTCTGCCGGGGAGTAAGTCATGAGGCTGCTCTAGGTAAGTGGTGAAACACCCTAGAGGTGGAAACAACCAGGAAATCTCAATCGCGAGGTTGGGAAGCCTACACTTACCCGATAGGGGAGTGTAGGAGGATGTCACATGTAGGGAGTATAAAACAAACCGATGAAAGCGATCGCCTCTTGTTTTGCATCTATCATCAATGAAGAAAATTCTGTCTGTCCTTGGGAAAATATACCAGTCAGTCAGCAACAATCTATATTACAGGTAATTGCTTCCCCAACGCCTCCCAGTTGTATCGTCTATCCTCACACCACCGAACAGCTAGCCCAAGTTATGACAGAAGCGCATCGCAACAAGTGGCGCGTTTTACCGTGCGGTAGTGGCAGTAAACTTAACTGGGGTGGGTTAGCCAAAGACGTTGATGTGGTAGTGAGTACAGAACGCCTCAACCAACTGATTGAACACGCCATAGGGGATTTGACGGTTACAGTTGAAGCTGGAATGAAGTTTTCTCGTCTCCAAGCAATGTTGGCAGACTCTGGGCAATTTCTCGCTCTTGACCCCATAACACAAGATACAGCAACTATTGGCGGTATTGTTGCTACCGCTGATACAGGTTCCCTACGGCAACGTTATGGTAGTGTAAGGGATCAACTACTAGGTATGACCTTTGTACGTGCCGATGGACAAATTGCCAAAGCTGGCGGGCGAGTGGTGAAAAATGTTGCCGGATACGACTTGATGAAGTTGTTTACTGGATCTTTTGGCACATTAGGCGTCTTAAGTCAAGTGACTTTTCGCGTTTATCCGTTACCTGAGGCATCCGGTACGGTGGTGCTAACTGGTGATGCAAAGGCTGTATCTCAAGCTGCTGATACGCTGCGAGGTTCTGCGTTAACACCAACCCAAGCTGATTTGCTATCAACTCAACTTGTGTCTAACTTAGAATTGGGTAAAGGATTGGGATTGATTGCTCGCTTCCAAAGTATTCCTGAAAGTGTCAAAGAACAGTCAAACCGACTGTTGGAGGTAGGGGCGCAACTTGGTTTGCAAGGGACGATATATTCATCTGTGGATGAAGCTGATTTATGGCGCATATTGCGAGAACAAATGCATTCTTCTCCCAATGATGCAATTACCTGCAAAATAGGAGTGTTACCTACTTCTGCTGTTGAGGTTTTGACTCAAGCCGATCTGGGTTGGATTCACATCGCTAGCGGTTTGGGGGTGTTGCGTTTTGAGGGTGATAAGGTTGATAAGGTGTTGGAGATACGAAATCTTTGTCAAAGTCATGGCGGATTCGTGACTATTTTGTCAGCACCAGTGAAGGTTAAGCAATTGGATGTCTGGGGCTACACTGGTAATGCTGTGCAGTTAATGCGTCGGATAAAAGAACAGTTTGATAAGGAATATATTTTAAGTCCTGGTCGTTTTGTGGGTGGGATTTAGTTTAAATAAACCGCAGAGGCGCAGAGCGCGCAGAGAAAGAGAGGGGAGAAGAAGAAATAATATGCAAGTTTCGGAAAGTTCTGAGAGTAAGAAGGCTAGTTTGAGTGATGTGACTGGGTTTGATGCGAATCATCCGCCTGAACCGAAGTTGATTGATACTTGTGTTCATTGTGGGTTTTGTCTTTCGACTTGTCCCAGTTACAGGGTTCTTGGCAAGGAGATGGATTCTCCACGAGGGCGCATCTATCTAATGGATGCGATTAATGAGGGTGAGATTCCGCTGAATAAGGCAACTGCACAACATTTTGATTCTTGTTTGGGGTGTCTTGCTTGTGTGACGACTTGTCCTTCTGGTGTGCAGTATGACAAGTTGATTTCTGCAACTCGTCATCAAGTTGAACGCAATTATCCTCGCAGTTTGCCGGATACGCTATTTCGCAAACTCATATTTTCTTTTTTTCCCTATCCCAATCGTTTGAAGGTTTTGCTGGTTCCATTGTTTGTTTATCAAAAGTTGGGTTTCCAGAAAGTCGTGCGTGGGACTGGGTTGCTTAAGAAAATATCTCCGCGCTTGGCAGCAATGGAATCTATTCTGCCGAAAATCACTTTAAAATCTTTTAAGGATAATTTGCCAGATGTGATTCCGGCACAGGGTGAAAAACGCTACCGAGTAGGAGTGATTTTGGGATGCGTGCAACGGTTGTTTTTCTCTTCAATCAATGAAGCGACTGTGCGGGTTTTAACGGCAAATGGCTGTGAGGTTGTGATTCCCAAAACTCAAGGATGTTGTGCGGCGCTTCCTGAACACCAAGGACAAACCCAACAAGCCAAAGCTTTGGCAAGCCAGATGATTGATAGTTTTGCAAATACTGATGTCGATTTTGTGATTATCAATGCTGCTGGTTGCGGTCATACGTTAAAAGAGTATGGTCACATTTTAGAAGATGACCCCCAATATCGGGAAAAAGCTAAAGAATTCGCCGCGAAAGTTAGAGATGTGCAAGAGTTTTTGGCGACTGTTGGTTTAACAACAAAATTGTCACCTCTTGCTGATAAACCCTTGACTTTGGTCTATCAAGATGCTTGTCATTTGTTGCATGGACAAAAAATTAGTGTGCAACCGCGTCAGGTATTGCAGCAAATTCCTGGGGTGAAGTTGCGTGAACCTATCGATGCAGCTATTTGTTGTGGCAGTGCGGGGGTTTACAATATGCTGCAACCAGAGGTGGCTGAGGAATTGGGTAGGCAAAAAGTGCAGAATTTGCTGAATACTGGGGCGCAGTTAATTGCTTCTCCTAATCCGGGTTGTACTTTGCAGATTAGTAAGCATTTGCAGTTGCAAGATCAGGAAATTTCTATCATGCACCCGATGGAGTTGTTGGATTATTCAATTCGGGGTGAGAAGTTGGAATTGTAGATATTGCCCTGGTGCGTTACGCATTTCTTAACGCACCCTTGTTCCCTTAAGATTTATTAATTATTTCCAAGCCAGTCCAACCCGAAATAGCGATTTTTCGCTATGTAATATAAGGGATACGGTCAGGCTATTTTTTTAAGAAAACTATAATGAAGCTGGATTTAACAAAATTCTATCAAGCATGTGACCCCAGCAAAACCCTAGTCGTAGGGAATGCGGAGGATAGGCAGTACTATATCGATTTTTCCTCAGTGCGTGGTGGCAAGATTATTGCGGAATTAGAGCGAACCATCACACGCCTCTCACCTGATGAGCCAACCTGCCAGCTGTTTACAGGGCACGTCGGCTGTGGAAAGTCTACAGAGTTGCTGCGGCTGAAAGCAGAGTTAGAGTATGAGGGCTTTCATGTCGTTTATTTTAACTCCAGCCATGATATGGACATGGCGGATGTTGATATTACAGATATTTTACTGGCGATCGCCCGAGAGGTGAGTGAAAGCCTGGAAACTATTAAAATCAGGCTTAAACCAGGATATTTTGTTGATTTGTTTCGTGAAATTGCAGAGATTTTACAAACACCAATTGACATAAGCGATGTGCAGTTGTCTGTAGGCATTGCTAAAATTACGGCTAAAACCAAAGATAGTCCTAGGCTTCGTAGTCAGTTAAGGTACTATCTAGAACCACACACGAATCGGCTTTTAGAAGCAATTAACAAGGAAGTGCTTGAACCTGCTACGGAAAAACTAAAGTGGCAAGGCAAAAAAGGACTGGTGGTGATTGTCGATAATCTCGAAAAATTGCATAACTCTGTGAAGCCGTCGGGATCTAGTCAGGCAGAATATTTATTTGTAGACCGGGGTGAACAGTTAAAACAACTGAATTGCCATCTAGTTTATACAATTCCCCTGGTCTTGATTTTTTCAAATGTTTTAGGACGACTGACAGATCGATTTGGGGTAGATCCCAAAGTTTTGCCTATGGTTCCTGTGCAGCTACGGGATAGTTCGCAATTCCCAAAAGGAATTACACTGCTGCAACAGATGGTTATGGCAAGAGCTTTTCCTGGTGTAAGTTGGGAAGGGAGCCGTAATTTAATTACGCGGGTTTTTGATAGTCCTGAGACTTTAGAGCAACTGTGCCGAGTTAGTGGTGGTCATGTGCGAAGCTTGCTGATGCTACTCCAAACTTGTCTCCAAAAGACAGATTATCTACCTCTCTCGCGTGACTGCTTGGGAAGTGTCATTAGGCAACGCTGTAATACGCTAAAGAATACAGTTACCGATCAGGAGTGGGACTTGCTGCATCAAGTGGCACAAGAGAAAAGCTTGAGAGGCGAGGAAAGATACCAATCTTTGATACACAGTATGTTTGTTTTTGAATATCGATATCAGGATGAGTTGTGGTTTGATGTCAATCCGATTTTGGCAGAAGCAAAAGAGTGGCAGTGATGACTAACTCAGATCAAACGGAAAATTTTGCCGCCTATAACGAAAGTTCATTGCAGGCGCTGACGCGGGCGATCGCGCGTTCTCAAGGACAATTTTCGCTAATTTTGGTGCGCTGTAACTACGCAGTTTTACGGGAGCGCATGGTGCAACGGCTACGAGAGCTAACGAACATCAAGATTCGAGAGCTAGTCCTACCTGAGTCTGTCAAGACGCTCTACACCACCATCCAAGCAAATCTCGATTCAGAACAGCCACCAGCATTGATGGTATTTGGGCTAGATTCCGTGAGTGACATTGATACCGTACTCACTTCTACCAATCAAGTTAGGGAGGAATTTCGCAAAAATTTTCCCTTCCCGTTATTATTGTGGATCAATGATGAAGTATTGCAAAAGTTGATTCGGCTCACGCCAGATTTCGAGAGTTGGGCAACAACAATTGAATTTGAACTCACGACTGATGAGTTACTCAAGTTCTTACAGCAAACTGTAAATGATGTATTTTCCAAAGTTCTAGAGGTGGGTGCAGACACATTTTTGGACAATGCAGCTCTCAATCTAGGAATTGGTTCACCTTGTAGATTTGAGCTTGAGTCAGCCAGGAAAGATTTACAACGTCGTGGTGTAAATTTGCATTCAGAGCTAGAAGCGAGTCTGGAGTTTGTTCTAGGACGAGATGCTTGCAACTCAATGGAACAATCTCGAGAACACTATGAAAGGAGTTTAGCGTTTTGGGAAAAAAGCGATAACCCAGAGTGGCGAGGGTGTTTACTATTCTGCCTTGGTCTTTGGTGGCGTGCATACGGTGTACTACACCGTTCACAGTATGAGCAAGCTTGTAGTATAGCAAAAGACTATTATCAGCAATGTATTAAAGTATTCCAGGAGGCTAACCGCCCCGATCTAGAAGCTAAATTTATCAATGCCCTAGGAGAAGTACTACAAAGGTTACACGAGTGGGATGAGTTAGACGATATTGCTAAAAGAGCACAGGTTCTGCATCACAGCTATTTCAACCCAATCAGGCTTGCTTATAGTTATGGCTTGCTAGCAGAGGTTGCACTGGCTGTGGGAGCTTGGACTCAAGCACAGCAATATACTGAAAAAGCACGGCAAATTTTAGACAGTGCGGCAGAGCCAGCACTGAATTACTGTTACCTAGAGCAGAACAGTAGTTTAGCTCAGGCTTGGCAATCGCATGGAGGTTGGTACTTATTATTATTGGCTCAGTCGCAACAGCATCTTGGTCAAGTTTCAGAAGCGATTGAAAACTTAGAAACTGCTAGAGCAGAAAGTAAACCTGAGTATAATGCGCCGATTTACATTCGTATTTTAGAGGTGTTGCGATCGCTTTACTTCAGGCAAGGTCAATATCTCAAAGCCTTTCAGATTAAACAAGAAAAACGTCAAATTGAACACCAGTATGGTATTCGAGCCTTCATCGGTGCAAATCAGTTGCAGCTACAGCAACAGGTGATTAACACGACATTGCTGCCATCTGCTCAGCTAATGAGCTTTAATCAAGAAATAACTGCTTCCGCTCGTCGGCAGCAAGAAGTTGATTACTTGATCAAAAAAAGAATATGCCGTGATGATCATAAACTGATAGTGATCCACGGTCAATCAGGGGTGGGCAAGAGTTCGATGGTGAATGAGTTAGTCCTAGCGGTAGAATATCCAATCTGCCAACATAAGACCTTACCCGTGGTGGTGCAGAAGGATTACACCAAGTGGGTGCAGGAATTGGGTACAGCTTTGGTCGATGCTCTAGAAAAAAAAGGCATTCTTTTGCCTGCAACTCCAGATTCTGGGGACAATATTGTTGAACAATTGCGAAACCATAAAAATCGCAATTTACTAACAGTTTTAATTTTCGATCAGTTTGAAGAGTTTTTCTTTGTCTGCACCGAGCCAGCTCAAAGACGACCATTTTACGAATTTTTGCATACTTGCTTAAATATTCCCTCTGTAAAAATCATCCTATTATTACGGGAAGATTATTTGCACTATTTGTTGGAGTGGGAGCGCCTGACAAATTTAGATATCATCAATAATGACATTCTAAGTAAAAATATTCGCTACTCTTTAAAAGAGTTTTCATCAGAAGATGCCAAATTAAACATCCAAAGTTTAACCGCGCGCTCGCATTTTCACTTTGAGCCTGCGCTCATTGATGCCTTGGTGCAGGATTTAGCCGGAGAGTTAGGGGTAGTGCGTCCAATCGAGTTACAGATTGTAGGTGCACAACTTGAAGAGGACCAAATAACCAAGCTAGAAGAATATCAAAAACTTGGTTCTAACCCGAAAGCAAAACTGGTTGAGCGATATTTAGAACAAGTTATCCAAGACTGCGGTCTTGAGAACAAACCCATTGCTCAACTCATTTTATTTCTACTAACAGATGAAAACGGCATCCGCCCCCTCAAGACTCGTGCTGAACTGATAGAGAAGATAGAAACAGCAGGTTTGCAATTAGAAGCCGACCAATTGGATTTAGTTTTAGAGATTTTAGTCGGTGCAGGGTTTGTATTTCGGGTGCGAGAAACACCAGCAGATCGTTATCAGCTCGTTCACGATTATCTGCTGGCGTTTATTCGTCAACAACAGGAACCTGAACTATTAGAAGAATTGAAGCTGACTAAGGAAAAACTTAAGCACTCACTGTTGCAAGAAAAGCAGGAACGCAAGCGAGCAGAGATTGCTGAAATTGAGGCACTGAGTTCTTTATCTCAAGCCCTGCTTTTATCACATGATGAACTTGGGGCATTAGTCGCTGCTGTCAAGGCAGGTAGAAAATTACAGGAGACACCAGCACTGGTGGATATTAAGCTTAAGCTTAGGACGGTAGCTAATCTACAGCAGGCAGTTTACGGAATTCAAGAGAAGAATCGCTTGCAAGGGCATAGTGCCAGAATTTTGAGCGTGAGTTTCAGTCCAGATGGTCAGCTTATTGCCTCGGCAAGTGATGACAGCACTGTAAATCTCTGGAAGTGCGACGGTACTCTAGTTAACACCCTCAAGGGGCATAGCCTTGGTGTCAATAGTGTTAGTTTCAGTCCAGATGGACAGATGCTTGTTTCTGCAAGTACTGACAGAACTGTGAAACTTTGGCGGGTGGATGGTACAGAACTGCGAACCTTTCACGGGCACAACGATTGGGTTTTAGCCGTAAGTTTCAGTCCTGATGGTAAAATGATTGCCTCCGCCAGTAATGACAGCACAATCAAACTCTGGAATCTCAACGGCACAGAACTGCAGACCTTGCGAGGGCATAGTGGCTGGGTTAGGAGCGTGAGTTTCAGTCTGGATGGTCAGATGATTGCCTCGGCAAGTGATGACACTACAGTTAAACTCTGGAACCTCAACGGTAAAGAACTGCGAACCTTAGTCGGGCATGCCGCTAAGGTCAGGAGCGTGAGTTTCAGTCCTGATGGTCAGATAATTGCCTCAGCTAGTGATGACAGCACGGTCAAACTATGGAACCTCAATGGCATAGAACTGAGAACCCTGCAAGGGCATAGCGCTAGAGTCAGAAGCGTGAGTTTCAGTCTGGATGGTCAGATGATTGCCTCAGCTAGTGATGACGGTACAGTTAAACTTTGGAGTCTTAATGGAACTTTAGTCAAAACCTTAAAGGGGCATAGGGCTAGGAGCAGGAGCGTAAGTTTTAGTCCAGGTGGTCAGATGCTTGCCTCTGCTAGTGATGACAATACAGTAAAACTTTGGAGCCTCGATAGTATAGAAAAGCCAACTCACCAAGGACATAGTGCTAGAGTCAGTTGCGTAAGTTTCAGCCCTAATGGGCAGATGCTTGCCTCTGCTAGTGAGGACAAAACAGTAAAACTGTGGAATATCGAGGGCAAAGAACTACAAACCTTAGTCGGGCATAGTGACTGGGTTAGGAGCGTGAGTTTCAGCCCCAATGGGCAGATGATTGCCTCTGCTAGTGAGGATAAAACCGTGAAACTCTGGAGTCTTGATGGAACGTTACTCAAAACTTTGAAGGGGCATAGCGATAGGGTCAGGAGCGTGAGTTTCAGTCCTGATGGTAAAATGATTGCCTCAGCTAGTGATGACAAGACAGTCAAACTCTGGAAACTAGATGGCACAGAAGTGGGTACTTTCCAAGGGCATTGCAATTGGATTTGGGGCGTGAGTTTTAGTCCCGATGGTAAAATGATTGCTTCTGCCAGTGATGATAAGACAGTCAAACTTTGGAGCTTGGAAGGAATGGAACTGCGTACTTTCCAAGGGCATCACAATTGGGTTAGGAGCGTGAGTTTTAGTCCCGATGGTAAAATGATTGCCTCGGCAAGTGATGACAAGACAGTAAAACTCTGGAGTATTGTTGATGGTAGAGAACTGCAAACCTTTCAGGGACATAGAGATGCTGTCAACAGTGTGAGTTTCAGTCCGGATGGGCAGATAATTGCTTCTGCCAGTGATGACAAGACAGTCAAACTTTGGACCTTAGAAGGCAAAGAGCTACAAACTTTTCATGGGCATAATAATTGTGTCAACAGTGTGAGTTTCAGTCCCAATGGTAAAGTCATAGCTTCTACCAGTGATGGAAAAACTGTGAGGATTTGGAAACTCAACCATTTAGATTCTGCTATAGAGCTAGATGCTCTTTTAGTGCGGGGCTGTAACTGGCTATATGCCTATCTGACAACTAACCCCAACATTAGTGAGAGCGATAGCGAAGCGCTGCTGCTTTCAGCAGATCGCCATCTCTGCGATGATATGAATACTAAAAAGTAATATACTTCCATCAATGTACGCCATTTTATGTTATGAGCATTAAAGGTGTGTATTAAATGCATAGTATGAATGCAGATAACAATGTAACATCTTAGTAAAAAATTATGCATTGCTGGCTGAATATTAACTTGATAGAAGAAACGATTCAACTTATTGATCAACTCACTCAAAAAGGCGATCGCACTTTGTAGCGTATTGCCCTTGGGGGAATCACTGCCAATTGATCACTGAAGCCATATAATAATATGTTGCTTACAAATCAGAAAAAACTTGAAGGAGCGAGCGCTTGGTAAGGCTGAACATGATGTGTGATTAGCTGAAGACTACTGGTTTCATTTAGAACAAACGTATCAAAAAGACCAGGAATCCTGACATTAGAAACCATGAAACAAGTAGAGCCCATCCAGATTCGTCTTGGTCTAATTGAACTCTAATGCCATTTTAGAGACTATTTATAAAGACAACTTTAAATTTGTAGGGTGCGTTAGTACTACTTAGTAACGCTCTGTGAGGTGGTGTGTTTGTCTACTTCAAATTTACTTTATAAACTAGCTAGAATTATTAATTGTATATAAATTATATAAACAAAAAATAATATCACAAAACTGATTCAACTTATGTACCCTGATTTTAAATTTTTATAGCTAGAAAAAAATCTTACAAGAATAAGCAAACAACAGTACTTTGGTGGTTGACTTTTCTACCAAGCGGTTGCACAATATAACATCTCTAGCCCTTTTAAAATTCTTATCAACGGTGCATCAATTTCGGTATAAATTATTTTGTTTGTGTTCCTACTCGATGACATCACAGAAAATTGGGGGAGAGGGTGCCTTAATAGTTAACACCCATGTGCAACTATTAGCTAATAAACATTTAACAACATCAACGGCTGAAATGACCTGGCTAGAGGTATGACTTCGTCAAAGGCAGTACCTTTCACATATCTTTATGTATGAAGGATAGTATCTCTATGGCTCCAGTAGTAGTACCTATCACCACTTCTTCTTGGGATTTAAGTAGCTACGAAACAAGAATGTACGCACTAGGTAAACATTGCCTAAAGCACTTTCCATGAAACAAAAGTAAGTTATTACCTTTTAAATAAGTTAAAACTTTGATTCAAGCAGTGTAACATTGCCTACACTTTGCTTAAAAATAGGCAGGCATTGTTGCTTGCTGAAACGCCCCTTTGATCAAAGTTTCGATCAAGCACGTACATTGATGTTCTGCTAGTACAGAAACCACTTCATTTCTGACTCGTCACATATGAGTGTTTATTAACTTCCCTAAGAACATCCGTTGCTACCCACTCGCCAATATTTTATGAGTATCGTTGTTCGTTTGCTTGGCGCATTCGCTGTTTCGCTGTCTACATATGCTGCTATGCCTTCTTTTGTAATAGCACAGGAGACTCCAACTGTTCCCCAGCCGGAAACGACGCAGAAGCCTACAACTGTTCCTCCGCCCGGAACAAGGCAACAAACTCCAACTGTTCCTCCGCCCGGAACAACGCAAAAGACTCCAACTGTTCCCCCGCCCGGAACAAGGCAACAAACTCCAACTGTTCCCCCGCCCGGAACAAGGCAACAAACTCCAACTGTTCCTCCGCCCGGAACAACGCAACAAACTCCAACTGTTCCTCCGCCCGGAACAACGCAAAAGACTCCAACTGTTCCTCCACCCGGAACAACGCAAAAGACTCCAACTGTTCCTCCACCCGGAACAAGGCAACAAACTCCAACTGTTCCTCCACCCGGAACAACACAGAAGATATGCTCTTTTGATGCAGTAGAGAGTTTGTTACCTCCACCGACAGGTGAGCAAAGCGCTTCTGGGTTTTCCTATCTGGCACAACAAGGTTTTACACAGAAGCCAGACGGTTCCTGGGTCTGTTACGTGAGAGATAACCAGAAACAGGGGCTTTACTATACCCTTTTTAAAGTTCAACAAATCGATGGAAAGCTTATAGCCAGTTCGTTCTTGAATAACGGCACTTTGATTGAAGGGCAAGAAACTCGCACCTTGGATTTGTTCATGACACTCATTGAAAATCATACGAAGACCAATCAGGGGAATCGTCAGAGTATACGCAGGTATCTAGAATCTTTCATTGCTTTAGTTAAGCAAGGGAAGATACCGTCTTCTGGTCGTGGGTATCTCTTCGACCAACCAAGCCGAGGGTTCATCTTGTACAACGCTGTTACAGGAGGAGACCTCAAGGGCACAGCAATCACGATTAACATCAACTCACCTCAAAATTTAGGTTCCTCCCCAGCCTTTTAAGCTGGATCCCTTTTGGGCAGGGTGTAGAAAAATTCAAAATTCAAAATTCAAAATTGAAAGTTCAAAAAATAATTTTCAATCTTGAATTTGAAATTGGTTTGTCTCCTACACTCCTATGCCCTTACACCTTGTTTACTGGAGGTAAATCCCTTGAAGTCAGTTATTAAAAGAACCGCAATTGCACTACCATCCATTGTAGCACTCATCACAGCGTGCCAGTCTGCTTCTGCTCAGCTAAGCATTGGACGCTATGGTATTCAACCGGGACTAGAGCAAAACTATCTCCAGTATCAGATATCAGGGCGAGATTTAAGCCAAATGCGAGGCATTCCTGCATGTAGTGTAGGATTTGGTGCGGCTTGTAACAAGCCTGGAGCAGTCTTCCAGAAAATAGTTGAGTCCAATGGTGGACCAACCTACGAGCAGTTGTTGATACGAGCAGCTGGTGGGGAGGAAAACTACAGGAATTTCGCTTCCTTCTACGGAGACAATCCCAATCTTTCTCAGGTGCCGTACGCCTCATTTTGGCGGCAAGACGACCCTAATATCGTGGACGGGTACCGATATCTTCTTGGACAGACAGTCAATCGGACTCCTCAAGAAGGTTTAGGGCAAGTTACCAAAAACTTCTACTGGGCACCTGAAACAGGTGGCAACTCGCTTGATCCTCGTCGTGGCTTGCTGGATTTGAAATACTCTTATGGGCGTCTGTTGCTTGAAGAGGTGGGAAAAATTCCCGATGCTCAGCAGCAGATTCAAGCTCTGGGTTTAGAGCCGCAGCAAACCAAGTTTTACTTAGACAAACTTTCTACATCGAAGCGTGCGTTGAATGGGAATGAACAGTCTCTCAAAGACACCATTCTCCAAGACCTCTCAGTGCCATATCCACCAGATGGTAGTGAGTTCGGACGCCCAAATCTTGGTATTCCTCCAGCCGATTCGCTCGTTGGAGAAACTCTTCCTGGCGATGCGTTTGTTGGGACAACTCCAGTCTCGTTGGAGCCTGAAGCAATCAGCCTTGATATTCCCTCTAGCCTTGCAGAAGTTGATTTTCCTGGTAACTTTGCAGAAGGTGCCGTGTTGCAACAAGGCTCAGGAAGCTCTTTTCCAAGCTGGCTGATTGGCGGCGGTGGTCTTGCTTTACTCCTACTTCTTCTTTCTGTTGGTGGTGGAGATAGTTCTTCAGGTCGGGGATCAGGTACAGTAACAGCCATACCCCCTGTTACTGCTCCGCCTCCCTCTGGTGGATCTGTTCCTCCTGTAGGCAGTGGTGGTTCTCCTGGTGGAAATCAAATCATTGAAGTTCCGCCTGCTCCTCCTGTGAGTTCTCCACCTGGACAGGAAGTCAAGAAGGTACCTGAGCCAACAACAGTATCAGCTTTTGTGTTGCTAATCCTTCTGTTGTGGTTGCTTGGTTATGGACAGCGGCGCACCCAGATAGATAAATTTGATGGAGTTTGCTGAACCAAAAATGATACTTCGGTCAATGCCCTATGGGCAGGGTGTAAGGGTATAAGGGTATAAGGGTGTAGGGATCCCCATCAATAAATTGAGGCGGCTCAGAACAAGGACACCGTATTTCTCGTACTACGTATCTGAAAATACATCTTTAATTTACGACCTGTTTCAAAACAGAGAGAAGTCCTGTAGGCGGGTTTCCCGCCGTAGGGAACAACGGAACGGGCTTGTATCCTTTTCTCCTACACCCCTACACCCTACACCCCTACACCCCTTGTTCTGGTCATTCACGCGGTTGTGGAACCCATAGCCGGGGAGCTTGAGGCTGAGCCACTACTTGACGCCATAAGCGCTCATAACTGTTAACCATCTGTTTGACTGTAAAGTGACGCTGTGCTACCTCCCGACCGCGTTCACCAAGACGGATACGCAGTGCTGGGTCGTCACGCAGACGGCGCAGTGCTGCAGTCAGTCCTTCTACATCGTCTTTATTTATTAGTAAGCCAGTTTCACCATCGGTTACGGCTTCCGCAACGCTACCCACGCGAGTAGCAACCACAGGACGGGCTGCAAGCATCGCTTCAACGATCGCCAATGGAAAACCCTCTGAACGCGAAGGCATAGCAAAGATGTCAAATTGTGGTAGATAGGCGCGGGGGTTGTCCACCCATCCGGGGAGCTCGAGGCGATCGCTCACCCCCAACTCATCTGCTAGCTTCTCCAGATCCGTGCGTTGTCCACCCTCACCCAGAATGACCACTCGCACTCCATCAAGTTGGGCTACAGCCCGTAGCAGGATATCGTGACCCTTCATTGCATCCAATCTACCAACGCTACCAATCACTAACCCCTCCCCCATCCCCTCCCCCATCCCCTCCCCGCACCCCCCTCCTACTCCCCCCGCAAGCGGAGGGAGAGACAAGGAAAAACTTTTTTCATCGAGGGGTGCCGAAGGCGGGGTGGGCTTCTGTGTAATTTCCGGTACGCAGTTAGGTATAGAAACTACACTTCTTCGACCCAGAGCGTAAAAGTCCTCCATCAGCCTAGCACTTGCCTCACCAACAGCAACATGGGCATCAACTCGCAGCGACAACGCCCTAGTGCGCCACAGCTTCACAGCGTCTGTGGTGCGTAACGGTAATTGGTCAACGCGCACTACACGAGCATTTGGTAACGTCAGCGCGGCGAAAAGACCCGTTGCACACTCCCAAGGTGTGCAGATGTTGATGTGTACCACGTCAGGACGCAGGCGATGCAGTACTTGCAGGTGTGCCGTTAGGGAGTGAATTCCTTTCGCTGGTAATACCACTCGTGATGCTTGCGGTCTATGCTGTGCAATTGCATCCACTACTAAATTGGAAGTACCGACTATGGTAACGTCTATATCTTTAGACGCATTCGTAACTAAATGTTTGAGGCTAATTTCCGCTCCTCCAATACCACCAGAATCGGTGTAGGTGACTATGCGCATCATCGGTCATAAGTAATGTAAAGTCTTTGAAACAAATCTACCGTAAGGGGATATAGACCTAACAGCCATCGCAAGTAGACTCTTGTTGCAGCCTTTTATAAGGAAAAGCATTTGTTATGGTTGATATTTATATTATTGATCTATTTATTATTGGTTTACTTCTGCTGGTTGTCACCTTAGGTTCCGGCTGGATTTCGCGCTTACCCCTTTCCTTTGCCCTCATCTACCTAGTGGTTGGTATTCTCCTAGGTCCCTATGGTTTTGAGCTGATTCAATTGCGCCGCGAGGGAGCCTTTAACGCCGAGATATTAGAAAGGGTAACAGAATTTGTGGTAATTGTATCTGTGTATAGTTGCGGTTTAAAAATCGTGCGTCCGCTGCAATTGGGGGCTTGGGATATAACAGCACGGCTGATTGGTTTTTTGATGCCGATTTCAATTTTTGGGCTTGCTGTTGTAGGCAAATTCTTTTTAGGTATGGATTGGGGAGAGGCTATTTTATTAGGAGCAATTCTCGCACCTACTGACCCAGTATTAGCTTCAGAAGTTCAACTAACTGATACACACGACCAAGATGAGTTGCGCTTTGGTTTAACCTCTGAAGGCGGTTTAAATGATGCCCTTGCATTTCCTTTTGTTTATTTTGGCATTCATTCATTAAAAGATAAAAACTGGGACAACTGGTTTAAACAATGGGTTGCGGTTGATTTAATTTGGGCGATCGCTGCTGGCATAGTTATGGGAATTATAGTTGCCAAAGCTATCGTTTGGATTGATAAAAAAATCCAAAAACGCCGTCAGGCCGATGAATTAATGGAAGATTTTATTGCCATCAGCACGATTTTGCTAACTTATTCATTAACAGAATTTGTTAATGGTTATGGATTTCTTGGAGTATTTGTTGCAGGTTTAGTTGTGCAGCGGAGTTATAAAAATTCAGAAAAGCCTCTGGCACAATTGGAATTTGTAGAGCGAATTGAAAAGCTTTTAGAAGTTGGGACAATTTTACTATTGGGTTCAATTTTATTATATAAGCCCATGGTCACTTATGCTACCCAATCTTTATTGGTGGTAGTCTTGGTGTTCTTTGTCATTCGACCTGTGGGAGCTTGGATCAGCACAATTGGTAAATACCCTGTAGATTCGCCTCGTAAAAAATTACATTTGAGAACCCGTTGGTTATTTGGTTGGTTTGGCATTCGCGGTGTTGGCTCTCTATATTATCTTGCCTATGCCTTTGGTAACGGCTTAAAAGGCGAACTTGGTGAGCAAATTGGCTGGATTACTTACACCACTATTGTCGTTTCTGTGATTATGCATGGAATTAGTTCAACACCATTAATGAATTGGTATGAGCGCAATATAGCCCCAAAACCCCGAGATGCTTCTCCTCCAGCTACAGTTGATGAATTTGAATGAAGCAGAAGGGATGATTAATACAGCACATTGCAAGTAAATGAAGTACAATCCTCTTGTCTAAAAGCCAGATATAAAGCCCTTTTGACTCCTGACTGAGGAATTGCTGCTGTAAGTTGGACAATCTTGCACACTGCCTAAAAATGCAGGTTGTGTCGCTCCTGAGTTCTTTTGTTCTTCACGGTAAAGTTTTGCTTCTAAATAACCGCATTCCATTTGCAGTCACAAGCAGGGAAGTTCCTGTATCTGCTAAGACGGCGACGGCTAACCCAACAAACCCAAAAGTCCCCAACAGCAGAAACAAACCCTTTGTTACCAGAGAAAAGACCACATTTTGTTGAATGACTGAGACAGTACGGCGGCTTAAATCTACTGCATAGGCAAGTCGTCTTAAATCACTTCCCACTAGGACGACATCTGCCGTCTCTAGAGCAATATCAATTCCACCAACCGCAAAACTAATATCTGCAGCAGCAAGCGCTGGAGCATCGTTGATGCCATCCCCAACCATACCGACTACCCCTCTTCGACGCATCTGTTGAATTGCTTGGAGTTTATCTTCGGGTAGCAGTTCTGCCTGATACTCTGTGATTCCCACTTGTTGAGCAATTCGCTTAGCAACAGCAGCGCGATCGCCTGTCAGCATCACCAACTGTTTTAGCCCCAAAAGCTTGAGCTGTCGCATGGCTTCGCTTGCTTCTAACCGGAGTCCATCTGCCAGTGCAATGACTCCTAATACTCCGTGGATTGTTCCTACCAGCACAGGGGTTTGACCGAACTGTTCAATTTCAACCAACAGAGATTCAGCTTTTTGGGAGAAAGGTATGCCAAAGTCTGTGAACAACCGTCGATTTCCGACTATAAATAATAACTCATGAGGGTTGTTTTTGCAAGAGGGCAAGCTTATTTGATCAGTCCTGGAAGCATCCTGATTTATCTGTGGTGTAGCAAAGCCTGCCCTGTTTTTAAACCAAAATGCTTCACCAAAGTTTGCCTGAATTCCTTTACCCGGTAACGCCGTAAAATCAACAGGTGTCTCTAACTGCAACCCAAGTTCATGAGCCTTCGCAACAACCGCCTTTGCCAGAGGATGTTCTGAGCGTTGCTCCAGCGAAGCCGCAATCAGTAACACCTGGTTTGCACTCACCTCCCCCAAGTCATAAACATCAAGCACCACAGGCTCTCCTTGCGTCAACGTTCCCGTTTTATCAAAGGCAAGGCTAGTCAAGTGTCCGGCTGTCTCCAGTGCGTTACCCCCTTTAAATAAAACTCCCTGGCGAGTTGCAGCACCAATAGCGCTGACAATTGAAACTGGCGTGGAAATGACTAAGGCACAAGGGCAGGCAATCACGAGCATCACCAAAGCCCGGTAAAGCCAAACATGAAAAGGTTGAGCAAACACTAAGGGTGGAATGAGGGTAATGGCGATCGCTATCAAAATGACAATCGGGGTGTAAACCTCTGCAAACCGATCCACCCACTGCTGCGTGGGAGCGCGGCTTTCTTGGGCTTGTTCGACCAGATGAATAATTTTGGCAACAGTCGTATCATTAGCAGTGTGGGTAACTTTGACTTCCAAAAACCCTGTTTGATTCAATGTCCCACCATAGACAGTATCGCCAAGGGCTTTCTCTTGTGGAATTGATTCTCCCGTAATTGGAGATTGGTCAATCGTACTTATGCCAGAAACGACTACGCCATCCAACGCCACACGCTGTCCTGGTCGAATCGTCAAAGTTTCTCCAATCTGAATACTCTCAACGGCAACTGTCACCTCCTTATTGCCCCGCTTCACAGTAGCAGTCGGTGGAGTCAAATCCATCAGCGAGCGAATTGCATTGCGGGTGCGACCAAAGGTGAAAAGTTGCAGCGTTGTGCCTAAAGAGAATAAAAACAGAACCAGCACCGCTTCAAACCAATCTCCTAAAATCACTGCCCCAACCACCGAAATGGTCATTAGCAGATTCATATCAGCGCGGCGCAAGCGTAACTCAAACAAACCTGCCCGTGCAATTGGATACCCAGCAACGACTATGCCAATGCCATAAAAAGCTCGCGCTATCCAAACGGGTAACGCTAAATACTGAGCAAGTAAGCCCAGGATTAACCCTATCCCTGCAAGAAGAACGTTTTGTCCCTGGCGGTTGGTCAGCCAAAATTTCCAGTTTGTTGGAACAGGTTTCTGAGTTGGCTTGAGGATTCGATGCTCGTGGTTGTGGTCATGATGGTAGTAGTTAGCCGATGTCTGCTCAACCGTATAACCCAGAGCTATAATCCGCTCATAAATAGTCGTTTCACTGATCTGTTGTGGGTCGTAAGACAGTTGCAATCGTTGCGTCGCAAAGTTGACCGATACTTCACTCACACCTGGGATTTGCTGCAACCCAACCTCAATTGTCTTAGCACAACTGCCACAATCCATGCCGTTAACTTTCACTTGTAGCTTTTTAGCACAAGCGACTTCAACGCTATTGTGATCATGGTCGTGTTCGTGTTCGTGGCAACAAGAATGGGTATGGGTATGCTGATGGGAGTTTGCCTGATGACTTTGCTCAACTGTGTAACCCAAAGCTTTGATGCGATCGAAAATCGCCTTCTCATTCAAGAGATTTGGGTTGTAGGAAACCCTGACTTTTTCTGTTGTAAAGTTAACCAACGCTTCCGTCACACCGGGTAACTGCTGTAAGCTTGTTTCAATAGTCTTCGCGCAGCTTCCGCAGTCCATGCCACCAACTTGTAAGGTTTGGGTTTTGAGAGAAGGAGTTTGAGTCATGGCAGCTTCATAACAAAGGCGACAAGGATAACTGCCATTATTTTAATACAACAATTGAGCAACTATTCAACTGTTCAATCTTGAAATTTTAGTTAATAATTTAGTTAATATTGATACTGATAACCATTGGCTAAAAGAAACTTGCTATGAACAAGCACAAGGAAAAGCAGGGCTTGGACTTACTCCAAAGTTCTGACGCACCAACCTGTGACACCCACCTGGTGCATCTAGATAATGTACGCTCAACTCAGGCGGAAATCTTGGCTACAGATAAAGCACAGCAAATGGCAGAAATCTTTGGGGTGCTGGCAGATACAAACCGTCTACGCCTCTTATCAGCTTTGGCTTCCCAGGAGTTGTGTGTTTGCGATCTAGCAGCATTAACGAAGATGACTGAATCAGCAGTTTGCCATCAACTGCGATTATTAAAAGTGATGCGTTTAGTCAGTTATCGTCGAGAAGGTCGAAACGTCTATTACAGCTTGGCTGACAGTCATATCATCAACCTGTATCGCTCTTTATTAGAACATTTGGACGAGTCAAATATTTAATTTTTGACTTATTTCGTTATCAAAGCTGCTGTCTATTTGACAATCATTCAAATCATAGAAACCAGCACTATTTTCACAAAACTTTAGTGAATAATTGTTGCTAAAAATCTTTTTTCTATGCTCTGGGTGCATACATGATAATCAACACACCCAGTAACGCCAAACAGGCTCCTAGCATATCGTAACGGTCTGGAGCCACCCCATCTACCTTCCAACCCCAAAGCATTGCCATTACAATAAACACGCCGCCGTAGGCAGCATACGCTCTACCAAAGTGAGCTGTTTGGAGAGCCGCGACTATACCGTATAAAGCTAACCCAATACCTCCGATAATTCCCCACCAGACAGGCTTTCCTTCCTTTAACCATTGCCATACCAGATAGCCGCCGCCTATTTCAAATAAGCCAGCGCAGATGAAGTTCAGTAAGGACTTGAGTATTTCTTTCACTTGAAAATGTCCTAGTCCCTTTGACATCTCCCCCGGCTAGAAGCGCGGGGGATTCTAGACTGTTGCTGCTACGAGGGCTGAAAGCCCGTCTCCGCAGCGTCTACGATATGATTTATCTAAGCGATTAAACAAGTCATATCGTTGTGGCGTTGTCAAAACCGCCCTACCTACCTCGGCTAAGCGTAAGCCTAGCTGTGTAGCTACTTTTCGTGCAATATTAGCTGCACCATTGCAATCTGCGTTGACCCCGAGCCCAGTGGCTGTTTTATACAAACCCCGATAATTTCTTCTACCTGACGGCTTCCATCCGTTGGGTTTTTCACCAAATTTGTGGAGAGTGTCGCCATCCAAGAAAGAGGCTTTGCTTGTGTATGCTTCTTCTATGACTGTGACTACGATACCGTATTCACTCGCTAGTTGCTTTAACCTTGCAATGAGTCGCGCTGTAGGTATTGGGACAAAGTTTTGGTTATTAACTTTACCCATATTGGAGCCAACTTTTTGACCATCATTCCAGCCAATAATGATATTGCCAATCTTGTCGTTTAAGCATCGGTTAACAATAAATCGCGCTGCCTTGTTGATGGCGTCGCGCATTTGATTGTTACGTCGTCGCTGTACTCGGTCAAGATTGCTGTCCCAGTAGAAATCAGATTTACCCTGTTTGTACTTTGCAACAAGACGACAGTAGCCTTGATTCATTGCCTTAAGCTTACGCCCGTCAATGATGAAACTTTTACCACGAGTTGAAACCCCTGTGACCCAGTTAGTTCCACCGTGGTCAAATGACCATGCGTGACTGTAATCAAGGTTGGGATTAACTTTGATTGGCTCTTTCCCGTCGTCAACAACCCAGTCAATGACAAATTGACCTAGAGTTGGGCGTATAGTCACTTCTTTTACCCAGTCGGAGTCAATAAAGTCAGGCAGCTTTAACTTAATTTCTGCAATAAGTTCTGGTTTTGTCTCTTTACTAATTGATGGCTTGAAGTACCCATTTTTAAAGCTAAGGGCAAGACTAGGAAATGTTACCGCTGCTAGTCCTCCTTTTTTGCGATACTTAGGCAAAGATGGTCGGTCAACTTCTCCCTTGTAATAAGCTTTTACCAATCCGTTGTAACTAGTGATTGACTCGCTAACTGACTTTAACGTTTGTTGTGCTGCTTGTGCCGCTAATCCTTTGTAATGTGGGTTGCTCTTAAGAACTTTATCTAACTCCGGGTAAGAACTGTAGCACTGATAAGTTTTCCAACTACTACGCAACTCGTCACCACGCCAGTAGGTAGTATATGCGTTGCCCATTTCCTCAAGACGAGCGTAATGAGTTTGACGAATATGATAAACTGCACAATTAATTAAGCTATTTGCACGTTGACACTGCTCTAACCAAAATGCTTTTTCTTCGTTGTTAAATCTTGCGTAAATTGGAATCGTTCTGTACAGTTGACTCACCTCCTGCTTGTTTGATACTCTTTATTTAGAATACTAAACGGTACTAAAAGTGTCAACAGGTAAAGGTAAGAAAAGAGTCAAGAATCAGCCAGTCTTACATGAAGAGTTGAAAAAGCAGCATGGGATATTTTTGACCAATACAGCTTGGTATTTTGTGCAAGAACAAGCTATTAAAGAAAAAACAAGCGCCAGTGAGTATATTGAAACTCTTATTCAACAAAAAAGAAGAGAAACAAAGGACTAAAGTCCTCTGTGTCGCGTTTCATCCCCTCTCTGAAGAGTAGGGGTTCTCACGCTCCCACTATTGTTTGATAGAAAAGCTTCTGGGATGCTGCTGTATGACAGCTTCAGAAGCTCAAACAAACATTAATTTTCAGCCTTCATTCACGCTCACACTCTTGGGGAGATAACTTCCTCATCTTCTCCTACTTCTACTTACCTGTGATTTTCTCAACCAGTTCTCCAGCTTTATCAATCAAATTCGGCTGGGAATCCTTCACATTCCTTTCGTAAACCTTTTCCTCAGGAGTTTTAGAATCTTTTACTGCTTGTTCATAAGCCTGTTGTCTGTCTTCTTCCCGAAGACCAGCAGCTCTGTTATATTCGTAAGCACGGTCAATCTTTTCTTCCGGTGTGAGTTTCTCGGATGGAAATATTGGTTTTTCAGTTGTAAATGGTACTGCATAGCTAGGCTGAACACAAAAAAATAAACCCGACACGCTGAGCAAAAGCATCAACCCTAAAACAACGATGCTTTGGCGTAATGCTTTATTTACAATTCCTAGAATTAGCTGCATTGCACTACCCTCTTTGTTATGATATTTTTCCAGCGTAAGTAGAGATAAATACCTACGTAAAAATCAGAGTTTCAGAGGAATCCTACTTGTTTAGGTGTAACTCTGCCTTCTACCAGAGGATACATTAACAATTCGCTCATTCAAAATTCGCTCATTCAAAATATGCCTTACGGTTAGGCTACACGTTTGTGCAGACCTTCTGTAAGACGCTTAAAATTCAAAGTTAAGAAATATGTAGATACTCGTTTCACATGATTTTCGTGCAAAGTTTTAGTATTTTTACAACCAATTGTGATGAATCTTAATTCCTCGGCTTTGCATTGCTTGCTCAAACAAATCAGTTGGCACTGCTTCTTCCACAGGTGACACACCAGGTTTTTTCAGCTTGCCATCTAGTAACAATTGGGCAATGCTACCCGTGCCACAACCAGAAGCCACGGCGGTATTTCCATGCACTAAAGTAGAGCAAAAGACTGCTTCTCTATCATCTTTGCGACCTGTAATTTCTGAACGAACTGCGACTCCAATACCACTGAAGCGATTCGTTACATCGGTCATAAAATGACTGACATATGCCAAAAATTCTATCATGGCACGACGCTGCATTAATTGTTTAGGAAAAACGTGAGCAGCTATCCAAGTCATGTGATTGTAAAAATCGGGAACTGAACCAAATTTGGTAATGACGCTTTTCACAGAGGGAAAAGCATGAGGCAGTGTGAAGGTTTCTGGCATATCAAACCAGTAAACTCCGGTGCGCCCATAAGGGGATGGAAAGTCAATAGTTTCGCGCTGACTGTAAGGCTTTACCATCTGCCATTGACCATCTATTAAAGATTCAAAAGGCTTTTGCAACCCTAAAAAAGTTGTCCGCATGACAGTGACACCAGCCCCACCAGAACCAGACACCAAGTAACTTAAATGAATCTTTTCTGGTTTGTCGAATTGCTCAACGCCCTGGCGTACCATGCTGTTAGAAATGCCGGGAAATATGCCAGTGTTAACGATCGCTGTGACACCGGCAGATACGGCTGCATCATTGTACCCCAGAGCCTTACTAGTATAAGAACGGTGGTCGCTAACATCTACATAGTTGACACCATGTTCAATACACATTTTTAGCACATTAGCGTCTCGGTAGTGAAAAGGACCAGCACAGTGAACCACCAAGTTGGCAGAGGCGATCGCCTTCCTCAATTTCTCCACCTCCGCTAAGTCCAACACCAAAAATTGCACTCGCGGATCATTCATTCCATGATCTGGGGTGCGCCCAGTGATTGTAACTTCTGCTTGTGTATGGGAGAGAATGTCCTGCGCAACACTACTGCCGATCCGCCCCCGCCCTCCAATAATTAAAACCCGCTCAGTCATGGCTCCAGCACTGACAACAGCATTTTTATTACATCAATTTTCACTTATCCTTGTCATCGGTAAGGAGTATGACGTTTGCTTGCTCACATAGGAAGATGTTTCATGACACTTAAGCTAGTAGTAAGCGCCTAAGCGCTTACTACAAACTCATCATTCGCGACCAAAAACCGTTGCAACGGTAGATTTTATCGAATCTCCTGCATCTTTCAGTGTTTGTGTCAATGGTTCCTGAGTATGCAAAAACATTTTCGCACAGTTGCGTCCTGGTAGCCCAGAAATGGAACCACCTGGATGAGTTCCCGCACCCGTGAGATATAAATTATCAATCGGAGTTTTATAATTAGCCAACTCTGGTAGAGGACGGAAGCACAGCATTTGTTCTAGAGTCATATCAATGTGGTAATAGTTGCCCTTGTAAGTTCCCAAGCGTTCTCCTAATTCAGCAGGACTTTCCACATGACGGGCAATAATCGAGTGTTTGAGATTGGGGGAATACTCTGCCAGTTTAGAAATCACCTTATCAGCAACTTTGTTTTTCAGTTCATCCGTCCAGCCTGTCCCTTTCAACCCCGTACCTTCTGCACCTGCTATTTGATAAGGCGCAAAAAACTCTATCCATAAAGTATGCTTGCCTTGGGGTGCCATTGAGGGGTCAAGTCCTGTAGGCATCACCACATACATCGACGGGTTTTCATCGGGTATTTTACCCAAAGTAATCTCACTATGAGCTTGTTCCACATGGTTCATAGAATCTGCAATCAGAATAGAACCAATGAGATACTCATCTTTGTGTTGGTGATGTTCAAAGCGTAGCGGTTCAGATAAAGCACAATCTATCTTGAGAATTGTTTCGTTATTGTTGATGATGCGACGGTCTAATCTGTCTCGCAAATTCGCATCCGCGCTATCCACATCGCTTGTATCCATCAGTTGCAAAAACAACCGCTTGGCATCAAGACTTGAGATGACACCTTTGTTAGCACGATATTCTTTGCCGCCAGCAACCCGCACACCGACTGCTTTACCGTTATCGACCAACACTTTCTCAACCTTTTGGTCGGTGAGGATAACACCACCAAGACTTGTCACACACTTTACTAAAGCTTCGCTGAGTGCGCCAGTACCGCCGCGTGGGCGTGCCATACCGGGGTTGTGACGCAATGCCAACATCATCGCCCCAAAGGACATCGCTTTTTGGGAGGGAGGCGAACTCAGTTCCGCAGATAGTCGGGCGAGGGGTGCTTTGACAAATTCAGAATCAAAATACTCGTTGATGTTATCTATCGGACTGCTAAGCAGGGTGCGAACTAAATCTAGAGTCGTGTTGGGACCACCTAGAATTGAGAAGAAGTCTTGCAGATGTTTCAGACCGTAGTTACCTGCAATGTCAACAATTGACTTTGGTGCTGCATTGAAAAAGGGTGTAACCGCTTTGATAAACCGTTCCCAAAATTCGATATATTCGGCGTATTTTTGGGCATCTCTCTCACTGTAACGGGCAATCTCAGCACAAGTCTTCTCGACGGACTTATGCGCTAAAAAATACTTACCATCAGGATGAGGACAAAAGGCGACCGGATCACAGGAAAGATATTCCAAACCGTACTTGTGTAATTCTAATTCTTGTATAACTGGACCAAGAAAAATAAATAGGTGATTAATCGCGCAGGGGTTGAATTTAAAACCAGGCGCTTCTTGCGGCATAAGTTCTTCAGTCGTCGAACCGCCACCGGGAATTGAACGCGCCTCCAAAAGTAGGACGCTGTACCCAGCTTTGAGTAGATAGGCGGCACAAACAAGTGCATTGTGACCAGCGCCAACAATCACAACATCATACGCTTCCATAGTTGCAATTTGGGGATTAGGGTATATTCCCAGATGTTAGAAAGCTATTAAGAAGTATAAATCTTTCGTGAGTTATAATTAAAAACTTGGCATTTCTGTGATTAAGCTTTTGTTTGCCATCAGTCCGTAGGGGGATGCCAACCACTGATTACCCAGCGTCTTCGAGCAACCATGAGAAGGAGTCAGAATTCAGAATTCAGAATTCAGGAGTCAGAATACCCCACGGATAAATCCGGGGGTTTCAGATAGGATGCTCCGCATTTCTACTCCTCCATAACTTGAAAGCAGGGGCTTTAAACCCTCACTCCCATCACCAGTCGCACACTCCTGAATTCTGACTCCTGGCTCCTGACACAGCTAGTTCTTCTTCGGTAATAACTAAGTTTATACCCACTGATGAGGGCACGGCATACCGTGCCCCTACAATCGCCATATGAAACGAAATCAAACAAGCTGTCATTCGCTACGAACTTGTGCAATCTAGTCCCGTGGCTACTACACTCCAACTGTGGGTTTTATACCACCAGCCGTGACGATTCAACCCGTCTCGGTTTTCAGTCTGATTCGTGTTTCATCCTAACAATTGTCTGTGCGTTCAATCTTTCAGTTCAGGAATTACCTAGGATGAATATGGGTTCTAGGTGCTATGCCTGGATTGACAATTGCTGCCAACTCTTCTTCAGACAATTTGCTGATCTCAGTCTCCAGTTCTTCAACTGTGAAGTCATAGCCACGCTCTTTAGCAATCTTGATGAAGGCTTCTGGGTTAGTTGCAGCTTTGAGTCTTTGTTGAAATGCCTGATCTTGTCTGACGGCTTTAAAAAGTTGGGCTGCGTTGTTCTGTGTCATAAACAGTCTCTCTCGTATGTTAAATATCGGATTTGAAAGCGTAGTAATTTAACTGCTACACAGAACTTATCCATAGTTGTCTACGACATCTACTTTGTCTGCTGGGCGTGCTTCTACCAAGGGAGTCGGTGAGCCAGCGCCCTTTGGAGGGTTTCCAACGACAGTTACCTACGGCGGGAGACCCGCCTTCAGTACTGTCTCCTCCGCAGGCGACTGGTGAACCCGAAGGGCACCAACAGTCCCCAGGCGTTTAATTCGGGAGTAGCCCTCCCTATTTTTTGAAAGCTTTCTGTTATTCTTTCCCGCTATTTTCAGCTAACTTTAATGAAGGTGGCTCCCCTTACAACCTTACAACAGGCGAGCTAGTTCAAAGCCATACAGACGGATTTCAAGCCGGAATTATTTAATGTTGATGTGCCTTGGTTTTTGGCTTATTCTTCATTATACCGAAAAATAGCTTCTTTAATCTAGACAACTATCAAGAAGTTTGATTAAGAATCGTACGGCTTATTAATACTTCTGTAGTTGAGTCAAATGCAGTAAAGGAGGCATTAACTAAGATTATACACTCCGATATTGAACCAGAGAGAAAAATGTATTATTGATTTTGAAAAAGAAATATAAGTTCACACTTATAATTAGGTAGCGCGTGAAAGTATAAATAATGCCTGTATTTATGTAGACAAGATACGACCGCAATTTTGATTAGCAGGAACCGCTTCCATCATTTTTTTAGGAAAGGCTAACTTGAGATTCCCCATCAATTCAATAAAGCTATTGCGCTCATGGTTAGCAAATCTCGGGTTGTAACGTTTTTCTTCACCAATTGTGGAGACAGTATAACCTTGATAGTCATGACCTGGATAGACCAGAGTTTCATCAGGTAGAGTAAATAGCCGCTGCGTCACTGAGTCATATAAGGTTCCAGCATCCCCGCTTTGAAAGTCTGTCCTTCTACAGCCTCGAATAAACAACGCATCACCCGTCAGAACTCGCTCGGAGTTGATCAGATAAGCCAAGTGAGCATTTGTATGACCAGGAGTGGCGATCGCCTCAATCACGACTGATCCCAACTGCAAGATTTCTCCATCTGCAATATAGCGGCACAAGGCACCTCTGCCCCAAAAGGAACGACTGTCTTACACCCAGTTGCATCTCGCAGTTCACTCATTTAACAGACGCTCACTCATTCCTATTGGCGTCACGACAATCATCCAAAAGTGCGTTAAGCTCTCCTACGACTTTCCACGGATTGCGACCTTTGAGCAAAGCTACAATTGCCGCTTCATAAGGATTTCTCCCAGTGCGTCTGGTAGCCGCAATTGCATCTGAGTTAGATAACCCTCGTCCACTCACTAACCAGGCAGCTAGAACTTGTCCGGTTCGTCCAATCCCACCCGAACAGTGGACAACCACCTTCTCACCAAGTTGGTCTGCTGCTGCTAAGAACGGCAGAATCTTCTGGAGCAAGGTTTCACGCTCAGCGAGTTGAAAGTCTTCAATAGGTGCCCAACACACCTGACCGATTCCAAATACCTCTCGGTAGATTCCAAGTAGATCCGAGTAACGAGCTAACTGGGTATCAGGAAGTAAGCAGCAAACCCGCCCTATACCTTGAGACTTCATGAAGTCAATCCAGTCGTGTACATTTTGAGCCGAGTAACCCGGTCTTGAAGCACCAAAGACGATTAGCTCTTGTTCACAAGCAGCAGCAAATTTATATCTGTTTCTAACCATTTCTCCAAGACTTGCTTTAGGTAATGCCACGAATAACTATTGGAGTTTGTTCGTGTCATGTCTATGCCTGTTCTATCACAACTACTGTTTTACCGTCAAACAATAAATGTTCTAAACAGAAACAGACAACTAACGCCAATGTCTAAGCGAAAATGGAAACAAATGGTGTTGTGTGAGCGAACGTGGACGACGAGAAACAGCGGTTAATTCAACTCTTAGATCGCCTACAGGAAAACAAATCGCTGCGGTGGATAGCCCAGCAGCTGAAACTGGGTTCTCAAAGCACTATTTATCGTTGGCGAAAGACAGGGAGCATCAGCGGTGAAGGAAAAATAGCTGTTGCTCGATACTTAGGCCGCAGCGTTGAAGATATTGATCATTACCTTTCTGGGAAGGTTGGCTTGGAGGAGTTGCTAGACCCTCAGCGTAGGTTTAACTACTGGGCTAAGTTAACCGTTGATGATGTCCTCTACTGGCTCAAGTGGCGTGCTTCCCTGCGAGACAAAGTCCATATTGCTCAAGAACTCAATGCACTACTCTATGGATTGCTGATTGATACCAAGACAAAGTCGTTCTCGCACTCCATTCATGCTGTCATCGAGTCGGGGCGCTATTCATCCTTACAAAAAATTGCCCAGACGAGCGGTATTCCAGTCGAACGGCTTGATGATTTAATGAGCGGCGATGAAAGTCCAACAGAAGCAGATTTGGTTGCACTTTCAGGCGTTCTAGACACGAACATTGAGCGACTGCTGAAAGACTACCTAGCAGGCTCTTGACACTCACCGACCTAAAGGTACGGTGATTCTTAAGACATCGCCGCCATAACCGTAGATTTAGTAAGCCCTAGAGATTTTCACTCAAGTTATTGGCGAAAATTTTGACCGCACTGAAGTATTTATTGTTAGTTTTAATTTATTCTTAACTTAAACTTAATTTACAGTAAGTCATCAGAATTACCGTAGATTAACTAGCTTATGGTCAACACCAACGATCCCACCAGAGTTTTGCTGCTGCTTTTTGGTGGTGTAATGTTACTTTTATATGGTGTGCGCCTAGTCACCGATGCTATGGAACGGGCTTTGGGGGCACGCCTGCGCCTTGCTATGATGACGCTTGCCAAGCGCCCCTTTGCAGCTTTTGTGACAGGTGTTATAACAACTGTGCTCACTCAGAGTTCTTCCGCGACTGCCTCTGTGCTTGTGGGGTTGGTGAACGCCCAATTGGTGCCGTTAACAGCGGCAGCAATCATGCTACAAGGGGCTGCGGTTGGTTCTACATTGGTTGTCCAATTGCTGGCGTTTCATATCACTGACTACGCTCTAGAATTATTGGGACTCGGTGCAGCAGTAGCGATATTTACGAACCGCCGCACAGCTGCCCTACGTCATATAGGTAGGGGCGTTTTCAGCTTTGGACTTGTGTTGGTAGGACTAGCGATGATCGATGCAAGTAGTGCTCCCATCGCCACGAGTCCTATTACCAAAGCCATCCTCGAAGCACTCTCTAGTTCACCCTTAGTGTTGGCACTGACAGGCACACTCCTGGCGATCGCCTTTATCTCTAGCACAGCGACAATTGGTCTAGTCTTGGTGCTAGCAGCTGGTGGGGCAGTGCCACTGTCCGCGGCACTAGCGATTACACTGGGTGCCAATATAGGGACAACAATCGCGCCATTGTTGACAGCCCTCAATAGTGGCAGTATCACTGGGCTTAGACTGGCATACATCTACGTAGGTACTAGACTATTCGGAGCTACGGTAGCACTTGTGGCGCTTAATCCGTTGACGGCACTGCTGAGTTATGTGCCATTTCCAATAGCCGCTCAAGTTTCGTTTTTCCACCTAGGGTTTAACCTGTTGCTGGCAATCTTCTTCGCTCCACTAGTGAATCAGATTGCACATTTAGCGACTACGCTGGTAAGAGAACCACCAACTGTTGAACAGTCTGGGGCACGCTACCTTGACTCCGCTGCCCTACCCGCGCCTGCTGTAGCACTCGGGCTGGCGATGCGTGAAATCCTCAGGATGGGTGATTTGGCAGGGGAGATGTTGCAGTTGAGCATCCACGCTTTTGAAGACGGTGGCAAAGACATCCCCAAGCGCATTGCCCAGCTAGATGACCATCTCGACGAGTTGACGTACTCCCTGGCATAAATGCACAAGGATTCTTAAAAGTTGTTCCACAGCAAGCTAAAGCCGTGCTGTTACACCTTTCTTCCTGTTTCTTAGACTCTTAACTAGAGCAGCCTCATGACTTACTCCCCGCCAGACCGTCTCCGCAAGCATTTTAGTTTTACATCTAAGAGGCGTCCCCCCTCGGATGGGTTTAAAGATTCAATTTATTTGTCTTTTTCCCAGAAGCCAGTGTCATTATCGGTTCGCTGGGCATGGAAGCGGAAGACTTTCCTACAATGGTTTCGCGTTGTAACGCGTTATATCTACTATGACACATTTGGAGCGTGCAAAGTTCCTGAAACAGAAACAACAGGTTAAAACCTGTTGGGTCGGGTTTCATCCCCGGATTAAAAGGTAGGGGTTCTCACCCTCCCACTATGTCTTGATAGAAATAGCAATTAAGCGCTATCTAACACAGCTGAATGGGGATTTATTGACCCAAGAACAGGCAAATAGGGCGATCGCATTACTTTACATTTGCACTGATCTTGAAGCTATTGGCGACATCGTTGACAAGCAACTCATGCGACTAGCCAAGCGACAGCGCCGCAAACAAATTGCCTTTTCCGACGAAGAGTGGAATGATCTAACGACTTATCATAGTCAAACGATTTCGCTCCTGCAACAAGCACTGGCAGGGCTCTTGTCCTTTGACTCAATTATTGCAAATGAAGTTTTATTGCTTAGAACGTCGCTCAATCAAACCAAGCGTGAACTTCATCTACAACATCTCCACCGCTTGCGTTCTGGGGCGGCATCCAGTTTAGATGCGTCCGCTATCCACCTTGAAATGGTCAATGCCATAAGCCGTGTCATCTCACACACGAGTAGTATTGCCCGTGCTGTCTTAGGAGAGTTGTAAATTGGGTTGGTCGAGTACTAAGTTAGTTCTCGATTCGATAACGTATCAACTGCTTAATTGCTGTTATCGGTAATCCTAAAGTTTGAGCGATCGCTGCATCAACTTGAGCATATTCAGTCACTGGAAATTCAAATTCCATCTGCTTTAAAACCGAATCAGCAGTGTAAACCTTTACTTCAGTCAACTTCTCTCTTCGCTCAATCAGGGCTTCAATAGACATGACAGCAAGCGAAACGGAGAAATGAATTTGATGTTTTGAGTCGGCGTGTAATTGTGCGGTTGTGTCATAGGTATAGCTCAAGACTTGATGCGTTAGCAAACCCGTGCTCAACCAAAAAAACAGCCCTATCAAGGGTATTGGCAGCCAGAACTCTAGTCCTAACTTAATCAGAAATTGCAGCCAACGGGGTCGAGTCATAACACAAAGAAAGCTTAATGATTAAATCATGATAGAAAAATAAAGAGAAAGTACAGCGACATGGCGAATGAAAATCTTACTTGTGGAGGATGATGTCACTCAGTTACAGCCACTACGGGGTTCGCTTTCTAAAGTCGGACATATTGTGGATGGGGTTGAAGATGGTGAAATAGCCCAGTGGTTAATGACACAGAGAGACTATGACTTGTTGATTTTAGATTGGATGCTGCCCAAGGTCAGTGGTATTAGTCTCTGTCAACAGTATCGCCAAGCTGGAAAAACCTCTCCGGTACTGATTCTCACTGCTAAGGATGCGATTTTGGATAAAGTGTCTGCTCTGGATGTTGGTGCAGATGACTATTTAGTTAAACCCTTTAGTTTGCTCGAACTGTTGGCACGAGTGCGAGCATTGGGACGCAGAGCTCCACTGTGGCAAGGTGACACGCTAGAGTTAGCCGATCTACAGCTCCATCTCAATACTTTAACGCTACAGCGCCAGGAGCTGACAGTCCAGTTGTCGGGTCGAGAGTTTCAATTGCTGGAATATTTTCTACGACATCCCCGACAGGTTCTTACTCATGACCAAATCGAACAGGCACTTTGGGAATGGAATACACAGCCAGATAGCAAAGCGATAACGATGTTAGTGCATCGCCTGCGGCAGCGGCTACAGACGGTGGGAGCAGAAGATTGGCTACAGACTGTTTATGGTATGGGATATCGATTGGTTGCTCCTGAGTCATGAAATTGCTCGTTCCTACCTTATTCAGCCGCAGTCGCCGTAACCTAGCTCGCTGGTTTACGCTTTCGATGGGGAGTATTCTGGTTATCTTTGCAGCAATACTTTACTTTTTAGAAGCCAAAGACCAATTGCGAGCGTTTGACCAAGAACTTTACAATACAAGTCGGCTGATGGCGGCTGGTGTTGAAGATGGACTTTACCAAGAACAGCAGCGCATTAGTCTCGAAGATGTCCCCATCTTGGGTGGTGAAGCTTTGCCGTTTGACAACGCAATTGTTTATGCCCGGTGGTATACTCCAAAAAAGCAACTACTAGAGTTTTTTGGTGTCACTCCATCAGAGTGGTTGAACAATAAACCAGGGTTTCAAACGATTGAGTTAAGCCAGGGCGTTTCCACCACTGTTCGTCCAAATGAACCGCTGCGTCAATTAACACTTCCTGTTTTCCAGAATGGACAATTAATCGGTTATCTGGAGATAGCCGCTTCTTTAGCGCCTGTTGAGGAAACGTTATGGTCGCTGAGACTGTTTTTAATTGTAGGCGTACCCATTGCTTTGAGCGCAATTGCTTTGACGGGTTGGTTCCTTGGGGGAATGGCAATGCAGCCAATTCGCCAATCCTATGAGCAATTACAGCGGTTCACAGCTGATGCTTCCCACGAGCTACGGACGCCCTTGACAGCAATTCGGAACAATGCTCAGTTTGGCTTGCTTGAACCAATTGACCCTTGTCAACAGCAGAGTTCCCTGGAAAACATCGACCAGATTGCTGAATCAATGGGAATGTTGGTGAGCGATTTGTTATTCTTAGCTCGGCACGAAGGGCAGTTAAAACTGGAGGCACTCAATCTTATCAATTTGGTTAGCTGGCTCCAGCCATTAGTAGAGGAATACACTTACCAAGCAAAGACAAAAAACTTACAATTTACGAGCGAATTTCCTGAACAATCGGTGATGTTGAGAATAAATCCAGATTTGATGCGGCAAGCAGTCACAAATCTTCTGAGTAATGCCTGCCGCTACACGCCGTCTGGAGGTAGGATTCGCTTACGAGTTTTCCTTGAGTCTCGTTGGGTGGTTATTGAAGTACAGGATAGCGGTATTGGAATTCCAGAGGCAGATTTACCTCATATCTTTGAGCGGTTTTATCGAGTTGATAGTGTGCGATCGCGCTCTTCTGGAGGCTTCGGGTTAGGACTGGCGATCGCACAGCAGATTGTCCAGGCACATGGAGGACAAATTATAGCGACAAGCCGTTTGGGAGAAGGTTCCACCTTTCAAATCCAGCTACCCTTCACGTCTAACACCTGATTATAGCCCTTCTTGGTTGGTTAGTATTGTCGCTTATTTCTTACGTTTTAGCCCATTGGGCTTACTTATCAACAGCGAGCAGCGAAAACTCTCCCCGCTTCGCGATTGCCTCCGGCACTGCCCCTTGGGCAATCGCCTCTACAAATCTACCTGATTGGGGACAAGCCGCAGAAATCGCCTTCCAAACTATATTTCCACACTTGGTTGTGTACCTTATTTTACAAGATATTGAACGCCTCAAAGAACTAACACGTAAGTCAAGGAATTGACATTCAAATTTCCAGGTGCAAGATATGAGGTACGGGAGATTCTGCGACAGCTTAGAAAAGATTAAGTAGGGTGCTTAGGCACTGCTTTAACGTCTTCCTTAATTTTCGGACTCCTTGCCCAAGCACAAGACAAGCCACTATTATATAAGATGGATGAAATTTTGCTATAAAAACTCCGCAACTCTTCTGGGACTGCGGACATGTTAAGTTTTCTATCATAGGCAAAGAAAACACTAAGGGTGTAGCGAATGAAAGACTTCACTAACCGCAATGGGTTGGAAATAACAGAAACTGTCTCTGTAGCGGGTTCTGTCGCTGGGTCAGTATTTGCAGTTTTTTCCCAGCAGCTGATCTATGCGGCTGCGCCCCTGAGTTTAGCCCTCTCGCTGAGCCTGATCAACCGACGCCGATTTGAGCAGGCGTTACAGGAGAATATAACTGCTGTGTCGTCTGAAATGGGCACTCGCGTCACACACGTAGATCAGCAACTGTCAGCACAGATGCAATCGGTACGCACCTCAGTTGAAACTCTGTCTGCTGTCCCAATACCAGCACCCTTTGACCCCACTAACCTGGAGCAACAGATTGAGGAACTGAAAACAGCACTTATCCACACAAAACAGATTACCAGCCAGAGTGCCACCAAGCAGGAAATCGAAGACTTTAACCAGAAAATTAAG